>CAZROP010000004.1:0-83341 GCA_964601935.1 uncultured Candidatus Saccharibacteria bacterium | reverse complement strand
AAAAGTTGGAATGATATTACTTCCTTTGCAGAGTCAAATCAGTTATCCCGATTTACAACGTGGTGGGCGTATGAATACAAGGTATCGCCTACGGTGACTCGTCGCTCAGCATTGTACGCACAGCAGGCACAGTGCGAGAAGGCGGCAAGTACGCAGTTCCCTCAGAATCCTCCTGCATGTTTTGAAACTGTTGCAGCGAATATGGCGGTGTTGTTCGATATTGGAGCCTCAAAACTGAGTACGTCTCAGGCCAATCTTGTCTTTAGAGTGCGCGGAGATTCAGGTACGATTACTCCGGTACTGCAGCGTGCTAACACTCAGGACGTGCCAGCGCTACCTGTTAGTGTGACGCTGGATGGAAACGAGTCGCTCTTTACCTTCTCTTTTCCTATAACCACAGCCACTACACAATCAATGTACACAGTGATCAATCAACAGAACGGCGCAGTACTAGCAACAGGGAGCTATGACGCTGCCAAAAAGTTAATCGGCAGTACTTTTGTTCTGAACTCGGACATATATACGAGCGAACTCGGTGCAACAGTGCAAAGTTATCAGGATCAGGTTTTGGGTAGCAATAGAATTGTAGATATACCGACGGATCCTACAACACGCAAGAGTACTGGCCTACTCCCTAATCCGTTAGGCGATGTAACTAAAATTCCGGGAGCAGTCAGTAAATTTGCTCGAATTATCCCAGCATTCATCGGTGGATTTATCGTATTTCAGATAATGCTAGCTGGTGTCCGTATGATTCTGTTGGATGGTAGAGAGGAAAAGATAGATGCACTCAAAACTCAGGCACGTTGGGCAGGGCTAGGAATCCTGATTATGTTAATTTTGTACGCTCTTCTGGCTAGTTTTGAAAGTTTGGTTGCGTGGGTCGCAGGATAGTTCGTCTTGCGGAAATGGTGAATTTTTGGTAGATTGATGCTATCGTTATCCATTATCGTGTAAATACGCGTATATTGAAGCGAGGAACATATTACTAATCTAACATCTATGTTTTTCTACCACATATCTGTGGTCAGATTGTAGCATCTTAATCACTTATCCTATGGCACGAGACTATCCTTTATCAAAAGTACGTAATTTTGGAATTATTGCGCATATCGATGCAGGCAAGACCACGACAACCGAGCGTGTATTGTTCTATACCGGAGTATCACATAAAATCGGTGAGGTTCACAACGGTGAAGCAACCATGGACTGGATGGAGCAGGAACAGGAGCGAGGTATTACGATTACATCTGCTGCAACCACATGTTTCTGGACTCCTACATATGGCGGAGAAAAGCATCGCTTTAACATTATCGATACACCAGGTCACGTAGACTTTACTGTAGAGGTAGAGCGATCTTTGAAGGTGCTCGACGGTGCGGTGGTAGTATTCGACGGGGTTGCGGGTGTAGAGCCCCAGTCCGAAACAGTGTGGCGCCAGGCTGACAAGTACAATGTTCCTCGTATTTGTTTTATCAACAAGATCGACCGAACGGGGGCGTCGTTCGAGCGTTCGTATGCATCTATTTTGGCGCGTTTGACCAAAAAGGCAGTACGATTCCAGTTGCCATGGGGAGAAGAGGATCAGTGTGAGGGTGTCATTGACTTGCTGAAAATGAAGGCGTACAAATTCGAAGGAGAAATGGGAAATAAGGTTGTAGAGGTAGAAATTCCCGAATCAATGCGTGCTGATGCAGAAAAATATCACGCAGAACTGGTGGAATCAGTAGTCACTCATGACGATGTGTTGATGACTCGCTATCTAGAGGGAGATACTAATATATCTGTCGAAGAACTGAAGCGCGCCACTCGTGCAGGAGTACTGGCGGGACAGCTATATCCAGTATTTACAGGGACCGCATTACGTAATAAGGGTGTGCAGCTCGTATTGGACGGTGTCGTTGATTATCTGCCATCACCAGTTGATCGTACTAACGTGGTCGGTACTGACGACAAAACCGGAGAAGAAATCGCTATCGTATCAGATGATACAAAGCCTTTCTGTGCTCTTGCTTTCAAGGTTGCCAATGATCCATACGTAGGACAGCTGACATTTATTCGTGTATACCAGGGAACATTGGAGGCTGGATCGTATGTTTTGAATACTCGAACAGGCGAGCGCGAGCGCGTGGGGCGTATCGTGCGTATGCATGCTAACGACCGTGAAGAGGTAAAGATCGTGTATGCAGGAGAAATTGCAGCAGCGGTGGGGTTGAAAGACACCAAGACCTCCGATACGCTGTGTCTGCCTGAACATCCGATTACTCTGGAGGCGATTCACTTTGCAGAGCCTGTAGTTTCTCTAAAGGTAGAGCCAAAAACACGCGGTGATCAGGAAAAAATGGGTATGGCATTGTCACGATTGGCGAACGAGGATCCTACATTCCATGTGTCATCCGACAACGAGGCTGGAGAAACTATCATATCGGGTATGGGTGAGTTGCACCTCGAAATCATGGTTGATCGTATGAAGCGTGAGTTCGGTGTAGAGGCCAATGTGGGGAATCCTCAGGTTTCCTATCGCGAAACTATCACAGGGACCGCTGATGTGGAGAACAAGTATATCAAGCAAACCGGTGGAAAGGGTCAGTACGGTCATGTTAAAATCCGTATCAAGCCTCTCGAAGAATTGGTAGAAGGGGCAAAAGAGCTCAAAAATGTTACTCGTGAAGAAGGATTCGAATTCGTGAATAATATCAAAGGTGGTGTTATTCCGAATGAATTCATCCCTGCGGTTACAAAGGGTCTCAAAGAAGCGATGCTCCGTGGTACAGTCGCAGGATATCCTATGGTGAATATCTCGGTAGATCTCTATGATGGTTCGTACCATGATGTGGACTCTAGTGAAATCGCTTTCAAGGTCTGTGCTTCCCAGGCATTGCAGGATGCAGTGCGCCTGGCTCGTCCAGCGTTGCTGGAGCCTATGATGCGTGTAGAGGTCGTTGTTCCACCAGAATTCGTAGGAGACGTGACGGGAGACCTGTCATCAAAGCGTGGAATGATCGAAGGAATGGAGGATCGCGGCATGACTACAGCGGTCAAGGCGATTGTTCCGTTGGCGTCCATGTTCGGATACGTGAATAGTCTGCGATCTATGACGTCAGGACGTGGGTCATCTACTATGGAGTTTGCTCGCTACGACAT
The DNA here is from genome assembly GCA_964601935.1 of uncultured Candidatus Saccharibacteria bacterium. Lineage (GTDB taxonomy): Bacteria > Patescibacteriota > Minisyncoccia > Phycocordibacterales > UBA1006 > JANPGR01. The sequence goes on along the minus strand of CAZROP010000004.1, from coordinate 80,197 downwards.
CGTTCCACCGAATGTTGCGGAGGAGGTTGCTAAAAAGCGAGGGAAATAGAGATTTTGAGTTAAGTGGAAAACCGCCCGAAAGGGCGGTTTTCCTTGTCAAAAGTAAAAATATCAGTATAGTAATCTATATATGAAAACCGGTATCCACCACAAAAACCATCGTCCAGTACTATTCCATGACACGTCATCGGATACATACTTTTTGACTAGTTCTACTATTCATACTACTTTGAAGGGTAATTTCGAAGGTGCCGAGTACGATATGTATCAGGTAGAAATTTCGAGCGCTTCTCATCCTTTCTATACTGGAGAGCAGAAAATCATGGATACCGCAGGGCGTGTGGACAAATTCAAGGCTCGTGCTGCAAAGAAAACAGCAAAATAGCTACGTTACAAAAAGCTCTTTCACAACGAAAGAGCTTTTTGTATTGTTTCAAGTTATACTCCTTTAAGCTACTCTATGAATATTATCGAACAACTTCCAGAATTATTATCAAATCCAAGAACCCAGTATTACGCACAAGAATTGGAGCGTTTATTGGAGCGGCAGGAGGAGTCACGTGCAATGCTGTCGGATACCGAGCTGGCTGATATGGCACAGCATGATATTGACGAGGTACAGACGCTGATAGATTCTACCTCTGCAAGTATTCAAGAGATCTTGGACAAAGAGAAGGAGGAGGAAGAATTCCCTAATGAATTGATCCTAGAGATTCGTGCTGGAGCGGGTGGAGACGAGGCATCATTGTTTGCCGCAGAACTCGCAGAAATGTACCAGCGTTACTGTGAAATGCAGGGCTGGATATGGAAGATTATGGATACAGCGCCTAACGAGGTGGGTGGATACAAAGAGGCGTCGTTTGAAATCAGAGGAGAAAACTGTTTCCGAGTACTGCAGTATGAGTCGGGAGTGCATCGTGTACAGCGTATTCCAGCTACGGAAAAACAGGGGAGAATACATACGTCTACGGTATCCGTAGTCATCTTACCATTGCGTAAAAAACTAACGTTAGAATACCGACCAACTGAATTCGAGTTTGAAACCAGTCGCAGTGGTGGCAAAGGCGGTCAGAATGTGAACAAGGTAGAAACAGCTGTGCGAGCTATCCATATTCCGACAGGTTTATGGGTGCGTAGTACCAGCGAGCGGTTACAGCAGGCGAACAAAGAAAAAGCAATACAAATATTGATGCAAAAACTTCAACAAATAGAAGACGCAAAAGAGGCTGCAAAATACGGTGATCAGCGATCTAGCCAGGTGGGCACGATGGATAGATCAGAGAAAATCCGTACCTACAATTTCCCACAGGATCGCATCACCGATCATCGTACTCGCACGAATTATAGTAATATTCCCAAAATAATGCAGGGATACTGTGGGCAGATTTTCGTTGATTTGGCTGAAAAGCCCCACGAAGGGGATGGGGATTAATGGTGCAGCGTGGTTTTTAGTAGTACAGCTCGGCTGAAATCAGGACCGTATATACTTGACATGATAACTAGAGTATTATATATTCTAGGTAAGATATTTCATCATAAAAAATAAAAGAAATGGTAAGGTTTATTATGTATGCGATTGTAATCGTTGCCTTTGTTTTTGGTTTGTTCGGGGCATTCTTTTGTTCCTGGCAACAAGTTTCCGATTTTGCTGGAAAATTTGTAGGTATGGCAGCGGTACTTCTAATTTTTGCATATATTGCAAAAGGTTTATTTCGTTAGTTTTTTAACAACCCGTGGTTGTGTAGATAGTAGAGTTGGCTAGAAATACTAGTTGATTGCACTATCTACACAACCGCGTAGGGTTGTAATTGGCTTCCTATTTTGGGGTTAAGCTTGGAAGCCTTCTTGTGTTACAACAAGAAGGCTTTTATTATTTCTGGGTCAGCTAGAGAAGATGCTAAATTTTAGAATAGTGATATAATCGCGTGTATATGTTTCTACTCGATCTGATTACCGGAAATACCACAGCAGCATTTCTGCGTAAAGCCCGTACCATAGTGGCCCAGGTGAATGCATTCGAACCGCAGATGCAAGAGTTGACTGATGCCCAGATTCCTGAAAAAACAGCAGAATTTCGCGTCCGCTACGAACAGGGCGAAACGCTGGACCAGCTACTCCCCGAAGCATTCGCGCTATGTCGCGAGGCATCACGCCGCAGCATGAATATGCGCCATTTTGATGTACAGGTTATTGGTGGATACGCATTGCATACAGGGAATCTCGCAGAAATGCGTACAGGAGAAGGGAAGACGTTGGTTGCAACACTTCCGGCTTATCTAAACTCCTTGTCGGGAAAAGGTGTGCATATTATTACCGTGAACGATTACCTGGCACGGCGTGACTGTCAGTGGATGGGGCCAATATTTGCAGCGCTCGGAGTATCTGTGGGCGTTGTGAATGATAATTTCAAATCATTTGAGTTTGACCCTAGCCATCATGATTTGGATGAACAACTGGAAGAGCAGGGAGATTACAAAATTCTTGAGCCTTATTTGCGTCCTGTCAGCAAGCGCGAAGCCTACGCCTGCGACATTACCTATGGAACGAATAGTCAGTTCGGCTTCGATTATCTGCGCGATAACACAGTACACTTCCCGGCACAGCTGGTACAGCGTGGTCACGAGTACGCCATTGTTGATGAGGTAGACTCTATATTGATCGACGAGGCGCGCGTGCCATTGATTCTATCGACGATGTCTGATGAAGCGTCGGATATTTACCGGAAGTTTGCACAATTTGCAAAAACTATTCAGAAAGATGTCGATTTCACAGTAGATGAAAAGCACCATGCTATTCAGCTAACCAATGATGGATTAGATAAGGCAGAACGGTTTCTCGGAGTAGATAATCTGTATACGCCGCAGAATATTCGTTTAGCGCATCATTTGGAAAATGCTGTTCGCGCAGAGTCATTGTATCTGCGTGATCGAGAATACCTAGTACGCAATGGCGAGGTGATGATTGTGGATCAGTTCACTGGACGTGTTCAGGAAGGTCGTCGCTGGAGTGATGGCTTGCATCAGGCGGTAGAGGCAAAAGAAGGTGTAGAGGTAAAGCAAGAAACACGTACTCTGGCGTCTATTACCTATCAGAACTACTTCAAGTTTTATAAAAAGCTATCAGGTATGACAGGTACGGGCAAGACCTCCGAAGAAGAATTCCATAAGGTATACAACCTAGATGTTCATCCTATTCCTACTAATCAGCCTATACGACGTATAGACAATGTAGATTTGATATTCATCAACGAAGAGGCAAAATGGCGTGCAATAGCAGAAAAGGTGAAAGAGCTTAACAAGAAAGGACAGCCAGTACTCATAGGTACAGTCTCTGTAGAGAAAAATGAACTGTTGTCGCTATTCCTGAATCAGCAGGGTATCCCACATACATTGTTGAATGCAAAAAATCACGAGAATGAAGGTCAGGTAATTGCAGAGGGAGGACGCAAGGGCGCGGTAACTGTGGCTACCAACATGGCAGGTCGTGGTATTGATATCAAATTGGGTGGAGCAGATGCTACTCCGGAACAGGCTGCAGAAATCCGTGAACTAGGAGGATTATTCGTGATAGGTACCGAGCGTCACGAAGCACGCCGTATCGATAATCAGCTGCGTGGACGCAGTGGACGACAGGGGGACCCGGGAGAAACACAGTTCTATGTATCATTGGATGATAATCTGATGCGTGTATTCGGTTCTGACAGGGTAAAGAATGTAATGAAGACTCTGAAAGTTCCTGAGGATATGCCTATCCAGAATCGTATGATATCCCGTAATTTGGAGAAAGCTCAGGAGAAGATCGAAGGGTTTAATTTCGACGCGCGAAAGCACGTGTTATCCTATGACGATGTCCTCTCAAAGCATCGCAAGGTCATCTATGCTCGTCGTAACAGTATACTGATACGTGATGCTGAGTATATCGACAATTTGTGGAGTAATGAAGTATTGGTGCGCGGGGCAGATCATCTAGATATATTGCAGGATAAGCGTACACAAATGCCGGATGAACTTTTTATCGAATTGTTTGCACGTATATCGCTGCAGTCGATTGATCGCCTGTGGATGGAGCATCTGGAAATCATGGATCAGGCGCGACGTGGAGTAGGGTTGCGTGCCTACGGCCAGCGTGAACCGTTGGTAGAATATGCAAAGGAAGGTTTGCGATTATATCGAGAGCTAGAAGGGGTATTCTATTCTGATTTGATTACATTCTTTACTAATGTGGACCCTGCGGCTATTGTTCAGTCTGTTGTAGCAGAGGCCGAGGAAGATGCGCCAACAAGTATGGCGGATGTGTTAGGAAAAGCACTCGATTCCGAATATCTGACTATAGTAAAAGATGGCGAGGTTCGTCAGATCAAGGCAAAGAAGTCTCATCAATGGGTAGAGGCGGGGTGGAATGTGGTAGAAGCAGGGAAGAAGTAGGCTCTACTTGCCTCGGCGACCCTCTTTTGTGATACATTTTCTATATACCACATACAAAAAACACCTCTGCGAAGAGGTGTTTTTGTTTTGTGTTACTTATTCTTTACCTTTACCTTACTAATGCGCTCTTTGTTCACCTTCGGCATCTTGACGGTGAGTAGTCCTTGTATCTCTGTTGCCTCTACTGCATCGATGTCAATTTCATCAGGTAGATCGAGCTCACGAGAGAACGGACCCCAGAATAATTCCTGGTTATGATACTGCATGGAGTCGTACATTGATTCGTAGGGATTTTCGCGGAATCCACGTATTGCGATGCGATTGCGCGAGATGGTGATGTCAATGTCGGCCAATTTTACTCCTGCAATGATTGTTTGGATAATAATGCAGTCATCCATCTCTATGAGGTCTATGGTTAGCTGTGCCTCGCCGAGAGGTTCATTCGGGTAGGCAACGGGTGTTGGTTCAAATTCAGGTTCAAAGTAATCCGGAGTATTAGTGCGAAATGATAATTTAGAAAAGAATGATCCTTGTGACATATCTGTACTAGTATACCACTCGTGCTGTTATATCATCATGTGGAAAAGGTTGTGTCGGGATACTCGAGAGCTTCTTATATTAGATCGTAGGCCATTGTGCAACCATTAATATAGATTGCTCATTAACTTTCCAAGCTTTTGGAAGTTGTTGCCATATGGTTTCAGTGATATGCGGCATAAAGGGGTGGAGCAGCTTCAGGCTGGTGGTCAGTTGGTTAACCAATAAGCTTTGAGCAACTTTCTTGTCCGCTGAATTCTCGCTTGTTAGTAGAGGTCGAGACTCTTCGATAATTTTATCGGCAAAGGTATGCCAAGTATAGTGGTATAGTTTTTCTGCGACAAGATAGTATTTATATTCATTCATTTCTGGTGTTATCTCTGTAACCAAGTTTTGTAATTCTGATGCGTAATTCTGCGCCCATTCACTTTGCATATAATCGGCGGGCGAATATTCAGTGCTCGTGTCAGTATTCTCTAAAACGAAACGCGTCATGTTCCAGAGCTTATTAGCGAACTTACTATACGCTTTCAACTTTTCATCGTATAGTTTAGTGTCTTGTCCAGGGCTACTGCCTACAATCATTGCCATGCGTAAAGAGTCCGCTCCATACTTTGTCATGACCTCTAGTGGGTCAACGGCCTCATTACCCATTGATTTTGACATCTTGCGACCGTCTTTCGCTCGCACTATTCCATGCAGATAGACAGTTTTGAAGGGAACTACTCCTAGGAGATATGTACTCATCAAAATCATACGTGCAACCCAGAAGAATAATATTTCGTAGGCTGGATCGACGCAGGTTGTGGGGTGATAGGTTTCGAAATCCTTTGTTTTGTTTGGCCATCCGAGGGTTGAAAATGTCCATAGTCCAGATGAAAACCAGGTGTCGAGAGTGTCTTCATCCTGGGTCCAGCTCGCATCTTCAGGGGCTTCTATACCAGAGTATACTTCTTCACCACGATACCAAACAGGTATTCGATGTCCAAACCAAATTTGGCGTGATATACACCAGTCTCGAAGATTGTTAATCCAATTGAAATATGTTGTTTCAAATCTGTTTGGAAGGATACTGATTTGATTGCTTTGGACAGCAGCCAGCATGAGTTGTTTCAGTGTCACTACAGATCCCGATTCAATGCCCTGTATTTCCGAATGCCTGAGAGTGAATTCTTTATTCACATTAATAAACCACTGTAGTTTAGGTAGTGGTTCTATCACTGCGCCAGTACGTTCTGCGGTTGGAACATTCTGTGTAATGTCCTCTTCGGCTATCATTAATCCCTCCTCGCGGAGCCAATTTACTATTACCTCTCGAGCATCGGTTGTTTTTTTATCCAGGATTCGTTCATCGCCAACAATCATTCTTGCGTACTCATTAATTACCGGTTTTACTTCTAATCCATGTCGTTGACTCATTTCCCAGTCTATTTGGCTATGAGCTGGAGTCACCCCGAGTGCACCTGTGCCAAATTCCGCCTCTGCGGCATTGTCGGCGATTATTTTAATGTGAATGGGAACACCGCAAAATATGCAGTCGTATTCGTTCCCAACGTATTGTGCGTAACGAGCATCGTTCGGATTAACTGCTACTGCAACATCGCCAACCTTTGTTTCTGGTCGTGTTGTTGCAATCGCGATAGGGAACTCATGGGAGTATTTGAATGTATATAGTTTCGAAGCGCGCTCTTCGTTAACGATTTCATCGTCAGAGATAGTTGTTTGACCTTTCGGATCCCAATTAACGATACGATATCCGCGATAGATTAGTCCATCGTCATACATTGTTTTAAAAGCAGTTCGAACAGCTAGGTTGCGTTGATCATCCAATGTATAGGCTTCGCGTGACCAATCTACACTTGCTCCAAATGCTTTAACCTGATTAACGATAGTGTCATGACTACTTTGCGCGAATGCATTGACACGATCCAGAAAGTCATCACGACTCATATCGTGTTTGCGCAGCCCTTCCTTTTCTAATATTTTTTCTACTTTGGATTGAGTAGCAATAGCTGCGTGGTCAGTTCCTGGAATCCAAAGTGTTCTTTTCCCGTTCATACGGGCAAAACGTACCATGGTATCCTGGATAGAGAGCTCCAGAGTATGTCCGGTGTGGAGCACACCTGTTACATTGGGTGGAGGCAAAACCATAGAAAATGGCTCTGCGTTAGGGGGCGTCACACCCGCAGCGATACAATTATCTGGATTGGAAAAGCCACAACTATCCCATAATTCTTGTGTAGTACGCTCGGATTCATTCGGATTATAAGGGGCAAAAAATACCTCAGGGATATTATTAGGATTCTCCATAGATTGTCAGTATATCAAAAAAACACAAAAATGCAGTGATTGTAAGGGGCAGAATTACTCCAACACATCAGAATGTTTGTAGTGCCAGTTGCCGAATGCCTGAATAGATTCGACAGAGGGTATGTCGTACTGTGGGTCCAGTAATTTCAGTGCGCCTGCAACACCAATCATCAACGCGTTATCCATGGCCATTGCTCTGTTCGGTAGGTAAATCGCTACTGACAGTGATTCGCAGAGATGTGATAACTCTGAACAGATGTGCGTGCTGGCCGCGACACCTCCCCCAATCATCAGGGATTGGCAGCCGTACTCCTCGATAGCTTTGCGCGTCTTGTATACCAGGACCTCCGTTACTGCGGTGGTAAACTCGTGTGCAATGGCTCTTTTTGTAGCTTCGTCTAGGGGCTTGGGGAGTGATTCTATCAGATAGCGTACAGCAGTTTTGATTCCCGAAAAAGAAAAATCAAAATCCTGCGAATACATCATGGGGCGGGGCAGTACGAAGTCATAGGTGGTTGGCGCAGCTTTGTATTCGTTGTCGAGAGCCTCTATCTTCGGTCCGCCAGGATATGCGAAACCCATCAATCGGGCAACCTTATCGAAGGCTTCACCGATAGCGTCGTCACGAGTTTGGCCGATCTTTTTGTAATTTCCTACTGAACTAATTTCTACAAATTCGGTATGAGCTCCAGAAATTAATAATGCGAGTGCAGGTAATTCGATATGAGGTAGCGCAAAGGTATCGCCGTGAGCGATTACCGATAACATGTGGCCCTCCATATGATTCACAGGAATCAGAGGTACACGCCAGAAATCTGCCAATGCTCGAGCGGTACTCACCCCTACCCAGAGTGCTGGCTCTAACCCCGGTCCTACAGTGACCGCAATAGCATCAATTTCGGGTTGATCGTGAGACACAACAAAATCCGTGAGAGCGGGTCGCACTAATTCTTCGCGATCCAAATAATTGAGGCGTGGTAGATCAGAGGGTCGTTCGTTGCTGGTATGTAGCAATCCTGCGATGTCGAGACATTCTGCTACGAGTGCTGTTATGTTCACCTGGTGATCACGACGTGCCATGGTAGGGTACACACCACCATATTCTGCATGCATTGTTGCCTGGGAAAGAGTGAGATGAGAAAGAGTCTGGAATTCGGTAGTATCGGGAAATTTGTTCACCCTTAAAACAGCCACGGATGTTTCGTCGCAGGATGTTTCTATGGCGAGTATTGTGTGGTTCATATACAGAATGTGGCGTGTACCGCTGGCGAGACTCGAACTCGCACGACCGAAGTCCATGGATTTTAAGTCCATTATGTCTACCATTCCATCACAGCGGCAATGAGTCGATTATACTGCAAATCATCTATTTGGCTAGAAGATAACGCAGTAGTGTTATTTCGAGTGAAGAGGTATACTACTATCCATATGGCTCGCACACACAAAAATTGGCATACCACCCACAAAGAAACATCAACACCAAAACAACTTCTCGCAGACAAAGTTTCAGGATTTTTCGGATCTTGGAAGTTTCTATCCTTGCAGAGTACTATTATAGTGTTTTGGTTATTGTGGAATCATTTACCAATGTTTCCGCATTTCGATCCGTACCCGCATACATTTTTGACATTGATACTATCACTCCAAGCAGCATACGCAGCGCCTATCATTATGATGGCACAAAATCGTGCAGCCGATCGTGATCGTGCACAGGCAGACGAGGATTACCACACAAACTTGACAGCAAAAGAAGAAATCGAAGACCTGCAGCGTAATCTAGCGCGTATCGAAAATGACAAGTTAGATGAAATTCTGAAAATATTAGGGAAATAAAAAACGAGTTTTCAGAACTTGTTGTGTGTTCTGGAAACTCGCTCTATAGGTGGTAGGATTGTAAGCGTAGATTACTTTAGGATGAGCCATAACTGCAAAGCTGTCAGTACCCTTGCCTCTGTTAGGCGATCCTCACCGTCGTGCCAATACTCGGGCGGAAGATTCGTTTGTGTGTCGATCCATTTCCAAGTATTACTTGACCCTTCAAGACTGCTCCAGACCCAGATCACAGGTGCTTGATTGCTTAGTTCGCGGGAGATTTCCAGGGTAATCATTGTTCCCGCGTTGCTACGCAGGATCCGCAAACCCTTGGAACGATAATCCTGCACTACCCATACCCCTTCGTCTGTTGGATACTCAATTATCTCGAGAGTATCCATCTTGAGCATGAGAACATCTGCTTTTAGGTTGGCAACTTCGCGTGCAGTTTTATCTAGTAGGTTGGGAGTAGTCGTAATATATCTGATGTATGCTTTTGTTTTTGCCACTACTGTGGCTGCTCCACAAAGATTTTGACTAGGACCATATATATACGGATGCATTGATTCCGCAAAGGGCCAGACGAGAGTTATTGATTTTCCAGGAATCTGGACCTCGTTCCGCACTAAGCCCAGAAGTTTATTTTTAGTACGTATTACCTGTACTTCTCCCAGGCTATACCAAGCGGTATCTGCCCGTTCCCCGTAGTATTCTACTTGATGGATGGCGGCTTTTCTTAATGTAGAGTCAGGAAGAGCTGCGACTATCCCGGTGAGCTCACTGAGATCCTCAGTACAGTCTATTTGGGAATGGCTTAACTCGGGGACCAGAATAAAAGCTGCTAATAATAGTAATATTTTTCTCATGATTAGAGATTTTGAGAAAGTGATTGGAAAATTTCTGAACGTTGATTTCAATTTAACACACAGCTAGCAATAGTCAATAGGGCGAGAAAGGAGTAATCTGTAAAGTAAAAAGCGAACTACTGCTATACAGTCGCAGTAGTTCGCTTCGTTGGGGGTTAGGGCTTGCTTGCCAAATTTACTTTTTTAGGTAAATCGCCTCTAAAAGGAGGGCCTGCATTCGCCCCCAAACCAGGGCCGATGCCATGCCTTCGGCATTCCGGGAAGACCATTTCCAGGCCTCCGTTTCGGTAGCATACCATGTCCAGGTGTAGCTTTTTGAGCTAAAGATAAAGAATAACGGGGTACCCACCGGATTGGCCTCGACTGCTACACGCACACCATCTTCGCCCTTAATCACGAGGACATCCTTTAGATAGTATAACATCTCTATTTTCCCGTTTTCCAACGTGGAAGGCACTTTTTTAATCGCCAGTCGTTCCAATGTGGAGTCAGCGAGTGATGCAATCGCAAATGCTGGATGAATCAAATCGGGTTCGCTTTGCTTGTAATGAAGGTACTCCGCCACAAACTGGAGTAGTACTAAAGCTTTGTCACAACGCTGGTCATTGTCTGTAGTAAAACGACTCCACTTGGCGCCAGATGGATTCTGGTTCCACTTCCATCCTAAGGGTTCTATTTCCACTTGGTATTTTGCCCCGAGCTTTTTCTTTTTTGTGAACTTTCTGATTGCCACGTTCCCAATCATATAAGTCATCGTGTCAATCCTTTTTCCGGGTCTGTAGCTGGATTCGTCGCTTGCCTCTTGCAGTAGTTCATCCGGATACTCAGTCAGTTCTTGTACAAGAATAACCAGCTGGCGTTCGCACGCAGTTTCAGGGTTCAAAGATTGGGCGCTCATGGTGTGAGTAAACCCAAAGAAGAGCAAAAAAGTGGCAAAAATCTTCATGATTCGATATTTTTTAAAGTAATGGCAAATCGCCGAAAAAGTTAAGTTAGTTGTAAACTAACAGATATTTATGAATACGTCAAGTTCCTGAGGTGGAGCACCTCCTCCTGGCAAGAAGAGAGGTAGGGGTGAGGTAGAGATGCGCATTCGTTGGCAAAAAATGGCTGCAAAAGGTTTGACAAATCACCCAAAAACAGTAGTATCAGTCATAGTCATGGAATGAGCTGGCGACAACGCATTCTGATGATTATTAGCTAGTAATTATTCATCTAATCCAAGCAGGAGAGGTATTGGACAGACTCGTCATATACGTATGTGACAAGTCATCATGCCAAGTACTCACAATGCTTCCAATATATTATGGCAACAGGAGAATTCAACCGTTCAAAGCCTCACGTAAACATTGGTACTATTGGTCACGTTGATCACGGAAAGACAACATTGACTGCTGGTATTTTGAATGTTCTCAAAATGGGTGGTTTTATTGACAAAAGCGTATCTATAGACGCAATTGACAAGGCACCAGAAGAAAAAGCGCGTGGTATTACCATCAACCTTTCTCACCAGGAATACGAAACAGCAAAGCGCCACTATGCACACATCGATGCACCGGGTCACGCTGACTATATCAAGAACATGATTACTGGTGCAGCACAGATGGATGGTGCAATCCTCGTGGTTGCAGCAACTGATGGTGCTATGCCACAGACTCGTGAGCACATTCTGCTCGCTCGTCAGGTAGGTGTTCCTGCTCTGGTAGTATTTCTGAACAAGTGCGACATGGTAGAGGACAAGGAAATGTTGGAATTAGTAGAAGAGGAAATCCGCGAAATCTTGACAAAGAACGGATATGATGGAGCAAATACTCCATTTATCCAGGGTTCAGGACTAAAAGCGTTCCAGGCAACCAGCATGGACGATCCATACGCACAGGCTATTATGAAGTTGATGGATTCTGTAGACACATGGATCCCAGAACCTGTTCGTGATTTGGACAAGCCGTTTCTGATGCCAGTAGAGGATATTTTCTCTATCGAAGGACGCGGTACTGTAGTAACCGGAAAGATCGAACGTGGTGTCATCAAGGTAGGTGAAGAAATCGAAATCGTTGGACTTCGCGACAAGGTCAAAACTACAGTAACTGGTGTTGAAATGTTCAACAAGTCATTGCTGCAGGGACAGGCCGGAGACAATGCAGGAATCTTGCTCCGTGGTACCAAAAAAGAAGACGTAACACGTGGACAGGTTCTCTGTAAGCCAGGATCAGTATTGCCTCATACTGAATTCGAGTGTGAAGTATACGTTCTAAAGAAAGAGGAGGGTGGTCGCCACACTCCATTCCTGAAGGGCTACAAGCCACAGTTCTACATCCGAACAACAGACGTAACCGGTGAGGTTATCCTGCCAGAAGGAGTAGAAATGGTAATGCCAGGAGACACTGTTAATATCAAGGTTGAGTTGATTGCTCCTGTAGCACTCGAAGAGCAGCAGCGTTTCGCTATCCGCGAGGGTGGTCGCACTGTTGGAGCGGGTGTTGTAACTAAAATCATTAAATAGGTCAAATCTGCATTAGGAATATAGGATTTGGCACATACGGAGGTTCATTCTTCCTTCGTGCCAAATCCGGTTCCTTGTGGAATCATCCTCCCATCCTTCATATTTATGTCGAAAAAAACAACATCAGAGAGTAAACTACGTATACGCTTGGCGGCCTACGACAGTCGCGTTATCGATCAGTCGGTGAAAACCATACTGGATATCGCACTACGTGCAGGTGCAACAGTGCGTGGACCGGTTCCGTTGCCTACCGAGATCAAAAAGTACACAGTAAACCGTTCGGTTTTCGTACACAAAGATGCTCGTGAGCAGTTTGAAATTCGTACTCATCGCCGATTGATTGACATTGTTAATCCTTCAGCAAAAATTATAGAATCATTGACCGCGCTGAATCTTCCTTCTGGAGTTTCTGTCGAGGTAAAATCATTCTAATTCTGAGGCGGTTAGGCATTAGGCTTTAGGTAATCATTATTATGAAAACCTAATGCCTAAAGCCTAGGGCCTTGGGAGATTATTATTAGATCCGCCATAGATACGTCTATGTGATCGCAGTATGTTCTATACCAATATGGTAGTGAACCACTGCTGTACAACAAACTATATGTCACAACACAGTTTTCTAGGATACAAAAGTCATATGACCCAAACGCTGGATGCGAAAGGGCGTATGCGTGCTGTAACGGTGATTACTACCGATACGCATGTGGTGACACAGGTCAAAAACTCTGCAACAGACGGATATTCCGCTGTTCAGGTAGGATTTGATTCTGTCCATCCACGCAAACTTAACAAAGCACAGCAGGTACAGCTCGGCGACAAGCCAATGCGACACCTTCGTGAGTTTGAATTTGAGGCCACAAAAGGTGATGAATTGAACCCGTTTGAAATGCTAACCCCTGGGACCGCAGTTATTATCGCAGGAACTTCAAAAGGAAAAGGATTTCAGGGTGGTGTCAAGCGTCATGGATTCAAGGGAGACAAACGTACTCATGGGCGCAAACACTCGGAACGAAAGCCTGGATCCATTGGTGGAGGTGGACGTGCAGGTGGACGTGTTGCAAAAGGTATGCGCATGGCAGGCCGTATGGGTAGCGATCGTATTACCGTCAAAGGACTCGAAGTTTTGTGGACTAACCCTGAAACACGCGAGATATTTATTAGTGGAGCAGTTCCTGGTAGTCGCGGGTCGCTCGTTGAAATTCACGTAACCAAATAGTATATGAAATTAACTACTTATAATACAAAGGGTACATCAGCGGGTGATATACAGCTACAGGACGCCGTGTTTGGCTTGCCGTGGAATGCCGATCTGATTCATCAGGTATTGGTATCCTATCAGGCAAACGAGCGCAATGGTAATGCACATACTAAAAATCGATCTGAAGTATCAGGCGGAGGAAAAAAACCTTGGAAACAAAAAGGAACAGGAAAGGCTCGTCACGGGTCTACACGTTCTCCTATTTGGGTGAAAGGTGGTGTTGCTCATGGTCCTCGTAATGAAAAAGATTACTCGCAGAAGATCAATCAGAAGATGCGATTGAAGGCCCTGGGCGTTTTGCTCTCAGCAAAAGCATCTGATGGTACGCTCTTGCCTTTGTCTGAAGCTATTGATGTAGTAAAAACAAAAGACGGGGAAACCCTCTTTACTACCTTGGCTGCAAAGGTGAGTGGTTTCGAAACTTTGTACACGAAAACAAATAAAAACAATATTCTCGTCTGTGCTACAGAAACTATGCCTGACGAAACAGTTCGTGCGCTGCGTAACCTGCCTTGTGTATCAGTTATTTCTGCTACACGACTCAATGCTATGCAAGTAGCGCGTGCTCGTTATATTGTTCTTGCCGATGCTGCATCAGTGGATACACTGTTGGGGTCGCGTTTGGCTCGTATTAGCAAGAAATCTGCATAATCGTTATGAATTCATCTCCTCTCAAAGGTATTATTCTTTCTGAAAAGGCAGCGTTCCTGGGCGGACAGCGTGTGTATTCGTTTCTTGTAGATGATGCTGCAAACAAACATACTATTGCAGATGCAATCCAGGCAAAATACGGCGTTACTCCAGAAAAAGTAAATATTGTCCGTATAGCATCACGCCGTACTAAAAATTCACGCAACCGTACTATTGTAGTACGAGGCAAGAAAAAGGCATTAGTTACTGTTCCTGTCGGTACAACAATTGATTTTGTTTAGTTCCCTCTCTAGCTAGAGGGGGATACGGGGGAGTCGTTAAGCCAGGAAAGATGTCCTATCACGATCTCTCAATTAATTATATAACTATGGCACTCAGGCCGAAAAACTGACTCATTATACTATGGCACTTAAACACTATAAACCTACATCAGCTGGTCGTCGCGGGATGACTGGTATTGATTACAAAAAGATTTTGACCGCAACAGAGCCTCACAAGCCTCTGACCACAGGTATTCGCCGCAAGGTGGGTCGCAACAACGCGGGTCGTATCACGACACCTCATAAAGGTGCTGGTCACAAGCGCCTGTATCGTTTGGTAGATTTTAAATATACTAAACGTGAAATTACGGGGCGTATCGAAACTATTGAATACGATCCAAACCGATCGGGATTTATTAGTTTGGTAGTATTCCCTGATGGTGAGCGACGATATGTCCTGGCATGGAAAGGGGCGCAGGTTGGCGATACATTTACGGTATCTGACTCTGCAAACCCTGCAAAATCAGGAAATCGCTTACCCTTGAGATTTATCCCAGTAGGTACATTGGTTCACAATGTTGAGCTGCAGCCAGAAGGAGGTGCAAAAATTGCACGTTCTGCCGGTTCTGCTGTTCAGGTGGTGGCACACAATAACGGTAAGACATCTCTCAAGATGGCTTCGACAGAAATACGAACTGTTCCCGATACTTGTTGGGCTTCGGTTGGAGAGGTTTCTAATAGTGAATACAACCTGGTAAACCTAGGAAAGGCTGGCCGCAGCCGCTGGAAGGGTATTCGACCAACGGTCCGTGGCTCTGCAATGAACCCAGTAGATCATCCGCACGGTGGTGGAGAGCAGAAACAAGGAGTTGGTCTGCGTCGTGGTCCGAAAACACGTACTGGAAAACTGGCATACGGTGTTAAAACCCGTCGTCCAAAGAAATACAGTAACGTATCGATTCTGTCACGCAGAAAAACAAAGCGTTTCCAGGGATAATTACTCTGATATACACAGAAACACCGGATCAATCCGGTGTTTTGTGTTGACGGATGATATACTATGTGTATCTATGAATACATTTTCCTTACAAGCTGCAGGTTCGCTACTGTGTGTAATTATACTATCTGCACCAGGTACACTATGGGCGCAAATTCCACCAAGTAGTGACCCTGTGCCGGTGTATCGTTGTACTATTGATACAAAGAACGGCACTACTACCTGTAGCGACTATGTTCAGGTTGTAGAGCAGCAGGATAGTCGTGCGCGTGCGAATATTACTCTATGTCGTGAGATCGATAGATTGTATATAACACAGGCGGAATTTTTGGTCCATATAGGAGCACAACCACGAGGTTGGTTGTTCAATGTAGGAGATTCTCCCACTAATAACGGTTGGGCGGGGGACTGGGGTGATGGAACAATAGACCAGCTCTGGCAATCTACTAATACATCTACGGGGCAGAGTAGGGATGCTGAAATGCACCTGAATTCGAATAATACAGGGACCCTCTCCAGTTGGTCCGTGTGGGGGAATGATCACACCCAGAGCGCACTGGACGATCATCGACAACTGTTCGCCCAAGGAAAATTGGATTTTGCAAATAAAACCGTTCGTATAGTTGCCCGCAATGAGTATGTTCGTATGGAAATAGTCGGTGATACTGCATCAGAGCGTGAGGTGAATTCTCCGTATCTTTACGCATTGGCTGGCCAGAGTGATTTTCAGGGGCCGACCAATTGTTCACTGCATCTGGGTATCAATCGTATTATCGACGGTCTGTACCGCGTGGGGAGCGGCGTCGAGTCTGTTGATGTAATATTGTATGGTGATGAACAGTTGTCTGTTGCAAGTGCGCAGAGTCAAAAGACATTAGTATCTGGATTGGCTCTTGCTCGACCCCAGCCCAAACTTCGTGTTGCGTTTGATCTGAATCGCGAAACGTTTAAAAAAGTTAACGATATACTGAAATCCAATAACATCAATCCAAGTAGTATAAATATGGCGATGATTGGGGGTAGCGATAGGGGTCAGCAGATGGTGATGGAGACATTGCGTGCCGAGGGCGTCATTTCTCGCAAGCTAAAAGATACGTCAGGATTTAGAAAGGCATTACGCCGTTTCCAGGCACAGCACAAGATCGCCAATGCTAGTGGTAAGGCCACCGCCGAAACAGTTGCGCAGCTGTTCATGAGTGACTATACTGGATACACTGAATAGATTTATGAACTCGTGCGACAGGACCAGAGTCGCACAAAACCGCCCCGCTCGGGGCGGTTTTTCTTTCCCAAAACTTCTGATATACTACCTCTATACTATGACTGCACAATACAATGCTTTGTTCAAAGAATCTGTCGACTGGTTGCGCAACGAATACCTGTCAGTAACTGCTGGCCAGGCGAATCCCGCTATGCTGGATACTCTGCGTGTAGAGGCCTACGGTAACCCACAGACTCCTATTGCGAGTATTGCGAGCGTAACCCTCGAGGATCCGCGTACATTGCGTGTGAGTCCATGGGACAAGGAGCATACAAAGTCTATAGAATCTGCTATCCGTGAAGCCGGAATGCCATTCAGCGTGGTTACCGACTCTGCAGGATTACGTGTTATCGTGCCACAGATGACGGAGGAAACCCGCAAAAAGATTCTGAAACATGCAGGTGGTTTGCACGAAGAAGCACGCGTTCGTGTTCGAAAGGTGCGTCAAGAAGCAAATGATGTAATAGATAAGGCATTAAAGGCGAAAGAAATTAACGAAGATGAATCACGTGGATACAAGTCCGAAATTCAGAAAATGGTAGACGATGCCAACCATGCATTGGACGTAATCTACGGACAGAAAGAAGAGGCGATTATGACGATATAATAGTATCTACAAATCTTTTTATGAGCAAAATAAAATCAGTTCTAATTATTCTCTTGAGTTTCATCACGGGGGGTTTGGCTTTTAATAGCATAAAACCAGTAGATATAAAAGATATTGTTTTCTTGCCTCCAAAAAATATTATTGTTAGTGGAGAGTACGTAACTCTGGACGGGACATGGTTGCCACAAAATAGTAGTGAAAATAATTTCTTTAGAGAAAAAGAGGTCAATACGTCTTCTGTGGATTGCGATAAACAGCTACAAGTATGCACTGAAACAAGGGGTGTTGTAACTCAACTTGATTCAGGTTCAGGAAAGTACGGTTTTTATACACATAACTTTGTTTATCAAATCAAGGACTGGACAGATAGTTATTTAAGGGCAGAGCTTGTTGGTACTGGTAGGGTTTTTGACTTAACAATTAATCTAACAAATAAAACGGCTATACTGAATATTAAAGATAACCCTGATAATCTAACAGCTTCTGCTTATACAGACACAGCTATTTTGGGTAATTAATAATTATTTTATTTGACTAAAAAGGTGGACGATAGAGGATTCGAACCTCTGACCCTCCCCACGTCAAGGGGATGCTCTACCAACTGAGCTAACCGTCCGAGCTTTAAATATACCATAGTCAGATATATTTAAAAGTCTTCTCAAACTATTTATTCCTCCTTATAAACGCAGGGAATTTTGTGTTCCAGTCATCATCAGGGGCGTTGTCATCCAGTACCTCCAGAGGTTTTGGAGTATCAGGTAGTTGTTCTGGCTGGAATGTAGACATCATGGGTTGTTCGGGCATTGTGCTGGCAAAAGGAGCCTTGTCAGATTGTAGGTTGGTAGGAGGTGTAGGTTCTACATTTTTCGGCTGGAATCGTGGTTCCAGGGGTTGTGGTGCAATCAATTCTGGTGTAAAACGACTGGTATTCAGTACTGGCTGAGAGTTCGCAGTAGGCTGAGTTGGTTCAGGAGAATTGGATAGCAATTCTGGTTCCACCTTTCGTGTGTCAGGTGTAATAGTTATGGGAATAGATTGAGGCGCTATAGGTTGTGTTTGTATCGGTTGGCTACGCGATGCATGATGATGTGATAGCTTCACGTCAAAGCCTGTTGCGACAACTACTACTTTGAGATCACCCTTTTTCATCTTCTCGTCTTCTACGGGGCCAAATATAAATCGTGCATGTGGATCAATAGATTCACGAACTATGCGGGCTACAGCATCTACCTCAAACAATTTCAGGTCATCTGGATTTGTCGCAATAGACAACAGCACTCCCTTTGCTCCTGAAATAGAAACATCCAACAACGGAGAGTTAATAGCCATATTTGCAGCCTCTGCTGCGCGATCGTCACCGGTGGCTAGCCCGATCCCTACATATGCAGATCCTGCCTGTGACAGTACCGCACGAACGTCAGCAAAATCTATGTTGATGGTCTGTCGCTCGCTAATTATATCTGCAATACTCTTTACTGCCTGTAATAACACATCATCACACATTGCAAACGCTTCACGGAAACTAGCATTGCGGTCGTTAACCGCCAGAAGGCGGTCATTAGAAATAACAATCAATGCGTCGACTTCTTGTTGTAGGGCCTCGATACCTTGGTGGGCTATTTCGGTGCGTCGTTCGCCTTCGAATGAGAATGGTCGTGTGACGACACCGATGGTGAGAATACCCTGTTCGCGTGCCATGCGTGCAATAACGGGGGATGCGCCTGTCCCAGTGCCTCCGCCCATGCCACAGGCAACGAATACCATATCGGCGTCTTTGAGAGATTCCTGAATATCTGCTCGAGTTTCTTCAGCAGATTCTTTTCCTATATCAGGATTCATGCCAGAGCCTACACCCTTTGTGAGATTCTTTCCTATATGAATTTTCTTTGTGGCTCGAGATCGGTCGAGATGCTGAGTATCAGTATTCACACATACATAATCAATACCATTAATATTGGCATCAATCATGTGGTCTACAGCGTTTTGACCGGAGCCTCCAACGCCAATGACCTTTATTCTAGCAAAAGTTTCTACACTGGGACGAATTTGCGGCATACAGGTAATTCTGAAAAAAGGATTAACGGATAACAGAGTTAGTATATCATGAGGGGGTTCAGCTTCATAACCCCGGCGGTGGATAGTTATGACAAAAACCGTCTAATAGTGGCGGTAATTCCTGTTTTTATACTGTCCCAGATACGTCGTACCGCCTGGCGGGTATTGTTGATGGGACGGCGCGCTGATCCTGCGAAACAAATAATGCTATAAGCGCCTATAATACTGATATCTCGTGAACGTTTTTTGGAATGTACGGACGGAATATCACCTTCCCAGAGCTTTACTAGGACCTTTAGCCCTAGTTTCAGAGCCTCTGCCATACTAGGGAGCTGGATATTGGTGGTGACTAGGGTAATACCAGCCGGGATAGTCACGGGTTGTCCTGTAGATGTGAGTGCTTTTTCGGTAATTTCAACAAAATCCATATAACGTGCAGATACGATCTCCTGGAAACGTTTACGAATAGCGGGGGTTTCTTCGTTCAGGCGATTGTGGTCCGACAGGAGTGCACGGGCTTTGTCAGGATCCATCTGTAACCCAGCAGCTACGTCCGCAACGATGTCGTTCACTCCGATAGGAAATGTAGAGGTAATAGCAGGAACGCCGTCTTCGAAGAGGATAAAAGAGGTAACTTCGGATGAAACATAGAGGACTCCACAGCCGAACATGCGGTTGCGTGGTTCGGTTACGAGGAATGACGCGGTTAATGGTGTTGCCATTACATCGTATACATGGGTGTTGAAATTCTCGAACGTGTCTACATAGTCGGTAACATCCTGCGACAGACAGGTGATGACTAAAAACTCACAGGATAATTTCATTGCCTGATATCCAACAGGCGCACTCCCTCCAACCTGGAGACGTGTCGCATCGATCGTGTACTGGCGTGGAAGTATGCTGAGTATATAGGTATTTGGATTTTCGTTGGTTACTAATGCCTGGGTTTTTTTCTCTAGCATGTCGCAGTCCGATTCTGTAATAGGGCGTACAGTATTATTAGGTGTTAACTGTATAGATACTGTCACACGACGCGATTTCATGCTGGATGGGTGCACGCCGACGAATATAGGAAGAGTATATTGATAGGTCCCTTCGAGTGTGCGCAGTACCTGACCCACAGTAGTTGTGAGTCCTTGGGACTCCATGACGGTGCCACGACGTATGGAGTCATTAGGATAAGCATCAGCTCGCAAGAGTGGCTGTGCCAATGATGTGGTATCGCGTGTACCTACTGCAACGTAGACACCCTGAGAATCAAAATCGATAGCAGCAATGTGAGGTCGTTGGGTACTCATATGTGTTCCTACCCATCGTATCAGATATGGCGGCTTTTTCGAGGATGAGGTTGTGCAAAATTATTATAGTAAGGATTCAAAAGTACTTTGTGGATCATCATAAATGCCTGAATATTTCCTTATCTCAAATCTTGTATGAAAAAGTCCGAAACTGTTTGAGGTATAGCCGAGTTTTGCAGGATTTTAGAAGACAAAGTTTGAGATAAGCAGGATCTTTTAGTAACCCGTATCAAACATATTCATGAAGTGTCGTTCCTGCTGATCCATCTGTGATCCGTGGACGTAGCCCGCGAGGTGCAAGCATCCGTGGATGACGAGAAATAACAAATGTTGTTTAGGGCTATGATCGAAATCGGCTGCGCGCGCATACACGGTAGGTAGGTGAAGAACAATCTCTCCCTCATTCTCTGAGTAGGGAAAAGAAAGAATATTGGCAGGTCCAGGAGCGTGTTTCCATTGAACGTGTAATTCTGCTGATCGTTCAGCGTTCACGTATGCAATGGTGAGGTTGTAGGCTGTTCCGAGTATTGCATCTTTGATATCGTTATAAGGCAACATAGGGATGCGACCCTGGGTACCGGACCGTATCACAGAACAAAGACCTCTGGTAGAAGAGGTCTTTGGTTGGGTATCAGGCTGAGGGCTAGTCTTTCTTCTCATTGTTGTTAGTAGTAGAAGTGTTTGAGCTTGGGCTCGAGTATCCTCCGCGCATAGGGCGTTCTGGAAGCTTGCCCATTTTTGCCATATGTTCGTACTTTTTGATATTGTCGATGCGGCGCAGTGCCTTTTGGCGAGCTTTGTAGGTAGAATTATCGCGGCTATAGTAGCGGCGTCCCTTTACTGCCATAACGATTCCGGATCCGCGGACTTGTTTGGTGAAACGGCGAATGAGATTGGTACTGTTTTCATTAGCATTAGCTGCTACGTGTATATGAATCATATCAGGGATTAATCTACCATATCCCGCCATAGAGTGCAAGGAATCTGGACCCCGAGAGCCTGTGCGGACTGCCATTCGTGGCGTGCGCGTGCAGTGATATCAATCGTATCTGTATTGGCTGACTGGGTGAGGATTTCTCGGGTTATGGGGAGAGATAGCGTGCTCTGGGAACGGTTTGCAAGCCATAAATACTCCCACAATGTTTGTTCTGGTGTGTCATTGATGCGGGTCCATGAATGAGGCGCAATGTATGTTATATCGGCAGCGATAGCAGGATGGTCAAATATACTACTGGTTGCCACGAGGACTCCACCAGTGGACTGCCATTCCTGGAACAGGTGTTGGACCTTTTTGGTATCTCTGTTGAGGGCATAGAGAGGAATATCAGAAGATAATTCTGACAATACCTGTACATACCCATCGACACCGCGCCGGCGTAACTCCAGGGTAATGCCACCGCAGCCTGTACAAATATCATGCGCAGGTGTGTTCGTATTACATGTTGTACACTGGAGCACATGTCGAGAGTTCGTCATGCCCAGTCGCAGTATTGAATTACAGGTAGCACATCGCTCTATATACGAACATTTGGGACAGGATACATAGCCGAATAGGTCACGCTGGTTGCTGTATATCAGGATACGTTTGCCCTTATGTGCGTATTCTGCGAGCTTTTGCAAATGATACTGTTCCAGGGTACGAGATCGTTTGTGTTTGGTCTGTACTGCGAGACTGGCAATATCCGGAGCAGGGATAATGAGTGGTGTAGAATTGTTCCATAATAGTTCGTAGTCGCCAAATGGTAGTAGCTCATCTCCAACTATAACAGGAACACCCATCCATGTGCAGAAGTTAATAAATAATTGCGCGCGACCGAAAAAGTCCCCGGTACGATCACGTACATGGTACTGAGGTGCCAAAATACTATCAAATATAATAACTGGTTGTGCGGGTCCTTGGGTAATACGCTGGAGAATACGAGGTAGCATATTCACGGTAGTGATAGAGATGCCCTCTGTGAAAGGGGTTTTATGTAGCTGGGGCAGTGTAGTAATCATCTGTACGGCCGACAGATGGCTGTATAACGCGCGCGCATACCGTATATCGGGGCTTACAAGTAATGTGGGAGAATGTTGCTCAATTCGCTGTTGGTAGTTATGTGCGCGTGCAGCCATAGATCCTGTGAATCCTGAAACTGTACAGTGTTCTGTTTGTAGTGTTGTAAAGATAGGTGCTTCATCTACAAACAGCTGAGAGAGAAATGACTGCACATGGATCTCGTGAGTGCGAGAGTAATCCAAAAGGGTGCGCATGATTGGCGCGGGAATTAGTTGGGTAGTAATCATCGACACATCACCACGTATTTTGTAGGGCAATGTTCGAATGACGCTGCGTACAGTCGCCAGGTCGTGAATAGCGATTACGAGCGCTGTGATGGTGGATTCCTGAAAGGGTACTCGCACATAGTCCCCGACAGTGTAGGCGGTCGGTGATGTATACAGTAGCGTAGGAAAGGGCATGGCACGCGATACCGAAACTACTTCTATAACGAACATAATGTGCTGAGTATATCATGGCGCCGGCGAGATAGTCTGGGTGTACTACGCCAGTATGTGATCGCCGGCGCCCAGAGCTTTCTCTCCCGGTCCACACAACCCCTTGCAATCCGCCTAAACATCAGTATAGTTATGAGTCAATTCGGAAATATAGAAATAAGCACTGACTGATTTCATCAAAAAGTACTGCATTGCGATGGAGTATTCTTTGATGGAATCATCAGTTGTTAGAGCTCTTTATGGGCTCGCCCTGCCTTGGGTTGTTGGATCTCTGTTGTCCTTCAACCCTATAACAACTATAGTTGGTTGCTTGTTAGTTTATGAGAGCAACAAAGTTGAGGTTGTTAGGGAGGGTATCGTTTTGCAACCTGGTTTATTTGTTTCGGCAGCCCGCGACGGTACGACGTCGGCCGAAACGATATGCACACCGTCCGCCTGCAGCCGCGGCGCAGGGGCGGATTGTTCAATTACGTTTCCAAGGCACGGATTGTAAGACCGTCAGCCTTCGGGCAACCAGGTACACCGATGTACTGCACCCCGAGAGGGGAAAGGTCGTTAGCTACTATGTCATTGATATCTCTTCTCACCGAAGATCAATGCATAGGAGTTAGCGGCTTTTTTAATTCCTGATTTTGCTCATTATTGTAAACTAGCGTATACTGTTCCCATCTATGGGATGGTTTTCTGCACCAAAAATTGGAATTGATCTGGGGACGGCAAATATTTTGGTATACATTCCTGGCAAAGGTATCGTTATCAACGAACCATCGGTAGTTGCGGTGTCAGTTGATACGAAACAGGTCGTGGCTATCGGTATTGATGCCAAGGAAATGATAGGAAAGACTCCTGACAATATTATTGCCTATCGTCCTATGCGCGATGGGGTTATTGCTGACTATCGTGTGACCGAGGCTATGTTACGACATTTTATCCAAAAGGCTCTGGGCCCATGGAATCTGCTGAAGCCAGAGATAGTAGTATCAGTTCCAGCGGGTATTACCTCTGCAGAGCGTCGTATTGTAGTGGATGCAGGGTTACGTGCGGGTGCACGTGATGTTATTCCAGCAAAGGAGCCCATCCTGGCGGCAATCGGTGCAGGTATCCCTATTTACGAGCCGACGGGGCACATGATCGTCGATATTGGAGGTGGTACAACCGATGTTGCTGTGATCTCGTTGGGTTCTATCGTAACCGCAAAGTCAGTAAAGTGCGCAGGCAACAAAATCGACCAGGCAATCGTGGATTACGTTCGCCAAACCCATAGCCTGGCAATAGGCGAGCGAACCGCAGAGAAAATAAAGATCAAAATCGGCGGCGCCATGCGTCAGTCTCCTGAAAATGAATTAGAAATTTTGATAAAGGGGAGTGACTACGTCAGCGGGTTACCCAAACAGGTCAAAATGTCTACCAACGAGGTGGTCTATGCGATCGAACGCGAGCTGGGGACGATGATACAGGCGATACGTGATGTGATGCATGATACTAAACCAGAACTCGCTAGTGATTTGATTGATAATGGGATTATTCTAACTGGAGGAACTTCGCAGTTGCGTTATTTGCCTGATCTGATATTTGCTCGATTGGGTGTGCGTGCGACATTATCCGATGATGCACTGTACTGTGTGGTAAAAGGCACCGGCATGGCGTTGGAGCATATTGATGTGTATCGTCGGTCACTGTTGGCGAAGTAGTTTTATAATATGGATAAGAATGAGAAGTTCAAGGTTCGTATTACAGACAAAGGTGCTATCCAGGGTATAATACAAATAATCAACACCCTTACTTTTCTAGGGGCAGTTCTTGGTTCTAGAAAGATTACTACTGTTCATGAGCTGGTTGATGAGTTAAAAAATCAACTAAAGAAGACGTTGGGGTGGCTAGAAAGAATACCCGACGCCACTCTATATGATCAGTTCTCTAAGAGTCAGATTGATGTTATAAAAAGCGAAGCTAGCACAGTTTTGTCCGGGGATATTATTCCTACTGATGCCCAGTATAAAAAACAGGAAAAGAATCTCAAAAAGTGGGACATTCTGCAGGAAAAAGAAAAACAAAGATTCGAGAATCGTACACAGGTAATGATGGATACTTCGTTCATTCTTTCCTACCTCTCAGAAAGTGATGATAATTACGAATCGGCAAAAGTCATTATTTCATATCTTAAAACGCAGAGAAGATATTTTGATTTGTATTTACCTAATCTCGTATTGCTTGAGCTACTCTCTAAACTAAAGCAGCAATACTCATTCAAAAATGTAAGAATTAAATTTGAAGCTCTTCTTGTAGAGATTAGCGATAGTCGTCTCATCATCCAGGAGCAGAAAATAGGACTTTATGACATCTTCGAACGATATCAAAGATTCTCAAAAAGGAAATTAAGTTCGTCTCTCAAGAGTAACGATTTCATCATCGCTACTGATGGTATCATTGCGAATGCTTTAATTTTGACATGTGATAAGAAGATGTCTGAGGGTATCAAAAAAACATATAAAAGTGTATTTCTGGTTGATAAATCGACAGCTTCTTATACGGATTTTATCAAGCAATTTGAAAAAAATAAATTAAGAGCTCAAATTTAAAAGATTTTAAAATAAACTCAGACTGAAAAACGGCCGGCTGCATCTTCCCGTGCTATACTCTCTGTATGAATCTCGCACAGATTATTACCCGTCAGCATACTCGATTGCGCGTATCTGGAATATCAGAACCAAAAATTCGCAAAGCATTCGACGTTCTCGCACAGCCGAAGAAACTACCGAAAGTGTGCCGGGTCATATACTGCTTTGAGCCACTAGAACCAAAACCCACGTCAAAGACGGGAGCATTTTCTGTAGATGGGGCACGAGCGCTAGGGGAAATGGTCCAGGGGCTATTCCAGGGCGCACTGCCGACTGTAATCGTGCTGGCATACCCGCGTTATACCGAGCCGGCCCAAAATGCGATACTGAAAGTCCTAGAAGAATCACCCTCTTGGATTACTATCTGTTTGCTGTATACGGCGGACACAACACTGCTCTCGACGGTAGAATCCCGTACCGTAGACATTATAGGGTCAAGCCCTTTGGGGGAGCAGACCTCAAACGCAAGAACTAGTCAAAAACTCACATTTGACCAGATGGTACGACTGCAGAAAGTCCTCGCAAAATCGGCTGTTTTGCCGGTTTCATGGGTTTCAGACATCAGAAAACTGCTGAAATAGCGTAAAGAAGCCTTATTTTATTGATAAATTGAAGGCTATTTCAAATACGATACCTTGACAGGACTGTATTAATATGATATTCTATTTGACACAGTTCAATCGTGTGGTTGAATTGCTACTTGTGCCCAGCAGATAGGGGTGGCTCACGCCGACAACAGCCCCCATTTGTACCGGAAACCGAATTTGATCAGGTAACTGACTAAATTCACTTCCATCCAGATTATGGGCACCGCGGACCTGTTGTTAGAGGGAGCACAACCCTCAGCTATGATAAAAACTTCAAACAATCGTCCCATGGCTCTGTTCTCATTGTTCATGGCGACGACTACACTCGCGAGTGGAACTACAGGGGCTGTAACAATCCCTGCGGAACCATCTCCAACCATTTTGGAAACAATCGTATCGACCGTATCAGACTCTGTGTCCGATGCTACCGATGGATTGGATGACGAAATGGAACTCTGTGCCGCAAAGATCGATGCTTATTATAATAAGCAGAAGG
Organism: uncultured Candidatus Saccharibacteria bacterium; assembly: GCA_964601935.1. Classification (GTDB taxonomy): domain Bacteria; phylum Patescibacteriota; class Minisyncoccia; order Phycocordibacterales; family UBA1006; genus JANPGR01. The sequence continues at coordinate 53,161 of CAZROP010000004.1, read as the reverse complement.
TCCCATTGGCAGGATACGGTTCAGTCTTTGCCCAGGCAGCAATAGAAAACGGTGCTGATTGTGAAATCGCAATCCTCGCCGCTGCAAAGGGTATGGCAGAATCAAGTGGTGGTATGTATACCCCAGGCTCTGGTGCCAACGAATCATATAACGCCTTTGGATTTGGTTGTTCCGATAAAAAGGGGCTCAAATGTAAAAAGTATACAGGATTCGATGATGCTATCCAGGTGGTTATCTATAACCTTTCGGGTAATAATCCGAAGACTGCCAAATACTATGGTCGTGACCTGACTATTGCCCAGAAAGTAAACAACTATAACCCTCCAAAGGTTGTAGAAGCTACTTACGGTGATCCTGCCTGGTACCTTAACAAAATTAAGCGTATCATGAGTCAGATCGACAGTATGGATGTATCAGATTCGTCTGGTCAGCTTGCGTCAAAATAAAAACACCCCGAAAGGGGTGTTTTTGTATGCTATTACCGTTTCCGTCTTCCCAGCCTCCGAGCTGGGATCCAGGGTTAGAAAAGTAAACCAGTGTGTTATCAGAAGTGTTCTGAATCCTGGGTCCTGGGTTCACTATTTTTATAGTCGTTGTCACTCCTTAAAAATATGTGCCCCGGGATGACAAACAGCAAAGAAACAATACAACAATGCTATTGACTTTTGTCAAATAATCAGTAGGGTGAGCATATTCTTCGGAATAGATATGCGTGATCCCTGTTGGGTGAATCGTGTTCCATTCGGAGGTTGCAATTGAACAAATTATTCTCAAATTTATTAAACTTTTCCATCGATGAAAAAGTTGTATTACATTTTCACGGCACTTTTCTGCATGAGCGGCTTCGCGAGCCATATGCAGGCACAAGAGTGCAACCCTTGTGAGGAGGGGTGCGGTTGGCTGATAGCCTATGAGGCGACCTACGACAATGGTATTACACCTATTGTTTGTGGTGTGCCGACACCTACTCACGCTACTCTGATTACCATAACCGTGACCATGCCTGAAGGCTACCTGCCCGATTCTTTAGTTACTGGTTGGAGCAGCCCTCCTTTCTTGGGGCAGACGATTGTATTGCCGACTGGCGGATCTTCCGTCATTACGTACACATGGAACTTAAGCGGATTTCCAAATTTAGGAAACATCGCTCTTTGGGCAGTAAGCGCGGACGAAGGGAATGGTTGTTATGCTAACGCTGTGTGCGTTGGTACTGAAAACCGGCTCCCGTTGACTGTAAGCATCTCTGTGATCCAGCCGGATTGCGGGGATGGTGTAGGGTCATTGTTTGCCGTCCCGGTGGGCGGTCAGTGGCCTTATGTATATTCCTGGACAACGCCGGATGGAGAAGTATTTGAAAATTACTTCAGCGGCTGGTGGACGGCAACGCCGGGCACCTATACTGTAACGATTACTGACGCAAACGGCTGCACCGCTACGGCAAGCGACGTGGTGAATAACCCGCCGGCACCTGTAGCTGCTGCACTGTGGAGTACCGATCCAACATGCGATGAAAACAACGGCGCATTGCTGGTGGTTTCGCTGCCTACGCCACACACCACTACCGCATATACATATGTGTGGAGTAACGGTGCTACTACGCAGGGGCAAACGGATTTGTCGCCAGGCGCCTACACTGTCACCGTCAGCAATGGCGTGTGCACTACTGTGCTATTTGCAACGCTACAGAATGTTGGTTCGGCTGAGGAGGTTCGCGTTGACACTATCTCGTGTACTCCGATAATGTTGCCCTGGGGAGATACTGCTGCATTTTCCGGCACTTACACTGCCAGTATGCCGACAGTTAACCCCTGTGGTTCAGTCCAAGTCTGGAACGTGACCATTTCCGACGTGTTGGTAGGTGACACCACTCGCGCAGTTCTGTGTGGTGGGTCAATGCAGTGGATGGGCGATAGCTACAGCGAAGCAGGTTTTTATACTGCAACTGATAATAGTGGCAATTGCCCTATTGTGCGTGCACTTGATATCCGGGTATTGGACCACACCTCTTCGGTGGTGATTCACAACGAGACATGTGTTGAACGTCCAGACGAAATCGTTTTGGCGGTCACTCAGGATGGTTGCTTGTATGATTCAGTGTTCGTCTGGGATTTGATTCCTATGACGATGACGGAGTCCGAATACAATACCTGCAGTTTAAGCGCTATCACTTTAGAACGGGACTCGATTACTCCTGAAGGGTGCATTATTACAATCACCTCGAATCCGCATTATGTCGGTTCGCCGGATAGTACGAGGTTCGAAGCTGGGTGTCGCATCAATATGGAGTCATCCACTCAGATTCTACAGAATCAGTACGGTTGTTCATATACAATGACAACCAAGTACCTACCGGTGCTGTATGTGAAGGTGGTGCCTACACCGAGCTGCGATCCCGATCTGATTGGGCTTGCCGTTCTTAGTGACACCATTTATGGTAGTTGCGATACGCTGGTGTACCATTCGTACTACCAGCCCGCAAGCGATATTGCGATTCTGGACATCAGTGCCTGTGAAGGTGAAGTTGTCAGTCTGCCAGGTATTTATATCGGGGTAGCTACGACAGATACTACAATCATCCAGACGTTACCCTTGCAAGGTGTTTGTAAGAAGACATGGATATTGAATATTCATATCACCACACCAGGTTTTGTGGAGCGCACGGAGGATAATTGCGATCCGTTCGCGCAGCCGTATATGATTCCTGGAGCAGATCCGTGTACAAAGGATACTTTGGTTATACCCCGTATCCAGTTCGGAGCCATCGGCTTCGCAACGGTTGATACGTGTGCTCTGCTTGCCCCAATAATTGTCACAACGCCAGTCCCTGGTGGATGCGACAGTACCACGTTGGTGACGTTCAACTGGGACCCAGACATCGAGTATTTTGATTTATTTACCTGTGACGAGTCCTTTCGGGATTCTGTCAAGATAGATACGATCTATGATTCGACAACGGGCTGCTCCTCATTGCGACGGACTTCCTGGACGATAAGATTGTCTGATACTACGACGCTCCAACCTTTGACATTGTGTCCAGGGGAAGAGTTTCTCTGGGAGGGTGATGGCGAAAGCTACATTGCGAACGAAGGGACGCTTTCATTCATAGGTCAGAACCAAGAAGGTTGCGATTCTATAATCACGCAGGAGATCAGGGTATACGACGTACAGAACCGCGACACGACTATTCAGCTTTGCTACGGAGATTCTTTGAAGCTCTGGAATACCGGAATCTTCGGGAGAGCAGATTGGAGGGATACGACGATTGTTTCCACTAACCCGATGACGGGCTGTATTGAACAGTCCACGATCCACATGATCGTAAGCATGCCGGATACTACGAACAACATCGAATACATTTGCGACATTCGTGACTGGTACCAACCCATCTCTGTATATTACCCACATATGGGCGATTGCGGTCGGGTGGTTACTTGGGAAGCGAGCCTTGAAAGGGTGTTACTCCCAATCGCCGTATTCGTGCGACAACCGGAGTGCGACGAGAATGGAAACCCGATCCCTGGAGATATATTCTTGGCAAACTGGCCGGTACTTCCACCGGTAGAGTGGTTTTACAACGGAATATCCTTGGGTGAAGTGCAAAATCCCAGTAACTTGGAACCTGGAGTCTACGGACTTCAAATTTCAAACGGGTACTGCGACATTGATACCAGTTTCGTATTGTATGAGCCTCAGTGTGGCGAAGTTGCTGATGGGGAATGCCGGGCACGAATTACACCCAATCCAGTATTACAAGGGCAGACCCCTTTACTAGAGCTGCAAGGTTTTGGAAAGAAGGTGAAGGTCAGGGTTTACTCTATGGATGGAAAATTGCAGGTGAAATACAAATTCACGTACAACGGACCCGATATAGAGGGCTTTCCTCTCGTCGGTTTTCCTAAAACGCAGGGTATATACGTGGTACATGTTGAGGACAACAAAGGGCATGACTTGGAAGGTATTCGGATTGTCCGGAATTAATTTAGTTACAATCAAAACGTTACGCGACGTGAAAAATAAAAGTTTCTTCACACTGTTGTTTGTTATCGGACTATTGCCGATAACGGGCACCCTGATGGCTCAACAGGGAACACAAAAAAGCCAGCCTGGTCCGGGGTTATACATACCCGATGTTCCGGGCACTACAAGTGATATTTGGCTGGGGAGCCTGCGTGGTAAGCAGTCTCCAAAACGCGTTGCAGCCCTACTGAATCTGATGGTTCAAAGAGGAGGCTTCGCATTTCCCACTGATGAGCGGTTTTATGGGGAAGAGGGTAAGGGCACTGCATGCCCGAACCCGTTCAGTTATGCAGGGGTAAGTCTTTTTATTCCTGATTCTAATTCTGTGACTGAGCATTCCTATGTGCCGCCGACGCTGCCATTACCGAAAAAAACATGGATGCACTTCGCATCTTCGCGGGAAACAGCGTTGTTTACTCGACCGGTTGATAATCCGAACGGTAACAAAAAGGGCGGCAGGGTTAGTGAGTGGCCGTTCAACGTATTCGCTGCACATGAGGTGTGGCTCCGACCCAGCAATGACGGAGCTTCTCCATTCAATGACCAGCTGGCGAATAAATACAGTTTTGGTATCGCGACAGACCAGTTCGGATCGCCTCTCGATGGTTCAATCGGTGCGGGGTACTATCCAGCCGGAGGGTTCACCTGGCTCCAGCCATTTCAGGATACTACCTGGTGTCCATGTGATAAAGAGATTCGGCAAGCCATGCTTTCCATACTTGCTACAATTTCATATCGCATTGCGCTGGGCGAAGTTGGCAACAAAAATGCAGTCTGGGGCATTACGCCTTACATTGCGGCCAATATTGCCCTCACTGCAGCTCCGCGGGATACGCGGGATGCGCTTGCGGAATCAGGGCTGACGTACCAGCTACCTGATAAGGGTGCGGTAGGAGTTAATATTGATTGGCGAACCCACTTGTCGGCAGTAAATTCTAAGGGTAAAACTACGCCCACAGGCGCCAGTCTTCAGATTTGGTTGGGCGGCAGAATTACGCCTGATGGGGTAGGGTTTGGCACAGGGGTAGTCTTGTTTTATGGCAAAAAGCCATCAAGGCAAACATAAAAACCCAACCCGTGGTTGGTAATTCGAACCGTGTAGTGCGCATGTTGTGTACTACGCGGTTTTTTATTTTGTCTATTGACGAATAACCATACTAATGGTAGTGTCGGGTCAGAATTTGAACTTATTTTAAAATCAAAAACATAGATAATCATGGATTCAGAGAACACAGCATGGCTCGTAGCCGTAGCAGCATTCGGGTTGCTAATAGGTGCTTTAGCTTTCATCTGGTGGGTAACCTATTGGCTTCCCAGGAAAAACCGAAGCAAAAAATCAAATATAGGTACTTCGTACCAGCTTCGACCAGGAGAACTTCCTGGTGCGGCAATTTTCACAGGTGGACTCCGTGGAGACGGATGGGGCATATCCATCCGAGATTCAGACGATGCTGTACGACAGGGTGGGAAATATGTGGTTAGTTTTAACGACATCCAGGAGAGCGGCAATGAGTCCGGTACTGGTTACCGTCATCACCACCTGTACTTCTTGGAAACGGGAGAAGGAACTCGCCGAGTTATGGTGTTTCTGGGGCTCAGCGCCTCGGGATACCTGGAGGGGATTTACACTCTGCAGCCAGCCCATAGTGGAAATAAAGTACAGTTTACACGGGTAGAATTGGGCGGAGGTTTTAAGCTTATCATGCCGCTACGCATAATCGCGGTTAATGGATTGCGCCGGCTCGAGCTGGCTGCGACTACACGTATCGGAGATGATCATGGTGCGAAGGGCTGGATCATTCGGCTACCTGGTTTTTCAGAAGAGCAGTCTGTGGCAGGACTGGTTGACTGCGGCGAGGTTCTATCAAAGGATATTCGTGTTGATAGTGCCAGTGACTGTTTGATTGCTTATCAGATGAATAATGCTACTTTACTCAACGACAACGGCACGTTGTCGGAATTTAGAGGCACCGTTGCAGTGCAGCGGCTGGGTACTACGAACTTTTTCTCGATACTGCAAAAAGGTGATAAGGGTTACCTCTTGGTTGTAGCGAAACTCCTTCCCGTTATCGGGAAGTATGTACATTACGCAGAATGCGAATACTGGTTCGCTACAATGGTTATGCCTGGTTACAGAACAGAGGACACATCAGTGGGCCTGCCTCAGATCTGTACCGACGGTGAATCGCGAATAGTGGTTTTGGCGCCCGACGATCGGACTATACTGTTCGTGCCAGGAACAGTTAGGTTCATTGATGGCGAAGTTTTCGTCAATCTGCCGGGGAACAATCTTCGGCTGATATGGACGCCGCACCAGGAGTTTATAGAGATTGAGGGTGTTAAGGTTTACTGTTGGGAAGAGGGATCGACAAGGTGTAGCGAAGGGTTGCTGGAGTATAAGCGCCCGGATCATGGGTGGATCAGTCACAGCTCTTACGGAAAAGACGGTAAATACTACGGACACCTCTTTGGTTGGACACCGCTCCGTGCAGGATCACTGGAGCAGGCATAGCTCGTAGTCTTCATCCAATTCAGATCAGTAGTTTGTGGTGATTGTAAGCACGAAGTATTGGACGCCCCTTTAGGCGAATCCGATACTTCGTGTTTTTTGTTGTCCAGACTACTGCTAATAAGAAGACCGAGAGAATTAATATCACACCACGCCTCACCTATTGACATATCGCAATCTACGTGTACTGTGGAGAGTAATTTAAAAACTTAAAAAATATCGAAATCATGAAGAAGTTTTTTACTTTGTGCTTTGCGCTGCTGGTCTTTAGCACCGCAACATTTGCTCAGGCACTGCCGGGCGGCGGCGGTTGTTACATCACAGAAATATCAACCCAAAATGGGTTTGAATACATTGAATTGTATAATCCGAACGGTAGTGATGTGACATTACCAGAATACGAATTTTGGACTCAGGGGAACAGTACTCCTTTTGCGACTATTTTGAATAATACAGTGACAATCCCTGCTGGCGGTCGTTATGTGGTGCCTGTGGCTGATGGCGTATTGGCTGGTGGATGCGAGTTCTTTCTCATAAGACTTGCAACTACAGGACAACACAACAGATACGGTTTGCACCCAGGCGGGACAGGGTGTCCCATCAATTACAACAACCCTGTGACGTGGAGTGGTTTCCCGCAGGTACCTCACCCTGACAGTCTCGTAATAGAGGTGATCAACGCAGGTGCTCCAAATGTCGTAACGCTTCCAGGTAATTCTTTGCAACTCGTCCCCGAGGTGGATGGTGAGTGGCAGGAATGCCCGCGAACGCCAGGGTTGCTCAATTGCCCGCCACTACCAATTGAAATTGCTGAGTGGGGCGCGTGGCCTTCCAATAACTGGGTTCGCGCTCGACTGGTTACAGCTAGTGAGTTGAATAACAGGATGATTTATTTCCAGCGCGGTGAGGGGCAGGAGTTTATCACTCTCGATTCTCTTCCTGGCCACGGAAGTTCGCCGACGGGGCACACCTATGAATTCACCGATTACCGACCAAAAGTGGGTTGGAACTACTACCGCGTCAGACAAGTTGATTACGATGGAAACGAGAACTTTTCAAAACTGGCAGCTGTCCTGATGGGTAGTGTCCATAAAATGGAAGTGTTTCCGAATCCTGCAACTAATGACTTGTTCTTGGGGTTCCCCGAGAATACTACCGGGTTCGTAGTCTACGCCAAGGCCACGGGGCAACTGGCGCATGAATACTCTCTCGATCCAGGTCAGGTATTCTACAGGCTCGATGTGTCTGGACTTGTTTCCGGTACATACATGATTATCAGGCTCGAGGGAGCTAAAAAAACCCCTCAAGGCGAGACGATTAGCTTCATCAAGCAGTAGGCAGTAGTTTGGTTTGAGGAATCTATCTCTTGATTAAATTAAGACCGGAAATTCAATTCTGCACGTTGCAGAGATTGGGTATCCGGTTTTTTCTTTTGTCTGGTAATGTATGCGTGTACATATTTTTTCTGAATGCATGACTGCCAACCCGCGGTGTTGGTAGATTGTTTGCCATCACGCGCATGCGTTATCTGTACTCCCTCGCCCTCTGGGAGAGGGTTGGGGTGAGGGGTCTGCAGAGCATAATGTATAAAAGACATACTGAAACGAGGAATGTCCTATAGTGTCTTTTTATGGGTCTTGTCAAGGGTTCTTGCATTTATCCACAGTTCTGTGGTAGACTGCTGTCATATGAAAACCACCATTTCTACCTTATCCGCTTTTGTCCTTGTTCTGGGCAGTTTATTCGTTACAACTCCTGATGTCTCTGCTATCGAGGCTTGTACTGATTTCGGAGGTACTTCAATCGCTTCTATTCAGCGATTCAATCCATCGAATGCGTATCAGGTTGCATTCACTCCATATACTGTCGATGGAACCACAGACTTTGTATACAATGTAGACTTTGCACCAGCTGCAACAGATGTTTCTGCAGGCGACTTTATGGTGGGTACTATTGGTTCTGTCACTACAGGCGGCGTAACTGTGTCCAGTGATACTGGTTCTGCAATTCAGGTAACAGTGAACGACGTATCAGGAACAGGATCATTCTATTTGTATCCTGCAAACCAGCCAACCTGTTGGCCGAGTCCTGATCCTATACTGGACCTGACATTCTTTGTTAATCAGATGGTAGAGAACCCTGCACCAACTGTTACTAATGTAACTTCTTCGTTACCAAACGCTACCTACACAACAGGAAATGTTATTACTGTTACTGTACAGTTTTCTGAACCAGTAAAATTCTCTGCAGGGTTTAACGCAAACTTGGATTTGGATGTTGGTCCTAACGCGGGCACAGCTACATTGGTAGGCGGTCCATTCGGCGTAGAAACAACTACTAATGAATTAACATTTACCTATACGGTAGTGGCGGGCGATATGACTCCTGATCTGCAGTATCAGGCAACCTCTGCACTCACACTATTGGCAGGAACTGCTATGGATACGGTCACTGATGCATCTGCATCACTGACATTACCTAATTTGCCTTCAGAAAACTCTCTAGCAGGTAACAAAGCTATTGTTATTGATGCGCCAGCACCTGTGTTGCCAGAAGGTGGTAATGGTGGGGGAGGAGGCGGATCATGGGTAGATCCAGTACAGGCAGCATTATATGCTGCGCAGCAGTCCGGAACTACTACAGGAACAAGCTCTAACGCATTCTGTTCTGCAATCGAAGGATACTGGGATGTGGGTGAGCGCGGTGTTGATGTACAGAAAATCCAGATGTTCTTGAATGTATACATGAATGCACGTCTCCAGGTGACTGGTATCTACGATCTTCCAACATTCGAAGCGGTAAAGGCATTCCAGCAGACGTATTCTAAATATATCTTGGCTCCATGGGAATTAACTCCTGACGAAGCAACCGGATTCTGGTACAAAACTACCTCAAAGTTTGCTAACTACATGGTGGGTTGTGATACAGGGCAAAAAGTTCTGGAATCAGGTGTGGTTGTTGATGAATATGACATGCCGCCAACACAGTTCGTGACTATTCTAACAAAACCTTTCTGGGACTTTATCTCTGAAAAGTACAAGGGACTATCAACTATGATGGTAGATCCTCTGAAATCAGGTGACCCTGTTGTCGATACTAATCGTGACCGTACTGTGAATGACGAGGGTGTCCCTGTGTCAGAAGCCGAGAAGAAAGATACTGCTGAAACTACTACCGGAACATAGTAGATGTAATATTCTAGAACAAGACCCCTCCTCGAGGGGTCTTGTTGTATTCTTGGCTGGAAAAGTAAACCCAAAAAAGTCAAAGATATTTACAAAACTTCTGTCTTCCCAGCCTCCGATCTAGAATGACGGAAAAGGAGAAAAGCATTATGGCCACTTTGTTACAATGTCTGAGAGAGATGCCGAAAGGTCTGGATGCTGTAAGAGGGTAGCGATCGCATCACCAGTTTGTATGCGCTGACTGGCTGTCATATGGTCCGCCAGTTCGCCATAGCGTAGTCGCAATGCCCATACGGGTACAGGTAATGGTATTCGTGCATGGGTGAGACCTGCCAGTACCCGGGAGAATCGCGTATAAGGCATTATATCGGTCGCCACGGCATTATATGTTCCAGGGGGTATCTTTCCCTCTATCAGGGACATATACAGCGTGCAGAGGTCACGTAGGTCGATCCATGGCAGATAATAGACGCCGTTTCCTATAATTACTCTGAACCCACGTCGAAACCAGGGGAGTATTTCTTGTAAAAATCCTCCTGCACCCAACACGTGTCCTTGGCGTAGTGTAGCAACTGGAATACCTAGTTTCTCGAATGCCTTATGTTCACGTTCCCAGTCAACGCAGATTCGTGCCAGTGTACCCTGTCCTGGACGTGATTGTTCTGATAATGTCTCGTTACCGCGATTGCCATAATATCCTACCGCACTAGCACCAACGTATATCTGCGGTTGCCAGGATTGCGTTTCTACCCATTGGCGTAGAGATCGCGTGCATATAATACGGCTGGACCAGAGTATTTTTTTGTACTCTTTTGTAAATCGATGATTGATGGGTGCTCCTGCAAGATTGATTATCACGTCGCAGAGTGGTAGTGATGGCAATTTCCCGCCCTGTACGTCAACAGGATAGTAGCGCAGATGTTCGTGTTCAGTACTGCCAATACGGATGTCGAATACACTGACGCGGTATCCTCGGCTCAGGCATGTTCTCACCAATGCCTGACCTATGAATCCGGACCCTCCCACAATCAATGCATGCTTCATATGTCATAGTGTAGCACGCTTGCAGGTAATTGATGCTCATTGTGGATTCTTCTAACTACATCAGTATGATATGCTGGTTATATATGAATGAAAATATGTCTTCGATGGAATCACGTATAGCCAGCACCATAGAAGTCTTGGAAGAGAAACATGGCCTTTTAGATGAGCGTGGATACTCTCGTGAAAAACTAGAGAAACTTATGAAATTTTTGTGTTTAGGAGAAGAATTTGAAATTCCAAGTATGCAGATAGATCCATCACTAAATTCTGTGGCAACAGAAGTAGAAAGGTATCCGGCATACAAAGCAGGGTATAACAAGGCAGTGGAAAAATACAAACTAGTACTTCAGTCTCTGGAAGCTAATTATATAGGTTCTCATGCAGATGACATTGATGTTAACTTTGCAGCACTTGCTATTGTTAGTATACTATTCGTAATTCGGAGAAACAGTGCTTGGCAAGAGTTTGAGCAGTCTTTGCAAGGCGAAGGTGCTGAAGCGCGAGACTCATTTGTCAGTATCTTAGAAGACCTGAAAGAGAGTATAGAATTGATCGGCAAAGAATATAAAAAATGTCTGTACACATACATAAATGATAATAGTCAGGTTGTATGGTAGTATAAGCCTATTATGTTACAACCAGGCAGTATGGCGCCGAGTTTTTCTTTGATAGGAGATGATAGATCAGTATATCCATTATCCGGTTATTTGGGATCATGGGTGGTGGTGTATTTCTATCCCAAGGACGACACACCTGGCTGCACGACAGAGGCCTGCATGATTCGCGATGTATATGATGAATTTACAGAGCTAGGCGTTACAGTATTTGGTATTTCAAAGGACTCTGTAGAGTCTCATGTGCGTTTCAAGGCAAAATATAGTTTGCCTTTTATATTACTATCAGATCCTGACTGTGATACGATCGCTGATTATGAGTGCCAGAATGCACTCGGTGGAACCAAACGCATGACCTATATCATTGATCCACAAGGTCGCATAGCAAAGGTATATGCCAACGTGGACCCTGCTAATCATGCTGCACGATTACTAGCAGATCTGAAAGTATTAATGACAGATTAAGCCGGGATCAATGCAAAAAGAGAAGCTACCATATCCGTACTACTGGATATTATAACTCCTCTTTTTCGGTCACAGAGCTACCTGCCAGATCTTTCCACTCGGTAACGATTGTATTTCTGGTGTAAAGAATGACTCCTACAAATAATAGCAATATCAGCATGGCGCAGTGTTTTAACAGTATGCTACGCCTGTGAATTATATTTGTCAATAGAAAAACGACGATCCTGTAGATACAAGACCGTCGTCGGCTCCCCATGCAGTGACTGCTGGGAGCAGTACTCCGGCAAAACAAAATGCGAAGAGCACTGATATGGAAATAATGGTCATCATCTGAACTCGAGTATAGCAAATAAAATTCATGGAGGCTAGTTATACTAGTCTCATCGGTTTTTCGCCCTCTTTGGTAATAACAGTAGGAACAAAGTGGTCATTGTCAAATACCGCCTCATTTATTTTCACACGAGCCCCTGATTCGTCAAAATAGAAGACCCCAGGCCAGGGGTGGTAGGCCCGATACTTGCGCCAGCGTGTTAGATCGTCGTCAGTATCGAGAAGTTCACCATCAGATTTTTTAATTCGATAACAGAAAGTTGGCTCGCCGATTTGTTCTGCGGGTTCCGTATTTCCTCCCCTTTGAGGGGGAGGGTTAGAGTGGGGGTCAGAAGTTTGAATTGTCTCTAATGTCTGTTTCAGTAACCGCACTCCAACTTCGCCCATAATTCCGTCTCTCAGCGTTCGGGCATAATCACTTGGTCCTATGTTGACATCTTCAGACGCCCAAATTGGCCCGCTATCCAGCTGGAATCGCATTTGTTGTATGCAGACACCAGATAGGTTGTCACCAGCCAACACGGCCGCTTCTACGGGGGATGCACCCCGCCATCGTGGTAGTAGGCTGTAATGTACATTCAGTGTCCCGTAGTATGGGAGCTTGATAATAACTTCTGGAATAATCTTGCCGTATGCAACAACGACAAAAATATCTGCCCCATACTCTACGAGTGTGGTTTCAAAGCCCTTCAGTTTTTCAGGTTGTAGGACTGTAACTGCATGCTGTAGACCCCATTGTTTGGTCGGAGGCGGCATCACTACTTGTCGTCGTCCTGTAGGCTGGTCAGGGTTGCATACAATAGCAACGAGTTCGTGCTCTCGGGAAAGCATGTCTAGATAGGGTATACAGAGTGCTGGAGTTCCGAAAAATACTACGCGCATATATAGCAGTATACTACCGAGCTGATTCTGGTATCTCGACCTCCTCCATATCTGTAGCATGATCGCAGAACAGAACACCTTCCAAATGATCAATTTCATGCTGAAATATATGCGCTAGCAGCCCGGTTGCCGGGCGAGTGAACTTGTGCCCACGCTCATTATAGGCGGTAACAGTAACATCGGTACTGCGAATAGTTTTTCCGTACCAGCCGCGGACTGACAGACAACCTTCGTCCATAGTTTTTTGATTTTTAGAGCGTTTGGTTATGACAGGGTTGATGTATACCAGTGGCTCCAGAGGGTGCAATTTTGTAAATACCCGAGAAGATACGATGAATAATCGTACTGATGCGCCAATCTGTGGGGCTGCTAATGCTACGCCGTCATGCTGTTCTTGCAATAATCGATGCATATCAGCTATCATTGCTTGAATCTCGCTACCAGTTATCTGTTCTAGTGGAATATCAACTGCACGTTCATGTAGCGCAGGGTGTTCTTTTTGTACTATTGATTGCTCCCACGTCATGTTACTTTAGTTTCTTTAATGTTTCTATCAAATCTTTTAGCTTGATTACCTTTTGTGTTCGAGCCTCTAAATCACGTAGAATAATTGTTTTGTCCAAGGCTTCACGCTGACCAAATATCAGAACATAAGGTACACCCGATTTTTCAGCAGCAGCTAACTGTATAGAAAGCTTATCTTTTGACAGCGATTGTAGGATAGATATCTTTGCCTTGCGCAAATCGTCCATAATTGAAAGGCTCTGTAGTTTTGCATCGAATCCTAACTGAATAAAGTATACCTTTGGTTGCTTTATAATGCGGGGAGTCAATTTCTTCCACCATGAAGCATGAATAACACGCTCTACGCCGATTGCCATCCCGACTGCCGGAATTTCTTTCTTGTGCCCCAGGCTGTTCGCCAAATAATCATAACGACCACCTCCGAGGATTGCCTGAGTGCGTGTCTTGCCGGTTTCCTCGTCGGTTACTGGCTCTACGATTTCAAATACAGTGTGAGTGTAGTAGTCCAGTCCGCGCACCAACATGTTGTTAATTCGATAGGGTATGCCCAGCTCATCCAAATGTTCCAATACTGTTTTGAAGTGTTTTTTTGCAGGATTAGATAAAAAGTCAATACTCTTCGGCGCGCCTTGATTAACTTCAATAGTGCTTGCTTCTTTTGAGTCGAGTATACGTAATACATTAGTCTTCAGTCTTTCACGATCAAGGGGTGCTAATTTTGCAGAGTGTTTTTTATAGTATGCACGCAGTTCTTTGTCGTGCTCTTTACGAGAATTTTCGTCTCCGATAGAATTAATCTCTACGAAAATATCACTTGGGGCTCCACATTCTTGAAGGATCTTCCAGGCTGTCTGAATAATGATTGCATCAGCGACAGGTGCTTCGGTTCCAAGGATATCCAGGTCAAACTGGTGGAATTGGCGGTAGCGGCCTTTTTGTGGTTTGTCGTGACGGAACACGGGTCCATAGTGATAGAACATAACTGGCTGGGTCCAGGATTTCATCCCATGTTCAATATATGCTCGAACGACACCCGCGGTTTTCTCGGGGCGCATGGCAAGTTTGTCTCCGCCCTTGGTCACAAGGCTGTACATTTCTTTTTGGACAGCGTCAGATTCACTCGCTGCACGCAGCCAAATATCCTCGTGCTCCAAAATAGGGGTAGCAATAGGTTCAAATCCATAGTACATCGCGACTTCCTGAGCTTTCTCGAAAAAGCCCTGCATTTCATAGTACTCCTGACCGAAAATATCTCGCATACCACGAGGCGAGGCTAGGTCATGTGATTTTGTTATCTTTGGCATATGTGTACCATTATACTGATACACCCCTATTGACGTATAGGTGTATATCATTGCATTATGTATTACTGGACCAGGTTGGCGATTATTCCGTCAATTGCGCCACCGCTCCAGCGAGCCAGCTCCTTGCCATTCGTATCAACCTGGACAAAGGTATGCTGATAGGTGATATCATAGCGCTCTTTTAACTCGACAGCAGTATCGTAGTCTATTTTAAGTATGGATACCCCAGGAGGCAGTGTCGTGATTTTTTTTACAAAAATGCGGTCTGTCGATATGCACGACGGACACCATGACGCATGAAAAAATAATACTACAGGGGCTTTCTTTGCGCGAGCGAGTTTGTCGGCAGTATAGGATTCGTAGGTGGCAGGTGGTAAGTCATCCGGAGATAGAGCGGTGTTTGTTTTGGGCTCTGCATTTGTAGTGTCTGTGTCGGTTTTATCAAATTTAAAAGTAGTGTTATAGATAAACTGGTTGCCCTTATCTATAATAGTTTCAAAAAGTTCAGGGTACTCTACGCGCACATACCCCGCAGCAGAAAAGAACAATACAAACAGACACGCTACAATGATGAGAATACGCATAACACTCACAGTATACACGTTGCTGGATATGAAATGAATGTGATATAGTAATTACCTATGGGGACACAGCATTTTTATTCTGAATTACCGCGATATCCTATGGTTCCTGGTCAGTTATTTGCACGTCCTGATGAATTCACAGCCGTTCCTGATGATTGGTATGTGCTTGCTACTGACGTAGAGTCGTCAACAGCTTTTTTTGACAAGGGTGAATGGAGCACTGTCACGAAATTGGCAGCTGGAGGTATTGATATGATGGTTCGTGCGAGTGTTCGATCAGGTATTGAGATTCCCTATGTGTACGCAGGCGATGGTATTGTCGCCTGTTTTCCGCCAGAATTGTTGCGTGAGGTGAGTTATGAATCTATAAAACTATATCATTACGGACATTCTGTATGTGGTGCATCATTACGCATTGGTATTATCCCTGTTTCAGATGTTCGGGCAGCTGGACATAACCTGAGAGTGAAGCGTGTTGGTGGTGACGGGATTATAGCACACTCATTGTTTGACGATTCTGCATTTCGTTGGATAGATCAGAGTATAAAAAATGATACTGAATACCGTATCGAATCACTGATCTCCGATATTGATGTAGCTACACTCACTTATGATGATTTTATCTTGCCAGTATGGCAAAAAATTACCCCGACCTCAGGCGACGAGCAATTCCTTTGTATGATTGTGGTACCCAAACAAGACGACAGGCTAGCTGTCTACGATAGAGTGGTCAGTAAAATAGGCGAGCTAGCTCCTCAGTTTTTTACGCAACACCCATTAGTTGTCATGGAGCATGAGCGGATATTCTCTGTAGATTTTATCAAAACAAGCGGGGTATTGAATATGATTGTTGCGGGGACGCGAGAACAATTAGATCAAGTGGTAGCCTTTCTAGATCAATTAGAAGAAGAGGGTGTTATTACGCATGGATATACCATCTCGGGTAATTCAATTGTCACCTATCTGGTACGAGAGTCTGAAATATACTCGGCAGGACTGCTCGATATCGATGAGGGTGGTTATGTAGCAGCTACAAAGCAGTTCAAAGAAAAGTTAGCAAATGTTTAATAATTATTTGCTACAACAACTCCCGAGCGGGGAGTTGTTTCTATGTCTAAGATCTTGAGATGATAGCTCTAATTTTAGTTAGATATCGTTATGGGCGTACGTAATGCGTACGGCGGCCTACCGCTTTCGCCATTAGAAGGATCATCTTTTTCGAGTATCAATATATAGGAACCATTTGGGATAGTTGTGGTATCTATAGGCAAGATAAAGGGAACAGGGTTCGAAGTCATCCAGTCACCCTGGGCAGTAGCGGGTCCTTGCCATACAACTACCCCAGAACTACTAATTAGGCTGGCGGGGAAGGATCCTTCAAAATATACATTTTTACCTGTACCCAGCAATGTTACCATGCCCGATAATGGTGCAGTAGTATCAGTTTGAATAGTAATCACGGGCTGGTATTCAGTCTGTGCAGCAGTCGCGGGTGGCGGGGTAGTGGGCACCAATCCTGTATCAGGAGGAGCCGGGTGTTGTGGTAAGGTTGCAACAAAGACTATTAGGGTAATAATGATAATCCCGAGAACAATATGCTTGAAAGAGAGGGTTGAACTTTCCATATAAATAATGATTGGTTGAATAGAGGTTATAATTCGACAATTTGATATTCAGGCGGACGTTTTGCGTAAAATGCTTCCAGTTCCTCTGCTGTTAATAATCCTTTTTGGGCGCCAACATACTGTACCACGTTCATACTATTGATAGGTGCGCGCAGCATGCATTCATGGATACTTTTGCCCTGGGCATAGTATGTGGTAAACGTACTCGCATAGGCATCACCGACACCGGTTCGCTCGAGCGGTGGAGCGGTATCGGGGTACATAGGACAAAATAAATAAGATGTTCCGTCATAGGTATATGCACCCTTGGGTCCATCAGTCAGTGTAACAATTTTGGGTCCAAGTTCGTATAATTTGGATAATAGGGCTTTTATATGGTCAATAGCGCGATTGCCATCTTCTGAGAATCCTAATATTCTTTGCCCTTCATCAACGTTGGCAAAAAATAATTCAGTTCGCTGATAAATGCCTGCCAGGGCATCGGTCCCCATCTTCATCTGAAATGTATTTGGTTGGAATGTTAGTCGTATGTCTGGATGTTCTTGCAGCCATTGTTGAACATCCGCATGGTATTGTTCGGTCCCAGCCGCCAGCGAAGAAAAATATACCCAATCCGGCAGTGTTGTAATGTTACTAATTTCTGCGGGGAAATTATAGTTATAGTTCTCGTGTTTGACCAAAATAGTACGTTCTGGACGGTACCAGAGCACGTAATGATAGTTTGTTTTTTGGCCTAATTCGGTTACTACGCCATCAATATTCAAGCGCTCATTTTTGAAATGCGCAATGGTTTTTGCTCCATTGTCGTCAGCCCCTAGATGAGTAATTATGGATGACTGTATACCTAGTCGCGCGCACGATACAGCAGCATTTGCTGGATTTCCGACCCCGTAGAGTATATAGTCATCCGCGTAGGGTATTTTGTCGCCAAATCTCATTGATAATTCACATCCGGCATGGTCAATTTTGCAGGACACATGTGCATCGATTAGTTCAATAAATGCATCGACAACGGTATCGCCGATTGCCAGCAGGCGGGGAGGGGTGTTCATATACTGATAGTGTACCAGGGTGGTCAAAAGTGGCAACACGCGAGGTGGGGAGGGGGCGAAAATGCACTTGCGCTTAACGTTATTTTCTGTTAGTATCGTGCTGTTATGGGAACCAAACTTACCAACAAAGGTAATAAAACCAACAAAATGTTTGCAAAGCGTCTAAAAATCACCCGTACGGGCAAGATTTTGGGGCGCAAGCCGGGAGGTGCTCACTTTAACGCTCGTCAGAGTCGTTCTCGTCAGTTGGCCGGCAAAAAGTTGCAGGAATTTACTATGTCGAACAAAGACGTTGCGCGATTCTTGCCAACGGGAATTGTTTCCTAATCTAACTATCATTATATGGCACGTGTAAAAAGAGGAGTCATGGCGAACAAGGCTCGTAAAAATATTCTCGCTCAAGTAAAAGGCTACCGAAATGGTCGCAGCACAAAAACACGCGAAGCGATCACTGCTATTTACCATGCCGGTAATCATGCGTTCGCAGCTCGCCGTGACAAGAAAAACGACTTCCGAAAACTATGGAATGTACGCATCAACGCTGCGGTTCGACCATTGGGAACCACCTATTCACAATTCATCGGCAACCTAAAGCGCGCGAGCATTGGAGTAGACCGAAAGATCATGTCACAACTCGCCCAGGATAACCCAACCGTATTCCAGGCAATTGTGTCCAAGGCCAACGAATATACTCCAAAGAGTTAGATAAAAGATTCCGCCTTCGAGGCGGTTTTCTTATAATTCGTTGTGTGGTAAGCTGTATTCCGATTGAATTGTTATGGACCCTCTTGTTTTAAAATGCACCTACATTGAAGGGTTGCAACAATTTGTCTTGGAGGAATTAAAAAGCTTCAAAGATGTTCGCATCATGGCGCGCAGTACCATTGCGGTATATATCGAATGTCCTCCAGATTATGAAATTTCTCAATTGAAATCATTGAGAAGTGTTATTTCCGTCTATTTAATCCAGAGAGATACAAAATATAATCCAAAGTATATTTCTAATCATAAATCTGTACTTGGCTCGCTCGTGGCATGGGTTACGGAGGGTAGCAAGGATACGTTTAAAACCTATCGCCTGAGTTGTGCTGGTGGTGACTCTTCTGAAGTAGTAGAAATACGTGATTATATACAGGAGCATTTCAAATTAGTTCCAGTAGAAGACGCCGACCTGGAAGTATATATAGGAAAAGTAGAAGAGGTCTGGGAGATAGGCGTTCGTACCACAGCGCGACCATTGTCAGTACGCGATTACCGAGTTGAACATATTCAGGGTGGTCTGAATCCAACTGTAGCGTATGCTATGAATAGACTCTGTAGGCTGGATGCAGTGTCATCGTATCTCAATGTATGCTCGGGAAGTGGAATATTGTTAATTGAAGCCGGGTTGAGTAATAGCAAGCTCAAGTTAGTTGGGTTTGATATAAACACCAAGGCAAACACAGCAGCTGTGCGCAACATAAAAAAAGCTGGGTTAATCCAATCGGTAGAGATTAAAACAGCAGACCTGAAGGAGCTTCCTAATCTCGGCATGTTCGACGTGATTGTTGCTGACTTGCCATTTGGTATGCAGATAGGGAAAGATATCAATTTAGAGTCGTTCTATAGCTCTTTTGTTGATTATTGTGTGGCCAGGCTGAACCCGGGCGGGCGAATAGTAGTGTATACAACGGAGCATGTGTTATTACAGCAGTTGCTAGATCAGTCGGTGTTGCGGATCACACAGTCTTTTGATCTCAAAATAGTGACCTCGGTGCAATCTTACATCTATCCCCGAATTATGGTCTGTGAGTTTAAGAAGAGTTTATAAGTCATATTTTGTGAATTTTCAAGATGAAAACCTGGCAGGTATATGCTATACTAGACCAGATATGCCAGCAAAGAAATCAGCAAAAGCCACCCATGACAGCCAGTCGGCAACTGACGAAAATTATAGCGCAGATAGCATCACTGTCCTGGAAGGGTTGGAACCAGTGCGTAAACGCCCTGGAATGTATATTGGGTCTACCGGACCTGATGGGCTTCACCACATGATCAAGGAAATATTTGATAACAGTCGCGACGAGGCCATGGCAGGTCATTGTGACCATATAGAGGTGACGCTACTGCCTGATGGATATGTGCGCGTTGCCGATAACGGTCGCGGTATCCCTGTAGGCATCATGACCAAAACAGGCAAGTCAGCCCTAGAAACAATCATGACTGTTCTCCATGCAGGAGGAAAGTTCGGTGACGGAGGGTACAAAATATCGGGAGGTCTGCACGGTGTGGGAGCATCGGTGGTGAATGCGTTATCAGAACATCTGTGGGTGCGTTCTCGACGAGAAGGAGGAGAGTTTTTCCAGGAATATCATATTGGAAAACCCAAAGCGGATACGAAAAAACTAGGCTCATCAGACGAAACAGGTACAGTAGTATGTTTCAAGCCTGATGCAACTATATTTTCATCCGTAAATTTTACCTGGAACCGTATCGTGTCACACTATCGCGAACAGGCGTATCTGGTCAAAAATTTGCGTATTACCCTGGTAGATGCTCGCGAAGTTACTAGCCCAATTCCTCACGAATCAGTGATTTGGGTACGTGATGATTTGGAGCTATCCGCGCCATCAGTGACCTATTATTTCGAAGGGGGAGTAGTGTCTATGGTCCGTCACTATACAATGAACGAAGATCCCGTGCATAAAAATATATTCTACGTTGAAAAGCAGACGGGAGATATTATCGTAGAATGTGCCTTGCGGTACGTCGATGACATGAGTACGAAAATTATTGCATTCGCAAATAATATCTCTACTCCAGGAGGGGGTATGCATGTGACTGGGTTCAAAACAGCTTTGACGCGCCTAATCAATAAATATGCCACTAAAAACAAAGTCCTCACCGACAAAGAGGGGACATTCGATGGTGCAGATATCCTAGAAGGTATGGTCGCGGTAATATCAGTCAAAATGCCTGAGATTCAGTTCGAGGGGCAGACCAAAGACAAACTGGGTTCTCCCGAAGCTCGTGGGGCCGTAGAAACAGTGGTAGGGGAAGCATTCGAAGAATTCCTCGAAAAAAATACTGAAGATGCTAAGGACATCATGAAAAAGATGGTGTTAGCTTTGCGTGCCCGCAAGGCAGCAAAGGCAGCAAAAGAGTCTATTATGCGAAAGGGTGCTCTAGAAGGTATGTCGTTACCTGGCAAGCTCACTGACTGTCAGTCCAAGAAGGCTGATGAATCAGAGCTATTTATAGTAGAGGGAGACTCTGCGGGTGGAACTGCAAAGCAGGGGCGTGATAGGCGGACCCAGGCTATATTGCCGCTGCGAGGAAAGCCCTTGAACGTAGAGCGTGCACGCATGGATAGAATGCTAGGGAATCAAGAAGTAAAAAACATGATCATTGCATTCGGTACTAGTATTGGAGATACCTTTGACATTGAAAATGTCCGCTATCACAAGATTATTATCGCAACAGATGCCGACGTGGACGGCAGTCATATTTGTACGCTCCTGCTGACATTGTTCTATCGTCATATGCGCCCACTGATTGACGCGGGCTATATCTATATTGCCCAACCACCTTTGTACAAAATCAAGCGCGGAAAGGATTTATATTACGCATATAACGATGAAGAAAAGTTCAGTATTATTGAAACTCTATATCAAGAAGCATTAAAGAATCCAAAAAAATCAGCAGGCAAGATAGTAAAAGCTCCTGAGCCCGAGGTAGATATCAGCAGTGGCGATGAAGGGGAGTCGTCAGCGGAACTCAGTGACGAGGATAAGGGCAAGCTGAAGGCTGCTGGAATTACGGGATTGCAGAGATACAAGGGTCTCGGAGAAATGAACGCAGAAGAGCTATGGGAGACTACCATGGACCCTGCTCGACGTATCCTGAAGCAGGTCACGATTCAGGATACTCTGATAGCTGATCAAATATTCAGTACATTGATGGGTAACGATGTACCATCGCGCAAGGCATTTATTCAGACCAATGCCACAATGGCGGAGGTAGATGTGTAAAAGAGTTACTGTATATACAATAAACCCTGCTCATGAGCAGGGTTTATTGTATATGGTATAGTTTTTGAAGGTATAGCCTATTTGGTAGTGTACTCACTCATCAGCTGGGTGAGCTCTTTGATATGGTTCTCGTGATCCATCTTGAGATTGCGGTAAAACACGCGCTCTCCTTCATTACTGGCCTGGGGTAAATAGTACTCATCTATTTGATAAAGGTTTTTCTGCAGAACATGCAGAAGAGCGACAATGTTATAGAATGAGTTATTGTTCATACAGTTATAGTATACCAGAAAAATAAAATGTTGCCTCTATCTGAGCGGTACGCTAATTTAAAACTCGCCCTGTGATTTCGCCCAGGATTCTCTGTGTGAAATCAGCCAGCGGAATTCCTGGTAATTTAAGATCGTTACGACCCTCCACCGTTACTGTATTAGTATCTTGCTCCTGGTCGCCGACTACGATCTGGTAGGGAATTTTCATTATTTTTGCATTACGGATACGTTTGCCCAGGGTTTCGTCGCGCGATATCTCTACGCGTATACCCGCACCAGCTAGTGCGGCGGCTATGGTTTCCGCATACTCCCCATGTTTGTCACCGCTAATGGGCAAGACTGCAACCTGAACAGGTGCCAGCCATACGGGGAATGCTCCACCAAAGTGCTCGATCATAACTCCCATGAACCTCTCTAGTGATCCAGATATTGCCCTGTGGATCACTACTGGTCGCTCTTTCTCACCTTTTTCGTTTACAAATGATAGATCAAAACGTTCCGGCAGATTAAAGTCACACTGTATAGTAGCCAGTTGCCATTCACGCCCAATTGCGTCTTGGAACATAAAATCTAGTTTTGGCCCATAAAATGCAGCTTCTCCTGGGCCGGCTTTATAATTTAATCCATTGAGTTGGGCTGCTTCTTCCAGAATTGATTCCGCAATATCCCAGTTTTCCTCTGTTCCTATATACATACTCTTGTCTTCTCCTCGAGTGGATAATCGTACCCAGTAGCCGTCGAGCATTCCCATAGTTGTGTAGAACTCTTTTATGATCTGTGCTATTACTGATGCTTCCTGCTTTATCTGGCTCATTCGGCAGAATAAATGTCCGTCATCTTGAGTAATAGATCGTACGCGAGTCAAGCCCGACAGTTGCCCTGACTTTTCATCACGATAGATGGTGGCTGGTTCGAAATAACGTACGGGCATGTCCCGGTAAGAAAACTGATTATCAGCAAATAACTGCATATGATGCGGGCAGTTCATTGGCTTCATTATAAACGATTCTTCTTTACCTTGAACACGGAATAACTCATCGCCAAACTTTGCGGCATGGCCTGAGGTTTCGTACAAGACCTCTTTTGCGATATGAGGTGTCCATACTCTGCTATAACCCTTGGTGTGGTGTAGCTCCCAAAGATAGTCCTCGATCTCTTTTCTAATTATCATTCCGCGAGGCTGCATCAGCGGCAACCCTGCGCCGACTAGTTCTGATACAGTGAATAATTTCTGCTCCTTGCCGATCTTTCTATGGTCGCGTTTTTCAGCCTCCTCACGACGCCACAGCTCTGTTTTCAAGTCCTCTGCTGTCGCAAAGGCAAGACCGTAAATACGGGTAAGCATCTGGTTATTTTCATCTCCGCGCCAATAGGCACCCGCAATACGATGTAGCTTGAAGCATTCTGGATCAACACTTGCCATATCAGTCACATGTCCACCGCGACACAAATCGACAAAATCTCCTGACTGATACAGAGTTATATCTTCACCACGCTCTACGATTCCATCAATTAATTCGAGCTTGAATATATTGCCGGCAAATCGCGATCGTGCTTCATCAGCTGTAACATCGAGGCGTGAAAATCCATGCCATGTAGGCAATAATTCACGCATGACTGATTCTATGTTTGATAGGTCGGATTCGGTAGGCTTGGTCGTAGGAAAGTGTACGTCATAGTAAAATCCGTCGTCTACAGCGGGGCCCAGGGTCAGCTGCGCATCAGGATACATTTTGACAACTGCCGCTGCCATGAGATGCGCCAAACTATGGCGAACATGTTCAATCGATTCATTCATAGGGCAAAGTATACCCTGATGCTACGGTTAATACAAATATCCTTGCGCGCAAGTCAGGACCATAAGCATTTCGCTTAATTTGACATAGCTACTAAATAGTGTGATATACTAGGCTCATGAAAAAGGAAAATATCCTAACCTGGTTCTATCTCATAAGGAGACGAAATGTGTTATCGTGGCTGTGGGTAGGTATTTCTTGTATATTCGTTGTGTACCTCATTATGCATATTGATGTGATTCAGGTTCGGTTCGCACATACTCCCAAAAAGAAGTGTTATATACATTATCATGCTGCCACAACAAAAGCCCCCTACACAGTACGCGAATACATTGAGTTAATACAACAAAAAGATGGCCGCTTCACAGGAGTAAAGCGCGGAACACAATCCGGCCCAGATATGACCAACGGCTACGAAGGCACACTATCAGGTGTGATTGGCCGTGGGGGAGCACTAGAAGTAGTATTTGATTACGTGGTTGAAGGTTCGCGTAACCGTGAGCTTGAGATTTATCAGAAGGTTCGTGGCCCACAGGGTAGGTATGGCCCGGGTTCAGAGATAGGAGTAACTAAACTACGCTATCCATTGATAGAGCGGGAAGGGGTACTTGTTCCGGACACAACACAAAAATATTCACCCATACATTACGCAGGTATTGTGTGTGAGAAGTCAGAATAATAGGCTCTCTCGGTATGTATATTAAAACACCCAATACTATTAGTGGTGTTACCTAAAACTAAAACCGCATATGAGCGGTTTTAGTTTTGAGCTTTAATACTTGAATATACAGCAATCGTGTACGTCATTATTCAGAGCTGTACTCACGAACTTCGAGTGCTCCGAATCTTGTAAATATTTCCCCGAGGCCACTCTGTTCCGAGCGGGCAACAACGAGTATTCCTCCCTTCTTAAGCTCTTCTTGATACATCGCTGCGTCAGATTCGCTCACACCGAGGCCGACCAGTGCACCAACTAATCCGCCAGCTGCAGCGCCTGTTAACGCTCCTGCAACAGTAGTCGCAACAGCCCCCGTCAGTCCCAGGGCAGCCGCCAGGGGGCCGGCAACAAATAATGCGCCAAGCCCTGGTAATATTCCTGAGGCGACAACTAGACCCGCAACTGCACCAATCATCAAGCCTGTCGTAGCGCCTGCTGAAATACCTTCGCCTACACTAGTGCTGTCAGCAGCATGTCCATCGACCATTTTGGAATCTTTGTCCATGAAGACATAGGAAATGTCTTCTCCAGAAACACCGAGTTTGTTAATTTCTGTAATAGCATTTTCTGCGTCAGTTCTTTTGTTAAATATTCCAGTTACTGTGTTCATAGGTAATATGGTTAAAGTTAAAACTCTTATAAAGAGGATGGGAAAGGTATGACCAGTACTTAGTTCTCACACTAGTATTACGTTCATGTATATATCCTGTGACAACGCCCCTCTGTGTACGAGTTATTGTTATTGATGTATACTGTACATATATGAAAACAAAAGATAGTATTTCCATTCTTCTCGCAATCATCGTCATCGGGGCGGTACTCATCTGGAGAACACAATCCCCAACATCTACGGAACAGGTTGCCTGCACACAAGAGGCTCTGATATGTCCAGATGGTTCCTCTGTAGGACGTTCTGGGCTACAGTGTGAATTCAAACCATGTTCCGGAGTAGAACTCACTGGTACTTTGCAGAAATCTCCTACAGGCGAATGGTATCTACATACTCAATCTGCGCTGCCTAATGCGAAAGAACCCTACATAGTCCCACTCAAAGTAGAATTAGTAAATACTAGTAATGTATCAGTTGGCGCAGTAGCCACTGTGAAAGGTCAGTTCACGACAGGTAATATATTCGCGGTGAGTAGCGTTCAGGTGGCACCAACTTCGGGTGGTCGCGTGATGGGGCCAGAAGAAATTACTCTCAAGCCTGGGCAAACAGGATCAGGACTGGGATTGTCGATAAAACTGAATTCGGTAACAGCCGATAGCCGCTGCCCACTCGATGTTCAGTGTATTGCGGCAGGTACTATTACAACCTCTTTGATGCTGTCAATTGACGATAAATCTGAAGCAATCACCTATAGATCTGATGGAGCACCATTACGCTACAAAGACTACGAAATATCTCTCTCAAAGATTGAGCCTGCACCCAAATCAAAAATTCAGATAACGTCTTCTGATTATCGTATTACTTTTAAAATCGCAAGCGCCCTAAATAATATTATTGATAATCCTGACATTACCAAGCCTGTCGCGGCAGTTGCCTGTGTACGCGAGGGTGGCACATGGGATAATACCTATAATGAGTGTACGGGCCTAGGTGAACTTTCTTGTACTAATATAAAAGGAATCTGGGAAGACTGTGCGTCGGCTTGTCGACATAATCCTAATGCAGAGATCTGTACGAAACAATGTGTACAAATCTGCAAATTCTAAAGAGTTTACTGATGCATAGTGTTACAATATATCTATATGAAACGACTTATAAAATCACAACATAATAAAAGGGTGTCTGGAGTATTGGGTGGAATTGCAGAATACTTTGATATAGATGCAACGGTGGTACGCGTGATATTTGTATTTTTACTAATATTTACAGGTATTATACCGTGTGTAATTTTTTATGTACTGGCCTCATTGACTATGCCACGTTCAGAGTCACCACGCGCTAATACTCAGGAGTTTCATCGATCCAATCCAATTAACGATACCACTTATCGGGATACTGAGTAATTATCATGCGTGTGTACTGGGTCTATATTGTACGATGCGCAGATGGGACGTTCTACTGCGGGATCACAGCCGATGTTGAGAGGCGTATTAGAGAGCATAATAGTGTACAAGGAAAAGGTGCGCGCTATACCAGGGCGCGCCAACCGGTAACATTGGTGTATCAACAGCAATGTCCCGATAGATCACAGGCTAGTCAGCAGGAGGCATACATAAAATCACTCACGCGACAGCAGAAGCAAGAGCTAATAGGCTCATAATTTAAAACACTGATTCCTGGCAAGGAATCAGTGTTTTTATAATGGCAACTAATGATCATGGCAGCATTTATTTTTACCAGTGATCTTCTCCCATTCTTCACGTAGATGATGGAGGATGTCTCCTAGAAATAGGAATAAACCTAAGTTCGTAACCAGTTCCAGTCCGTGGACATCGCGTACGATCGACCCAGTAGATTTGCCAAGTTGCAGACCCGTCCACCATACACCAGTAACTAGTAGGGGCGCCAACAGCCACTTGCTACGGAGTGGTGCCAGAATGGCAAGGATCATAATGTAGAGAGCAGGCTGGCGCGCCAGTTCGTGCGACAATAATGCTGCCCATTGGACAGACTCTATACGTCTGCCGAAGCCCGCCGCCAAGCTGGCCCCATCAATGAGAGAGTGGGTAAAGTTAAGAATGGTAAATATACCGACTGTAACCCACAGCCCTATATTGCGAGCGTGGGCATGGCACGTCCATTTGCCAAGTTGATACCCTAGAAATAGGGTGCAGCATATCAACACTAATCCTGGTGTAGAAAGTAGTTGGCCGATATGAGTACTCGCAATCCATATACCTGCCAACAGGGCGCCACAGTTTAGAGCAAGCACCCCGTACTTTTTAATATGTTCATTCATGATAGTTTGATTTTATAGAGTGTTCTATCACGACGCTCGTTATTTAACAAGCTTTATGAGTAGTGCGTAGGTTTTTTGATCGATTCGTCCTGTCGCCGTTAACTTATTTTGTTTTTGGAATGTCTTTATCGATTTTGCTAAGGATGAGTTTAGTAGTGAGGAGGGCTTTTTGACGGGTTTGAGATATCCTAATTTTGCTAGTAGGGTGCGTGTGGTGGCTACTGCAGGTGAGCGGTCGCCGCTCCTGAGAGTTTTTTTGAGATCAGGGTAGGTGGTTGGTGCAATGCTTTTCTGTAAAGCACTCGTGGCAGCGGGTACTTTTTTGTTATCATTCGTGCCACAGCCGCCATAGAATTGCAACAGCTTCCATGTCTGCGCATCCACTACGCCTGTTATATGTGAAGGGGAATATCGTGCTTGGAAGCTTTTGACTGCTGCAGTAGTGCCACTGTTGTAATCTAGATTAGGCAAGCTACCAAAGAATCCTGCAATCTGTAAAGCAGTTTCAACATACAGCACCTGAGTGGACGAAGTACCTTCTGTTAATGTGTTGGTTAGTTCGGCAGAACAGAACGACAGCTTGTCTGCAACAGGTAGTGCAGCGGGCGTTGCCGCACCCCCGCCTCCTCCTCCACCACCACTAGACGATACTGTGGTGGGGATGGATTCCATTATCAGAGAGCTATTATCAGTAGTGGTCGTGACTACGCCAGAATTATTTCCAAACTGATCAGTTACCCGCGCGGAAAATACAACCGATCCTGTCTCGCTAGGCTGTACTACTCGGGTCGCCTGAACGGTAGTAGCGTTGATGTGATTAATGTTCGATGCAGCATTGTTAATAGTTATTGTGGTAGAGGATATTGCCTTGTTTGTCGTCAGGGTCAAGGTGATGGTGTTACCCGTTGTGATTGTCGGTGACCCTCCTGATAATACAGCAGAGATGATGGTAGGTGCTGTAACATCAATAATAATTACCTTGCCCGACTGATCCAGGTTGGCGCCAACTACAGAAGGGTTGAATGCTGCATTACCGTAGATTGTGCCGTCTAATTCGGTGAGTACCACAGATGAAATGCTTACAACTTGCAGTTTCGAAGTATCTTGTCCAGACCCTAGGCTTCCAATGGTATAGGAGCCCGTGAGAGTATTTGATGATGAATTTGTAGCAGTGAGTGTTACCGAAACACCGTTGTTCAGTAGGGCGGAAAAACGAGATCCTACTCGCAGTGCTGAATCTGTTCCCGTAATAGTAGCGTTTATGGGAATGACTGTGCCTGTGGAGTAAGAACCGCTTGCAGTCGTTGTAGTGATGTTACTCACAATAGGGATGCTACTGAAGGTCTGGGCAGGTGTGGTATAGGATTGATTATTGGTATCCGTAACAGATAGTCGCAGATTACCATCGGACAAAATAGTGATATCGCAGTCATAAAATGATGATGAGGCAGGAGTACAAGAGAAATCATCGGTAGTAACAGTCGAACTAGGATCAATAATAATATCCTGAGCTTCAATATCATCTCCGCTCGACACCTCGAAGGCATAGGCTAGAGGGTATGAGATATTCACCGTACTTTGATTGGGTAGGGTGATATAGGGCATATTTGCCAACTGCGTAACCGCAGCATCCATGCGAATGCGTGGAATAGCATCAATAACTCCTCCAGGGCGGACATCGTCGAGAGGTAGTCCTGTTGTGGTTAGGGCATGGGCAATTGCATCGAGACTACGATAAGGGTAGGGCGCATGAGTCCCGTCGAATAGTGATCGCAATACTGTAAATGCACCTGCCACAATAGGTGTTGCCATAGATGTTCCTGATAGGCTAAAAAATCCACTAGCAGTATCAGAATTTGCTGACGTTAGGAGCGTTCCAGGAGCAAGGTAGTCTATGAATGAAGCAATATTAGAATAGGATGCGATCTGATCAACCCCGGGAGATGTAATTGTTGTAGCGCCTACAGAGTATGCGGTTGAAACACATCCAGGAGACGATATCCCATTGACATAGCCATTATTACCTGCGGCAACGATGACAGGGACACCCAATGTGCGTAGCCGCTGGAATGCATAGTAGTACAGGATATTATTCTGATCGCACTGCGACTGATTGGCATAGGCGGCGCCACCCAAGGATAGATTTACAGAGCCTACTTTTTCTCCTTCAACGACCAGGTTCTCCAGCTGTGACAATGCTGATAATATATCGGCGTCAGTTGCAGCTAAACAAGGATCTCCGCTACCACAGACACTAGCATCAGTATATTTTGTGAATATATTAAAAGAAATTATTGGGGACGCGGGTGCAATGCCTGAATAGGCGGTGCCGCTATAGCTTGCGGCTGTGCCTGCCGCTATGCCTGCGACATGGCTGCCGTGTCTACAGTCAGTATCAAACCCTGGATACTCACCCAGGCAAGGAGCCGAAGCTGCAGGCGAGGAGGCTGTTGTCGCCACAATAGTGTTGGAATAATAGGTAAATCCATTAATAATAGTTGGAGAAGACTCATTTCCGCTGCACATGGATATGCCCTGGTATAGTCTGTGTCCCAGGCCATCGAGTATATAGTTTCCAAACCCGTCTACAATAGGTAGTCCTCCTGATTGACAGTATTCCAGTATAACGCGACTAGGATTGGTGCTCGCATCGAAGACTGTGCCTAGTGTGGTGAAAAAATCATGTGTCCCGCGTATTCCGCTATCGATTATGGCGGTAGCATATTCTGATCCGGTTCCATTAGGCAGTGCGTGTACCGTATTTGCACCGATCAATGATAGGGTGTCGGATGAGGTGAACAGCCGTCTGTACTCATTCTTCTGTACTAAAATACTAGGATCATTCTGTAGCTCCTGAAAATCAGCAGCATTGATGGTGGTCAAAAATACAGTATCAGTAACTTCTCTTTGAATATCGTACTGAATGTCGGGTAGTTCTAACGCCTCTTCTACAATTTCTAAAGCAGTACTCTTGGATTGAGTAGCTTCTTCGGGTGCAATGAGCACCTGTACTGCATCAACATTGCTATCGGACACTTGAGCTAGTACTGGTTGCACACCACTTACTGTGACCAGAAAGAGAATAAAAGTCCTAAAAATAATACGCATAAACAGTATTAGTGTACCATGAGGTACCGGCTATGTTGTGTATATTCGAATAGTTTTGTTGGGCAGTGTGTGACCGCGAACCAGCACTACCTGTTTCTGAGGTGCGTTAAAGTGCCTGGAAATCTGCAATATTATGTCGAGGTTCGCAAGATTGTGTTCCGCGGGCATTTTAGTATATACAGCTAAACGTCCGTCCTCCATCAAAACAACTCCTTCTAGAGGATGGCGTGCGAATACTTTTACCCGATAATCTGTATATAGAGGATTCATAGAATCTATGCTAGTATGACCAGGTTACAAGCTAATAATACTATAATTTCTATAACCTTAGAAATTAACGAATTAATTATGGAATTAGAACGAACTCTTATTGTTTTTAAGCCTCATGCAGTACAACGAGGTATCGTGGGGGAAATTCTTGCACGATTTGAAAAAGTTGGACTAAAAATTGTCGGATCAAAAATGCTTCAGCCAGATGTGGAGCATTTCCATCATCACTACGAAACAATAGGGAAGGTCATTACTCGACGAGGCGAGGATGTATTTAATACCACACTAAAGCTTATGCAGGAGGGGCCTGTGTTGGCATTCGTACTAGAAGGTGTCGAAGCCGTAACATTAGTACGCAAATTAGTTGGTTCAACAGAGCCAAAATCTGCCGCACCTGGAACTATTCGTGGTGACTACGCACATCTCAGTTTTGCATATGCAGACAAGGTCAAATCTGATGTTTACAACGTTATTCATGCTTCAGGCGATGAAGAGGAGGCTGCGGCAGAAATCTCACACTGGTTTTCAGAGAGTGAGCTATTCTCATACGAAACTAGTCACGACTTTGCTGTCCACCAGAAGAGCCGGTCCAAATAATAATAAGCTCCCTAAAAACAAAAACCCGCGTCATGACGCGCGGTTTTTTGTCGTTATTAGGTTGGTCGGATAGGATATATCTGAGTGTAGGTAATAGAGGATATTACTCTGCAGATTCAGTATGTTTCTGAGTTTTTTGTTTTTTAGCTACAGGTTTCTTTGCTGTAGTCTTGTCGACTTTGGGTATAACAGTCAAATCACGGACCTCAACCTCCTCGGTGAGGCCAATTATTTTTGATGCCATTTTTTTGGCATGTGCTTTCGTAGCGTAGCCTTCTGTTTTAAAGATTAGCTCGCTATTTTTGGCACGAAGTCCAAGAACGAATTCTTCTTTCTTGTTCTTGATAATTTCGAAATAGTACATAGTTTCTCGTCGTTAAACTAATAACAACCACAGTATACACTGGAAATATTATGCATATATGCTATTATTCACAGGTAACAGAGAAATAACTCTGTGTGGCGCGCTTGGGTAGCTCAGTTGGTTAGAGCACTCCCCTGAAGAGGGAGGGGTCGGCAGTTCGAGTCTGCCTCCAAGCACAAGAACAATCGTGTTGTTTACAAGAATATATGTCTCGACTATCTATCATAGGAACCCCAATAGGTAATCTGGAAGATATCACACTGCGCGCCTTGCGTACGCTTTCCGAATGCGATATTTTGATCTGCGAAGATACGCGCGTCACTAAAGGACTCCTCTTCCACTACAAAATAGCTTCCAAGCCTCTGTGGTCCTATGATGAACACTCACACAATTCAGTAGAGCCCAAGGTTATCGAATCTCTTGTATCCGGCAAGCACGTAGCGTTTGTATCAGATGCTGGTATGCCGGGTGTTTCTGACCCCGGGACCTATTTGATAGCTTGCATTCGTACCAAACTGCCAGATACTACCATAGAGGTTATTGGTGGTCCGAGCGCCATAACCAACGCAATTGCATGGTCAGGGTTAGATACCAGTCACGGGTTCCAGTTTGTTGGATTTATTCCACATAAAAAAGGCCGCGAAACCTTGTTTCAAACTATCGTAACGATATTACAGCGGGAGAAATATGTATATCCTATCGTTGCCTATGAATCATCTCATCGTATAGAAAAAACAGCTGCATGGTTCGTTGAGCATGCACCTGATATCCGCATTACAGTCTGTCGCGAAATGACAAAGCTCCACGAAGAACTAGTTTCGGGAACACCTACCGAGATAGTGAATTACTTATCTCAACCACACAAAACAAAAGGGGAGTTCGTAATGTTATTTACTTGTAAGTAAATATATTATATAATTGCCATATTATGACGCTCGAACGCTGTATTGGTTATTCCGGACTGCTTTTGATCATTATTCACTGCATACCTTTTGCTGACTCATTTGTTACAGTACTGTCGATACTCATTGGAGTTGCAATGGTATTTGCAGCAACCTATCTACGTTGGCGCAATAAAATAAATCGTTATATGCATAGCCATAATGGCATGATGTCAATACCTCATCTATTTCATAAATTAGAGCAAGAAGGACGCAAGCAGCGCGAGCACAATAAACCTGAAAAGTAGTCTGCCTCTATGCATAACGAGCCAATGCATACACCTCATAGACGTCGTCATATCACCGCCTTTGCCTTGGGTGGTATGTGTGCATTAGGGGGGTGGAGTATAGCTGCATTTATGGACCAATCTAATCAAAGTTATGGAGTACATTCAAAACCTCAAGTGCGATATGTACGAGCAGAAGAATCTTGGAATGCGCAACTACCCCTGACCCAGAGCCATGTGTCAACACCTGATCAGGTTCGCGCACTATATTTGTCGGGTTGGACTACTGGCATACAAAAGCGCCGTACAGCATTAATTAATGCTATTGTCACATCCAATAACCTTAATAGCGTGGTTATCGATATCAAAGACGCTACAGGGAGAGTTACGTACACTGGTTCTGACTCTGCGTTGAAGGCTTTGGGAGTCTATTCACAAAAAATCAGCTCGCTGCGTACTGCTGTGAGGGATTTTCACAAACACGGGATTTATGTCATAGGGCGTATCTCGGCCTTCGAGGACCCTTATATTGTTCAACAAAAACCTGAGTGGGGACTGCGATCATCAGACGGGCTCCCCTGGCATGATTACAAAGGGAATCATAAATGGGTTGATCCGTCTAATACCGAATATCACGACTACATAGTTGCTCTAGCACAGGAGGCCTACAGATTAGGTATAGATGAAATCAATATCGACTATGTACGTTACCCGAGCGAAGGTCCGACGTCAGACATCCTTATTCCTGATAATTCCACCAAGCGTCGCGAGATAACAAAGTTTTTCAAAACCTTGGATGTCAAACTACGGGCTGAGGGTGGAATTCCATTATCAGCTGATGTATTTGGACTGACTACTACAGCACAGGGAAGTGATATCGGGATAGGGCAGGTATGGGAAGATATACTTCCACATGTGGACTATCTTGCGCCTATGATTTATCCTTCTCACTACGCACCTGGATCATTCGGATTTGATAACCCTGCAGAATATCCATATGAAGTAGTATTCAAGGCGATAGAGGGGGCCATCACTAAAACAACCGCTCTCGGTGAGCCTATTACCAAAATACGACCCTGGATACAGGATTTTGATTTGGGTGCTCAGTACGGAGAACCAGAGGTAAAAGCTCAGATACAAGCATTAGAAAAGCTCGGTATCCAGTCATGGTTATCTTGGGATCCAGCAAATCAGTATACACAGGCTGGATATGTGCTTCCAGACACTGACTAATATGATATACTAATCTGACTATGTCATCACCCGTTCGTTCTAATACACTACCTATTATTGTTGGTGCTTGCGTCCTATTTTTTGCAGGATATTTCTCTGCTACCTTTGTAGACGCTTCCACCACATATAAAGTTGATCTCACTAAATTCTGGGAGGCATCACAAATACTGCGCGAAAACTACCCGTTCAAAGATAAAATCCCAAAACAATCCAAACAGATCGAGGGCGCAATTAGTGGTTTAGTGGAAAGCTATAATGATCCTTATACTACGTATCTCTCTCGCGATCAGTTGAAAAGTCTGAAGGATTCTGTCCAGGGGTCATTCTCAGGTATCGGAATAGAGGTGGGCATGAAAGACGGCTTATTGACTGTTATTACACCGATAAAAGGATCTCCTGCAGAAAAATCAGGATTTTTAGCAGGTGATATCATCTATAAAATAGAGAAAGAGGACGTTACGGAATTGTCGATGGATGAAATAATCCAAAAGATTCGTGGACCCAAAGGTACACCAATTACGATAGAAGTTGTCCGCAAAAATCAAGTGCAGCCCATCAGTATCACTACAGTTCGCGACACTATTGCTATTCCTACAACAAAATCAGAAACACGCGGCACGATAGAGGTTATTTCTCTCTATACATTTACTCGCGAATCAGTAGATCAAATCCGAACGATGTTGGCTGCAGCACAGCGAGCAGGGAGGAGCGGGGTCATTCTGGACCTCCGGGGTAATCCGGGAGGGCTGCTGGATAGTTCTATAGAAATCGCAAGCATGATTCTACCTGAAAATACGGTCATAGTACGCGAGCGCCCGGGAACAGAAAATAAAAAAGAAGACCTGTTCAAAAGCCAAGGATACAATATCCTCAATTCAAATATGAAATTAGTAGTACTGGTTAATCAGGGGAGTGCCTCTGCGTCAGAAATATTGGCAGGAGCACTACAGGATCACAAACGTGCTACTATTATAGGATCTACTACATTCGGCAAAGGATCAGTGCAGGAATTAGTTGATATGTCGGATGGGTCAGGCATCAAAATCACCGTAGCAAAATGGTATACACCCAACAATAACTCTATATCAGACAAGGGCGTGTCCCCTGATATTGCTCTCGAAGACTCTAATTACACTGACACTATAGACGAGGTGCTAAATCGTGGTATCCAGTTTATCCAAACAGGAAAATAGTATATACTGGAAGCCTATGAAAGTACTGCTTCTGGATAATGTCAAAGATATAGGGAAAAAAGGTGCGGTCGTTACGGTCGCTGATGGTTTGGCACGCAATAAACTCATACCTCTGAAAAAAGCATTGGAGGCGACTCCTGGGAACCTGGCTAAATATCAAAACCTTACTAATACTGGCCAATCAACTAGTAACGAAGTTCCGCCCAAAGTATATGAAACCCTAGCAGAATCTCCTCTTGCCATACCAGCTCGTGCGGACAGTCACGGGTCGCTGTACAAAGCAATCCATGAACGAGAAATCGTCTCAGCAATTCATGCGCGTATCCCGGCACATTTGCGATCGTCTATCCACCAAGAGCATATACATATACCTGTAATAAAGAAGACAGGGAAATACACGATACAGGTAGGTACCCATGACTGCACCCTTGAAGTAGTCTCAGAAAAGTAAATAACTTCCATTACCCTGATCCATCTTTGCGTTTCTAACAATCCTGCAAAACTCGTCTGATGACTCAAACAGTTTCGGATTTTTGTAAATAGCAAAGATGGATCACAACAAAAAACCTTTACATCATGTAAAGGTTTTTTGTAATTGTATTATTTAGAAGTCTTTTTCTTGGGGGCAGGGGATGGCGCCTCTTCTTTTTCTTTCTTTGGCATTACATTGACTACTTTCTTTGTAAGAGTTTTGCCATTGAACGATACCTTGCGTGTTCGTGAGAACTTTACGATACCGTCAGCGACTGCATACAGGGTGTAGTCCTGAGCCGTACGAACGTTTTTCCCAGCAACGATATTGCTACCACGCTGACGAATGATAATATCACCATTCTTTACGACCTGACCATCGTATTTTTTGGTCCCTAGAAACTGTGGATTAGAGTCACCGGTACGGGAGGCCTTACCGGCGGCGAGTTTGGTTGCCATACTGTATTATATATGTACAATTGTGTTTGTATTATTCGTAATCGTGAATGGTGACTATTCATTCCGGTGACCCTGATAATCGAGTAACAGGGACTAGTATACCTATTATGGACAAAGAAATCAAGATATCAGTATCAAAAAGAGATTTGACATATACGTTATTAAGTTTTATTATGATATTACTCAGTTTATATCTCGGCTATCGTATTGGAAACTCCAACACAGCCTCGCAAGTACAGTCATCTGAATCTGGAACGCGCTTCATTCGCCCGCATAATGGAGCCGAATTAGATATTCAACAATTACCTAACAATCTTCAACTCGTCAATAGTCCAACACAAGGGGAGGGGGCAGCATCAGATGTCTCATGGGCTCAAAAGTCGAAGACAACTACGACCATCAGCGCCCAGCAGCCGTATGTAGAGTCCTATAATTATTATTCTGAAGGAGCTATTTCTAACAAATCAAAATCTGAACTCAATGATGCAGGCAATGAGCCTGTCACAGGAGGGAATAGCGCTCGTGCGTATGTTGCCTCGAAAAATGGAGCAAAGTACTACCCTGTAGGATGTAAATCCGCAGATCGCATCAAACCAGAAAACCGCGTATACTTTGTCAGCGCCGAAGAAGCCGAGATCGAAGGACTGGAGCCGTCGACTACATGCAAATAGCTACGCGCTAATTTATAACAGAGAACTAGGGCCAGAGGGGTATGTCTCAGCCTGAATTCCAGCCCTGGTCTGCTGTATACAGTGTGTCGTACAATATATCTTTTACGACATAGAGATATTAACGTATCAATAATATGGTGATTTTTACACGCTTTAGCTGGCTTTCTAGGTTTTCCGTCTCTAATGCTTCTCTACTCTATTATCGTTGTAATTACTACCAGTATTGATACTCAGAAAGGTTTTTTACACAATATAAATATACTAAAACCAACTTCCGAATTACCCGAATCCGCTTTCTCTGTGTCGCACAATATTATAGTCTTATAAAAATAACGATTAGTAGGAATCCGAGAGAATATATCTACAAATAAGTGTTTAGAGGCAGAGGGTCTGCTGACTTGCAGAGATACAGCTCAAGAATCCGCTGTAACTACCTATAACCTATGCGCCGTAGTGCTCTCTCAAATTACCTGTTTGATTCTCCCCAACTACGAGGCTCAAAATTGGCTCAGGATCGATTTTTCTGGGCCAGCCTATGGTATACTAACCCCTGTATGAACTCAGACACAATTTATGATGTGGCAATCCTGGGCGGTGGTCCAGCGGGATGCGCGGGCGCAGTCTATGCGGCACGCAAACAACTATCAACAGCACTGATTACAGAATCATTTGGAGGGCAGTCGGTGGTATCAGAAACCATCTATAATTGGATAGGAACACCAGAAATTTCGGGTTCAGACCTGGCAAAATCACTCGAATCCCACGTACGCGCATATCCAGATGTCGCAGTACATCTATCACGGATAGAGAAAATAACCAGAGAAGGGAATATATACACTACTCATACAGCATCTGGTGCAGCAGTACGATCACATTCCCTGCTGTATACTCTCGGTAGCAATCGCCGCAAGCTCGACGCAATCAATGCAGATAAATTCGAACACCGTGGAGTGACCTATTGTGCATCGTGCGATGGACCAGTATTCACTGGTCAGGATGTCGTCGTTGTGGGCGGGGGAAATGCAGGGTTCGAATCCGCACTGCAACTGCTGGCGTATTGCACATCGGTCACCCTACTCCACCGTAGTGACACATTTCGCGCAGACGAGATTACGATAAATGCTGCAATGAGTAATCCGAATTTCAAAGTAATAAAGAACGTCACCATCCATGAAGTACTCGGCGATAAGTTAGTATCAGGCATTCGTTATAGCACTCCCAGCGAATCAGACGTGGTCCTCCCCACTGCTGGGATTTTTATAGAGATAGGACAGATTCCTAACACAGAATTATTAAAAGATTTTACTAAGGAAATTAGTGGTCCCCTGCTTGATGAAGCAGGACGTATTATCGCTGATCCACGAAGTGGTGCGACAGGTTTATCACGCCTGTGGGCTGCGGGTGACTGCACCAACTGTTTGTACCACCAGAATAATATAGCTGCGGGCGATGCCGTACGAGCACTCGAAGACCTCTATTTATGGATAAAGAAACAAAAGTAGACAAGTTTTTTCTCGCGAACAAAGGATTCATCGTTCACGATGGCAAGGTACTTGTACTACACGAATCAACCACCAATCCCGACGGAGTCCAGGCCGGCAAATATGGACTACCGGGAGGTCGGCTGAACACTGGCGAGTATTTTCTAGATGGTCTGTACCGTGAAGTACGCGAGGAATCAGGGCTCGCGATAGAGATGATTACGCCACTACTGGTGGATGAGTGGCGGCATGCCGTCCGTGGCGAGCAATGGCAGATTGTTGGAATATTCTACCTCTGTAAAGCTATTTCAACTGATGTAATTCTCAGCAACGAGCACGATGCATATCTATGGATTGATCCTGCTGACCATCGCCAGTACCCTATTATAGAAAACGAGCATGCGGTGTTCGAGAAGTACCTATCACAGAGTAATCTCGTGCAATAGGTAGAGATCTGCCACTTGAAAAAGACCCGATTCATGGTACTATACCATATGCACAAGCAGAGATTCGTCTCGCGTTTGTGCCTGCGGTCTCATCGTCTAACGGTTAGGACGGCTCCCTTTCACGGAGTAAATCGGGGTTCGATTCCCCGTGAGATCACATTGACAAAGCAAAATCCGATACGACCTAATGGAAGTATTGGTTTTTGCATTTGGCAAGTGGTATCATGGGGTGTCGAACTGTAGCGGGTCGGGACACAGGGAGTGCAGACGAGCAAAGCGAGTCGGACGACCATGTGGCGTGACTCGATTCCCCGTGAGATCATAAATCGAAACGTTTTCGTTTTCTAAACTAAGGAGTGATTTTGCGAAGATTTATAATAAGGATATTAGCTACTTCATAAGATAATTTTTTTGTATATGGAAAAGCCAATTTCATTATTAGGATTAAAACATCAATTTGGCGAGAGAGTTATTTTAAATAAAGAAATTGAGGAAAAATACGGATTACCTGAGGGGTGGATTTCTGAAAAAACTGGCAAAGAAAAAGGGCACGCATGGGAGGATAATGAAGATGCCCCAGTCAATGCTTCTGTCTCCTGTTTTGAAACTTTGCTTGATATTCACAAAATTCCTAGAGAGAAAATACGTGCAGTTTTTGGAACCACTAATCCAATAACTATTGATGGAAAAACAGATGAAATATCACTCACCAAGAAGTTTGCTCAAAAAGCTGGATTTTCTGACGATGTATACGTTTCTGATCAAAGTTTTGGTTGTGGCGGTTCAATTGTTGGAATAGAAGCAATGAAGAAGTGGTTTGAAAATCAACCCGACGAAACTTATGCTGTATATGTGACACAAGACTGGTCTACAAAAATGGTAAGACATCGAAATGTCGAGGCGCTTTTTTCTGATGCGGTTTCTGTATCAATTTGGTCTAATACATCTGAAGGAGTTATGGAAATTGGTGATATTTTTGCAACGGAATCAACAATTGCTGACGAGGATTTAGGTATTATTGGTGGATATTGGCAGATGGATGGCAAGGAAGTAAGTGACCAAGCGTCAAAGGTACCTGCTTTGGTTGCTGGAAAACTTGGAATTTCACTAAATGATTACGACATAGTGCCACATCAACCAAATCCAAAATTGCTGGAGACAATTGAAAATTTATATAATATTAAAATGTTTAAGCAAGTTGCCATTGAACACGGAAACCCGACTTGTTCAGGTAGTTTTATAGCCTTAGAAAGACGATTAGAAGAACGCGAAAACTCAATCAGCCCAGACACGGAGAAAGATATACTCGTGATACCATTCGGTGCAGGTGGAATGGGTGGGTTTATTTTAAAGAGAAAACCTTTACCTAGATGACCGCATTCAATCTATTACGAATAGTTTTTCCATTTAAAACCACCCACATATATGTGGGTGGTTTTATGACTAAAGAATATGAGTCAGGCTTGCTCCCTACTTATAATTATAATACTGATTAATTTGTAATCCCAAACCAATCACGGAGCCATTTCTTCATCATAGTAATCTCGTCTGTTTGTACACCAATAATATCTCTCGCCATTTTCTGAAGTTCTGGTCGCTTGGTACCTTTTTGTAACTCCTTGGCCATCTCGACAGCTCCTTCGTGATGAACGATCATATCTTCTAGGAATACTTTTTCCAGCTCATCGCCAGTTTTTCCCTGCATACGAGCAGTCATGCCCATCATCATAGAATCCATATGAGCCCCTGAATTAGACATCATTGCCCCATTCGGCATCATGTGCATTCCTGACATGCCTCGATCTGAACCCATATCCATAGAATTCATCCCCCTGAAACACGAGATGCAGAAAATAATAAGTACTACTTGTAATGCGATAACAATGTAAATCAATGTGTTTGTTTTCATAAATATATAAATTAATTAAGTAAATAAAGTTATATATGTATAGTTATGGTGCTTTCGGATTGAGTATCCCTCGAGAAAAGAGCTCTTGGAGTAGCGAGGGAAATTTGTTATTACGTATTTTTAAGGGTTTCTCTGAGTACCGTATTACGGGTACCGCAATAAATAAAAATGGGATTACTATCAATAGAAATATGAGTATTTCTTTTTGTATTATTTTTTCTGTCGTCTGGCTATTCAGTATCGTCTTGCACAGTTCATGTGAGTTTTGAGCATGCGGGCAGCTTTCTGTAGAAGACATGATTCCCATATGAACCAGGTGAGCCAAACCATACCCCCACGAACACAGGAGGATAACTGCAATGAATTTTGATAAAAACTTCATGTTCATAGGCTATTTATGTAACCCTACCCAAGATCACATATACCCAGTCTATGCCTGTCCTCCCTTCAAGTCAACCACCTCCTTCCCTGTCAGGTAGTATACGCCAGCAAAACAATCACCATTGCGTATAGCCTCGCTGAATATTCCCTGTTCTAATAAATCGCGCACAATATCCGCAGGAGTTACTCCAACAATCAGCAGTACCATTCCATGGGTGTACACCCCGCGTGGAATATAGACCGAGCATTTGTACAGCAACGCCTCTAGTATTTGTTCACCCGTTATATCTACATCGGTATTAGCAGGCCCGGGTGCCATGTCATATTCGCGCGCACGGGTGACCTGAATGTACTGTATTTCTTCCTGATTGCGTGAATTATAAATAGACGCATCGACACCATCATCCTCGAATTGGGCGTCTTTGGATACTGCATCATAATGGGTGCCATGAGTACTGTTCAGATACTCTGCCAAGCGCATTGCAGCCAGCATTTCCGATAGTGCTTGTGGCATTCTGTCAGCAGCGTACTGTCGTATATGCGTGTGTAATTCCGCAAAGGTCATACCGTGTGAACTTTGGTCTTGGGGCTACGTTTTTCACGAGTGTATTTGTATATGCCAATCAGTGATGACACTATACAAAAACCTATTACGAACAACATGATATACTTGGGATCAATAATTGCTGCCAACCCGTATCCCGCAGCAATACCTGTAGTCGCCCACAAT
The DNA here is from genome assembly GCA_964601935.1 of uncultured Candidatus Saccharibacteria bacterium. Lineage (GTDB taxonomy): Bacteria > Patescibacteriota > Minisyncoccia > Phycocordibacterales > UBA1006 > JANPGR01. The sequence continues at coordinate 10,839 of CAZROP010000004.1, read as the reverse complement.
GCTGACGCTAGAATACTTGCACTGATATATCCGCGCGCAGGTACCGACCGGACGGCTGCGATCAATGATGGCGCCGATCGTATAAATGGCACGAGTCGCGATACCACCGTTATCATGAAATACCGGCGATCGAACGTGTCTGACAGCCAACCTTCGTTATTGCGCACGCCTATGAGAAGTTTTTTCAGGAATGGTACCCGCTCACCATATTGGCGCAGGACAAAAAATCCGAATAAATCACCCAGACAGCTGCCCGCTGTTGCAACTGCCATAGCGATCACAGGATCTATTACTCCGACTAATGCAACTGTACCGACCGCAAAAACAATAGTGCCTCCTGCTACGATACTACCGACCAAAGGTAACCCCTCTAAAAAGCATATAACTAATAACCCTGCATACGCCCATGCAGATGGTATCAGCGCTAGGTGCTCTGCATTGAGGTAATCTAACATAAGCTCTTAGTACTCTCTCTTCTTTTTGAGCTTTTTTTCATTGTCGTCTTTGGGCTTTTTCTTTTCCTCTTTGCGAAATTTGATACGTTCTGCCATATACTGTTCAGTATACACCAAAAACTGATAATCTCCGCCGAGATTTCCACCAGAAACCATTAGCTACAGGATATATTATGCCTCACAATTAGCACAAATTTTCTTTCTACTCAGGGTCTGGGCAGCATTCATACTGTGCTGATAGTAGAGTGATTTTATACCTTTTTTCCAAGCCTCTATATAGAGAGCGTTTATATCTTTGATGGGGACATTCGGGTTTATCATAAGATTCAGTGACTGCGCCTGATCTATATACAACTGCCTGACAGCAGCCTGATCTATGATGGCGTACTGGTCTATTTCAGAGAATGTTTTGAATATATCTTTTTCGTCTTCTGTCAAAAATGATAGGTGCTGCACAGAGCCATCGTTGTCTCGAATACTATTCCAGACCTCTTTGGTGTTTTTGTCTTTCTCTTTGAGGAGCGCCTCGAGAAATGGGTTTTTGATCGTTACTTTCAGCTTCGCAATATCCTTTACATAGCAGTTTGACCAAATGGGTTCGATGCTTTGTGATACCTGTCCCAAAATAAATGCAGACGATGTAGTCGGCGCAATCGCACAGAGCGTGGTATTTCGTCTACCATAACCTGCCAGTACCGATGGCTCCCCGAACATGTTGGCGAGCTCTTTTGATGCGGCGTATGCACGCTCTTTGATGGTTTTGAAGATGGTGACGTTGAGCTTTGATGCAGCAGGACTCTCGAATGCCAGCATCTTGCTCTGCAGCAATGAATGCCAACCCAATACACCCAGACCTAGCGCACGGTTCGCCACAGCAAAGTTATAGGTTCTCTCCATAAAATGGAATACGGTGTTGTCGTCTTTGCTGTCTGAGTCACGGAAATGCTCCAGCTTTTCAATAAATTCCGTCATGACTGCATCGAGGAAATATACCATAGTCTCTACTGCGTCAGTATCTTTCCACTCCTCATAATGCAACAGATTCAATGATGATAAATTGCATACAAACGACCAATCTCGCGTAGAGGGCAACATAATCTCGCTACACAGATTGCTGGCAACTATTTTCAACCCCTTATCTTTGTATACATCCACAGTATTGTTGTTGGCATTATCAGTGAATAATATATAGGGATAGCCGATCTGTGATCGACGTTGAATCACCTTTGCCCAGAGCGCACGTTTTTCTGCATCACCCCCTATCATAGATTCCATCCATTCGTTAGTTACGGTGACAGCATGGGTCAATTCCTGTATAGGATTTCCCTCGGTGCCTATATCCAAAAACTCTTCGATATCAGGATGTTCTACTGGTAAGTAGGGCGAGAAATGCCCTCGACGTGTTGATCCTTGACTTACGACGTCTACTACGCCTTCGAATAATTTCATAAAATGCACCGACCCTGATGATGTACCGTTGTTACTGATTGCTGCCCCCCTGGGACGCAACCCACCGAAAAATCCCGAGGTACCCCCACCAAACTTTGTCATCATGCCCACTTCCCCATGGGTATACAGAATCTGCCCCATATCGTCATCAATGTACGAGCCGAAACAACTGATAGGCAATCCTCTACGTAGTCCAAAATTAGACCATACCGGCGTAGAGAGTGAGTAATACCCCTTTTCCATATAGCCATAAAACTTGTCGGCAAAACCATCAATACCCAGTATCTCTTCTGCCTTGTCTGCAATAAATCTAATTCGCTCCTCTGCTGTCTGACCATCAGTCAAATACCCTTTGGACAAAAATTGTCTACTGTAATCGTTGAGCCATTTCATAATATATAATGTTTATTTGTGCTGCTAAAAGAGGTCCTCACCAGTAATGCTCTTGCTTCGTTTGTTATAATTTATTGATCTTTTTACAAAGAAGTCCCCATGTTTTGTAGCTATTACCTCGTCGTCAAACCAGTCTGTTTCCTCGAGAACTTTTTCATCAATTGGGAATATACGGGGTAGTCCGATTGAATGTAATGAATTATTGAACCTATGTTTTATAAACTCTTTTACTGTGTTAGTCGGGAGAAAGTCTACTTCGCCTTTTTCGAATATCCAATCAACGAGCTTACTCTCTGCTTCGTAGGCTTCCCTGCACAGCTCAGTAATGGCTTCTTTATGTTCAGTATCGAACCAGTCGGGATGTTCTTCGTGAATAATTTTTATTAGATCAATACCAAATAATCCGTGAATTTGTTCTTCCTTTGAGGTCGCCTCGATTACATTGGAAATTCCTTTGAACAAATTTTTGTGCTTATTAAACGACATAATGATCAAGAACTGGGAAAAGAGCGATACATGTTCGATAAACAGAGAAAACAGTAGGACAGACTGTGCATACTCCTGATTATCATCGCTGCGGGAATTTCTCAGCGACTTTTCCAGGTAGTTTACACGATCTATGATTACAGGAATATCTTTAATCTTTTCAAATTCATTATTGAGACCTAGGATTTCCAGCAAGTGAGCATACGCATCCTGATGACGCACCTCGCTTTCTGCAAAGGTTGCCCCTACTGACCCTATTTCTGGCTTTGGCATTTTCTTGTATACGTCGCCCCAGAATGTCTTTACCGCTACCTCTATCTGAGCGATAGCTAACATCGCATGTTTCAGGGCACTTCGTTCAGCGGGGTTAATGTTTACTTTGAAATCCTGAATATCGCTCGTAAAATTAAACTCGGTATGAATCCAATACGAATGCCTGATTGCATCTACATACTCTAACAACTCCGGGTACTCGTACGGCTTTAGGTTTACACGTTTCTTGAAGATATCTCGCTTTCGCATCTGTGCGCGATGATCTCTATAGATAATATATGATTTTGCAACCGCATGGTAGCCTGCCTCCATCAGGGCGAGCTCTACGGTATCCTGAACGTATTCAACAGAAATTTTCTTACCAGGATTAGAGATATGTGACTCTTCGAGTTTCTCGAGTACATTTTTTGCTATTTCCTCGTGTTGGTCAACAATCTTGAAATCCGCAGTAGATTTCATAGCCTTTTTGACTGCCAGTGCAATTTTGGAAACAGTAAAAGGAACAATTGAACCATCACGTTTTGTAACTGTTGTTATAACTTCTGATTTAACTTTTAACATAGGTTATCGTGTGTACTGCGTTATATATTCTGATCTATTTAGCATGCTCAATCTTATCGAATTAGAAAAAAGAGCACGCTTCTGATGAAAGCATGATGATATAGGATCATCAGGTGATTTGGTATCCATAGACGTTCCCCCGCAGAGGTCTTTGGTTAAGGTTGTGATTAATATCTTACGACTTTTCCATTGTGCGCTATTTATCCTGGATACTCAATTATGCTCTGGTGAAAACCATCAATTCCAGAACCTTCAGACAATACTGTCAAAGTATGCGTCTCTAGAATAGCTTTTTCTATGAAAGTTTGACATGACTAATGCCCTGAATACTATTCATCACTAATAGATACTGAATCATATGCTCCTGGTACTACTCCCGGCCTTGTTTCTAAGACAAATCTGTTTGCATACACAGGAGTAAACAGACCAGGATAACTGTCTGGATGTGCACCACGCGCCACCTCTACGGGCTCCAGATCGTCGTTAAGCCATAGAATATCTATCGGATACCTCATATCCTTCATCCAAAATTGATGATGGCTGTAATCGCTAAAAACAAACAGCATTCCCCACTTCTTTGGCAAATAGCGTGAATACGATAATCCACGTGTCTGTTCCGTGGGTGTGTCTGCAACACATACCCAAATACTCGTGCTTGCGACAGTAATACGTCGTGTAGGGATACACGGTAGTAGTGACCATGCATACATTAGATATGCGATTCCAACAGTAGCTATCACCAGCGCAAAAAAGCGCATGGGTGCAGAAATAACTATATTCCGTATTGATTGTATGGTACTATTGCTCATATATATGAAATCTATCATGAATCGGCTTAAAAGTCGCTATTGGATATTCCAACAACACGGCGACATCATAGGAGAAGTGTTGGAGTTTCTAGCCATCATCGTATTTGTTGTTATTCCTATACGTATGTTTGTCGCACAGCCATTCCGTGTTAGTGGCGAAAGCATGATAAACACGTTTCAAGATAAAGACTACCTAATTGTTGATGAAATATCATACCGATTTATCGAACCCAAAAGAGGTGATGTTATAGTATTCAAACATCCTGAGTCAGGTAAATACTTGATCAAACGTATTATCGGGTTGCCGGGTGATACTGTATCCCTGCGCGGCACTACTGTCAGTGTCAAAAATACTAACCACCCAAAAGGTGTCGAATTACCTGAACCGTTCTTGGACAATGTCTCTGATGAATATGCGCAGGATATTGTAGTAACTGATGGTCATTTTTTTGTTATGGGCGACAATCGTCCGTATAGTAGTGATTCGCGTTCCTGGGGCCTATTACCTGTAGACAACGTCGTGGGGCGTACCTTGTTACGTCTCTATCCATTTGACAAAATAGACGCTTTCCCTGGTTTTGTAGACAGTTATCCGCAGGGATAAGACTACTACGTTCTTTGTGCTGAGCTATTGTAATATAGTGTACGAGCAGTATACTACTACCTGGTTGTATCGTGCAGTTACGCTAGTAGTAATACACTAGTGAGGAAAGTCCGAACACACTTGCCCTTCTGCATTGTCGAGGGGCAAACAATAGGTAGCGGGTAATCCCCGTCGGCAGCAATGCTAGAGGTGCGAACAGCGACGCCAGGTCTATAGAGATATGACAGGCCCCGTACAAGCAATTGTATGGGTGAACCTGGCTGTAAGGCCAGGATTGAAACGGCTAAATCCTTACCCGTGTGCAAGTCCGTGTTTCTAGGGTATACCCCTAGATTCGTGACGCTCGAGCTGTGTGGCAACACTCAGCCTAGACACATGACTGCTCCACTGACGTTAGTCAGGCTAGACAGAATTCGGCTTATAGATACAACCACACCAAAAAACACATCTCTGATGTGTTTTTTGGTGTGGTAATTTCAAAAACTAATTGTGGGTAACTGTTGGTAGTTAAATAGGTTAGGTGTATCAAAAACAAATAATGGTTTTGACGTCGAGGGTGATTCTTTCTGAATTTTTGACGATGAGGCTTTGCTTTGTATCTCACTCCTAGTATCTATGCCGTCAGCACTGATGACTTGTTTGTACCAGAGAGGCTCTGTACCTACTTCATGGGCTAATTGAATCAACTGGGTGTACAGCGTTTGTGCTTCTTGTGTAAAGTTCATTTTTATGAATTGTTCTTGTGAGTAACGTAAATCGTAGAGAGTATCTATCTGTAACTTTTTCATACGTTCTTTTGTTTTCTCTGAAATACCATCGATATCCCATATATCAATACCTGACAATACCGCATCTCGATCCTGCGCCGAACCGAGACTAGAAAACATGGAAAAGATTTCGTGGAGTGAGGCTATCATATGATCAGTACAAACTAGTAAAGTTTTCTAATAATAGTGGTGACGACTGCTTGAACTTCTAAATCATTCTCTGGGTATATGTCTGGGAAGTCAGGATTGGCTGGTTGCAAGTATAGTATCCCTTTGTTGCTCTGCAGATACTTCATGGTTATCCCTTCGTCAATACGGGCTATTACTATATCCCCTATACGGGCAGTGCGTCCCCGATCCACAATCACCCTATCGCCGTTGTGAATCCCTGCGTTAATCATGGAATCTCCTTTTACCAATAACATGTACATCTGCGTATTGTTCCCTACTATCCATTCATCGAGTGATACAATGTCCAAATCTTGCTGTTCTACATCCGATGGCAACCCTGCCTCGACCATGCCGAGCAATGGAATACCGTCTCTAATGGCTGTAATGTGCATGTTGGCGGAGTGCCTTAGGAAGTCTTTTCGCGGTAGTAGCTTTCCTTGTGCATCTTTATACAATTCTCCTGCCTGTACCAACTGATTAATACGTCTATATGCTGACTCTTTTGACGATACGCCCATAATCTCCGCAATCTCGCTATATGAAGGCATACGCATAAACGTATCGTAAAAAACCTGCAGTTGTTGAATTATAGGGTTGGGCGACGAAGGGGATTTCATATACTATAGTGTATCAATAGATCTATACTACCAAACGAACGTTTGGTGTGCAAACCCTGTGACATGTGTATAAGCAAAGACTTCATAGACACTAGAAAACCCCTTTGATATAAGGGGTTTTCTTAAGACTGAAACCAGTTATTCAGCGCTAATTAAAAGGAGGAGTGTCTGATAGATCAACTGATGGAATGAAGTCCTGATTAATTTCTCCACCAATTCCTATACTAAACGTTGATGATATGATCGCCATTATTCCCCAGATAGAGAGTGCTGCTATTAGTCCACCAATAGACCACGCCAATCCTTTTAAGGACTCACCTTTCTTTGCAGTATCCTTTTCCATTATTGTGTATCTAACTACGTTATACAAAATGGCAGCAATAGCCGCAAACACTAGCAATCGTGGCAACGCTACCAACCACTTAACGAGCAAGTTAAAGATATCTCCTATATCGAATGCCCCTGTTGCAACAACCTGTGCATGTGACACAAATGGGAGAACTAGAGCTGCTAAACCTGCATATGATGCATATTTTTTCATAACATTTAGAAATTAGATTGTAAGAATTATAACTACCTGATAATCTGACCCTGCAAGTATATCAATAATCTATTCTAGAAGTTAGGATGTTTTCCACGATTGTATACAACCTAAATTCCACTACCCACAAATCGGACAGAATTAGTAACCAGCTCCATAATGCCGAATACTGATGCCATAATAAACATTCCTATTAACCCATACATTAAATGCCTACGGTACCGTTGAGCACCTTCTAGGTCACCGTTCTGCTGTGCCACAATCATCATGAGGCCTCCCCATAGTAACCACGCCAAACCTATTGCAAATCCTAATGCTATTATAGGGTTCAGGATATACTTATTAATATTAAAAAATATCTGCATCAATGTCATATCGGGATATTATGATGGTCCTACTGGTAGCGTTGGGATGGGCGCTACACCACCCTGCCCTATACCCAAGGAAGCTCCAATCAGATAAATAATTCCCCATACCGACAACATAATGAATAGCGCCACAATACTCCATCCTAGATATTTTGACAGGTTAGTAGCATAATCGGTATCCCCTTGACCTGCCCGCAAAATAAATCGCAACACCCCAAACATAAACACAATTACAGCAGCAGCGATAATCAGACGTGTTATCAGTGACCCTATCAAACACTGAATGAGGTACTGCAAAAAATCTGTAAAGTCACTAACTCCTCGCTGGCATACGCTCTCGGTCGGAGGTGTTACAACGGATTGGGCGGATACAACAATTGGCACCAACATTATCAGAATTCCTTGAAATAACGGTGATAATCGTTTGATAAACATATGTCGTCAGTATATCATAGGTCTATATGCAACGCTTTCTGATTTCAACAATTACTTTATGTACTACTCTTTTTATTATACTCTCTACAGCAGTGCCTGTACTTGTACTTGCCCAAACCTCGAATATTATTCGTGTGGACGACAAGGACTATACGTTCAAGAAAAATAGCACTCACGCCGCACGACAGCTTAACCTAAATCTTAAATATAGTGGTTATTGGGAGTACCAGATGGTAACCAATTACGACTTGCAATTGGTTGCAACAGGCGCTGCATCCCCGGTACTACCGGGCGTGCTCGTTAATAGATTCAATAATGATGGAACTTATTCAGTTTATAATAAAAATATCCCAAGTTCACAGGGACTTTCGTCACCATTACGTTCTCTAGGAACAACCACGCAAGGTTTCAGTATATATGAAGCAAAATTCACAGAAGCCATCCTCGGTACCAGAAAAATAGCCCAGGCCAAGAATAATTCTACCCGATTTTATGAGTACGACCCATCCGAACATGGGGAGTTAACGCCAGTGACAAATCCCAATAATTCTATAGTACCTTCACCGACCGCCCCGCCACAGGAGACTCTGATACCTGGTCAAGCGAACTTGCCTGACCTCGGTACTTTTGCAAAACTTCCTAACCCACTGGGTGGTGCTGGGATTAATACCACAGGCGATGCCATCGACAAAATTACTACTATAGTCATGATTATTGCAGTACCCTTTGTAACCATAATGATTATGTATGCAGGATTCAGCTATATTGCCGCTTATGGTAACCCTGAAAAACTCCGTGCAGCTAACAAGCGTGCGCTCTGGACTTTGGTTGGTACCATGCTACTGTTTGGTGCTACAACAATTGGTAATGCGATCATAAAAACTATACAAAAGATTACCTCTGATGGAGCGCCAGCTTCTACTACCTCATCAACTGGTACCAGCACGTCACTAGGGTCAGGCGTTAGTATGTCCACCCATACAAACCCTACTGGTGGTAGTTATACTGTCTACACTCTCAACAAAACTGCAGTTTCAGCAGCTGATTGGGGTACTATACCGGGAGTTACATTTTCTGGCTTCCCATTTCCTTCTGCTGCTGGATCAAAGATTGTACTCTCTTCCTCAACCAGACCCATGGCACTATCGCCAACCCAAGATCCTGATACAGTATTTGTTGATATTAACAATAATCAAGCGATTAATATATATGTTTACACAGGAGGGTCTTGGAAAGCTGTGACTGACCCTAGTGGAATACCTGTTGCGCCAAATAACCAATTACCCAACCCTACTACAGGAACAACTCCTACGACGGGCACTGGCCCTGGTACAACAATAACTCAAAACTCAGTTCTCTACGATAATGCGGTGGCAACTTTCGAAAGCGCGTACGTTGGTGCCACACAAAAACTTACTTCACGCCAAACCCTGATGAATCGGTTTGGAACACGCTTTACTCCTGACAATCCTGACGCAATTACCAATCTCCAAGAAGCAACCGATGCAGTTAATAAAATGCTCCCTCGTAAGAGAGCTGCAATAAATTCCGGTAATTCACCTGATCTTCACTATTTCACCTCAAATGTATACCAGATATTCTATAAACTTACAGCAGCAGAATGCCAGAGATCGCTTGCTCAGTTGAACTCTCTCGCGGCAGGGGTAATACAATATACTAGCTGCACCTCAACAACTTCTGACCCGATAAAAGTATCAGAAGCAGAGATTGATGAATTACTGTTTTGGATTCCAGAGAAGCAGTAACGCCTCCTCTACACTCTACTAAAAACAAGCACTTAAGTGCTTGTTTTTAGTAGAAAGATTTCTCAAAGAAAAATGAACTGGGGCTTGCTAAGATAGCAGAGCTCTCTAGCTATATCTGCAGCCAAGTAGTTCCTGCAACACCCAGCAGACTGAATACCAGAGATACAATGTACCACGACAACAGTACCAGAACGGCACCAATCATAGTCCATTTTAGTATTGATTTTGCCTTCTTGATAGATGCTGGTCGGTCACCCTGCATAATCAGTAGATACGCTGCGTATCCAACGTAAAACATTATCACTACTGGTAGAATAATAAACAGCACAAACTTTATAACACGCGATACCAGTTCTATAGCATAATCGAAATCACACATTTCACCTCTCGTTACAACGTTCCCATTTGCATCGTGGGTACTATGATACCTAACCACACCATCACCGTCCAAGTCATATCCACAAGGCACCAACCCCCCATTTCCGGTACTGCCTGGGGAAAGCGATAGCGCACCGCTCAGCCCGCCAGTATTGAGGTTAAATATGTTGTTGAAAGAAAGCCCTGAAGTATCTTTCTCTGAAGCAATGAATGCTCCCGCATCAAATAATGCATATCTCTGACCAGCAGCATCCTCAACATCTGGATATGCTCGTGCATGGTATCCGTCTCCTATCGCATCAGCATGGAATAATTTGTAGTAGTACTGTTTGCCTGTTTCTAGATTAGGGAGATTGAAAGTCACTATATCAGATTCACTTGCACCGGCTGTAATAACCTGTTGGGCAGGTGAGAGTTTTGTCATTGTTGCAAACGTAGGTGAAGCTCCATACGCCATACCAAACGTGACAGGCTGCCCGTATGTACTAATACGATATACGATACGTCCACCTTTATCCAAAAACAATGTTCCTATTTCTTTCCCAGCCTCATCTCGTTCATTTTGACTCAGTTTATCTATACGCAGCTGGTGTATTCTCTGTTTGTAACAGATAACATCCTGCCCTGTTCGTTCTTTTCCAGTATTTTTACATTCCAGTTCGGTAGTGAAATATTCGCTAAACTTCTGTGGGTCATATGACACTACGTAGTACCATCTATCTACCCAAACGTCCTCATTATAACTCGATACAGCTCCTAATTCCCC
>CAZROP010000003.1:0-101770 GCA_964601935.1 uncultured Candidatus Saccharibacteria bacterium | reverse complement strand
GAGTCGATAGATCCTTCTTTGGGGGTGAGGGAGGAGAGGATGGAGGGGAGGGAGAGATTGGAGTTAGGCAACGATTCAGATTTGAACAAACGAGAAAAAATCAAAAGTAAAACCAATAACAATACTATACAGCCTATAACTACAGAGATGCGCTTTGCAAGAATAGACATACACAATAGTTATTCAGTCTTAGAACGGACCATCTGATGTGTCAGCAGCCTGTGGAGGAACAATCGGAGCAAATCGAGCCGAAAGGAAATTATCGATACGCCCTATTACGTCAAATGTGCTTTCTGTCTGTGCCTCGAGTGATCGGAATGATTTTGATAATAGTTTCAATAGCTCTTCCTGATCAGGATTCCACCATGCCTGCGCAATAATTGAGGAGCGATAGATAACCTGTATTCGTGGATCAGATTGATTCTGTGATACCAAATCCAGACGCGTTGGAGCAAATCCAATATTCGCCAGCGCGGCTACAGGCTCTGGACCCGAAAGTGCGCGCATAGCAGTAAACGCCGCTGTTTTTTGTTTCGACAATTTTGTCATAGCAACACCATAGATGCGTGCACTCGTGCGTTTCTTTGCTGTTATATCCACTGATATCTGCGGCACCATAGATACCTGAATATTGAGATTGGGATTTTTCTTTCGCAGATCATTATATTCACTGGCGTATCCTATATAATATACAGACTCTTCGGACAAAAATGCGTCACGTCCACTGGTAAATCCGGGATTCCAGGTATATGCTTCGCTCGATGGCTGAGCAAATGCCCTGAAAAATTCTAGAGGTCGCGCAATAGATGTATCGGTACTGGAACGCGCACCCACCGTTCCACGTACAGTTGGGATAAATTTTTCACCGATGTACTCCACAATAGGATTCCCCTGCTGGAACGCTAACATCCAAATAATTTCTGCAGCGTGTTCTACGTTAGAGAAATTACCTAATGGTATGGTAGCTGTTTCAATGCGGCCATTTTCATCAGACTTGGTAAATAGTGTGATATGCTCCAGAACTTCATTCCATGTTTTTGCAGGTTCTGGTAAGTACCCTGCAGATAATAGATCACGATTGGAATACAGTACCAGGGGATCAACCGCGACAGGAAACGCAACAATACCCCACGGCAATGTCAACGACTCAGAAGCATTCACAAATTCTGCACGATAGGCTGATTCAGGATACTGATCGAACGTGACCACCTCTAACCGACTGCGATACTGCAGCATATGATTATTATCAGTGAGAAGTAAATCTGGGCCACGACCTGCTGCGAGAGCTTCTGTAATTTGTTTGTCAAAATCAAGTTCAGGTATTTCGCGATATGATATTTTCAAGTCAGGATATGTTCTCTGGATAGATGTAACCAGCGGCAGCATTGTCTGCGACGGCAACCAACCCCACATGGTTAAATTAGCTTTGAGCCCTTCCTGCTCTGCCTTCTGACTAGGCTTGTAGGATGCAAACATAATAATTGCAATAACGAATATAAATCCTCCTGCTCCCATCAGCACATATTGAAATATTTTTCGCATATCCATATAACGTTATTGTAGCATATGGCTCATATTGAGATATGGATGTTATACACGGGAAATAATACAAAAACCCCGATTGCGCTCTCGCACAATAGGGGTTTTGTCGTATTTTCTATTAGCCCTCTTACACGAATGTCAGAGCGGTACCTGTTTTGTCTCCGCGTCCTGTTCGTCCAATACGGTGAATGTATGTTTCGTAGTTGTTCGGCACATCATAATTAATAACATGCGAAACATCAGGAATATCGATACCTCGCGCTGCAACGTCAGTTGCAATTACAATGTTCGCATTACCATTTTTCAATGATGCGATTGCATGCATACGCTCGCGATTACGCATGTCGCCATGCAGTGCCAGCGCACGATGCCCGAGGCTTGCCAATTCTTCCTGTAGGTCATCGCATGAATGCTTTGTCTCTCGGAAGATGAGAACTTTACTAAATTCAGGCTTCTGCAATAACTCATGGAGAACTTTTACTTTCTGAGACCTATCGCCTCCTACACGGACTACATCCTGCTCTACGCTCGATGATGTATCACGTGATGCGATTTTGATAGTAACGGGTTCATTCAAAAATTCAGAACAGAGCGCACGAATACTGTCCACAAATGTAGCTGAGAAAAACATTCCCTGCTTGTCAGCAGGCATCATACCCAATATTGCACGCATGTCATCGATGAATCCCATGTCCAACATACGATCTGCCTCGTCCAATACAACAGTGTCGAATGTCATTGGATTAATCTTGCGTCGCTCGATCAAATCCTGCACACGCCCTGGTGTGCCGATAACAATATGCACCCCGCGATGTAGCTCCTGAATCTGACGCATGATAGGCATTCCACCCACACACAGGCCACTATAGAGGCCCATACCGCGAGTAAACACCATGAATTCTTCCTGAATCTGCTGTGCCAATTCGCGAGTTGGAGCCAGAATAATTGCACCCTTACCATTTTCAGCAATCAAGCTATGAATAATAGGTATCAAAAATGCTGCTGTTTTACCTGTGCCCGTGCTCGCAATACCGATCACATCACGCTTTTGTAATGCAACAGGAATTGCCTGATCCTGAATGGGCGAAGGATTTACAAACCCTTTCCCTATCAAGTTCTTTGCTAATGTTTCGTGTACTCCGAAGTCTGCGAACGTGTGTGTTGGTACATATGCAACTTCTGTATGTTTAGTTGCTTTATTGATGTACAGGCGCTCGTCTATGTAATCTCCGCGGAAACGTCGCTTTCCTCCGCGCCCACCACCAAACCCACCACGAGAAAACCCTCCACGCGATCCGCCTGATGAGCGACCACTTGAAAAGCTACGTGACCCTGAGTTGCTACGGCCACCGTACGATGTGCTAGCCCCTCCACGGTCAAAAGACCTTTGTTTATATTGTGTAGTCATAGTATATATACTGTGTTGTGTTAACGAATGAATAGCCTATTAGAATCTCGCACACCCTCTAAGTCTCTAAAACAAGACCAAACTGCCAGCGAGTATTGATACCTGAATCCAAGTATCACGGCGTGTCACAACAAACAGTACACAAATGATACAATCACAGGATTGCTAATAGACCCATAGAATAGCAGACTTTTTGGTGGATGTCAAACTGGCTAGTGCGCCACCCAATTATTACTCTTGACATAATATAAATATGGTTTATTATATTACGCAGAATTCCATTACATCATAAAAAATAAGAAATGATACTTAAAGCATCAATTTTCTGGCTTCTGGCTGGAATCGTGTCTCCCCTGGTTGTCCTGGGCACACTTATTGTTTCTAACTCATTGCTGCTTGGAGCAATCTTAGCGACGGTCTGGGTCATCCTCCTCTTGAATGGGCTTGTTAATGGTTTCAAGGTTTGGGACCTTGAAATATATTGGTTAGGCCATTTCTCCAGAAAATTTTATTTCCTTCCACCAGGTAGGTATTATGCTCTATCTCTGGCAACGCTCTACAAGAGCGACCAGCCTCACAAAAGAGTTACCGGGGACGGGGAAACGACCGGAGAGGAACCTGTATCTTTTGGTTATGTCGCAGAACTTCAAATCCAACCAGGCGAAAAAGTAGCTCGAATAGCCACTCGGCTGTTTGATCAGAAATTATTTCAAACCCCTGAGGAGGCCTTGGAGGCTGCATTTACCCAATTAAAGTTAACAATTGAAAAAGCAGTTCACGACGTAATTCAAAATGCAACAGATTGGGGCTGGAGCGGAGAAAGATCTCTGGAGTTTGAAGGTGTACGGATTGGGTACCGGTACTACCTCCACGCCCATAGTAAATAGTCGCATGCACGTACAGACTTTTTATAACAAAACCTACTGAGGGAAAATCTGTCCAACAGAGCTTTCTTCCGTAGGTTTTTATTTTGCTTGAATTTTTGATAATGAGGTAAGGGACTCGCTCACAAAATATGCAGTTTTGCTGCTCTGCTTCGCAGGTTGCAAAACTGCTATTTCGCTAGCCCAGTATCTCGTCCCAACCCCATCACTCGCCAAATGCAAAACCCGTCCTAGCCTGACGGCGGACGGGTTTTGCTTTGTCGATGTGCGGGATAAGGGACTCGAACCCCTGACCTTCTCAGTGTAAATGAGTTGCTCTACCAACTGAGCTAATCCCGCAAATACAGAACCAGTATACATCATTCACTTGCATATTCAAGTCTCTCCCAGTATTGTGTAGAGAGTATACCAATATACAGGTATGCGCGCTTGCCCCTATAGTTCAATGGATAGAACAGGAGACTTCTAAGCTCTTAATGTTGGTTCGATTCCAACTGGGGGTACATTATCCAATCTATTTTTTGATACACAGGTAGAGTATACTGTCTGCATGGCATCCACACGCTTGAATCGTCTCGTCGCACATATCAAAAAAACATGGAACCTCTGGTCAGTGCTCGACATGGGCACCACCAGCGCAGGGCTTGCCTACTATGCTATTTTTTCGATTGCCCCACTACTCATCATAGCAATGTCTATCGCTGAATTGGTTTTGGACAGCGCAACCGTCACCGATCATGTCATACGCCAATTTGCAGCAACGTTTGGTGATAATGGGGCACAGTTTATTCAATCTCTAGTTCAAAATAATATTCCAGTTGAAACCAGTATTACCATGTCTATTATTGGTTTGGTTATCATCCTCATCGGTGCTGCCAATATCTTTTCTCAGCTGCAGGTTGGCCTGGATAAAGTATTCGTCCATCAGCCGCGGCGCAGGGAACGCGGATTTTGGCCTACAGCAGCACGCAGATTGCTATCAATTGGCATTGTTATGTCTGCTGGCTTTTTACTACTGATTTCACTACTGATGACCACTGTTATAGCCGCCATCACAACCAAGGTAATTGCATTCTTGCCCCAGACTGAATTCCTGCTCTATGCTATAGAACTATCAATATCTCTACTACTTGTATCCATATTCTTTGCTGGTATGTATAAGTATTTGCCATCAAAACGGATCGGCTGGAAACCCGCACTGGTTGCCGGTTTTTTCTCGGGTATATTATTTTTTGCGACAAAAACAATATTGGGATTCATCTTGGTATCAGATACGGCATTTAGCTCGTTCGGAGGTGCATCCGCATTGGTCCTGCTAATTGCCTGGATCTATATTATGTCCCAGCTATTTTTTGTAGGAGCGTTCATCGCGCGGCTCTATCTACTGCCTCGTGTACAGGATTAGGCTTGCTTGTAACAATTCTTACAGCTGGTTTTTCTTCGCAAATCCCTCAAATGCTTTTAATACTTCTACCGGAACCATATATACTACGGTATTAGACTGATCTGATGACATATCATTGATAGACTGTAGTGTACGCAAATGCAGCGCACCTGGTGTTTCTGCCAGTATGCGTGCAGCCTCTGCCATATTGCTGGCTGCTGCTAGTTCTCCTTCTGAATTAATAATCACTGCGCGCTTTTCACGTTCTGCCTCAGCCTGTTTTGCAATGGTGCGTTCCATATCTGCAGGCAGACTGATATCCTTCAATTCAACATTATGGACCAATAGACCCCAATCGGTTGTTTCTTTTTCTACCACCGCACGGATCCTGTCAGCTATTTGATCGCGACCTGACAACAGTTCGTCCAGTGTCACCTCCCCTACCATATTGCGCATGGTTGTCTGCGCATACTGCGACATTGCATAGCGGAAATTCTCTACTTCTAGCAATGCCTTGTTCGCATCGCTGACACGATAGTAGATCACCGCATTTACATTCACGGATACGTTATCTCGGGTTATTGCTTTCTGGTCGGGCACGTCTTCTGCCTTCATACGAATATCAATACGCATCAGGCGCTGAACTATAGGCACTACCAGACGCAGGCCTGGTTCGATAGAGCTGGTGTATTTACCGAAGGTCAGGATAACACCGCGTTCATACTGATTAATCTGTTTGATACTAGCGAATATCAATGTCACAACAATTCCAAGAATGATCCATGTCATATACCCTGTATTATACCATACCCTCAGACAAACAATATATTTGACTTATGTTCCATCATATTGTGTGTTATACAAAACTATTATCTTACCTTAAATACACGACTATGGAATGCCACAGCGTTACCACCTCTGGAATGACCTTTTGGGTCAAATACCTCGCACACATCGTCAAAACTCTCCAGAAATGGAGTCAGCTACAGTTTAAGCACTCTGACTTTCAGGGGAGAATCTGCATCGCTACTAATGAAGCTTTTTTTGGAATAGGAAACCCTTTAACTATTAATCCTAAAAACTTTTTCTTCAGCGATGAGGACGACACCTATAGGATTAACTTCCCGCTCATTGAATTTGCGGTGGTAAGCCTAGAAATAGGCGACCTACGGCTGTACTCAAATGGGTACCCGATCTGCATCCACTTCGGGCTGAATAGTTGCACGATCAGCCACTGGTGGCATAGCACCGGAGAATTCCCAGAGGATCACCCTTTTCCGGACATGTTCGAAACATTTTGCAAAGGCCATGACCTTGACCATCTCTGTATAGACGGATCCTGCAACAGAACGACAATGACTCTTCAAGAAGCTGACAGGTTGTTGAAAGCATTATTGTTCGGCAATGACGCCTGGCACAAGCACCCTGGCATACTTCTGGAAGCGATAGCTA
This sequence comes from uncultured Candidatus Saccharibacteria bacterium, assembly GCA_964601935.1. Taxonomy (GTDB): domain Bacteria; phylum Patescibacteriota; class Minisyncoccia; order Phycocordibacterales; family UBA1006; genus JANPGR01. The sequence continues at coordinate 95,100 of CAZROP010000003.1, read as the reverse complement.
CATAGATGCGCAAATAGAATTCCGGAAATACTACAAAAACCTGTTACTAACAGTATTCTCATACGGTTAGTAACAGGTTTTTCTTTTGCCTCAGCATAGATCAGTTTACCTCGAGATTATCCAATCTTCTATACTACAATCCAGCCATATAGGCGCATGATCGCTGACCAGCGAGTCTTCGTCTACATGACAGTGATTCTGCGTAATATTTGGCGAGGTTATGATATAGCTCGCATGTGGTTCTTTGTAGCGTTTGGATTCTTCGTATAACACTGTCCGCCCTGTTGGAATATTATAGTTTTTCATTACATTACCTTGGGGATTAATTCCCTGTTCTAGATTTTTCAATGATTCGCTATCCATGCGCAGATTCAAATCTCCCGCCAGCACGACGTGCATATCATCACCATATGATTTGATGACCTCTATAATCTTTTCTGATTGCTGCAGTCTCTGTTCGCTGTCGCCCTTCCCGTATCCCTTGCCTCCATACCACCCATGAACATTACACACCAATAAGGATTGTGATGACATATTATCGCGAGGTTTTAGTTCAATAATTTACATATTCACCGGCAATGTCGTGTCATCTCTATGATCATAGGTATCGTGTCCACCATAAATAAACAGAGTACGTGCCTCCTGCATCGTAAACAGATTCCTGTTCCACATTACAATATTCCCCCAATGACCTATTTTTGCTTCATCAGAATAATTGCCACCATCTGCCCATGTCGTAACTCTAGGACTATAGAATATCTCGTAATCATTCCAGTAGTGCTCTCGAAGTAGTCGCTCGCAATCATTGCGTGATTGGCGCGCAGTTTTCCGAAAAGGACTATATTCTTCCAAACATTCCTGCAGACACACAACCGAGGGATGTTGATCCATGAGTACAGAGAATTCATCCAGAAACTTTTCCGCACGAGCGTTCCAGATATTTAGTTGGAGGATTGATACATTCATAGTACAACACTATCATATTGGATATATAAATCAAAAACAATAATATATCTGACTAGTTTCTAGTTTCAATTATTGACTCTGGACTTTTCTTGTATAGATCTGGAAGCCTAGGAATAACAAATGCGACCACTAGCGTGGTAATTGTGCCCATAAAATGATAGTTGAACCCGAAAGCCATTCCGATAGCTCCGGCGAGCCAGATGCTTGCAGCTGTTGTTAAATTTTTTACATTTGCACCATCCCTAATAATTAATCCGGCCCCCAGGAATCCAATCCCCGAAACAATCTGGGCTGCAATCCGAGACTCTGACGCTGGATCCACCAATGAAGAAATAAATGTGAACAGCATCGAACCCACAATTACCATTGTATATGTGGTCACTCCCGCGTCTTTTTCCTTTGGATTCTCTTTCTGTTCCGATTATAAAACCAGCAGCCAAACTCAGCAGAAGGTCGATCAGCAGAGAAATTTCAGTAGGACCTAATAAAGGTACTTAAATAGTTCATAATTTGTTTAGATATATGGAAATCTATAATAACAGGATCGCAGGAATTGTTATTGTAAAAATATTATTACCAGAGCCATTATACATACTATAATAGCTGGCGACATTTTTATGAGGCGGTCTTTGACCTTGATATGCATCATAATCGCACCCATCATCAATACAACCAGCACAGCAGCAGCTGGATACACCAGAACAGGGTTCCACAGCCCGATGAGCAGCGCTAACGCAATCAGAATCTTTAGGGTTCCTACAAAATACATAAACCAGATTGGTAGCCCATATGCAGCAAATTCACTGGGCATGTTTTTTGCACCCTTGCCCCGATAGTTAGTAGTTTTATTAAAACGTAGCAGCCACACGTTAATCAGTGTAAATGACAGTATTACTTGCAAAGCATTAATGAGATATAGTTGAATGATTTCAGACATATGTTGTTAGGTAATTTTATTAGTATGTTTAGTATATCATTTTATATTTAATAATGCTTCGACCACACGACATCAAAACTGCAGGCCTATCTTTAGCAGCGTGCAAGCTAATGGACGAAGCGAGAACTAATTTACAGAATGTTACTATCTGCTATTAGAAATATCTTTGTGTAAAAATAACGAACATCGTTAAAGGCTCTTTTTAGAACAGAGTCTGCCACTGATTTTTCATGCAACCCATACTCTGCAGCCAGGCCTTCTTTACATAGATTTGCGTGAACAAACTCAAGAGATACTCCTGATTCGTCTACACCTCCATGTGCTTGTAAATAATCTGATTTTATTACACCTCTTTTTCTCGCGTACTCTTCTAGGCTATTGCAAAATATATCATCAAATGTTGACTCAAATGCAGTGATTATTGCCATACCGTACAAAGAACGCTCTCTTGGGTTCTCAAATCCACATGAAAATCTAGTGTTGACTTCTATCATTAATCGATAATCGTCAATACTTTGCTGAATACTGCACTCTTCTAAAAATGCAAGTAACATTCTAGCGTGTGATACATTATACCTACTATCAAACAACTCATCATCTAGATTCTTTTTTAATGCGATCTTTGCCTCTTCACTAAGAACACACGAGTTTGCCCAACCTAACCAACCTTGAAAGTTGAAAGCGACCACTGCCCCATAGCGAGTCAGACAGACCCCTTGTTCCTCTTCGTTCAGACTACTAAAGGATTCTGCGATCTTTTGAATAGAGCTTTGTAATTCATATAACTGGTTAGGATTCATATATTTTTTAGTTTATTTGACTATTCAAGTTTATTCCTTATACTTATATATGTAAATATGACCATTTCAGATGGACAACAACAAACAATAGAGCTTATATCACAACTTACAGGGCTTTCTCTGCTAGACACAGAAATATATGTCACAGGAATATCCTTACCCCCGCTACCTGTTGCGATATTTGCAAAAAGATGTGGAATTACACGACAAAATGCCTATAATATTTTGTCGCGCTTAAACGACGCTGGTCTAGTTACTAATATATCTGGAGCAGCGGGACGGTATGTGCAAATAGCCCCAACCGATAATATTCAACGATTAGTAGGCCAGCGACTTCATAACCTTTCCAAAGAAAGTGAGCTACTCCCATCCATTCTCTCTAGTATTGAAAAAACGAAATACTCTGGTCCTATTAAAAAAGCACGAGTATCGTACTTCGAAGGACTTGGCGGCATACAAAATTTATACAGAAAAACACTTCAAACAAAAGAAAAGGTCCTACGAACATTAAGTCACGAGGATATATTTTCTAGGCTTGGAGAGGATTTTACACTGGACTATATTGCAGAAAGAAAAAAACGAGGCATACACAACAAAGTAATACAAAACAAGCCTACATCAAGGTTCAAAAGTGTTTATAAAAATAGCATTCTAGAAAATAGAGATTATCGCATTCCTCCTAAAGACATGATAATCGACAGTGTTATTGTTATTTATGATGAATCTGTTGTTCTTATAACACTCCAAAGTGAAATATTTGGAACACATATAGAAAGTACTGACTATTCTAGAACGATGAAATCTTGGTTTGATACCATATATACCGCTTCGAAGCCACTAACTGATACCGGCGAGAACAAATAAAATCGGGCACTGTTGCTCCTAGTTGGCGAGCCGATGGGACTTGGTCACGACGCATAGTCGCTCGATATTCGCATTGCATGCTCATATTCGCTCTTTGCGTCTCGACCCCCGATCAAGCCCGCATTACTGCAGACCACTGAATGCAAAACCCATCCTAGCCTGAACGACGGACGGGTTTTACTTTGTCGATGCGCAGTGGAAGGGATTTGAACCCTCGACCTTCCGCGTGACAGGCGGATGCTCTAACCAGCTGAGCTACCACTGCGTAAATGACACCTCCGAGAGAAAGATGATACCTCCTTTTTTTAAATTAAGGAGATGCCACTCACTTCCGACACGAAGAGCGTCGCTCTTATTAAACCAGAAATACAATCAAAATCAAGCCCAGAATAACACGGTACCAGCCGAATGATGCCAGCGAGGCATGAGACATATATGATAGCAACCACTTACAAACCAACCAGGCACTGATTCCTGCTACCAAAAAAGCAACAACAAAGGGTAGAGAGATGATACTATCCAGAGACTCGGTCGAATTCATTATGCTATACAGAGTGGCTGCAAATATAGTGCCTGCACCTAGTAAAAATGAAAATCGTACCAATGCCCGACGTGGAATATTCAGTAACTCGCCGACAATAAAGATACCGCCTGAACGTGACACACCTGGAATTACCGCGCATGACTGAGCGCATCCGACCCATAATGACTGTCTCCATGTCAGCTCAAAACGTCGTTCATGATCCACTCTACTGATAGGCTGACTAGGCAACAGAATCATGATGATTCCACCGATTACGAGAACTAGCCCTATCACCCAAAAACTTGTATACAGCTCAGACAAATAGGGGTATACGAGGTACCCAACCACAGCAGTAGGAATAAATGCTACGAATAGTTTCGGAAGATCACGCATAACTGTGCGCAACTCTGAAATGTAGAGACCAATAACAGCCAGCATCGCACCTGCCTGAATGGCAATTTCGAATGTTTGACCCGATGTAACTCCTAACATTCTTTCCACAATCAAAATATGTGCCGTGGACGATATAGGTAAAAACTCACTAACACCCTCCACTAATCCCAGAATTATAGCGTGCACCATGTCCATGCTTATGAGTATATCATGTCTAATAGACATCTAACACTATCGGGCTGTCTTCATTCTGAGAAAACACCGATACCCTACATATATTTGAACAATAACCGGATACCAGTTAATATACGCGTTTAATAACCATAGATGTGGTGTGTATTTATACATAACTATTCCAATAATTAGATGCCCTGCGCCAAATACCCACGCCATACATAAACGTTTTCGAGGACTCCTGCCAGAATGAACCGAGGATAGTATGGCAAAAGATTTTTGGAATGGATACCGGCGAGACCCTGCCCATGCACGAATCAGTGGATTTTTTGATTTTGGATTCGTCAGCAACAACCAGTCCATATAGAATCGCCCCCCTGTGTAAGTAAATACATGCTCTACTACAGTCATAGCGAATTAGAGTGTACAATCAAACTATTCATTGTGTCGAAGGTGAGACTTGAACTCACGACCTTGGCGTTATGAGTGCCACGCTCTAACCAGCTGAGCTACTCCGACAGATAGGCGTACTATACCAAATTATTGTGATATTTCAATGAGACGATTCAGCAACAAGAAATACAAAGCCGCGATTCCTGCAGGAATCGCGGCTTTGTATTTCTTGTTGCGGGTGCACGATTCGAACGTGCGTCTTCAGGTTATGAGCCTGACGAGATACCATTACTCTAACCCGCGATACATGTCCCAACATACACTATCACCTAGAAAAAGGCAAGTTAGTATACCTTACTATTGATAACATGCACTAGAAACCCAACATAATTGCGGAAAGACCACCTTTCCCCGCTATACACATAGCCAACAACGGTACCCTCGGCCCCCCGGTGCGGTACACTGTTACTCTATGGAGCCCGAACAGAACCGCCGCCGCAAAAACCGCTACCAGGACAACCAGCAACCCGACTATTCTGCCAATAATTTGCCAGAAACTGTACTGCGCGTGCCACCTCATAGCCATGACGCAGAGCGTGCCCTGCTAGGATCTCTACTTCTCAACGGCGCTCTGTTTATTGATATCATTGATACTACGCCGGTAGATAGTTTCTACCATGAACGCCATCGTCTCATTTATGCTGCGATGTTCGAACTATTCTCTTCTCGTACCCCTATTGATATCATAACTGTATCATCTCGTCTTCGCGAAACAAATCTTCTGGAAACCATAGGTGGTATCACTTATTTAACCGATTTGGCAACCAGTACTCCTGCATCATCTAATCTATCGTATTATGCTGACATCGTCACCAAAAAACACACCCTACGCTCCATCATCAGCGCAGGATACACTATCAGCGAATTAGGATTCAAAGAAGCAGACGCACTCGAAGGCACTATCGACGAAGCAGAAAAAACACTGTTCAATGTAACTCAGCAGACAAAAAAAGGCAGCTTCCAAGCAATCGGCGAGCAGTTGCCCCATACATGGGATTTGATGGAGCGCCTCATGGAAAATAAGGATGAGCTACGGGGAGTACCAACTGGCTTTAAATCGCTCGATTCCAAGCTCTCCGGCTTTCAGCCCTCTGATCTCATCATTCTCGCTGCCCGACCTTCCGTAGGTAAGACATCGCTCGCACTCGAACTGGCTCGCTCTGCTGCTATGAAGGGCTGTCCTACCGCAATATTCTCGCTGGAAATGAGTATCGACCAGCTCACCCAGCGCATGCTATCATCAGAATCTCGCGTAGATTTATGGAAAATACGTACTTCCAAAGGCCTCACCGCAAATGATCTAGAAGACATCCGTGAAGGCATGGGGAGATTGGCAAAGGCGCCAATTTACATAGATGATACAGCAGGTATTACCATTATGACCATTCGTAGCCAGGCACGCAAAATGAAAATGCAGCATGGATTGGAGCTCATACTGATTGACTATCTGCAGCTCATTACTCCAGGTCGCCACTACGACAGTGTAGTTAATCAGATATCCGATATTTCCCGCGCATTAAAAGGTCTCGCCCGCGAATTGAATGTACCTGTTATTGCTCTCTCTCAGCTATCGCGTGCTGTCGAACAACGCGGTGGACGACCCAAACTATCTGATCTTCGTGACTCAGGAGCGATCGAGCAGGACGCTGACGTAGTTATGTTTATCCATCGCGAAGCCAACGAGGAGGGTGGCGGGCGATCACAACATACTGAATTATTGATAGAAAAACATCGTAACGGTGCTACAGGTGTCGTCAACCTCTACTTTGACGCAGAAAAAGCTACCTTCCTCGAAGTCGAGCAAAATGATTTTGGTAGTATTAACTAATATGGCACAGACCCGTAGACACTTAGAACAGTTATTCAAATCCCTGCCAGGTATAGGCACCAAACAGTCCGAGCGTCTCGTTACCGCCATTTTAGAAAAAGGTATTACATTTTCTAATGACATGGCACAAACACTCGGACATTTACATAGCCGTGTACGTCAATGTACGCGCAGTTTTCAATACTTTGAAACCGACGATCCCAACGAGCAGTACTCCCCTATCGTTCGCGACGCTACACGTAATAACACAATGCTGATGATATTAGAAAAAGATACAGACATTGATCACATCGAACGTTCAGGCGTATACAAAGGACAGTATTTTGTGTTGGGTGGACTAGTACCAATGTTGAAATCTAGAACACGAGAATCCATACATATCACAGAATTACTCCAGCTTGTACAAGAACACATGGACCAACTATCAGAAATCATTCTTGCTTTTTCTTTTACACCGGAGGGCGACCACACACGCTTGTACGTAGAAACAAAATTAACAGAGCTATTTATAGATGCTGATTCTCACCCCAAGATTTCTGTGCTGGGTCGCGGTCTAGCATTCGGATCAGAGATAGAATACTCGGATCCTGCCACAATTGGCTATGCGATGGAACACCGTATTAACGTGAACGTGGATTAGATTTGTGCAGTGACAAAAATACCATCGTAACCAAATGCACAATAGCCAAGCTCACAAAGAATACAAATCCAACCACACCGAGAATATTTGCATGGAACCATGCAGATAACGACAATCCTGCCGATAATGACGCCATGTAAGCATCAAATGCCGAGAATATTCCTGAAATACAAAGCATGCTAATTGCGGTTGCAAGCACAATACAGATAGAATACGTTACGCACAACCATGCACCAATATGGGACTCTGACACGCCAAATGTCCGCATCACTGCGATATCGCGCGAATACTGTGATAGGAACAGTCGCGATACAACTGACAATACAACGACGACAACAAGAAATGCGACTATAACTAATACTGTTGCAATATTACTGGCAGTATGTTCGAACTTTGCCAGGCGATCTACCAAGACATCGTTGTGCACGGTGTCAGTATCCTCTATCAGCGAGACAAGATCGCCAGGCAAAATATCAGGACTGGTTAACTGACGGAAAAATTCGTTATAATACGAAGGTGTATCGAGTTTTACTATGATCTCGTCTCCAAATGGATTTACTGATAATTCTTTGAGAGCCTGCAACGTGAGAAAGTCGTCAGCGTGCCTGTCCTGGAACGAAGCATAGATATCTTGTGATTCTACTTTTTGAACATCGGACACATGAGGAAGAGCGCGGATTGATTCTACCAACTGATTAATTTGTGTATCAGATGCAGTGGCAACTAGTGATAGTCGCGCATCAACACGTCGCTCTAGCGCGCTTAATGCATAACCAAATACAGCCTTGCCAAATAGACCTGCCATGAACACCATTTGGATTCCAATAATAGCAACAATGGTGAGAAACACGAGTGACCCATTGCGGACAAATGACCGAGTGCCTAGTTTGAGGCTTTGAATAATATACAGTCGCATAACTCAATAGTAGTATACTACACCATGCGACCTTTGTTGAGCTGAATGTGCATGCGGTGTGGGAAAGCAGCGAATGGGTCCAGACGATGCGTAGCAATCAACAAGGTTGTTCCCGCCTGCTGTAATTCACGGAATAGCTGACCTACTACACCGACAAACGCCTCATCCAAATGCGCGATCGGTTCATCAGCAACCAACAGAAATGGCTTGTGCAGTACAGCACGTAGTGCCTGAATAATTTGACGCTGCCCACGGGATAATTCTGCAGGATACATGTTCAGTGCAAATCCCATATTTACTTTTTCCAGTAACGACTGGACATCAGGTCGTGGCAACGAGGTCATTTCAGTAAAAAATAATAGATTTTCCTGAACTGTCAGAGAACCCAGAAATTGTGGATCTTGGTCAATATATCCCGTCGATTGTTTTAACAGCGACCGGTCATCACTCGAAAAATCACTCAGTGCAAAGTCGTGTATAATAATATCACCTTCTGTTGGTATTACTTCGCCGCGAATGATTTTTAGGAGAGTACTTTTACCGGCGCCGCTATGTCCAGTGACCAGCACACATGAGCCGGTAGTGATATCAAATGAAATATTATGCAGTGCAGCAATCTTGCTGGGATAGGTATGCGACACATTTTGAAGAGATACAATAGTGTGTGGAGTATTCATAGAACGTACTGAATTAGTGTACCACGAAGCCTTCTCTGGGAGAATACGTAATACACATTAATGCGACGATGTATGCAATGATTCAGTAAATTGCTCGATCATTCCATCGTGAAGCACCGCGTCTATATTAGATGTTTCTATTCCGCTGCGGTGATCTTTTACCAAACGGTAAGGGTGCAGTGTGTAGGTTCTAATCTGACTTCCCCACTCATTTTCAACAGTTTTACTAATCTGATGCTCGCTGAGTTCTGATGCAGCCTGCGCTATACGTAGCACCGCCAATTTGCCTCGCAAAATAGTCATCGCCTGCTCTCGATTTGCCTCCTGTGTCCTTTCCCCATCCGCATGTACAGAGATACCACTAGGCACATGAGTTACTCGCACTGCTGTCTCTCGCTTGTTAACATTCTGTCCACCAGGTCCTCCTGATCGAGCAAATTGTATTTCCAGATCATCCTTTGGAATAGGCGTATCTGCATCACTCACAATTTCAGGTACTACTTCTACCATACAGAACGATGTTTGTCGTTTACCCTTGGAATTGAACGGTGAAATACGGATGAGTCTATGCACCCCTGACTCCAATCGCAGCACGTCAAAAGCAGCATCACCCAGTACACGGAACGATAGTGACCGATAACCACCATGATCATTCTGGTTAGAGCGCATCAACGAGCAGCTACAACCTCGGCGAACGCAGAACGACTGATACATTTCATACAGCATTCTCGTAAAATCTTCTGAGTCATCGCCACCAGCACCAGACATAATAGTCATTATGACAGGATGATCAGAGTATTCACTGCCTGGCATAATTCCCGCAGCCATGCTGGAAAGTTTTTTCTGCAAAAGAGAGTACTCGCTTGCTACTTTTTGTGCTGCTATCGAATCAGACCAAAAACCTGACTGATTCATAAGAGTCTCTATTTCGTCTATCCGTTGCTGTATATCATCTGTATTCATAATCAATCCTAGTAAACCAGATACTCTATAATATGCAAATATATGTATATGTAACAAACCCACACGATTGTGTGGGTTGTTACTTCTTAAGTGTATTACCGACGCTTTGGTGCTGGACGCTTTGCAGCTGGTCGTTTCGCAGCAGATTTCTTTGCTACTTTCTTTGCTGCAGGCTTTTTAGCTGCCACCTTTTTTGCAACGCGCTTTTTAGCTACTGGCTTCTTTGCAACAGATTTCTTTGCTGCAGGCTTTTTAGCTACTGGCTTCTTTGCAACTTTTTTAGGTTTAGACGCAGGCTTTACTGATACTTTTCTCATTATAGGCATGTTGGTTGTTATACGATATTCGTATAGGCATACACCCTACACGCAGTCTCGTTTATCTTAGCACCAAGGAATCGACGAGACTTCCTTGATAGATATATTATATATTTTTATTTCTATGTTTCACTGTACTAATACACTAGTGTGTGGATAGTCGTACTAGTACTCTAGTATGCACAGAATCGAGTCTTGTACTCCACAAATATACTTTCCGCCTCAACGCCTTCTTCCAAAGGTTCCAAAGTAGATTCAATATATCTGAAAAGAAAAACTGTATGACTTCAATACTTTTATAAAAAAGACATCACAAAGGTCAAAAAAACCTTCTACTCTCTAGCTTGCAACTCACTACTCTTTCTAGTAGTATATCGATACTAGCCGTTGTAGCTCAGTTGGTAGAGCACGTCATTGGTAATGACGAGGTCTCCGGTTCAATCCCGGACAACGGCTCCAGCCTTGTAAAAAAGACACCTAAACTAAAAAGACTGGTCTCGCCAGTCTTTTTAGTTTTTCTACCTTGCCAGTACTTTCCAACTGTCATCCCACAAATTACCACCAACAATATGCAATGCTGAACCATGCACCGTGATACCTGTAGCATGGCGAGCGGATGGATACTGTTCGATATACCAGTTAATGCCGTCAGTACTGGAATATAATCCTGCTCGATTCGCCATAGAACCTGATGAATCATTGCTTCCCAATAAATACCACATTCTCCCTCCAAAAACAGCGCCATTAGGATACATAGACTTCATCATAGTGGGGAGCGTTGCTATCTCTGTCCAAGACGCTCCGTCATCAGTACTCTTGAACACTTTATTATTTAGGTTATCAGATCCGCCTGGCAAGTACCTCCCTCCTCCCATTATATAGAGATCCCCGTTATATGAATGTAGCACTCCTGCTGAAAAGTACGGGAGTGGTAGGTCACCCATTTTTTCAAATTGATTCGTTTCTTCATTAAACCGTACAATATCACTGAGCATCACAGGAGATCCTGTGACCATAGAACTTTGTCCACCAGCCATATAGAGAGATCCCTCATGTATAGTCCAGCCAAACAGAGCACGACTACCTCCTGCACTACCCCAATCACTGGTACGTTGTACCCAACCACCTGCAGTCGTATAAGTCCACACATCTTTTGGAATAGTGCCCGTACTAATATCACCGCCCCATACCCATATCTTTGAGTCCTTCACTCCGTGTCCGAAATGGTGTCTTTCAGACCAGGGTGCATTACTATTCTGCGTCCACGTAATACCATCACTACTCTGCCAGTCCGTATTTACACTACCATTCGTTGCAGGAAATAGAGCAGTATTCCAACCTCCGAGGAGGCGTAAATTACCCTCAAAAGAAACCAGAGCCACCCCATCCATAGGTGCAAACTCGGTATTTGAACTCAGTCGATCTATTTGATATGACGTAACATAGGGGGTAGACGCATTTATTCCGTAATAACTCGCGATGTCGCTCGTTACTGCTTGCACTTCACTCTGGTTCAAACCACGAACATAGTACACCTGCTCGGCAAGTTTGCTTGCAACATTAAATGCTGTATTTTCTGACACTAACCGATCCAGGGTGATTGGTGAGTTGTTCGTTATGTTAATCCAGTCTATTACTACTCCGTTTACTGTTAAGGAAACCCATTCTTCATCAACCCTCTTCAGATGGGCAAGCAACCAAGAGCTTTTGGGGATAGCGTAAGCTATTGAACCATTGGCGCTGGCGCGACCATGTGATACCGTAGTTGCACTAGTATACAGCATATCATTCCATGTACCGCCTGTTTTGCCGCCAAGCACAAAACTGTTATTGATACCGTTTAAATTAAATACCCCGAATATATCGTATGTTGTACCCAAAGTTTGCGTTGTAAATGACATGTCCTTTCCAGTAGCACCCAGTAATGTTGGCTTACCGTTAACTTGATTTAGCTCAACGTTCAGCTGACTTCCCGCAGTTGTTTGTGAGGCATTAACACCATTACCACTCTGGTCATACCAGGTTCGTACTGATCCTGTACCGCCTCCAACAAAAGTTGAAAAAGCACCCGTGTCGTAGTCTTCTCCGGAGAATCCAATATTCTGCGTAGTACTGTCTGAACTGCGCCTGATTTCGGTAGCAGAACCTCCATAACCATTACGCAGTTTACGATTCGAGTATGCGAACAAAGACGTGCCCACCTGATCGAGCAGATAATCAGACGCAGTAGTAAATGTTTGATCTGCAGAAGTTGTTGAGTTAGAACTAGCATCGATGGAGATCACTCGATAATGGTACGTTGTTAGAGGCATTAAACCAGAAAGACCCGCTGAATGACTGGCCACTAAGGCCGGGTTCAATGTAGTTGTCGAGCCGTAACTGATTGTCGGTCCATACTCTACCCGTGAGTTAGAGTTTTCATTAGTAGTCCATGTAATAGTAGCAGTTGTCGTTGCAGGCGTACCCGAAGAAATAGCAGAAACTACTGGACCAGTGTTATCTACTGTCACGTTAATAACTGATGAAGTTGTGCTATTGCTCGATCCATCTCGCGCCACAGCGGTTATTGTATGAGACCCATCAGAAACTCCTGTACTATTCCACGTCACCGAGTACGGAGAAACGGTGTCTTCGGATCCTATATTAGTACTGGAATCCAGTTTGAACTGCACACCTGCCACACTCACGTCATCCGATGCAGTAGCAGTGATAGCAACAGAGCTGCCTGCAACTATTGTATTATTACCTGGTGCCGTAACATTCACTGTAGGCGATGTTATATCGGCAGCAACAGTGAACGAGATAGTAAAATCAGTTGTGTTAGTATTAACGAGTAAGTCTTGGCATTTAGTATAATAGACAAAGCTACCACCATTTATGAGTCCTGACACAGCAGCAGAATGAGTTGTGCCCCCTGTTGTAGAGAAAGCTGTCATTGACCCGAAGGCAGTACCCGAACTGGTCGAATACTTACATGTAGCAGGTTCATTAGTAGTTAGTGAAATAGTTGTTGACGTTGTGCCCAATGCTAATGTTCCGGATGGTGAGGCGCTCGAGCGTACTGGCGCAGTAGTATCAGTTATAGATGTTGCAGGATCTCCTCCTGCAGAACCAGCTGTCCAGTCAAAATCTCTATGTAGATTCGTGGCGATAGGAGATGCCACACCAGCAAGCTGAGCCATCTTTATTTTTGTCCGTGGACCAAAAATACCGTCTTTTGGTAGCTTATACGCAGACTGGAAAGAGATGAGTGCGTTTCGTGTACCCAAGCCAAAGTATCCAGTTATTTTAGGATACTTGAAGAATCCCTTATCCTTGAGGAATTGTTGTAGACTGCTAACATCACTTCCTGTTTTGCCGACAGAAAGTGTACGCTGTGCAGCAGAAAAGGGCGTGCTTAATTCCTTATTAATTATAGTTTGTGCATCAGTAATGCTAGCCAACAATGCAACTATACAAAAACTAATAATTATAAATGATATGTTTCGCATAGAAATTTCGATTAAAGTACTCATTCGCATGATAACATGTTCGTATAGTTTTTGAAATCTGCATATCAAGGAAAAACGCCCACTCTTTGACATCCAACCCAAAACCATATATAGTGAACACCAGTTCAAAAATATTCTTTTCACACTATAAAACAAAAGAATCATGAAGTATCTGATTTTTTTCGCCCTGCTACTAATCCAGACTATTTGCTCGGCACAACAATCTTTTGGCTTGCGACTGGATGTGAGCCCCGTGTTTAAACCCAATAGAGCGTTCGTTGATCGAGTTGAGAGTCTCCGGGGCTGCCATATCGGCCTCAGCTGTGTTATCAACACCGAGCGTGACAACGGAGTAGGTCTGGCCGGGGGAATAGGTCTTGAGGCGGGAGGAATGTCCACCCCTCAAAACTTCCGAAGAGATAATCCCAGCGCAACCTATACTGGGGCACACGCTTCAATTGGAATCTTTATCGGAAATGAAAGCTTTGCTTTTAAGCCTTACCTTAAAGGACTATTCGGGTATACATTTTGGAAAAAAAGTCGCATGCACCATGATCCTTTTTATGGCTGGGGCACAATTCAAATTCCACCCAGGAAATACCAAGACCTCAACGCAGTCGTAGCACTAGGGGTAGAATTCTGGATAGGGTCTTGCTTCACATTAGGAGCAGAATTACATCTAAGCCCTTCCCAAATAAACCTGCGAACCCCTTATGCTCTACAGCTTAACTTTGGCTGTATCATTCTTGGAAGCGACTATTAATGAATCTTCTCCAGATTAATACAAAAAGCGGACCCCATTTAATGGGATCCGCTTTTTTACTTTTAAATAATCTATCTCCCCACACCCGCTTCTACTGATGTATCTACAGCAGCGCGCGTAGCAACTGATGATCGAATTGCATCAATGGTTGCAGCGTACGTACTAGCATTAACTGACGCCTGAGTAGTGACGCGTGTATCAAGATTGCTTCTAATCGCAGCTTCTTCATCCCGCGCACTGCCAATGCCAGCTACGAATGCAGCCCACCAGGGAGTTTTTACCTTTACCTCACTCTGAATTGATTGACCACTCGTGGTGGCAAATGTAACGTCTGCATGTCGCTGAATAGTCACAGGAATAAATCCGAAGAGTCTCCCGCGGTTTTCATAGGTAACTGAAATATCAGAATCCTTTAGTTCGATCGCAGAAACGGTTGAATCGCGCGCGACTACACTCTGTGCATACAACTCGAGATCGGCATGAGTAGTAACAGAATTGCTAGACACCTCTGCTGCTCCATCCCCGTCTACCACTACCTGATCGTCACTGATACTGAACACCTGACGGCTATCGATAGTGGCAGCATCGGTAGGATATACGATTGATTCTAGATCAGGATCAGAACTTTCGATACGACCACTGCCCGATGCATCGATCTGAACCGACTCATCATAGGAGTCGGCATCTGCTACTCCACCAGCTCTCACACGAGCGTCTGTATTGATATCCAAATCTGTACTGGTTACCACCGCAGCTGCATCAGTCGTTACAGAAATTGCGCGAGTACCCTGGGCTGACACCTCGGGAATGTATGCAGCCTGAGTGACCCCTAATACAACCATCATGGTCATGACCGCAAAAGATTGCTTTGTAATATAGAGAGTATTTTTCATAAATAGTTTGTTGTCATTAATCGTTGTAACAATTAATAATATGTAATTAACGCGGGCTACTCGACAGAGAGAATACGGCCCTACATCTAGTATGACGATCTCACACCCTTCACGCGACATATATAGTGGTAATACATCATCTGAGGCTCTATGTAAAGAGCGACGTACACTGCCCTACTCAAAATCCTTTCTATACATAATTATTAATGTATACAACAAACTCGCGAGCAGCGGACCCAACAGTATTCCAGCTGGACCAAAGAAGCTCACCCCACCCAATACTGACAACAGTATCATCAGCGGGTGAATGTTTACCTTGCGACCTACAATGATAGGGTTCAGCACATTATCTACCATGCCAACCAGTACTCCTGCCCATGCCATGAATCCGAGAGCAGGAACTATTCCTCCTACAATATACAGGTACATTGCGACAGGAATCGATACTGCCATGGTTCCGATAACAGGAATCAACGCTGCAATACCTGCTAGAATACCCCACAGGACTGCATGTGGAACATCGAACACGAACAACCCGATACCCATCAAGATACCCTGTATTAATGCTATCAACAAATAGCCTTGGATAATTCCACGAATGGATTTTTGCATCTCGTCGAGGATCAGCCTATTGCGATCTCCCGAGAGAGGGCTAACCTTGATAACAGCTGTGCGCCAGTGATCTCCATCTCGCAAGAAAAAGAACAAGGACAAAACCATCAGGAAAAATGACAACAGGGTACTGAATGTTGCGCTGAATACGGCACCAACATTTCCTGCCAGGAACCCTAGCGCATTCTGAACATATTCATCAATATTGATACCTGCTAATGCCGGTAATTGTTTCTGTAGGGATACGAGAGCATTAGATATATTAGGTGCGAGCACCGGACTGTCACCTGAAAACATACTCTGCGCCTCCTGATAGCCCAGTATGCCGATACCTGCCAGCGGCACTACAATAATACAGATGAATGCAGCGACCGTTAGAAATGCTGATAGATTGGCCCTGTTCCCTGTTTTTACCAATAATGCCTGGTACCAGGGCGCCAGCAACACAGCGAAGGCAATCCCCAGCGCTAATGGAATCAAAAATGGCAAGAATACAAAAAACGTCAGAATGAGACATGCCGCTAATAGTAGGTAGAGGAAGTATTTTTCTCGCGCTTGCATATACCTCTATATTACCATAATTTTGACTAGTCTCCCTGCAAAGACAAGATTAAAACCGTTCCTGCACACAAGGGTACCGAAACGGTTTTATAAACTTTGACTGATCTCTTTGTTACACCGCAAACTGATTACACGGGGCCCACCTGGCCTGAACGCGCCCTAGCACTACCGCTCTAGTGGCTGATATAAAATCTCCACAGAATCTTCATGTCTTCGCGGGTTAGAGTGCCCTCCACCTTGTCTTTGTCTATCCATCGGAATTCTGCTATCGCCTTTTCCTCTTCAGAAATTTCTTCTTGTTCCAAATCACCCAGCTCTACATATACCAGATGATAATGTGCCAGCCTGTTCACCTGCTTGACCGGATGATAGAACAGTCCCCGAGAAACACAATCCATTGGTTGTACACTGGCGACATTTTTATACCCTGTCTCTTCTAATACTTCCTTATGAACTGTTTCTACTACAGTGTCTCCCTCCTCGACACCACCCGTCAAAAATCCATTCCAATCAGAGCTTTTCCAGTGTGCCAATAAATACCGTTCTTCTGTTGGATGTTTTATAATCACCGCAATATTAGTGCGTTCAGTTATAGGTTTTTCCTCCTGGAATCTATCGGCACCCGAACCTTCATTAATATCAACATCTGGGTACAGCTGCAGCACATCTTGTCTGGTCATAGAAACACAGTATAGCATATGCAGTGCCTTGCCCAACAACTCGTGTACCATTATTACTGTGAACCCGAAACACCTCTACTATCATACGCCCAGTGCAGCAGCGCCTGGCGTTGGCGCGGACGAGAAAACTCGTTGCCTGCTCGAGAGTTTTTCACCACTTGCGCCATGTGGCGACGCATTGCACGCCACCTTTTTATCTGTCGTTCATCTTCACCCGCAATACGTCGCCCCATATAGTATCTGCAGTACCACTGGAACCAACCTCTCGGATCCTCATGGTAAATCCAACCCTTCGCACGCCATACAGACAGTGGCTGGCTGGCATTCTTGCCAAAGTAATTCAAATCAGGATCGTGCCTGGTCGGGCATAGTTTTGCCCGCTTGTACCAAGACGCCGGGAATTCATTTGCACAATCGGTCATATACTTGCCGCCAAAAACACCCATCTCCAACATCTCTGCAGGTGTTAGCATCGGCTGGAAATCAGAGTGAAAATTCCGCCCTATCGGCTCTGTGAGCTCATACTGATACCCTTGCTGCATTTTATCGTTGACGGTGACTGTTACGGACTTCTTTAACATAGGTCAACTATATCACAGAGCGCACCAACCCTAAAACTCCGAGATAGTCTGGAATGTCTGTACTGGCGGATTATATTCAGGCGATGTTTCTTCGAATTCTTTGCGCTGTGCTGCATATCCTGATTCTGATGCAGTCACCTTGTAATAGCGGCCGAATCCAGCATAGTAACAGATAATCATTATGGAGTTTTTATAGACGTCTTTGTCTGCATCTGGATGTTCATTACATCCGCCCTCGATAGTATCTATCTGACGCGCAATTACTGCCCCGTTGGGATATTGTGCGGTTAGTGTAATCGTGCTGTACGGGATAAAATCTTTTTCGACAGGATCAGAGTATGACCAGGTAAAAACAGGCTCACCCTCTGGAGCAACAACAGTTTCGACAGGAATTTGTGGATTTTCAGAATCTGGTGCTGATGTCTGACGTACGAAGTCCATCATTGCCCAAATAACGAGTATAATACTACATCCTATTACAATAATATTTATAAACTTATTCATAGTACTAGTATACCACACGCTGGCCGGGCGTGCTGTTCAGCAACTATTAACTAGGCCCTGCGGGAATTAATACTGTCTTTTATGAAAGAGCGAATTTAACTTGATCGGTTCCAATGTTTATAAATACCCTAAGTCTCCCTATCGGTGTAGGTCTATATCCAAAAGCATGGAACAGTTCTGGCGAAAGATGTGCATACTGATTATTCCACTGATCTATGTTCTCAAGAATTCTATTTTTTTGATAGAGAGCAACTGCTGGATCTTCAGAAAAAGTTTTGTTTAATAACATTTCTAGCTCTTCTAGCTTCTGTTGCGCTTTCTGATTTTTCTCGAGACACTCCTCAGTCAGAATATCACCGTAATCTGTGTGAGAAGTATCCATTGATCCTAGATCGAAACCACCATTAGGATTAATTATAGAATTGATAATAATTTTTTCCATATCGATTTATAATAACATAGAATGCTACTCTGGCGCTACCAAGCTCCGATGATGGCACCCATAGCCAGACACGATACCAATGATGCAACTAATTCAAACAACCACAGCTTGCGCGATCGCCCCATCCAGATAACCTCGATCGATGTTGTAGTGAACACGAATCCCAGCCAGATCCAGAATGCACATACCATACCATTCAGCGCACCACTGCCTCCCATCACAGGCGACGTAGTGGCGAATAGATATACAGCCGCGAGCACATAGGCAAACGCAATATTCACCAATAAATTCTGTATCATTTGCGGTACCATATCTGCAAATTTTTCCTTGCCTGTCGGACGGATATTCGCCAGCTTCATCCATGTTTTCCCAAACAACGGTCCGTGGAACAAAAATCCGATGATAAATTGTGCGAGAGCAGCGACCAACACAGCTGTGTAGTTTACTGGTAACATATATTGTTATTGTGATTTAGTTAATAATAACTAGTAAATCATACCAAGTACGGCATCTGTATTCAACCCTCAGCACCGAACAACCTTGTTCCGTAACTTTGTATAAACAATAACCCTTGTCCTCACAATAGAGAACAAGGGCTTTGGAAATGCATACAGGTATACGTGCAATTACTCAGTCGTTCGTATTTCCAAGTATACAAGCGACAGTACTTTGGCAACCTGTCTCTCGTTGTACTTTTTATCCTCATCTGAATCGAACGTAAACACTTCTAGCTTGCCACGATTCATAATATACCAGCCATGACTATGGCTAGCTCTATCATAGGAAAAGAAATAGTCATTTCCTTGTGCCTGGGGTCTGGACACTACCACCCTGTTCGCTTCGTTGCTTCTAGCCATGATGATTGACCCATAGCTGAATATGACCACCTCCTCTAACCAGTCATAGGACTTGTTGCGGTCGTTTCCTGTAAATTCCTGTAGTACTTCGTCGGAGAGGTCCGCCAATGCTTGTCCCAAGTTGGCAAGAACCTGTTGAGGGTCTTGCAGGTATGCTGCGCATTGCAATGAGGCTCGTAGACTTGTAGCTGTAGATTGAAGTGCGCTATCCGGCAGCGCTACCAGGTGTGCTATAAGCGTGTCCAGTTGCTCTTCGCAACTTTTCTCTTCATTCTGCTGAGCACTGGTTACCCCAGAAGTGAGCAGAAGAAGCATGAGTACTAATAAAATCTTATTCATTAGTGATCTATATTTAAAAAGGTGAATGATACTGTATCCCAACCTAACACACAAGCTGCAGCAGTCAATGGAAAGTTAGTTATTTATTCCATCAAAGTTGGAACACGGGTCGATAGCGACAACCCAAAACATCTGGTAAAATCAACCTTATGATCAAGAAAGAAATCTCTGGTGGTACAGTACACACACTACCGGCAGACATGCGAAAGATACTTGCCTCTCACCCAGTAGCGCGAGAAATCTGGGAGGATATCACCCCACTGGCACGCAACGAATGGATATGCTGGATCGAATCTGCGAAAAAATCAGAAACGAGAGATCGTAGAATCAGAATAATGCTCGAAAACCTCGTCGCAGGAAAACGCCGCCCCTGCTGCTGGGCCGGCTGTATTCATCGCTAAACGATAAAGGTTACTGCGTATTATACTAGGCCAGGGTTATCGTTCTTGTATTCCAAAATATCTCCAGACTGACAGTCCAGGGCAGCACAAATCGCGTCAAGAGTCGATAGCCGAATCGCTTTTGCTTTTCCATTTTTGATAATTGATAAATTTGCCATGGTTATTCCAACTCGCCGTGTGAGTTCAGTAACACTCATTTTCCTGCGAGCCCGCATTACATCAACGTTAATTATTATTGCCATAGGGTTGCTGTTAGATTGTTAGGTCGTTTTCCGACTTTATTTCTAGCGCTTGTTGTAATAGCTTTTGCAGAACCGCAGCAAAGGTCGCAATTACGCCTGAAGCAAAAATAGCAATCAATCCGAGGATAATAATACCCGGTGCGTCATCTCGATAACCGGATTACCGACTTTAGTATCAACCCTTTGAATCGAATGGCAACAAGTGCCTATCTCAAAAATCTAGATCTCACCTACACATATAGAAGTAATGCTGACTCAAAAAAATGGTGCCTGTTTTTAAGCCTATCTCTACTACTTATCTATTCATATTGTTTAGAGTGTTCAATAAGCGATCCTTCATTAAATGAAGCTTTTCTATATCACCAATTTGACAAGCTTCTATCACTGAATCAATATCAATAGGAGAACTCCCCATATTATTAAGAGTTGTGACCAGCCCCATAACTTCCTCAGCAATTTTTTCGAGTTCACTCATAATTAATGTTGATTAGAATTTTGTTAATGCTCCCCCGGTAGGATTCGAACCTACAACCTCTCGGTTAACAGCCGGTTGCTCTACCGTTGAGCTACAGGGGAATATATTGGTTTTGTTTAAATGAGATGTTCCTCTGTATACTGGCGGTAACCGGCTGTCACAGCCGCGTCAATGCTCGTTTATCTCGCATTGCGCCTCTACCGTTCGCTACAGGGAATATCGGGCTACATTCACCCATGACACAATGGTATTTCGTCATCCGACTGTACAGCCGTCCGACGCTTCGATGAGCACGCGTCCCACCTCTACCACTCTCCACAGGGAATATATCAACTATCCGCGCAAGATTTCTCTTGCCAGCAAATAGTATCATAAAATTGTAGAAAACCAAGATTGACGAACCCCTATTCCCCAGACGCAATCAGCCTCCGGCTAACTATCCCGAGTAGCCTCAAATAGCTTACTATTCTGGCTTTTTTGTAGTCACGACCACACTATCCCCTGTTCGGGTATAGACAAATTCCAAACTCTCCTGCACATGCCCGTCCTCGTACACAACTGTTCCAGTATCAGTTATCGGATCTATATCTGTCGATACTACATACCAGGTACCGCCCAGCACAGGCTGTTTTGCAGACAGCGTAGCAATGTTGTCACGCACATACTGATCTACCAACAATGTATCATCCATATCGTCACAACTGATACTGTTCAATGATAGTGTATATTCCACACTATCCGGCTGTGTGTATACATAGGATCCGTCTCCTTGTTCGCTCATGGCACCGAATCCGATCCGAGCAACAGTCTTGTCGAACTGTACTAATAACTGCTCGCGAACTGTCGATCCTTCTGCTGATGCGTTCCACCATAAGTTTGCTGTTGTGGACTGATCAGGATTCGTAACGACGACACCTGTTATGTCACCGGTCTTGCTGTCCTTTTCTGCAGGGAGAATATTAAGTTCACCTGACGCTACCTTGCTATCCTGAATATTCATACGCAGCATCGCGATATCTTTTACCGATCTATCGGCACTGATAGTCTCCTGGTAATAACACGCCTCTGCAATAGGAGGCAGACTGGTGTCAGTATCAGGTGACGATCTGTCACGCGAACGCAGGAACAAAGCAGTTAGAACTGCGAGAATTATGACAGCAGCCAGCGTAGTCCAGCCAGAGTTATTAGAGTTATCATTCATATGATGCCATTATACCACAGAAGAGTCCACACTGGACCCTGTACAGGGTCCAGCATGAGTGAAAGGATCTCTATGTAGAACATTGAGGTATCCTGCTTGGGTTAAAGTTTGTATGGAAAATTAGAAACTGCTCGAGACGTAGTTGAGTTTTGTAGGATTTTGGAAGACCAATTTTGACTAGAATCAAAAACACTGTTTTCTTAAACAGTGTTTTTGAAACCGAACCAAAGAAATATTCGGTGTATTATTTCATAGGGTTGTGTCCACGAATAATACGGATCAAAAATGTAATGACAGCAAGTATCAGTAAAATATGAATGAACTTGCCAATAGCAAATACACCGACAATACCGAGAAGCCATAGAACCAGCAAAATTATAGCGATAGTTGTTAACATAGAGAATACATAGATTAGATTAATAAAGTTCAAGTCCGAATAACTCTCGACTGGACCTTGTGGTAGCGTCGCTCAAGGTAGTAATCCAAACTAAACCATCCACTACCGAGTATAAACAAGGAGGATATACTACCAAATAGTGTAACGTGTGCTACCACATCCTCTCTTAAACCAAAGAATGTCGTAGCCAGGACAACAAATGCAATCGCGGCACATAAACGAGTTTTAAATCCGAGGATAAAACAAATACCTAATAATGCCTCAATTATCCCAGCAGACATGACCCACATACCAGCCGATACAGGAATTAATGATGTCAAATTATACTTCTGCACAACAGCAAATGATAATTCAGGGTGCAGGAACTTTTCATAGATACCCAGATATAAAAACGCTATACCAATACCTATACGTAATATAGTAGTACTGTGTTGTTGTAACCATTTTATTGCAAGCTGAGGTATTCCAAACAAGTCATCGACTCCTGGCGAAGGGTTAGCAAATGCCAAAGTAGCGAGTAACGCCCCAAATACTTCAAAGTTTCCTAGTAAGTAACTATCAGTACTGACCGCATACAGATAGAGAATCAGTGCGGCCAATGTCATCGGTGTCAATAAAAAACCCGCTAACAAACAAAATCCTACAACAGTCTGAATCCCACTAAAGCCAGAGATATGAGCTACTGGGGAAACAAGCACGTCATGCGTTGCGCTACCCAACAACAATATCCCTAATGATATACGTAGTATCCATGGCACCAAGTGCTGATATGCTGCAATCCTACTATCTATTCTATCCAGCTTATGTTTTATAAAATCTAACTTTTGTGCCACAGAATATAGCAGCAACACAGCGCCAAACACAATACATATCAGAATCAGATTCCACGGGTCAAGAAGTGGACTAAAAGAATCCGTGATACCGTAGACTGGCAGCGGTACATCCTCAGAAATAACATACCTCGTATGTGCCAGAACCCCGACTGGGAATATTGCTAACAATACTGCCAAGATATTTTTCATATTCCCTAGTATACCTCTGCATCGACGTTTGCACAATGTAACATATTATTAAGTTATTAAACTTTGAATTTCTAAACACCTATTATTGGCAGATTAGAAATATCAATTGAACCTTTGTATAAAATATGAGGCACTCCAACAAACAGTAAAGACCTCTCCCCTTTATTAAATTTTTCTTTATAGTAATCTTTTGTAGCTTGGGATAGTATAGAATGTTCAGCTAACCTTCCTGGGTTATATTCCGAAAAGTTTTTAGGGTTCATTCTATCTTCACTTGTTTTTCCTTGGTAGAAATAAATGGTTGTCAACTTTGAGTCAAGCAAGCTTGGGTCTATTTGGTAAAATTTCATTTCTCCTGGACTCATGCCCGCCTCAACTAGCGCCTGCTTTAATTCTGATGGATTTATCGCGAAAAAATGTAAAACGTCGCCCCACAAACACCCAAGCGTTGGAATAAATTGTTCCATATCATGTTTTCTACTCTCATATTTTTTGACCTTGGACAAATAAAGTTCAGGATTAATATCTTTCAAAGAATTCAGAGGATACAGAGCGTTACCCTCCATATCTGTAGGTACCATATGATAAAGATAGTGTTTACCTTTCTGTGCTTCTGTTTGGTTTTGTAGCATGGAGGTTTGTTGCATAAAATTATTTTATTATGTATTAGAGACTTACATCTAACCGGTTTAATCTCAACTTAATCAAAATACTCTTCTGGAATGTCTTTCGATATTTTTAATAGAGTCTCGGGTGACAAAAGGAAATTCAACGGACTTGAATCGCGCTCCGAATCAATTCCATGTATTTTATTATATGCACCCTTTACCTTATTTCTATAGATTGTTTCATTCTTATCTCTCGTACTCATATCAGTATTGTTCAGAAAATACACGATATCTTTCCAGTGCAACCCTGAGGCTATTCCTTGAAGAACATCATATTTTTGCTCACAATTCACGGCATTAATCTTCTTCATATCAGGGTTAAAATTAGAGAAGTAGTCGTAGATACTCGAAATCTCTAATTCAGGCCTGTCTTTTATATATAGCCAGCATAACAAATACCTATTTAATACTGTCTCGCTTAAACCTTGAGGTATTTTCCACTGTTGTCCATATTTCGGATCAATCATTTTACTATCTCTCAAGGGTCCAAGCTTTGATCTTAAATAGTCAGCAGCTTCGAACTCCTTCGCACCTTCAAAAATTATCTTATCAAGCTCATCGAAACCTTCATACGAAACTATTTTAAACTGCTCACTCATATGAGCATTAGTCTACCATAGATAGCTGGGAATATTAATTGCAATACGGAGTCTAGTCAGGTTGTAACCTGCCTCTAACCAAACTAATAAACCCCTAATTCTAGGGATTTATTAGTGTGCGCCGGACTGATGACGGTTAGAACGTATATATTAGAAGACCTCCACCAAAACAAAGTGCTAACCCATCCATTTGCCTAACTCCTCAAGAGCTTCTTTCTGCTTACCAATCTTCGGGAATAGTTCATCATAGTAAACCCTGTCTACCTCTACAAAGTACTCTAGATTTTCATTGAGTGCTTCAAAGTAGGTATTCTTTGGATCGTCAAGACCCTGAGCATTTTTATACAAAGATTGGGCATATTCTGCTATACCGCGCAGCGCCTGAAACTTAGCAGCGCTTTTTTGTGCGACAATCGGTATAAATATATCCATCTCCTGCACTTCCCACTCGAATGATTCTCGTAATGATAGACTATTTTTTGCTGCGTTCTTTACTGCTTGGTCGTATAGGCCTTCCCCAAAGAGTTTGAGTCCATCAAGCATTTTTTTGTTGAATCCACACATTGCCATATATTTATTAGGAACTAGTCTATATATCTCGACAAAGAAATTAAAACATCATTATATTGACGTATCAATAAATCGACTATATTATATATTACTGTAAACAGCTTGTTTATAGTCCTATGCAGTTATTAAATGGTAATATCGAAGAAATGATTCTCAAACACTTATCCTCAGGAGAACAACTGTCTACCGATGAGGTAATTTTAGGTATTAGGAAAGTTCGCGGAAAAGTCACAAACCAAGGTGTATACCGAGTATTACGAAAACTAGTGCGCGAAGATAAGATTGTTCTCTATAAATCTCATGTGAAGATAAACAGGCTATGGGTAGAGGCATTAAAATACTTTGCAGCTGGCGCACATACGAATTCAATTATTGGGGACATCTTGGGATTGCAAGAAGGTGAACAACTGTCACTGAAGCTAAAAGGTTTAGCGCAAATCGATCGCGTATGGCTAGATATCTTCAATAGTATCGAAGATAGAATTGCCAATATACACCCCCTCTACCTCTCTAATCCTCATAATTGGTCAATTATTCTCAGAAAGAACACGGACACCTTGCAGATCAATAAACTCAATGCAAAATCGCGACCTGTATTTTTATCTATACACGGCAATTCAAAACTGGACAAACTGACTATTCAGATGCTCAAAAAGTTAGGTATTCACAACTGTCAAACTGCAAAAGCCTCGCCGAAAGAGTATATTGCAGTTCTAGACGACGTCATCATCAAAATTAGGTTCTCAGCAAAAAGTAATGCACGTATTAACTCTATTTTCTCTAACTGTATGTCGACCGAAGAAGCCTATACGGAATTATTACAGGCAGAAAGTACTGTATCAGCAAGTTTGACAGTTGAGAGAAACTCCGAGAAGTCTAAATCCATAAAGAAAGTTTTGGCTCGGGATTTCTACATTCCTCAAAAACACAGAGACTATTAACCCCTATGGGTTCTAACCAAATTCCGCCCAAACAAAATAAAATCCCTATTTCTAGGGATATTTTTAGATGTGCGCCGGGAAGGGTTCGAACCTTCGTAGACATAAAGTCGACAGATTTACAGTCTGTTGCGATTGACCACTCCGCCACCGACGCGTAGAGGTAACCAGTTAGACAGGCAAGCCCATCGCTGACTACCACTATATCCGAGAGTCTGCATTCGTGAGAATGGGTGGTCTCGGACCCTTGAAATATATCATATTGTTCTGCAGAATGCCAGAAAGCGTTCTAGCAGGTACGTATATTCCTATATGTTAAACCATTGTCTTTTTACCTGTCTTTTTCGGTGCCAATTTCTTTGCAGCACGAACAGGTTTGATTTCCAATGCTCCTGACTTTGACACATCTATGACGATATTTGACCCTGTTGGCAGCTGCTCTGATAGAATCATTTGAGCTACTGGATTGAGCACTTCGTTCTGAATATAACGACGCAGTGGGCGGGCGCCATATTTTTTATCGTAGCCGCGCTCTGCAATCATATCTAGTGCTGCGTCAGAAATATTCACCCCGATTCCCTGTGCGGTAATCCTCTGCACTGATGCAAATACCAACGATCTGACAATGTCTGAGACTACGCTACGAGATAACGTATCGAATACGACAATGTCATCAATACGGTTGAGGAATTCAGGGCGGAAGTGCGATTCTAGTGATTTTAGAACATTGGTCTTTACATCATTATATGTTTCTTCCTCGCTATCATGGGCAGCAAATCCGAGTGACTGCATTTTCTGTATATGCTGAGAACCCAGGTTACTTGTCATGATGATGATGGTATTTTTGAAATCGACTACCCTACCCTTTCCATCAGTCAATCGACCATCATCCAGCACCTGTAATAGTAAGTTGAATATGTCGGGATGCGCTTTTTCTATTTCATCGAACAGAATCACACTGTATGGGCGGTGGCGCACAGCCTCGGTGAACTTTCCAGACTCTTCATATCCTACATACCCCGGCGGAGCTCCAACTAGTTTTGCAACCGAATGACGCTCCATGAATTCTGACATATCAACACGAATCAGAGCCTTTTCGTCATTAAACATGAACTGAGTCAGAGCTTTTGTTAACTCCGTTTTTCCAACACCGGTTGGACCCAAGAATATGAATGATCCTATAGGGCGATTCGGGTCGCTAATACCCACACGCGCACGACGAATTGCATTACTGATAACACGAACCGCCTCATCCTGACCTTTTACACGCTTGTGCAGCTCGGACTCCATGGATCGTAGTTTTTCTGACTCCTCTACCAGTAGACTGGTCACAGGTACGCCCGTGGCCCGTGCTACCACCTGCGCGATATCTTCTGAGGTTACATCCTGGCGTAACAATCTATTTTTCTTTTGTATTGCAGATATTTTCTTGTGCAGCGAATCAACATGTGTTTGACGTGCAGGGATTTCTGAGTAACGGATCTCTGCAGCGCGCGCCAGGTCGCCCGATAATTCTGCATTCTCTGATTCTGTACGCAAAGAATCTAATTCCTTTTCTGCAACAGATATATCAGTCAGCAGTTTCTTCTGAGAATTCCACTGCTGCTGCAAGGGCTTCATGACCTTTTGTACTTCAGATAAATCGTCCTCTATGGATTTCAATTTTGCAGCCGACGTCAAACCCGTATCACTGCGTAATGCTTCACGTTCGATTTCTAATCTACGTACACGCGCATGCAAGACTGCCAATTCTTCAGGCATATTTTCTATGCTGAGACGCAGTTGTGACGATGCTTCGTCGATGAGATCGATTGCTTTATCAGGAAGAAACTTGGACGGAATGTAGCGCACTGATAATTCTACTGCAGAACGAATTGCATCATCAGTAATACGTAGCCCATGAAAAAGTTCATACTTGTATTTCAATCCACGCAGTATTGCGATTGCATCTGCAACGTTTGGCTCTTCTACCAGAACAGTCTGGAATCGTCGAGACAGTGCAGGATCACGCTCGAAATATTTCTGATATTCGTTCAATGTTGTTGCACCAATCAAGCGTAATTCTCCGCGTGCGAGTGCAGGCTTTAGTAAATTCGCTGCATCCATGGCACCTTCTGAACCTCCTGTGCCAATCAGTGTATGGATTTCATCTACAAATAAAATAATAGATCCTTGTGATTCTTCGACTTCTTTTACTACCTTTTTCAAACGATCTTCGAATTCACCGCGATATTTGGTACCCGCGACCAACAGTCCGAGGTCAAGTAGTATCACCTGTTTGTTAGTTAGAGATTCAGGGACATCTCCACGTGCAATACGCTGAGCGAGCCCCTCTACTAATGCTGTTTTTCCTACGCCAGGCTCACCTAATAACATTGGATTATTTTTGGTGCGTCGTGACAGTATCTGTACCATGCGGAGAACCTCTGCATCACGACCGATAACAGGGTCGAGTCTATCCTGACGTGCAAGATCGGTCAGATTGCGCGAGAACTTTGAAAGTATTTTCTGTGATCGCTCTTTTTTGTTATCAGTTTTTTGAGATGGATTTTTGCGAACATATACAATACCATCCCATACCTTGTCACGCGAGATATGGAAAGCCTGCAACGTCTCGGACAGCTCGTTCGGAATAGATAGGATAGCTAGAAATAAATGTTCAACTGAACACCATTCGTCCTTTAAAGATCGGGTAATATTGACGGACTCCTCGAGAACACTGGACAAATCTGGTGTGAGATACAGTTGAATTGCTCCCGACGTAACCTCGCCACGATTAACATCTCCTGGATCAATACTGTCCATAATTGCCTCGGTCAACTGATCCAGGTCTACCTGCAAATGCTCCAGAACATCGATAGCAGTATTATCATCCTGTAACAAAATCCCTGCGGCCAAGTGGGCTACGCCGACATATGATTGGGCGCGTTCTACCGCCAATTCATGAGCACGCTGAATCGCCTGCTTTGCCTTGGTAGTAAACTGTGAAAAAGGTGGAAGTGAATGAGGAGTATTCATATAACATGGATAGTATACAATGTTTTTTTGGGAATACAAATATCTCGCATGTGTGAAATGAGTGTCTACGAGTACTTTCCATCCTTCTGCTACTGCTCCCAACCACCGGCCAAAACCTGCTCTTCATCAGCCACTAAATAGGGCTGGAAATCTTCTGTCATACGAATAGGGATAGGTCCTGCTGATGTTACCTTGCCTTTCTGAATACTGATTTTAGCAAGTATTTGGTCGGTCGTATGTGGTATTGCATCATGCATATCAAATATCAGATTACCCAAACTATAGACAATCCATCCATCACCATAGCGTTGTATTGGCTGCGGCACATGAGGGTGATGGCCCAGCACTACGTCCACTCCACCTTCAATAATAGATTTATACAGTGTCTGCATACGCTTGTTCGGCGTAAAGACATGTTCTGTTCCTGCATGAATAGAGAGAATCACAATATCTGCATCTCCCGATTTTTTCAAAGCACGCGCGGCAGACATAATCCATTTTGGAGAATAGGGTGCAAATCCAGGAGAAGATTTTGTTGCGGTATTCCCCTGATAAAACTCTGATATAGCGAAGAATGCGACCCGAGTTCCATCCGGCAGTTCGCGTATAACAGGTGCGATTGCCTGTGCACGATTACATCCCGCCCCAATAGGACTCATCTCCTGTTCAATCAAGGTTTTGTAGGTATCACACATTCCTATATAGCCATAGTCGAGGGTGTGGTTATTAGCTATAGAGACTACATCAATACCTGCATCACGCGCACCAGCCAAGGTGTACTGAGGAAATCTGAAAGCGTAACGTTTCTGTAAAGCGGCGCCGCGCTCTGACGCAACTCCTTCTAGATTAATAAAAGCAATATCAGCAGCGCGAAATACCGGAGCGACATACTTCCATGGATAACTGGTATCGTGTTGTTCTATCAATTTCAAGGTACGGCGACCTAACATAACATCCCCTCCTGCAACAATGGTGTATATCGGCGACTCTTGTATTTGTGCTAGCCCATGCAAAGACCCTACAACCAGTAGCAAGAATACCAGTAAACAACCTAAAAACTTATAGCGTCTAGTGAATAAGGTCATAATTATATATGTGGTGCAGCACTTCGTATATATACTGCAGATTGTAACTCCTGCAATCGTTTAATTAACCGCTGGACATGGGACTGTGTTGTATGACGTCCAAACGATATACGAATATGTGCATATTCGTGAGGGTCAGTATTAGCGCGCATACTCCAGAGATGATCGATTACATGAGATACTCCGCCTTCGCGTGCTGAACATGCAGACTGACTAGCCAGTTCTACCCCAACTGCATCACAAAATAATACAACATATTCACTATCATATCCTGGTACTGATACATGCACGATATGTGGAGCGGTATGCTCGGGATTGACCGTGAATACACTAGCAGGCAGCACTTGCGCTATACCAGCAATAATAGAAGATTTTATCTGTTGCAGGTGCTCTCTATCAGGTGTAGCATGTTCAACTACTGACTCATACGCGGCGACTGTCCCAGCGACTGTCATAACATCCTCGGTACCGGGACGCAAATGATGTTCCTGATCCCCGCCGGATAAGAGTGATGGCGCCACTGTAGCTCCTCGCGGAATACAGAGAATTCCTCCGGACTTGGGTCCATAAAATTTGGATGCGGATAATGCGACATACTGTGCACCCAGTGATTGCACATGAATATCCATAACACCGCCTGCCTGTACCGCATCACATACCAGTTGTGGGAAGTTTTTGGTTGTGGAATTCTTTGCAATCAAGCGCAGTGTATGCGAGATCTTTTTTATGGGCTGTATAATACCCAGCTCACTATTCACGAGTTGTACTGCAACCAACGCTGTTTCAGGTCGAACAAGATCTGTTACACTTGATGTAATCACATGACCCATAGCGTCAGTCGGTAGATATTCTGATACAATACGACCTTCTCGATCGAGGCGTGCAACTGTTTCGCGTATAGCAGGGTGCTCAACTGGAGATACCAATACGTGAGGTGTTACTCCAGGATTCTCCAGAGAGAAAGAACCGAGCACCTGATGAATAGCGATATTGCATGCTTCGGTGCCTCCACGGGTAAATACAATAGCATGGTGTTGCGCACACAATAACTCCTGCATGCGCTTACGACCCGCCTCTAGCACTGAACGAGCACCAGCTGCAGCGGAATGCAAACTGCCGGGATTGGCGTAGTGTGTACATGCTACACTATTCATACGAGATAACACCCCGCGATCCATTGGCGTTGTCGCAGCATAATCGAAATAGGCACAGGGAATTGAAAAGAGACGGGAAAACAGCGACATAGATAACACATACACTATACCACAAAGGCTTGCTTTTATTGGTATGATTTGTATACTAGTTCTACTATGTCATCGAATAGTAGTCAACCTACCCGACCTCCTGTCGTGGCTATAATGGGTCATGTAGATCATGGAAAGTCGACACTGCTCGATACTATTCGCAATACCAATACTGTAGATGCAGAGGCGGGCGGCATAACCCAGCACGTAACAGCATATGAGGTCGAACATCAGACCCCTGAAGGTACGATTAAAAAGATCACATTTATAGATACCCCTGGCCATGCCGCATTCCAAAGCATCAGATCACGCAGTGCAACTATTGCTGATATTGCCATATTGATCGTTGCGGCAGACGATGGTGTCAAACCACAAACGGTAGAAGCGTGGAATACTATTCAACACAGTCGCGTTCCATATCTTGTGGCAATTAATAAAATTGACCGCCCAGGCACAGACACTGAAAAAACTATTCGAGAACTGATGGAGCTCGGTGTATACCTGGAGGGCTATGGGGGTGACGTACCCTATACAAAGATCTCAGCAAAAACAGGAACTGGAATAGAAGAGCTACTAGAAACCATTCTGCTACTCTCTGAGTTTATTGATTTATCATATTCGCCTGAGGTGCCTGCATCCGGATTTGTTATTGAGTCTCACATCGACAGCAAGCGCGGAATCGCCGCAACAGTTGTGATAAAAGATGGGGTACTGCGCAAATCAGACTTTGTCGTAGCAGGCTGCAGTATTGTTCCTTGCCGGTCTATTTATAATTTTAATAATAAGTCTGTTGATTCTGCTACAGTATCATCACCTGTTACTTTATATGGATTTTCTGAACAATGCCCACCAGGTGAACTATTCACCTGCTATCCTGACAAAAGCTCCGCGGAACTAGAAGCAGCAAAGTGCGAAACACCTGTCCGATGGATTGACGAAGTTCCCCCATCAGATGAGATGAATATAATTCCTGTAGTTATCAAATGTGATGTGGTCGGATCTCTCGATGCTGTCGTAGCAGAGGTGCATAAACATACAACTGACCGTGTATTCTTCAAAATTGTACATGCGGGCGTAGGAAACATAAGCGAAACTGATATACGCATGGTGTCACGGGATCCCGATGCACTAATTATCGGATTTAATGTGTCAACAGACGATCTCGCACGAGACATGGATGAATCAAAAAAGGTTCTGATCAAACACTTCTCTATTATTTATAGGATCAGCGAATGGTTAGAAGAAATTGCTGAAAACCGCAAGTTCAAGAAAAGAGTAGATTCTGTTATCGGTACAGGGCAAGTCCTGAAGGTATTCAGTCAAGACAAAAACCAGGTACTACTAGGCGTTCGTGTCGCCAGCGGTGAATTCAAACTAAAAGACACATTTAGAATAGTTCGTGGACGAGAGATTGTATCCAAAGGCAAGATAGTTTCGCTGCAAGCAGGTAAATCATCAATGCAGAAAGTAGAGGAAGGAACAGACTGCGGAATGATGGTGGAATTACGGGAGTTACCGCACCAATTCGATCTAATAGAATGTATAACCCAAATTGATGGATAGTATGAATACACCAGAACCGCGCAAACAACACATACAGACAGAATATCTGGAAGCAATACGTAGTGTAATTGCTACTTGGGTATCCCGAAATGCGTACAAAAACTCACTCATTACTATCACCAATTGCCTACTATCGGAACACGGCGGACGTGTGAGTGTCTATGTATCGGTATTTCCTGAACATGGCCTCACTGGAGCCTTATCATTCATGACCCGACACGGCGCAGAGATTGCAGAGACTATCGGCAAGCAGTTCCGCCACCGAAGAAAGCCCTATTTGATATTTGTCCCCGATGTTGCCCACCATACATCAATTGACATTACCTAAAAAAATGTAACAATCGTTTTGTTACAAATTAGTTGTGTAGTTTTAATAAACAATATGAGTGATGATTTTTTATTATTAGATGATGATGTTCCTACAAATAGTGACCCGATGGATTTTGATGTTAACACTACCGCTATAAAACCCTCCTCCTCACGCGCGAAACCCATACCAACAGACGATGGTGCACTTCCAGGAACCGATGGAGAAGATACTGAATCATTCGAAGCACAGCGAGAAGAAGAGCTCACTGAGGGCACCCTGGATGATGAGGCAAGTATGATTGAATACATGCTCGGCGGCGATGGTAGCTACGAAGAATAACCACTGCAAAACCGCAGCATCCTAGGATGCTGCGGTTTTGCAGTGGTTATTCTTTTTTAGACTTTTCTTGATGTTCCAACTGCTCTTCGATAAGCACCGAAATAGGCACCTCAGGATCTGTCTTTCTTTCTTCATGCTTATAACATTCTTCTATCAAATATGCAGCTAATTCATTTGCAGCACGAGGTGTCGCGAACTGATATGCATGCTCTGACATATCACGCTGTATAGCAGAATCAGACATGATGCGCATAATTTCAGTACGCAGTATTTCTGGGGTCAGATTGGATTCTTCGACAATGACAGCACCGCCATATTCGGCATATGCGTATGCATTCTTGCGATTGTGATCACCATTAGATACGGGTCTAGGTATAACAATCGCAGGTATTTTCCACGCCGCAATCTCGAACAACATTGAACCTGCACGCGTTATAATTACTTTCGCAACTCCAGCAACGCGTCGCGTAGACAACTCGTCCAAATAAGCAACGGGGTGATAACGGGATTTATAAGGATGACCTTGCAACTCACTTTCGGACATCTGGATCACTTCATCATAATTTTTAGGACCTGTTTGATGAATAACCTGTACATGATAGAGCAGGTCGGATAACATTGCGACAACTATGTCGTTGATTTTTTTGGCACCTAAAGAACCTCCTACAATCCAGAGAACAGGGATATCATCTTCTAATTTATACAACGCCTCGATACCTTCTCCCGCAGGGTGTAGTAACGCGCGACGTACTGGCTGGCCTATGTATATAGTTTTATGGACTGGGAAATGTTGTTGTGCAGCCTTGTAGGAAATAAATATTTTTTTAGCGAAACGAGATAGAAACATATTAGCTCGACCTGGGACTACATCTGATTCATGAATAAATACGGGTATACCTAATATCCACGCAGCAACAGCGGTTGGCACACTCGCATAGCCACCTTTTGCCAAAATCACATCAGGATACAGTATGAACAATCGCCATACTGCAACACATATACCATACATCACAGCAATCAAGCTAGAGATTCGCTGAAAGAACCCATATGACAAACCCAGCTTGCCAGATGGAATTGATCTGAAAATAATACGCTGATTGCGCAGTGCTAATTCGTTGTACGCCTTGTCAGAAAAATAATACAGGTTGAGGCTCGTCAGAGAATCCTCTGCCGCCATAACCCATAAAGATTCTGCAACTGCTATGAGAGGATAAAAATGTCCACCCGTGCCTCCGCCTGTTAATACAATTTTCATATTGTTCTAGTATATCACTGGACGTGCGTACGTGTATAGCCGGTACTCATTAATGACGCCATACAGCCTATAATAACGAGCATGACGAATAACGCTGTACCCCCCTGACTCATGAATGGTAGTGGTAGACCTGAAAATGGGAATATTCCGATATTAGAGGCGATATTGATATATGCTTGAATAACTACAATGTGCGCGAATCCCACAATGGCGTAGCGCGAAAAGAAGGAAGAACAGCGCATTGCCAGTACCAACGCCCGAACATACCAAAGAAAGAAAAGGATAACAATGAGAGATGTACCAATAAGCCCTAATTCTTCCCCAACAACCGCAAACAGTCCATCACTCATAGGTTCGGGTAGATACTCGTATTTGTGAATTCCCTTTCCATATCCGCGGCCTACGATACCTCCTGATCCAATAGCAATGAGTGACTGACGGACCTGGTACGAGGCACCTAGAGTATCCTGTTCTGAATTCTGAAAAGTTTTCAGACGATCGCGCAAGTACGGGCGTGTATACAACAGTCCGCCCGCCACAACGAGTACCGCCAAAAAACTGATGCCGATATGTTTCCACGGTGCATGTGCAAAGAAATATAATGCTGCAAGTGCACCAAAAATAACAACAAATCCATCTGTATCAGGTTGTAGTAGCAGTAATGCTCCACACAAACCAGTGATAACCCAGAAAGGAATCAGACCGCCCCAGATGGTACCGATAAATTCTCTCCGTGTAGAAAACCACCACGCCATACCTAATACCGCACCTATTTTCAAAAACTCACCAGGCTGTACGGATACACCTCCGATAGATATCCATCGTGTAGCAACTGTGCCCAAATTAGTACCAATACTAGGCACAAATACCAGACATGTTAGCAAAAATGATATCACAGCAACATAGGGTGCAATTCTAGCGAGTTGTTTCGCACGTGCAAGCTTGTATACCCCCCACCCTGTTACGCCTCCCAACAGACCCAATCCAACATGACGCAGTACGGTGCTCCAAAAAATACTGCTGTTCTCTGAAAAGAGAAATAATGCACCTGACAAAAATGATGCCAGACCAATAATGATCAGTGCTACTGTTAATACAACAAACGTAGTATCAAACGTAAATTCAGGTCGAGACATACTCTAGAGCAACGCAAGTACCACGCCTGCTAATGCGAATAGGACACTGCATACCCAATATTTCATAACAATACGCTCCCGTGACCAACCCAGAGCTTCAAAATGATGATGCAGAGGCGCGACTAAAAATACTTTTTTCCCAAAATATTTCTTTGATATAATCTGCAAAAATGAAGAAAGTGCGGAAATAAACAAAGGAAAAGCAATAATAGGGAGCAGAAGCACCTGATCTGTTAAAAAGGCGACAAACGTCAGTGATGATGTAAGTGCCAGCATGCCTACCTCACCCATATATATACGAGCGGGCGGAATATTAAACCAGAGAAACGGCAGGATAGATCCTGTAACTGCAAAACAATAGGCAGCCAAATCATACTGGGTCTGGTTGAAGGCAATAATACCGTAGGCAGCGTAGATAATCATCATTACCCCACCAGCCAGCCCGTCAATACCATCTATGACACCACTAGAAAATACGGCATACGCTATAACGACAAAGACCGGGACAAACAACCAGCCCAATGTAACCCAACCCAGCGCGGGTACCAGTATTGCATCAACGCCCAGCTTTACATAGAACCAGTATGACCCGAACAATACAAACGACAGCATCAGCCCTATAAATACTAATCGCGGGTATCCCTGGGTCCACGCCTTGGCACGAGCATAGATTTGTAGTAAATCACTACCAAATCCCATCAGCCCCATAACCATGAATACAGCGATAGGAATCAATGTCTGACTACGACTGGTAAAGTCAAACGAACCTGCCAATGTACTGGGTGCAACTGTCTGCATAAATACCAAAAAGAGCGTAGTTATTGCCAGTCCAGTAAGAATAATGATACCCCCTACACGGGGCGTACGTTTTTCCGCTGCGGCGTCATGAACTCGCTCGAATGCTTCGGACATTGCATCAGGGTTGTTTTCTTCACGAGCAACACGTTTCCACATGCGGAATTTCTCCATGAACCGTAATAACAGCGGAGCAAATAAAAACCCGAACAAAGTCGCAAAAAATGCCGGGGTCAGAGCTGATAGGATTTTGGGATAAATCGGTAACAACATAGTCGAAGACTAGTATATCATATCATTAAATTGAGATCTGGTTCGTTGTTCACAGAGGATATTCTGCTAGAGAGAGTCTTATTTTTTTATTAAATCATGCATTTCCAGGGCTGTCTCCATAGTTTGTATCATATTCTGAACATCTTTGAAGCGTCCTTCTTTGGTGGAATGCATACTAACAAAGGCAACCATCATATTATCCCTGGGTCGAGTCACCATAGTCAGATTGCCGCCTGCCAGATAGGTATACCCTGTTTTGGACAATATCACATCATCTCTATTTTCTACCAAGGGATTGGTGTTGCGCAGTGTAAATTTCTTACCACGGGTATTAGTAATATCATAGCGGAAGTTAGTAGAAAGATTGGTGATATCAGGATATTTGGTAGCTAATTCAAATGCAACCCGAGCAACATCACGAGGAGACATGTAGGACGCCTGAGATTTACTACCAAAATCGTACCCCGATGGATCGCGTAAAATACTGCGAGACATACCCAGTTTATAAGCCACATTATTCATGCTGCTCAAAAAACTGTCCATGCCCATGGGTTTTACCAGCGAATAGGCCGCCTGATTGGAGGACTGGACCAGGAGAGCTGCCAACAGGTCTTGTCGTGGAAATGTCTGACCACGGAAATCGCCAGAAACTTCGCCTTCTGGCATATTAATTTCCTCCATACCCGCATCGGCAATAAATTCATTTGGTAAGGCTCCACGTTCTGCTAGCGTTAATGCGGTCATCAATTTCGTTACTGATGCAGCGTTATAGGGTGTATCTGGATTTTTTGCGTATAAATCATAGAATTTATGGTGAGCCTTGTCCCATAGTACAACATATAGGCCGTCGCCAATGAATGTTTTGTCGGCAGCTAGTGTTGTATACATTTTTTGCAGAACACTAAAATCATAGGTTTCTGTACTTTCATCCTCCGAGACTACTGTCTGCGGTACCGCCTCAGTACTGCGAGGAATCAAATCTGATGTAGTACGCGTATAGAGAATATAACCCAATAACCCAATAACTAGTATACACAGCGTCACCAGGCCAACTATGAGCACCATTATCTTTCTCCGAGTTGCACGCCAAGTACGCAGTAATGAGTTTCGTGGTATCATAATTATTCTGATTTTTCTGCCAAAGAAACGACTGTTTCTAATGAACTTTTAAGAGGTGCATACTCGGGTAACTCTGCGACATCTGTCACACCCAGCATGTGCAACGTGTCTGACGTAGTAGTATACAGAGACGAGCCTTGTGCATGCCCCGTCTTGTCAATCATTCCGCGCAGCATCAATCCACGCACGGCCTGCGCCGAATTCACTCCACGATATGCATCGATCTCTGATTTCGTAGAAGGTCCTTTGTACAACAAGATTGCCAATATTTCTATTTGGGATTTGGTGAGCGGTTGTTTATCAATATACGTGCGCGTCTTTGCAACGATATCAGAAAACTGCGGCTTGGTAACGAGCGCCATATTATTACGCACAAAGACCGCACTGTAGGGACGAGCTGATGTGTCGCAGATTGAACGCAACTCTGTGTACAAGGTTTCAATGTGAGAGCTAGGTAATTCAAATGCTTCTGCAAGAGTATCTACAGACACTCCTTCATCCCCCGCGACAAACAATAGAGCCTCCAACTGTTCTGATGTAAGCATAGTCAATTTAGTATAACAAAGTTAGCCTAACTAGCGTTAAAATCTGTGGATAGAACACCAGCAGGTGCGCATACGATGTCTGCATTATGCGTATCCTGATTCGCACAGAGTATACCACTGCGTATTAATTCGAGTATAGCTAGAAATGATACCAACGCATCTACTCGTGAACTAGTATTCGCATGCCGACTGTTCCCAGTCAAGGAGAATGATTCACCGCGAGCAATGGTGTCTGAAATAGACTGCATGACCTGTTCCAGTGATACTGCCGGACGAAGTGCGACCTCTTCTAATTCAGGCGAGGTGGTTTCTAGGGAATGCTCGCGCGACCTATCCAAAATTTCGCGCAACGCACCAACCACACGGCCAGTTGTGACACTCGCATCTGGAACAAAGGTATAGGTATATTTCCATCCTGGTTTACGAGTATACAGAGGCTGGGTGCGCATAGAGTGTTTTTCCAGCACACGCACAGCAGAACGCAGCGCAGCATACATACTGAGGCGATACTCCAATTCAGCTGCGTCAGCCTCTATTTCTTCTGAAAGATCAGGTATGGGTAGCAACGACTGCGCCTTCAGAGCAACCAAGGTGGCAGCAACCGCCAAGAATCGTGACACGAGATCTGAATCAAATCGAGACATGCTTGTTACGTACTGCAAAAACTGCTCGGCAACGCGCACTAAAGAAACTTCCGAAATGGGGAGTTTTTCAGATTCTATCAACGATAGAAGTAACTCTAATGGACCTTGAAATGTCCCAACGGTATATACTACAGACATAGGATAGATACAGTATACCCCACACAAAAACTCTGAGTGAATCAGTGTCC
This sequence comes from uncultured Candidatus Saccharibacteria bacterium, assembly GCA_964601935.1. Taxonomy (GTDB): domain Bacteria; phylum Patescibacteriota; class Minisyncoccia; order Phycocordibacterales; family UBA1006; genus JANPGR01. Next base: position 54,899 of record CAZROP010000003.1, on the reverse strand, counting down.
ACATTGTAGTATCTGAAAAGCCGGCGGCGATCAAACATTGTTTTCGTAACAACATCCTCTCGCCGGCGGCTGTTTCAAGCTAATAATTCTTTATCCTTAATTCATTCAACTGCTTTACTGAAATCTCTGAAGGTGAATCCATCAGTACATCCTGACCTGTTCTCGTTTTAGGAAATGCGATAACCTCGCGAATATTAGGTTCATTTTGTAAAATCATCATCAGGCGATCAAAGCCCCATGCAATACCGCCGTGTGGAGGCGTCCCCTGACGAAATGCGCGCAACATATGACCAAACTGGGCCTGAATAACATCAGATGAATATCCCAAAATTTCGAACACAGTCTCCAGCGCCTCGGCCTTGTGATTTCTAATAGACCCACCACCTATTTCGTAGCCGTTCAATGTAATATCGTACTGACTCGTTATAATGTCTGCTATCGATGTCTTGCTCATTAGATTGCCCACATGTTCTGGCATAGGTGCAGAAAACGGATTATGCGTAAACGTCCATTCGCCCATAGTGTCAGGATTATCAGATGTATCAGTTCCTTCAAAGAATGGAAAGTCAACAATCCAGCAAAAAGCCAAAAGGTTCGGATCTTCTTTGTCCTCGCGAATATCTGGTCTATCGTTCCCGTACTTTTCTATTGCATCTTTGTAACTTATTCTAGGAAAGGGTATCTGCTGAATACGCTTTTCAGGATACAATGTTGTTACTATATGTATGAGTAATGCCTCGTTTAACTGCATGACCGACTCGCGGTCGACAAATGACATCTCCATATCTATTTGTGTAAACTCTGGCTGCCTATCTCCACGAGAATCCTCGTCACGTAAACACTTTGCAATCTGAAAATACCGCTCGAAACCCGCGGACATCAACAATTGCTTGTATTGCTGAGGTGACTGCGGCAGCGCATAGAACGACCCCGGGAAGACTCGCGACGGCACTACATAGTCACGCGCACCCTCGGGGGTAGAACGTGTTAATAACGGTGTTTCAATCTCTACAAAATGTTCATTTTCCAAATAGTTACGGACCGCCTGTGCCACCTTGGAACGCATACGAATATTGTGTTGCAAACGTGGTGACCGCAGATCCAGAGGCCGATTACGCAACCTGACCTCCTCATCAATTCCAATGGTAGAACCATTCATGTCGAACAAAGGAGCCTCTGCCTCGTTTAAAATAGTAATCCCCAAAATCTCTAACTCTATATCTCCATTTACAACTCCTTCTTTTCTGTTTTTCTCTGGACGCTCATTCACACGAGCATGCATTTCTACGACCCATTCATTACGAATAGATTTTGCCAATTCCATTTGTACGTGACCTGGCAATACCACTGCCTGAACAATACCGCTACGATCCCGCAAATCAAAAAATACCATTTTCCCCTGATCGCGATAATTATGTATCCATGACTGGACCAACACCTCACCCCCTTTGTGTTCGGAAAGAGACCCTATTAATGTTCGCTGCATATTATTTATAGATTGAATGAGAAGAACCCACACAGATTAATAACGACAATTTTGGTTAATAATTCTGCAGGGGCGCGAATATACGCGCGGTGCCACCCTACTTTGGTCAAAATTCTGAGCTGGAGTGTTGCCACCCCTCACCCCGGCCCTCTCCCAGAGGGAGAGGGAGCACTATTTGACCCTCAATTTGATGAACATCCTCCTCCTTGTCAGGGAATCGCTGGATAGTGACATTCTATACAATTCTCGACAATTAAGCAAAGTATGTAATACTATAGACAAAATCTATTAGCAATGGCAAACAACACCGTTATCCACCGTGTTCCTGAGAATTTATTGCATAAGGTTGGTTGTAGTAGACCTAACGACTTGGATGCGCGTATTCGTGCGGTATGTCGAATGTATCTAAAGAATCGAAACGCTGATATAGGCTATACCAAAACAGAGATCTGGCTTGCCTGTATTAGGTTCCATTTCGCAGGAGAGGCGGGACTTGCTCAGTTTAACCGAGTACGGAAACAACAACGTGAGCAGCGCCAAAAGAAGATAAAAATAATTAAGCAGCCTGTTCAACTTCAATTAGCCTTACTCTTTTAAAGAATGCCGTACTTTAATCTGAAAAGTACGGCATCTTCTATTTTAGAGCTACATCCTCTCTGGAACCCTAATACCTAGCAACTCCAATCCATTTTCAATAGTGATCGCAACAGCACGCGTTAGCATCATATTGTATGACTCGTGCGGATTTTCCGCATCAATAATTCTATTACGCCCATACCAACTATTGAATGTCTGCGCTAACTCCAGTAGATAGGTCGTGATATGATGTGGAGCCCATTCATCGATAGCCAGCCCGACCACCTCAGGGAAATGTAGTAACACCCTTTCTATTTCCATATCCCTTGCGTCGTCTGCTCCGTCATTACGCGGCATGTAATTATCAGGAATCTTTGCCAGCACTGACCGTGCACGCACTACGGTGTACTGTAGGTATGGACCCGTATCTCCCTCCAACGACAAACTGGTATCAGGATCGAAATTGATATTACTTCCGGCCTTGGAGCGCAAAATCATAAACTTTATTGCTGCTATAGCAAGAATCTCTGCATCCTTGTCTGCAATATCAGGAGTACGTTCGCGTATCACATCGGTAACCATTTGTAGGGTTTCTGCTGCAACAGGTACGCCACCCAATCGGGATGACATTTTTTGCCCTCGCAATGTCATGCGGCCATGTGTACGGTGCACGGTACGCTCTCGCCATGTGGGATTGATCTTTCCAGCTACAGCAGACACCACCTGGAAGTAATTCATCTGCTCGTGATCAGTGACAAATATAGATAAGTCTGGATTATATCGCTCGAACTTTAACGATAACAGGCCCAGGTCTTTTGCCTCATAGGTAGGATACCCCTCGCTATTAATAAATACACGTGTATGCAATCCATCCTGTTCGCCCTCGTACACTATTGCTCCATCACTTTTTGTAAACAACTCTGGGTGCGAACGGACGATTGCCTCACCTACTGCACCTGACTCGCTTTCATAGATGAACCCTTCGAACCACGAGCCCAGACGTATCACCGTATTCTTGAAGTCATTCATATTGATTTCTTTGCATCGCTGATACAGTGTCAATTCTGGACTAGGGACTGCATCATACAATTTCTTTGCTATTTCTTTACATTCTGCTACCACCGCAGGATTGTCAGCGAATTCATTATTCCCTCGCACGTAGCACTGCCCTAGATATTCTACCTGCCGCGCTGGTATAGCCAGGGAATCCAACACCTCCACCCCATCGTTCATCACTACACGTATTGCCTTTGCTATGCCTAACGAAATATCAGACGGATACGACAGCGGAATCACGCGCGCACCAGACGCGCGCACCAGACGAACAATTGATTCACCAATCGCATTATTCATCATGTGACCAATATGAAAAGGCTTGAACAGGTTAGGGCTGGAATGCTCTACCAACACCAGCTGTCCTGAACGTGATGTATTAGATCCATAGCCTGAACCAGTAACCGTAATGCTCTGGACTAGCTCACGCAGGTACTCTGGTCGTACTGACATATTGATGAATCCTGGACCGGCAACAGAGATATCTCGGACCCACTCGGGTAGCACGCTACCCTGAAGAGTAGCAACTAATTCACCAGCAAATACAACTGGGTTTTTGCCCAGACGCTTCGCCAACACCATCGCAACATTCGTAGCAAAGTCCCCATGCGATCTATCTGCAGGACGTTCTACTACTATATCATCGCGATCTATAATCCCTGACTCTATCGCGCTATATATCAAATCTCTAATGTCGTCTATCAATTGCATATAGCATCATACTATCATAGTGAAGTAATTTTAATAGGCATCCGACCCCCTGTCTTACTATACTAGTTTTAAGAAATATCGCCCAAATTACAATATAAACTCCCAGGACAACTTGTCTTTTCCATCAATACATTTAATGTCATGACTTGCCAATACTTCACGCAAACGATCACTTTCGTCGTAATTTTTGTCTGCACGTGCCTGTGCTCGTTGTGCCAAGATAGATTCAATTTCTGATACTGTTATTTTTTCATTGCGGTCTTTTTGGTGAAACTTCAGCATACTCTCTAGCGCCTGATCTGCCGTAGATACAACAAACAACCCTAGTACCGCCAGCAACCTTTTGACCCCTGCAGCTATGACCGGTCGCTCTGATTCATCAAACGATTGAATGGATTCAGCATAGGGAGACAGTACGACTAATGCACGCGGAGTATGAATATCATCATCCATAGCATCGATAAAACGTGCATTCATATCAGCAACTGTAGCATTAGCGTTCAGTTCATCATCAGTCACTGATTCCCACCCTGGATTATCCTGCAGCATACGTACATATACCAACAACGCATTCAAGCTATCCATAAACAAACGATCCGTCATATCAATCGCCGATCTATACTGGTGTCGCAGTATCACAAAATTAATCAACTCTGCACCATACATATCAATAGCATCGAACAGTGTGATAAAGTTTCCTAATGACTTTGACATCTTTGTGCCATTGATATTCAATAGCCCCGAATGCATCCAGGTATTAACAAACTGATGTCCGTTGTGCGCGATACACTGAGCATTCTCGTTCTCGTGATGCGGAAACAATAGATCCAATCCCCCACCATGGATATCAACACGCGGACCGAGAATATCACTGGACATTGCCGAACATTCGATATGCCACCCCGGTCGCCCAACACCCCACGGACTTTCCCAGCCATGTTGAGTATCAGATTTCCATAATACGAAATCAGCCTCGTCATGTTTGCCTTCTGATGTTGCTATACGATGCCCTGACTGTGCGAACTCGCGACTGCGCCCTGACAACTCCCCATATGATTTCAATGATGCGATATCGAAATATACGTCATTTCCGACAACATATGCATGATTGCGACTGATCAGGTCCTGCACATAAGCAATGATCTTTTCTATATATCCGCTCACTCGAGGTACGTGATCTGGATCAGGAACGCCGACACGTTGCAACTGTTCGCGATATTCTGCAGAATATTTGTCAGCGATTTCGCCCGGAGGGATACCCAGCTCGACAGATCGTGCAATGATTTTGTCATCGATATCCGTAATATTCTCTACATAGATCACGTTATATCCGCGATACTGAAGATACCGACGTACTACTGACATGCGAATTGCCGATACAGCATGACCCAAATGGGGTGAGTTTTGGGGTGTAATACCACAGACATACATGGATACCTTGTTCCCATCAATTGGTACAAATGGGTGCTTTTTCTTGCTCTTGCTATCATAAATCTGTAACGCCATAGAAACCCATCATACCGTGAATAGTAAAAAATAAAAAGGCGAATTTCAAATCTTGCTTGAAATTCGCCTTCTCGGATACGTCGAACCGTTTCACTCTGACTTGACAGTAATACCCCTAATCGTACCGTCACAAACGGTTAGAGTTAAGATAGCATCTGGGTCATGCTTGAATATCAACCAGCGACCCGAGCAGGCACTGGGGATTTGGAACTTTTTCCCAGAGCCACCAGCTTCTGCATAAATAACCTGTTGGTATCCAGAGGCAACTTCCACTGTGTCCGGCCGTGCTCCTGCGGGAACTACCCATTCGTAACAATGGCAATCCTGCACGTGATCGATATGGCCACCAGGACGGCTCTCGCCAATGTAGTGTGCAAATTGCACAGAAAAAAATAAAACCAATGCAAAAAAACCTAATAATACCTTTTCCATTTCACATCAATTTAAGTAAATAATGATTCAAACTTCTCCAACTACCTACTTTATGGGATACTGAGCCAGCCAGCCCTAGAAGTGTGAACCATTCCTCTATAAATTAGAGTATTCACGTATTAGGCAATAAACTACTCTTGAGAGCAGAATAAGTCAAGACCTCCAGCTGAATTGATTTTTGACCTACCCCGCGGTAGTATGTTCTGGTGGTAGTCGATTTGCCCGATCGTCTAATGGTAGGACATCAGATTTTGGTTCTGAGTATTGGGGTTCGAGTCCCTGTCGGGCAACTAGTCGGTGATACAATATAAAAGTATATGAAAAAGCTTGGCATCGTAATAGTAGGTTTTATTATAGTAGGACTACTCTACTGGCAATTTGTGTATGTACCACAACAGCTGAGAAGTAACTCTAGTACAGAATATATTTCCTACAAAAGCTCCGAATACAGTCCTGCATTCCGCTATCCTGCGAGCTGGGGCGAAGTTCATATCCAAAAAGGCCCAAGTACCTGTCCACAGGAGGATACCTATCGCACAGCTGATACCTTGAATGTATTTGACTGGGAGTATTCATTTCCGAAAGTTGTACTACCCGAATCCTCCAGCACTATTCAAATGGGCATACGCATGTACGGACTCGAGGCTGACCACCCCAATGAATGTGGGGATGATTTTCTACTGCACATACTGCAAAAGAAAGTAGTTCCTGAAACTCTTTCCTCCTTCCGATTGATGTCTATCACGAACAGTCAGGGCCTGTGGGGCACCTATAACCCGTCTGCGAGCAGGCTGAATACCGAGGCCCGCAGTCAGTACACCTTTTTCATACCGCAAGTTTCTCGAACCTATATCCTGCAATCGTACTTTAGTTTTGTTCCGCACTTTGATTCTCCTGAATTAGTAGAGTTGGAACAGAAGTTTGACGGAGACATCGTGCGATATATCGAACAAGGCGCAACGGCACAGATCATTCGGCAGCATCTGAAAGACTTTCACGCAATGGCACAAAGCGTACAATTTACTGAGGAATAATGAACAATGTATCTATAGATCTTTATTTACAGATATCTGTGGTATAATTACTGTATATGAAAAATCCACTTATAACCATACTCATCATAGCAGCAGTCATCATTGCCGGCATATTTGTCTTTATTAAAAGAAACCCAAGCGCCGAGGCGTCTATTATCGGATGTTATCAGGCGAATCTAGCGCAGGATGTATACAGTCTGGATGTCAAAACCCAGGATGATGCGGCAGTATCAGGAACCCTAGTGTTTGATAATTTTGAAAAGGACAGCTCTCACGGTCCATTCACTGGAACGTATCAGAACGGCGTATTGCTAGGCGAATATGTATTCAACTCTGAGGGTGTCCAGTCTACTATGCAAATCGCATTCAAAAAGACTAACAAAGGATTTATCCGTGGATTCGGACCGCTCACCGTTGCAGATAATCGGTTCGCGGATCTGAATGATATTACCTATGACTCCTCTGCCGTCTTTGCCCTCTCTGAGCAGGAGTGCCCTACGCAGCTGGATTAACATTAATCTGCCCCGAGTAGTTAATGCAGAGGTATTGCAAAGTCTCGGAATAGCCCTGCCACTACTCTCTTTCTAGTTGATTATCGAGGTACTCTGTGGTATCCTCAGGGAAATTACTTTACCAAAACTTATACACAGATGAAAAAGGTACCCATCTTGGTCTTAGCCTTGGTAGGCTTGAGCCTTATTTTTGGCTGCGATTCTTCCAAACCCCTCCCAGAGGGAGTAGTGCACGCCAAAGTTACAAAGATTTATAACATCACCCCTAGAAATGGTATGGGGCAAGCTCGTCTTGAGTGCAAGAGTTGCACAATCAGGATAAGCTGGGTCAATCCAACGGATAAAAAAATTGAGGACGGCGAAGAATACCAATTTATACAAAACTTCAGCCAGAACTATTTTGAGCTGGATACTGTTTGGTACAACAAAACTTATCCGGTACAAGAATAAGTACCCCTGACTCTTTTACCTCATTCCATCAAAGTAGTCTGCGAAATCATTTTCGCAGACTACTTTTTACTTACCCAACAGGCTGTATATCACCTCCTATTCCCTCCCCTCTACATCAATAATAGTAGCTGTATGCGCAGCTGAAGAAGTGGTACTACTTTTCCTATTTTGAAATTCTGAAACATGTTGCTTTACGGTTTGTTCAGTAGCACCAAACACGCGCGATACACCTAGATACATGATGTGTATCGCCAACAATATCGCCCAGGCAATAGCTGCAAAAAATATAAAAATACCCCAACCAACCCACCACCACAATGCCATCATGCCCAGTGATGCGATTGCTAATAGTACTATAGGGATAACAAACATAGGCGCGACTACTTCGCGACCTAATCCTGCCCCGGTTCCTATGGGGTCTTTTTTGAAGTCACGACCCAGGTTATACAGCTCGAATACTTTGAACAACATACACTGCTAGTATAGTACACTTTTCAAAAGATTTCTGCAGAAACAATGCAACCTCTCTTCAATACTAGGAATAAAACCTACCTAGAAATTGATCTTTGAAATCATAGTAACTACCATTGTTCAGTGACTCCCGAATAGTATCTACCAGGCGTACTACAAAATGCAGGTTATGTTCTGACAACAGAGTTGCCCCCATCATCTCGCCTGCATGGAATAGATGGGCAATATACGCACAAGTGTATGTTTTGCATACGTAACAATCACATTGATTATCGAGCGGCCCTGTATCTGTACGAAAACGCGCATTAGTGATACTGCGCTTGCCATCATAGGTATAGAATCCACCATGACGCGCCAGACGTGTCGGCGATACACAGTCGAATGTATCAATACCTGCCTCGATACCGAGAAAGAAATCAATAGGCTCACCGATACCCAGCAGATGTCGCGGCTTACCAACGGGTAACTCTTCAGTTGCCCAGCGTACGGCCGTCGCCAAATCCCCCTTTGTAAATGACCCGCCAATACCATATCCATCGAATTCCACTGCGCCCAGCGTACGCGCTGATAGTCGGCGCAGATCCTCGAATGCACCACCCTGCACGACACCAAACAATGATTGACGATTATCAGTATCCAGACGGTTGTGCTCTATCAGAGACCGCTCTGCCCAGGCATGTGTGCGATGCAGTGCCTGTAACTGATACTCGTATGTATCTGTAGGCGAAGTACACTCATCAAAGGCAAATATGATATCTGCACCTAGTTTCCACTGTATCTGCATAGATGACTCAGGAGTAAATCTATGGAGCGATCCATTTTTGTGAGACTTGAAGGTAACACCGTCATCGTCGATAGTCGCCAGCTTTTTGGTGTTGGTTTTTGCTGTTTGCACAGAATCTCCTACGGCGCTTGCTACCTTACTAACATGATTACCAAACGCAGTACCAAGACTAAACACCTGGAAACCACCACTATCGGTGAATGTCGGACCTGGCCAATTCATCATAGGTGCGAATCCGCCATGCAGTGCGACCACCTCTGCACCAGGCTGCAGATACAGGTGATAGGTATTTGCTAGAACAGCCTGTACCTGCATACGGGACAGAAATTCTACCGGTAACGCACGCACCGTTGCGGATGTGCCCACTACAATAAACGCAGGCGTCTGAATATCACCATGGAGAGTATGAATAGTTCCTGTTCGAGCTAACGATCGTTCGTCAGTCGTATGAATATCAAATTGCAACATATATAGTATTACTCTACATACAAACGCTGCAGACGCTCGAACGAAAATGGCAGACGAATGTAGATACGCTTTATATATGATCCACGTTCTATGCGTGAATCGGTAACCAGACCCAATAACTGACCACTGACTGCATGGCGCACCTGCGCACCATTGGGCGAGTCAACCTCGGCTGGAACCTCTACACGGAATACCCCTGCACCCAGAGATATCGCAGAAAACCGTTCTGGCGATGCGCCGATACGCACCGGTAGAGACCAGGTATTAGCGCTCGAGTACAGCGACGCCGTAACTCGACCGCCGGACACATAGGTCACGTATCCGACCAAGTAACGATCCGTACCTTCGCGATACCAGACAAAATCATGTCGATCGACAGCACCAGGAGCACACTCTAACAACAGGGTATCGAATGCCTGCACGGGTGGCGTTCCGATCACTGCACATTCGCCAGGTTCGAATGGTGCTATTGAACGAATACCTGCTGACAGAGTTGATAGTGATATGCTACGCCATATATTCTGCAACGGATTCTGCATCAGAGGTAAAACCAAAAATGCGATAACAGCAACGAAAAAAACCAATGTAAACATCGCATCAAACTGACTGACAGAACCTTTATTATTCTTCGATGAGTAATTCGCCATACTGTAATTCTTCACCTAGCAATACACTACGATATTTTGCCATGTCTTCCAACACCAAACCAGCACCATGCACAACCGCCGACAATGGCTCTGCTGCTACGACCACCTTCATCCCTGTCTCATGCGCGATACGTTCATCCAAACGGCGTATCAATGAACCTCCACCTGCCATATACATACCTCGATGCAAAATATCTGACACTAGTTCAGGTGGGGTACGCTCTAACACTTCTTTTACTCCAGAAATAATCATGCGTAATGAATCATCAATGGCTCGCGCCACGTCCTGTCGTGTCAGTATCAATTCGCGCGGCAACCCTGACGCCAGATCACGCCCACGCACCGGGAATGTCGCCTCTTCGTCATCATGGAACGCTGATGCGATCGTAATCTTTGCCTCCTCTGCTGTCATGTCTCCGACCGCTAGCTGATACACGTCACGTATATACTGAACAATCGATGTGTTCAGGTGATCTCCTGCGACCTTGATGCTTTTCGATACTACCGAACCTGATAGCGAAATAACAGCAACATCTGTTGTGCCACCACCAATATCAACAATCATAGAGCCGACTGATTCTGTCACGGGCAGCCCCACCCCGATTGCTGCTGCCATAGGTTCTTCTATCAGGTACACCTGTTTTGCGCCTGCATGTCCGACCGCGTCGATCACAGAACGTGCCTGCACATTTGTGATGCCTGACGGTACACCGACTATGACGCGCGGACTAGAGAAAAATGATTTCTTTGGTAATGCACGGCCTAGAAAATACCGTAGCATTTCCTCGGTAACTTCGAAATCCGAAACCACGCCATCAACTAATGGACGCACCGCCTCGATATGTCCTGGAGTACGCCCATACATGCGTTCTGCCTCGGTACCTACAGCAACGATCGCATTGGTTTTGCGATTGATCGTAACTACCGATGGCTCATAGAGCACTACACCCTTGCCTTTTATATAAATCAGGGTATTTGCAGTCCCGAGATCGATGGCAACGTCTTGTGTGAAGCGTTTGAAGAAGTTGAACATGCATCTAGTGTACCAGAGCCCCGCCCCATTACCAAATGGTAATGGGGCGGGGCTCCTGGTCACCCTCCCCCTCTCGCCCCCTTGCAATACCATCATTTTTCAGTAGTGTATAGAGGGTTAGTTCTTTGTCCTAGTAGCTAATAACGATCCCACCCTATTATCATTCGGGATTGTGCAAAGAATACACATATACAATCATGTCAAATTCACATCAGGAAACAATATCGGCACTGTACGAACGCGGTGCGCACATGGGATACTCGCGCTCACGCCGTCACCCATCGGTTATCCCTCATCTCTATGGGATGAAAAACCGCATCGACATCATCGACCTGGAATCAACCAGCAAGCAGCTCGTAGATGCAAAAACCATGCTCGCATCGGTAAAGGCATCAGGCAAAACAATCATCCTCGTTGGAACCAAACCAGAGACCAGCGATATCGTTGCTCGACTCGCTCGCATCAGCCACCTATCATGCGTGACTGAACGATGGATCGGAGGAACTCTCACCAACTGGTCAGAAATCCGCCGCCGTATCGACAAGATGAAGAAGCTGAAAGAAGGCCGCGATGCAGGCACTCTGACGTACAAAACCAAAAAGGAAAAACTGATGATCGATCGTGAGATCGAGGATCTGGAATCAAAGTTCGGTGGAATCGAACACCTGGAGGCAGTACCTGGAGCAGTGATCGTTATCGATCCACGCTACGAACACATCTGTGTTGCAGAGTGTAATGCAAAGAAAATCCCTGTAGTTGCAATCGCAAATACCGACTGTGACATATCACAGACTGGCTACCCAGTCATGGCGAATGATGCCAATGCACAAACTGTGCATTACATCATTACATCATTATTGGATGCGTTGAAATAATGTCCAAACCAAAAACCACCCTCTCGGGTGGTTTTTGTTAACTATCAAGTACAAAGTCATCAAGATTTACATAGAACTCTTCGGAGTCACAGGATGATATAAATTCAGCCAGTTCTTGTAACTCGGCTTTATTCATGTCTTGTTTTGAGTTTTTAAAGTAAAAATCATATACTACCTTTTTACCATCAGTAGATCGTGCGGCAATGATTCGATACGCCCCGATTGTACTTGTTGCATCGAGCTTTTTGATACACCAATCAGCATCATTGTGCAATACTTTGTATGACAAATCAAAATACTTATCTAACTCCTTAAGTTTTAGAGCCAGCACCTTTTCCAGTCCTTTGTGTTTACTATTCTCTTTGAGAGATTTTGCGAACCTGGTCGAAACTTTGACTGACGACATATTATTTCAAAACTTGATCAGTGATGTCCTGAATTTCTACAGGTTCTGTTTCTCGCCAAAATACATAGTCATATTCTATTTTTTCTCCTTCTTTTGTCATTTTCCAGGGTATGTCTTCATGTGACAACGTCACCAATTCTCTACCGGTCAATCCTCCATACTTTGACAAGACGCCGTCAATCACAGCCACCTCTTCGCTATTAAAACCATCCTTATCTACCACAGGATTATTTACCTGAACTGACTTCTGATCCACTTTTCTCCACAACCCTAACCCTTCTCCTGATTCGATCAAATTCTCGATCAAGTACTGTTGCTGATTCATAGGAACCGGTCCATACTGCCAGTTATAATATTCTGCTCCTGATAAGGACTTTTTATGTTCAGCGTAAAACGCAAAATCAATGAAGTACATTAGTTTATAAATCTTCCATAAATCGGCAACGCCGCCGTCTAGCCGACTCAGAATATATCGTATGAGTTCGAGCTTCTTGTCCATATATAATTATATTACTGCCATACACATAATCAGTCAATAGTATGTCGCATCTCTGCTGGATGCGTTGAAGTAATACTATACAGAACACAAAAGCTGGTACCCATGGGACCAGCTTTTGTGTTCTTCCCCTACTCCGTCGTACTACCATCAAATTCTGCCTCGTTGTCCATTGCATCGACACGTGTTGTACGCACTATGCCATCCATATGATGTGGTGGCGTATACAGTGTGTACAATTTCAATGATTCAGAATCAGAGGTATTCACTACATTATGCTGTGCACCTGCGGGCACAATAACCGTATCCCCGTCTGCGACATCGTATTCCATATCGTCAACAATGACGCGACCCTGTCCTGCCTCGAATCGGAAAAACTGGTCACCTTCTTCGTGAACTTCCATCCCTATTTCTTCTCCTGGCAACAATGACATCAGCACCAACTGGCAGTGCTGTGCGGTATACAGCACCTGGCGAAAATTGGTGTTCTCGATAGTCAGCTCTTCTATATTCCCAAAGTATCCTGTTTTCATAACGTTTTTGTGGATTAGCTTATATTCTTTAGTATACGGTATATTAAGTAATAATGGAATAATTTCAGCATATTATCTACTAAAAGTATGAACCCATGATTTCAAGCTTTTCCTTTACCTTTTTCCACTTAGGAAACTTTTGGTCAAGGAAATCAAAGAACTTTTTGTCGTGATTCTTGTACTTCATATGACAGAGTTCATGAACGATAACATAATCAATACAGTCCTTTGAGGTGTGGATTAGTTTCGGATTCAGAAATATCTTGTCTTGGTTCAAGAAACTACCCCAACGCTTCTTCATTCCTCGAGTGGACATCCTTGGAAGACTCTTAAAATCAAAGCGTTTGAGCATTTCAGTAAATCTATCTTGAAATATGATGCTAGTTTTCTCAGCAAACCAACCCTCAATAAGTTTTTTGTTGTGTTTTCCGTCGGTAACTAACTTTGTCGTAAGAACAACTAACTGACCACGAGTGAGAGAGACGGAATCTTCTTTAGCCCTTCGAACAATGAGCTTGTACTGTCTACCCAAATACAAATAACCTTCTCCGGACACATACTCTTTTTCATACATTTTGCGCTGATACTTTTTAAAGAACGAAAGTTGCTTCTCAAGCCAGAACCACTTCTTTTGTAAGAAGGCTTCAATACGGTCATCATCTGCAGCCTGTGGACACTTAACGATAATACGTAGGTCTGGGGTAACAGTGAGGGAGAGCGTTTTACGATCTTGTTTTAAAAGTTGGTATTCATATATAAACGTTCCAAATATGAATTCTTTCATAAGGTTAGATGAACAATTCGAAGTTATGTTCTGCCAAATGCAATACAGTATCTATAATCGATCTAATACGATCATTATCAATATCAATAGCTTTTTCACCTCTTACAACATCATACAGATAATCATCGATGCTGTTTCGTATTTTGCGCTTCACATCGCCATTCTTGTACCAGTCTACAATTGCTTCATTCTTGATGATAGAAAAGATATCGAGAACTATAGAGATATAGGTGTCCTCGTCCAGATTCAGTCCATCAAGCCCTGCTCGAATATTACGATAAAATACGTCTGCCCCCTTCTGTGACTCAATCTTCTCGGGCAGGCTTTCGTCTTTTTTATTCACGACGTCACTACTAATCACCTTCATTTGTTTCAGCGCTTCCACATCAGCAAGCTTTCCTTGGCGCATTTTCTCCAGAATCTCTGAAATCTTTTTTGAAAACTTCTCGTAAAATTCAGGATCACTATCCATCTTTTCTGTGATAGTTTTTTCGGTTTGTGCAGCAATTGCTTCCGCTTTTGATTTGTCTGACCCTAGGTTAGCTACCGCTTGCTCAAACTGTGCCCTGTCTGTAATATTGACTTGTTTTGTGAGCAATTCGACACCACGAGCATCCACATACCTATCGAGGATATTAATGAGTGACTGCTTGTATTCGAGTAAATCAACACGATCAGCATACTGCAGACTTGCCGACTTGCGCAATTCAGCAAACTTCTTTAACTCACGCTTATAGAGGTCGAGATGCTTGAACTCATGAACAAAATCTTGCAGCACAAAACATTCACTCAAATTCTTTATAAATGCATTAAGGGTCTTGTAAAATGTCTCTCTTTTTGGCTGGTCTGCCAGGAATTGTAAATACTCCTCATCGTCAGACGATCCCTTTATTTCCTTGAATAGATCATGAACTAGCGAGTAACTCTGTTCGAGCTCCTGTATCTTCTCAGATACATCAATAAGTGTTCCCCTGACATCTCCTTCATCATAGTTGCCAAAGAGCTTCATTGCAGTATCGATATTCTTTGCATTTTCAGAATAATCCATGATATATCCTGCGGTCTTCGGCTTCTCTTTCTTGTTCTCGTACAGTCGATTCACACGAGCGATAGCCTGGAGTAGGTTATGATCTCGTAAATCCTTCGCGAGGTAGAGTACCGTATTTCGCGGCGCATCAAACCCTGTAAGTAGTTTGTCTACCACAATAATGATTTCGATACCATCATCGTTATACTTAAAACTATCGACGACGTCTTTTTCGTATTTCTCAACACTGCTATGATTCTTGCGAATTCCCTCTAGGTACCCAACGACCTCTTTCTTGTGGAGGTTTTCATCATCGCCATCCTCGTGTTCATCAGAAATAATTACCGCAGTACGGACTTTGCCGCTTGCTTCAAAAGACTTCTGAAACAATACAGCAGAGAACTTTGAAGGTGCGACCAGCTGAGCCTTGAGCCCTGTGCCTTGGAAATTTTGAACGAAGTGATTTTCGACGTCGATCGCAATCTCTGCAATTCTATTCGGGTTACTCTTGATCAGCTTTGTCCCGGCAAATTTCTGTAACTCCTTCTTTTGTTTATCACTCAAGCCATCAGTAATTCTGGAAACCCTACGATCAATTTGTTCAGCATTCTGAATCAAGTCGACATATCGACCTTCGTAAATAAGCGGAAGAATAATCTTGTCAGCCAAGGCGTCATCGATCGTGTACCTGTCGATGTAGTCACCGAACTTCTTCCAACTCTCTCGGTCCTTCTTCATAAGTGGAGTACCTGTGAATCCGATGTAACACGCATTCGGGATGATTCTATTCATCTCGAAGTTTGCCATACCGTTCTGACTTCGGTGTGCTTCGTCAATGAGAACAAAAATGTTCTTGTCATCATCCACAAACCCCACGCTCTTCTTTGCAGCTGATTCAAACTTCTGAACGAGCGTAGTGACGACGGACAAGTCCTTCTCCTTGATGAGATCAATGAGGTTTTGACCGCTGGTAGCCTGAACAACCTCTTTCTTGAGGTTGCAGTTTTTGAAGGTATCTTTGATTTGCTTATCCAAATCCCGACGATCAGTGACAATAATCACGCGAGGATTGAGGATATGCGGATCTTCAATGAGCGCCTTCACAAACATCACCATAGTCAGCGATTTACCTGATCCTTGAGTATGCCACACCAGTCCGCCCTTACGGCGAGTAATGCCATGGTCAGTAATCTCCTCCTCTTCTACACGCTTGAGCATCTTGTGAATAGCAAAATACTGCTGGTATCGTGAGAGTTTCTTTACACCTGCGTCGAACAGAATATAGTTCTTGGTCAGATCCAGTAGTCGTTTTGGTTCAAATAACGAAAATACTCCTCGATCCTGCTCTGTCGGAAGCCTACTTGTTCGCTGTTTATGGCCATCAGTATATCCGTTCAGGTCTTGCAACAACTGTGCATATACGGTGGGTTCAATTTTCTTTTTGATCAAGGTAGACACCTGAGTATTGAGTGTTTTCAAATCTGTGCCTTTCTCTTTCCAAACTGCATAGAACTTGTTTGGTGTGCCAGTCGTCCCATACTGCAACTCCTTGCCATTGGTCGCAACGAGTAACTGAGTATAGGTAAAAAGCTTCGGACAGAATTCTGGACCCTGATTACGGTTCATTTGGTTGAGTGCCTCAGCTACGGCAACACTAGATTTCTTATTCTCAATCACTGCAAAAGGGATACCGTTTACAAAAACAACGATATCAGGACGAATATTCTGCTTGCCACTAGCGACATATTCCACAGATACATGAAAAGCATTCTTCTCGATGTTCTCGAAGTCGATGAACTTAAAGTTCTTAGATACCTTCTTGCCCCCGTGATTCACCTTGATCGTCTTACCTCCGCTTGTCGGCATGATTATGTTGTAAACTTTCTGAGCGGTATCAATAAGTCCCTCATACTGGATGTGCTCAAGTTCGTCGATAGCATCTCGTACATCCTTCTCGCTGAATTTGTATTCGGTACCATCAACCTCGTAACCGTTTATCTCCATGAGCCTTTCTGTTGCAATGTCAGCAAGGATGAAGTTCGAAGTATCACCTCGCTGTCTGAGCGCTTCGGCAACAGAAACATATGTGTAGCCCATGTTCAACAGGAGCTCAACGAATGGGAGCTGTGACTGCTTGGCTTCATCGAAATTTACGTTTGTGAGTGACATATGTTTATTGGGTTAGTTTGGTTGATAATGTTTCGGGTGTGCGGATCGTGCCGGTGATCAGATTATTGAGGAGGTATCGTTTCTGTTCTTTGAGTATTGAGAGTTTCTTTTCGAGTTCGGTGATTTCTTTGTCTGCCGTCGCTAGTATCTGGGCAATTGCGACTTGCTCATCTACAGGCGGTAAATGTATTTTTAGCTTTTCAATATCACCTTTTGAAACCTCTAAGAACGTACTGCCTGATCCTAGTTTTATAAGCCTATTTTTAATTGATTTTATAAAATAATAAAGGTACTCAACATTTGTATTACTCTTTGGAACAAGATTCTTAAAACCCTGATTGGTTGAAATGGGATATGTAGAAATCGCACATTCCCCAACAGTCGCACGGGTGCATATAATTAAAGAATTTTTAGGGAGTAGTTTTGCAGAACTATTTTTAAGACCCAAATCTGTAATCTTTTTCTCTGTCTTCTGAATGATATATTTACCTGTTTTAGTAATTTCAGTTGGAGTTATCCAATTTATATTGCCGTCCCAAAAATCCCTATTGCCAGTATCAGGGGTGCCACCAGAAAATATTTCTGCAATCTTTTTAAGTTCAGTGATTTCCCAATTTTTATTAAATCCCGGTAATCGTTTCTTGCCGGTTAGTAAATCCTGTATCAGGGCTTTCTTGACCTGCTTCTTTGCTTCAATTTTTTGAGCAAGCTTCTCGATTGATTTATCCCAAGTTTCAAGGACTGAGACAATACGATTTTGTTCCGACAGAGATGGTAGCGGCAGCTCCATTTTTGAGAGAGCTGTTTTTGAGATTCCATACACAGAAACACCGTTGGCTACTTTTTGTAGCTTATTTCTGATCTCTCTATTTAGAAAAATATATTGACGATAGTATTCACTGGTCTTACCTTTTTCATCTCTAAGTACAAAAGTATGTAGACCTCCCACGACTTTATTTTTGCCGATACCATGAACTGAAATAGTTACGCCAATACCATCATAATCCTCAGAAGCATCAGCCATTATCAAGTCACCATCCTTAAGAAGATCTTCTTTTTTAGGATTAAAACTAGCCTCTTTTACAATTGGTATTTGTATCTTTGATAGATCTACATTTTCTGATGTATATGTGGCATGGATATCACCATAGTGTATGTTGCCAATCTTTTCTTCTGTTAATACTCCATTAGTTAGGTTGTCTCTAGAAAACGCGTAAGATTTCACAAACGTAAAAACATCGCTTACTGGCACTAATTGCCAACCAGTATTATTTTTTGGGTTGGAGTTATTTTGAAAATAAATAACAAGATCATCAAATGTCTTAATATGTTCAAACTCCTTAGCTCTATCTGGAACAACTAAAACAGTTACAGAGAAATCTGGCTTAATTGTATACATTATCGAATCTGAATCTCTGAGGGTGATGCGTGAGGTATTGAACTTCTTATAAAGCTTTTTTATTCCAGCTTTAATGACGTCCCACATAGCACTCGATATAACACCTGTACCGATAGCCAGCATGATCTGCATAGCCAACTCACCAGAAGAAAACCTCATGAGTCCACCGTCAAAGGAAACATCTACACCCTTAAAGGCATCGACCACGTCGGACTGATACTTATTGTGTTCCTTGCTTAGGGAGATATGTAGTTTTAATTGAGAGTTTTTTTTCATAATGATTAATCGTGCATTTTTGTGATATCGAAATGATGCAAGTTTTCTCTTAGTGATAAAGCATGATCGATATAGATATTGTGGTTAGAAATGAAGTCAGACCATTTGACTGGGTGAATATA
Source organism: uncultured Candidatus Saccharibacteria bacterium (assembly GCA_964601935.1). Lineage (GTDB taxonomy): Bacteria > Patescibacteriota > Minisyncoccia > Phycocordibacterales > UBA1006 > JANPGR01. The sequence goes on along the minus strand of CAZROP010000003.1, from coordinate 35,649 downwards.
TGAATGATCATCTCCAAAATGGTGGTGACTGCCGCATGTACCACAAGGTCTTTGATTCTTGCTTTTTCTATTGAACATATTTTCGTTCAGGATAGTAAAATAGGTATCTGTGCGCCATGTTGTCACACAATTTTGATGGACCACAGCATAATCATAGCTACCATTTCTATCAGGCAGAACTACTGCAAGCATCGCATTTGGATTACTTGTTCTATATCCTCTAGTTTTATAGCGGAGTGAGTAGGAAATTTCGTTAGGGATCCACTGATCTTTTTCTAATGTTGACCTGTCAAACATATTTGGCGAGATCAGCACGACAGTGACAGAGCTGTCGAAGATTTTCTCTTTGAGCTTTGAGTCAATGGTGTCGTCCGCCAAATCTCCCATACTTTCACCACTTCGCTCTCCTTTATAGATATGATCAGCTCCAACAACTTCTATTATTTTATCGACATAATGTCGAGGTGTGTGGAGATAGTCTGTGTCCTCTGTCGGCGTATATTCAACAAGAGGCTGAACACCCCAATCTTTGTATTTATAGCAAACAAATATTTTTCGAGATGTATCCATGGCTAGAATATACTTATTAGGGCTATTAATATTAGTGTCGGTACATAGAAAAAGGACAATGTCTTAGACCACATGCAGTACCAAATTGATATTGTTTTCAAAACATCAAACTCTGAAATATCCATTGAGAAATCAATAGCATCCTCATCCAACTTCCTTACTTTGTTGTACAAGCATCGGTATCCACGCTCCAGGGAGAGAAAATAAGCATCATGTACCCAGAATATCAAAATAACTAGAACCAATATTACTTGCAGCTCGTTGCGGCCAACTTCCAAGAAAGCCACAGAGAGACCAACAACGAGCGTTATCATCCACCCACGAAGAGTGAATAGGTTACTACCCATTCTCGTTATCACTCCTTGTATCAGTTCCAAATGCTTTAGTCTTTTTTCGTTTGTACTCATAAATATTAATTGTTATTTCTGATTTTTACAGCTTCTTCGACCATGGCTGACATGTTCCGTGAAATCCAGTCATATCTTTCTTTGCTATTGGTTCCTGCAGGGTTATAGCATTTGGCAATCGAAGAGAGCTTTTTGTCTCCGTAAGATATGTAATCAAATGGATTACTTCCCTGAGTGGTGATGTAGCCGTCGTGATTTTTCAAACCGTATATATGAATCGCAACAACACCCATACCAGCCTTCCATGACTCGACAATTTCATGGTTTATCCACTTTCGGTTGGCAGTATCTTTTCCAACGAGAACAACAGTGCAAGATCGATACTTCATCTGGTCTTTGATCCATTTCTTTATAGCCTCATCACCACCCTTTGTAACAGTTTCCCAATCGTTATCTGGAGCAGGTTTGTTACCCTCAATAGTTCCGATATTTCGAACCTGAGAAACACGCCACGCATCTGGCTTATAGTGGAAACTATAGAAAACTTGTCTTTTTGTATCTGCCATATATTTATTTGATTCCTAGTTCCTTTAGATATACGACCATTTGTTTCTCAAGCTTCTCGAGCTGTGGCTCAAGCTCAGCAAGCTCCTTCAAGTTTGCTTTGATATCTACGGGGGCTTCCTCTGTGAATGTGTCCACATAACGAGTGATGTTGAGATTGAAATCATTCTCCTCGATTTCCTTGAGACTTACCTTGCGAGCGAACTTCGCTACGTCCTTTCGAGTTTTGTACGTAGAGTAAATCTTCTCGATATTTTCATCGGTAAGAATATTCTGAGCTTTGTTTGACTTAAACTCCTTTGACGCTTCGATGAAGAAGACATCTTTTTTGTTTTCATTTGCTCCACCTTTTTCTCTTGAACGATCAATTACAAGGACAGCTACGGGAATACCAGTTGTCTGGAAAAGTCCTGCAGGAAGTCCGATGACTGCCTCGACAATGTTCTCTTTAAGAAGTTGTTCGCGAATCTTACCTTCGGCACCACCTCGGAAAAGAACGCCGTGCGGAACAATGACTGCGATGCGACCAGTCTTTGGCTTTGCTGCTTCAACCATGTGAGCGATGAATGCAAAATCACCCTTATCCTTTGGTGGAGTACCGCGCCAGAATCGCTTGTACTTATCTGCATCAGCATGCTCGGCACCCCATTTTTTGAGAGAGAATGGAGGATTCGCAACGATCGTGTCGAACTTCATGAGCTGATCATTTTCTACAAGGAGTGGATTATTGAGCGTGTCGCCCCATTCGATACGTGCTGAGTCCTTTCCGTGAAGGAACATGTTCATACGAGCGAGTTGATATGTTGAACCTGTTGATTCTTGTCCATAGAGAGCGTAGTTCTTTGAACCCTGCTTTTCAACTTCTTCACCAGCAAGAAGGAGGAGGCCTCCAGATCCAGCACAAGGGTCACAGATACGAGCACCGGCCTTTGGTTCTGCGAGCTTTGCCACAAGCTTTGCAACGTTACGCACAGTGAAAAATTCTCCAGCTTTTTTACCAGCATCGGCTCCAAAGCGTTCGATCATGTACATGTACGAATTTCCGATGATGTCGTCATTCACATCAGCGAGATCCATCTTTGCGAAGTCCTGTATAAGATGACGAAGCATTTTATTTCGTTCCGCAAGTTTTCCAAGAGTTGATTCTGAGTTGAAATCTACAGAAAATACACCGTCAAGCTTTTCCTTGTTGGCATCCTCAATACGATGAAGTGCTTTGTTTATTTCCTCACCAAGATTGTCCTGCTCAATGATTGAATAGATGTAATCAAATGACGACTTCGGAGGAAGATAGAATCGATCGAGCTTCATTTTTTCTTCGGTACGCTTTTCATCGTTCCCGAAACGCTCCTTGTACTCGTTGAGCTTTTTCTTCGAGAGGTCGCTCAGGTATTTGAAGAAAAGAATCGCAAGCACGTAGTCCTTGTAGATTCCGGCATCCACCTGTGTACGAGAAGAATCCGCTGCGTCCCAAAGGATTTTGTTGAGGTCTTCTTGTGTGTATTTTTTGTTGTTCATATGTTTATTTGTTATTAAAGCTTTCAAGTAAGAATGTCTTTTTTATCTTTGTATCGTTGATCCTAGATCTGTAGTAATACGCAATCGATCCAAATACGAGAGTTAGTACTGTAAATGCAACAGCGGACCAACCAATAGCATTATCAACAGGCGCTGTACACACATAGGACACCCAAAACCCAGAAGCGATCGAGGCCATCAGCGAAACTAACCACAGAAATATCTCATAATGTTTCAAATCGTTCGCTTGCACTAATTCGACATGAACGCACCCAGGAAAGGCAACCTCCACCTTCATTGATTCACTTATTGTTTTTTCTGCTTTAGTACTCATATTACACTAGTAAATAATGAATTGATAATTTCTGTTTCGAGTCGTATTTTCCTGCGATAGCCTTCATGCTTGTATCGTGCGCATTCTTGCAGATCAATAATCGAATTTTGTCTTTCAATATCAGGTAGTACGATCTCGATTTCACCCAGAGCGGTGCGGGATAGCGTTTGAACATGAGAGCCTGACGATCTATCTACCAGCAATTTCTGTCCTACAGGAGAACGGAAGAAACCAGAGATATAATGAGGAGTAGCTAGTTGCTTGCCGACGTCCGTCAAACGAATAATGAATAATGAAGCAGACACTAGGACTTTTTCTGACTGGCCAGTATACACAGCAGAACTATATGACCCTAATCCAAATCCACGAGATGAAAGAAATACATCCCCCTGTGCGGCATAAGGAGGATTACCACCCAGGTTCAAGCTACACCTCACGAGGCTGCCATTATGGTCAACTTCTATTGCTGAACGCACATTATTTGCCTGAATAACGACACAATTCCCATTTGGATCTGGCTCAACCGCACTACGAAAAGCATAACCTAGTCGGATATCTGCGATTTCAGAGAGCTTATACTTTTTCATATACCATTATTCTAACTGAAATTCTTAATATTGCAAATGATTCTATGCACGTAGTAAGCTAACTGAATGTGTAATAAATTCCTACGGAATGAGAAATATCTTTTCTTCTATTTTGAGTACCGTACAAGGCACCAAACAAAACCACTTTTTCAACAAACGGGCAAGGTCGAAGAATATCCAACACATGGTATAATTCGTACGTTATAAATATAATCCACCATTATAGAGCACCTATGGAAATTTCAATTGACCTAGTAAAACAGCTACGAGAAGAAACGGGAGTTTCAGTAGCAAAGTGTAAAGAAGCCCTCGAGGCAGCGAACGGCGACATGGAACGCGCACGCGAAGTGTTGCGCGAGTTTTCAGCAGGACAGAGCGCGAAAAAGGCAGACCGAGTATTAGGCGCCGGCGCCATCACCACCTATGTACACAGCAACAAAACAGTGGGCACCATGTTGGAGCTATTGTGCGAGACGGACTTTGTTGCAAAGAATGAAGATTTTGTCGAATTGGGCAAGCATATCGCGATGCATGTCACCGCAATGGGATCGACAGCAGATACTATCATGGAAGAATCATTCCTGATGAATCCTGACATCACGATTCATGGACTGTTGGAGGAATCCATGCAGAAGCTGGGCGAACGTATCGAAATCGGGCGCATGTATCGCATAGCGGTACTGGAGGAATAGTCGGATCATTATCGTGTTGTATGGATTTATCTCTTTCATTTCTATTATTCTACGGAGGTCTGTGTCTAGCCTGCCTGCTTTTGCTGTACAAAAGCATCCGCACCTATTCCCATGCAATCCATACAACACACCATAATGAATTACTGTATTCCTGGCATGTTCCCAATTTAAAGAAGTGGAAACAGCGATTCTACAATATCCTGTACTGGATACGTGATATTTCGTTCCGTTACTGGGCAGTGAATTTGCTGAGCTATGTAAAGCTGACCATCTACAAATTACTACGAGTCAGTCACAAGCGACTACTGGGAATTATCAAATACCTGGAACGGCACGAGGACCAGCTGAAAGAACGCCTCGCTGATCAGTCACGCGAATCCCGCAGCGCCACCGAACAGAGACTGATCAGAACATTATCGAAAAAGCGTTACCCCAGCCAGCCGATTAATTCCCAACATTAGGTTTGTTGACCCCATCATAATATTCAGTATACTACGTTAGTTACTTCTGTAACGCCGGCATAGCTCAGTTGGTAGAGCAACGGTTTTGTAAACCGTGGGTCGTGGGTTCGAGTCCCTCTGCCGGCTCCATGAGCCTGGATAGTACGATAATCATAGCAGTATGGCTGTGTATATGGTTCTTAGGAATGGGCTGGTTCTGGCTCGCTCGCAAGTACTATGGACTGTCATATGCACAATCATATATCGTAGCCCCTGTGTATGCAGGGTTTGCTTTTTTGGTGCTGAGCCTGATTCCTGATACCGCACCCCTGATTGCATCACTGTCATTTACCTCGTTGCAGGCGTATACCCTGTACAGCATAGTTGCACTGGCATTGGTTGTCTATTCAATTGTTGACCATAGAAAGGAACTGCGAGGCGGCGGAACAGGCGTAATGGGTGGTGTGAATCACACCTTATCAAAAGTGGCTGAGCTATTTTTCCAACAATCGTGTATGCTGGTGCTGGCATCAATAGCGCTGGAAATTTCATCCAGTCCATCCCATGCGTTAGACCTGTTTACAACAGTATTCCTGTTGATTCACTTCCCGCTCGTCGGTATACTGCCGCGATTCTGGTCGTTATATTTTATCGCGTTTTCTCTGGTGGGTGGATTTTTGTTCGGGGCACTGATACTGCTGATGCCGCCTAATGGCTGGCTGTTGTCTATCGCTGTACACCATATGTTCTATATCGCGACATCATGGTATGCATTTCGAGAGCATCCACAGGTAGAGATAGCGACCAAGAAAGAGTAGCAAGAGTAATAAAGGCCGCCCATCTGGGCGGCCTTTTATTTTCTCATAAAACTCTCCTATACAACCTCGTTTGGGTGCCAATTCTTGAGCGTCATGAACGGACCACCGAATATTCCAATATCCAGACAAGCCGTCAGTGCAGCACGCAAACACTGGTAGTCCTCGCGAAAATCATGGAATCCTACTAACTCGTCCTGCCAATCAGGGTCATCCATGGTTAGTTTCTGTAAGATCTCGCTCGCAGAAAACCAAGCAACCTCGTCAATCTCCCCATCCTGCAATCTCAGCGCATCCAATGAACCATTGTATACAGTTAGGAAGTCACGCACCCAGATGCGAGAGTGTTCTTTTTTGCTGGTGCGCCAAGGAATCATTTGAAATGCCTGAACATGCATACCGACCTCTTCTTCCATTTCCTTTATTGCGTTGATACGGAAACTCTCACCCTCGGTAACGTGACCGCCAAAATGCGTACACCATACTCCTGGATAACGTTCTTTTTTATGCGAACGTTTATGACAAAGTATCTGACCTTCGTCATTTAGAATGAACACATTGGTAGTACGACACCAGAGCTGGCGCGAAAATATTTCTGACCTATATACTAATTCACCCGTAGGCTCGCCTGTATCTGGCTCTACTATTTGTATTTTTTCTTCTTCATGTAACATAGACAGATATACTAGCACAAACAGGTAAAGATTCAAACAAAATAACACCTGCATGAGCAGGTGTTATTTTCATTATCTATGACGCAATGAGATAGTTTTTCCGGATTTCTTGTCTTTCTTGCGCTGAGCGATTTTCTTTGGTTTATTCATATATATTAGTATATTACCAAATATTTCGGGGATGTCTATTTCTAGGGACTGTCCTCTCCCTGGTGGGTCTGAGACTACTAGTAGTCCATGAGCTTTCGTATTCTATCGCTCGATCGCATACGATCGTGCACCTTTGATTCGATCTGACGAATACGTTCACGGGTCACACCAAACTGACGACCAACCTGCTCCAGGGTATATGATATACCGTCTGTGATACCGTAGCGCATTTCTATTATCTTGCGCTCTTTTTCTGAGAGGTCTCCGAGTATTTCATGAATATGCTCGAATAGTAATTTCTTTGACACTTCTGCATCGGGGCGTGGCACTGTTTCGTCGGCAATGAATTCTCCGCGTGATGATTTTTCTTCGTCTCCCCCTGGAATAGGTTCTTCCAAAGACAGTGTAGACTGAGTAATATGCTCGATCATGTGGATTTTCTCTACCTCCAAATCCATTTCAGATGCGATTTCTTCTGCCAGTGCACGGCGTCCCAGATCCTGCTGGAGTTTGCGCGACACCTGTCGGTATTTAGAAATCGTTTCTACCATGTGCACAGGAATACGAATAGTACGCGACTGGTCTGCCAATGCACGCGTAATAGACTGGCGTATCCACCAGGTTGCATAGGTAGAGAACTTGAAGCCCTTTGACCAGTCGAATTTTTCTACGGCTTTGAACAATCCGATATTACCTTCCTGAATCAAATCCAGCAGTGTTAAATCAGGACTGCGATTGGCATATTTCTTTGCAATCGATACTACGAGACGCAGGTTAGCATTTGCGAGGACCTGCTTTGCCTCGACATCCCCAATTGCAATACGCTGTGCCAATTCGCGCTCTTCGGACGCCTTGATCAGGCGATACTTTCCGATATCGCGCAAATACATTTGCACTGGGTCGTACGATGTCTGTGTATTAGAGAAGGCACCACTGTCCAGCAATCCTCCGCCCTGACCTGATTTTTTGATCTCTATAGTGTCTCCTAACAAATCAGCACCCTCTGATACCACGATCCCCGCATCTTCGATCTTTTGATAGAGAGTGTCCAGTAATTCGATATCATGCTCTGCATCAGGAAAATACCGCAGTATTTCTTCGTAGGTGACGAATCTGCGTTTCTTTCCTTTTTCTAACAAAACCCGTACACGCTCATCACTGGACATGTGTGACATCAGATTTGGATCCAGCGGTACATGTATACCCTTTGACTGGACAACACTGGTCACACTCGGAATGTCTTTTTTGATTACTTTTTTAGCAGCAACTACAGGTTTTGCAAAGACAGGTTTTTTTATAACTTTTGCAGGAGCTGGTACTTTTTTCGCTGCAGGTTTTACTAGTTTCTTTGCAGGTATTTTTACTTTTGCTGCAGGCTTCTTTGCCGCAGGCTTGCGTGATGGTGCTGGTAGAGGTTTTGTAGTTTTTTTGTTAGGAGCCATATGTATGTGTTTCGCTGTAGCGTTTATGTTCTAATAATGCAACTATGCTGTTTTCCAATGATGTTCTTTCAGTATCATCGACAACTTGATGGAGCGCACTACTATATCGCTGCATGGTGTCACGTATATACATATCGACAAATTGTTTTAGTATCACAGGCATAATATCCTGAGGTTTCTGACCGCCGTAGAGCCATTGAAATTTCAGATGGTACTCTGTCTCGGCGATAGTGTACCGCTGTGCCAAATCTATTTCTGAACCAATATCCATGCCTGTAGAGTTCTGTAGATACTGTATCAGATTATCCGGAGCAAAGCCAACATCCTGCTGTAATTCCTGCCAGACTACCACTATACGCAGAGCCATGTCTCGGATAGTCATCACTGACTCACTCTTTGCACCTGATACAACAGGTCTCTTTTCACCGACATTGCTCTCGGTGCGTTTGCGTTCACGATGGATATGTTCACGAATAATGCTATCACTGGATGTACCTGTCGCTCGCGCGATGGTACCGATGGCGGTATCCAGTAGAAGTGGATTTTTTATCAGTGCCAGGAGTGGATAGATTTCCTGGCGTAATATCCTGTCGATGTCTGCCAGCGGCATGCCCTCTGACTGCAGCAACATCATACGATGCGTAACATAATCAGTTGCAGAATCAATGGCATTTCGATAGTTCGCAGAGTTATTCTGTGCCATGTCGGCCGGATCTGTTCCTGCCGGGAACCGTGCGACAGTTACCGTAATGTCATGCTCGTACAGCACTGGCAGCGAGCGGAGTATCGCCTTTTGCCCTGCACTATCTCCATCGAATGCGAGGACTACATTGTTGCAGTAGCGCTGAATCACCTTTACATGGTCCTCGGTCAGAGCAGTGCCCCCGACGGCCACTGTTTCTTCTAGACCTACCTGGTGTGATAGAATGCAGTCCAGGTGACCCTCTACGAGGATGAGTCGCTTTTTCTGTGTTGCAGCAACTCGTGCCAGATTGATTCCATACAACACACGGGATTTGTGATACACCGGGGATTCTGGACCATTTACATATTTGCCAGCGTCAGGGCGTTCGGTCGTGTAGTTTCCTGTAGCCGACCAGATTCTCCCAGAAAAGGTGACCACTCGATCACGAATATCGTGTGTAGGAAACATGATGCGGCTACGGAATCTGTCATATATTCCTTTTTTACCCTGAATACCGAGTCCCGAAGCGATGATTGCTTCCGCTGATGCATCGCTTCGGACAGCATTGTACAAAGTCTGCCATTCATCGGGAGCGTATCCTATCTGGAACTTTTCTATCATCTGCTGACTCACACCTCGGGACACCAAATATTCAGTTACCTCAGGGTTGTGTGCCAACTGCTGCATGTACAACTGCTTGGCACGACCTAGTAGTGAAAATAGTACTGAATCAATTTCACCTGCGGTATTTAATGAATCAGATTTTGACCGATGCACATCAATGCCTGCTATTTCACCTAGGTAGATTAATGCCTCACGAAATGAAACTTTTTCTATTTCTTGGATAAATGTGATGACATCACCGCCCTTGCCACACCCGAAACATTTCCAGTATCCCTCTGCAGGAGAAACATAGAATGAAGGAGTTTTTTCTCCGTGCAGCGGACAGCATCCCTTGAGATTCTTTCCACCCGGAGTTAGCTGTATATAACGAGAAATGATGTCAGCAATGGATATCCGTTCTTTGATTGAATCAACTACTTCCCTGCCACGTCCTGTGTCGAGAATCTGATCCATACTCGGACTATTCGGTTTCTACTACTTCGACGTTGCGTGCCTGTGCTCTCATTTCGATAATGTCCGACATGTCTATGTATTCATTATTGATACCTGTTCCTGCTGGAATAAGGTTTCCTGCAATAATGTTTTCCTTCAATCCTTGCAATGGATCAACTGCTCCGCGAGCTGCAGCATCTGTCAGTGTACGCTGGGTATACTGGAATGATGCTGATGATAGCCATGAGGGGTTACGTGATGCAGCTTCTGCAATACCGAGCAGCAATCGTTCGAATACCGCCTCGATACCATTCACATCACGCACACGTCCGTTCTCTTCTTCGATTTCTGAGTAGTTATATATCTGTCCTGGCACCAGAGTAGTGTCTCCAGAATTGGTGACACGACAACGCGCAAACATCTGACGAACAATAATTTCCAAGTGCTTGCGAGCAACTGACGCAGACTGCATGTCGTACACCTGTGCTACCTCGGAAATCAGATAGTTCTGTGCTACCTCCTGACCCGCCGCTGCATAGATATCGCTCGGACTACGTGAACCGTCTGTCAATGCGTCACCTGCCATTACGCGCTGACCCACTACAACCGTGATAGTTCGTCGGAATGATACAACATATTTATCATCCTGCGATCCTTTGGTTGCGCGTCCTGATGTTTCGCGCGTGACTATAATAGTCATTACACCATCACGATCTTCGATTGCTGACACGATACCTTCATGCTTTGCTATCAATGCCAATGCCTTTGGTTCGCGACGCTCGAATAGTTCCTCTACACGTGGGAGACCCTTGGTAATATCACTACCTGCAACACCACCAGAGTGTGTAGTACGCAACGTCAGCTGAGTTCCTGGCTCTCCAATTGACTGTGCCGCCACAGTACCTGCTGATTCCCCTAACAATACCAGCTTGTTACGACCGAGATCCAATCCATAACACTGCACACAGACACCACTATGTGATTCACAGGTGAGAGGACTACGTACTAGGACAGATTCTGGTGCAAGATTCTGTATCTCATGTGCTATCGGTCGCGTGACCAGGGTTCCGCGCTTGAATACAACTGTACCCGAAGAGTCCTTTACATCCGCTCCTAATACGCGGCCGAATGTGCCTTCGAACAACGTGTGCTCTATTCCGTCTATATTTTCCTGTCGAACTATAATACCTTTTTTGGTAGTACAGTCACTCTCGGTAACCACTACATCCTGAGCTACATCATGCAGCTTTCGTGTCAGGTACCCAGCCTTTGCAGTGTTCAATGCAGTATCGGCAAGCCCCTTTCGCGCCGTAGTTGCGTTGATAAAGTACTCGAGAGGAGAAAATCCTTCCTTATAACAAGACTTGATTGGGAATGACAATGTTTCTCCCGTAATGTTCTGAATAACACCCTTCATTCCGGCAGCCTGGTTCAGCTGTGAAGTACTACCACGAGCGCCGGATCTGATCATATCGTGAATCGATGGATGTTCTGAAAGATGCGCCTCCAGAGCATTTCCAACCAATTTTGTAGCACGATTCCAAACATCAATAGTCATTTTGTGTCGCTCGTTTATAGTGATAAGACCATCACCGAACTGCCCCGTTATCTCGATGATTTCTTTGTCGGCATTAGCGATGATTTCTTTTTTCTCGCTAGGCACAGTGACCTCGTCCATACTGAATGTAGTACCAGAGTATGTACTGTATTTGAAGCCAAAGTCTTTGATACTATCTAATACTCGTGCAGAAATTTGGAAACCATAGCGCTCGATCAAATCCTGTACAAGCTTCTCCAAATCTTTCTTTGCAATAATATGATTGATGTATGGGTAGTCATCCGGCAACACTTCGTTAAATAGCAATCGCCCGAGAGTCGTTTCCATATATCCACTAGATGGATCGATATGAGCGAACTTATCAGTGGTCGGTATTGGCATCTTGATCAATGCACGGTAATCCAAGTGACCGAACTCTCGCGCATGCAACATCGTCTCGATTGACGCGTAGGTATTACCCTGGCCGAGTGCTTCTGATTTTTCTGTAGTCATCCAATACACACCCAGCACCACGTCATGTCCTGGCGACATAATTGGTGTTCCTGTCTGAGGCTTGAGAAGATTATTAGGGGCTGCGATCAAATCACGCGCTTCACGCTGTGCCTCGCGAGATAATGGAACATGTACCGCCATCTGGTCTCCGTCAAAGTCAGCGTTGAAAGATGAACACACGAATGGGTGAATCTGAATAGCCTTTCCTTCGATTAGTATTGGTTTGAATGCCTGAATAGACAAACGGTGCAGTGTCGGAGCACGGTTCAGTAATACATATTTTCCTTCGATTACCTGATCGAGAATCTCCCATACTTCGTGCGCACCTTCTTCTATCATGCGATTAGCACCACGAACATTGAAAGCTAATTCACGCTGCATCAGCTGACCGATTACGAATGGACGGAATAGTTCCAATGCCATATATTTCGGCAAACCACATTCATCCAATGCCAGATTAGGACCTACCACAATAACAGAACGCCCTGAATAATCTACACGCTTTCCGAGAAGATTCTGACGCAATAACCCCTGCTTTCCCTTTAGGTTGTCTGCAAGAGATTTCAGCTGGCGAGTTTGGCCTACTGACATAGCACCTCCTGATCCCTTCTTCATAGAGTTATCGAGAAGAGCATCTACCGCCTCCTGCAAAATACGCTTTTCATTACGGAGAATTACATCAGGTGCACCGATTTCTATCAACTTTTTCAAACGATTGTTGCGATTGATAACACGTCGATAGAGATCGTTGATATCACTCGTTGCGTAACGCCCTCCTTCCAGTGCAACCATTGGACGCAGTGCTGGCGGAATTACCGGAATAGCACGCAAGAACATCCATTCAGGTCGAATATCCGCACGTATCAACTGACGCACTAATGACAGACGCTTCTGTAGCTTTTCACGAGCAAGAGCCGATGCCTTTTCCAAACTCTTTTCCAATTTCTGCTCTAGAACAGGCAGATCTATTTTTTGGAATATTTTATACAACGCACCTGCTCCAATTCCCGCTTCAAATAAGGTACTGTATTTCAGAGAGAATGTATAAAACTCTGACTCTGACAATACACGATTAGGAATGAGCGATCCTATCTCCTGCTTTGTTGCGACATACTTGTCCTGCATCTTTTGCTTTTCTGTCTCGTCAGTCAACTGGGACATACGATTTTTGAACTCACGATCCAAATCACGAACTATCTTTTCGCGCTCGTCTTCATGAGTCGCAATAACAATGTAGCCAGCAAAGTAAATTACCTTTTCTAGTTCAGACAACGGCAGGTCGAGTATCAACGCCATACGTGAAGGTAATCCACGAGAGAACCAAATATGTGCAACTGGTTCTGCTAACTCTATATGACCCATGCGCTCGCGGCGAACTACACTACGAGTCAATTCGACACCACATTTTTCACATACGATACCCTTATAACGAATACCGCGATACTTACCACAGTAACACTGGTAATCTTTTTCTGGTCCGAATACACGCTCATCGAACAGGCCACCACGTTCGGAACGTCCGGTACGGTAGTTGATTGTTTCTGGTCGGAGAATCTCACCAAATGACCAAGATTTGATCTGTTCTGGTGACGCCAGACGAATTGCCATTGATTCAAACATTTGTTGTGAAGTATTTTTCATAGAGTACTTTGTTAGCAATTAAACAATCAACGACGTATCAGCTGGTAATTCTGGAGCTACGGCAGGGTCTGGAATATCTTCAACCAGTATTTCGTCTTCTATTACTATCGACTGACCACCACGCCCATCCACCATCACGTCTTCGCGTCCTAGATCTACATTGAATGACAATCCTCGTAGATAGGATAACAGAACCTTGAATGAAGCTGGTACATAGGATTGGGTAATTTCACCTCCGCGAATGATGGCCTCGAACGCATCGGTACGCCCCTGAATGTCATCCGATTTTATAGTCAACATTTCGCGCAACGTATATGCTGCACCATACCCCTCCAATCCCCACACCTCCATTTCTCCGAATCGCTGACCTCCTGACTGAGACTTTCCTCCCAATGGCTGCTGAGTAATCAAACTGTAGGGACCTATTGAACGCGCGTGCATTTTATCATCAACCATGTGATGAAGTTTCAAGATATGCATGTATCCGACAGCAACTTTTTGATCGAATTTCTCTCCCGTACGGCCATCGTACACCTCGACAGTACCTGATTCATCGAATCCAGCACGCACTAACTCTGACTTGACCTCTTCTTCGGTTGCTCCACAGAATGCTGGTATTACCGCCTGATACCCGAGCGTATTCGCCGCCAACCCCAAGTGCATTTCCATAACCTGACCCAAGTTCATACGTCCTGGCACACCCATAGGTGTGAGCACGATGTCGACAGGCTCTCCATCTGCTGTATAGGGCATGTCTGCCTCTGGTAATACAATCGATACCACACCCTTGTTTCCGTGACGTCCAGCCAATTTGTCTCCAGCCTGGACATGGCGCATGGTCGCAACCTCAACATAAACCTTCTTTAGTATTCCGTTTTCCAAGTCATCTCCCTTCTCACGAGAGAATACCTTTACACCAATAACACGTCCACGCTTTCCATAGTCTAGGCGCAATGAAGTATCCTTGATTTCTCGTGCTTTGTCACCGAACAGTGATCGTAGCAAACGCTCTTCGGGTGACAATTCTGTTTCTCCTTTTGGAGTAATTTTACCCACGAGAATATCATTCTCGAATACCTCTGATCCAACACGGATAATACCGTCTTCATCCAGGTAGCGAAGCTTTGCTTCAGATACATTAGGAATGTCAGATGTGAGCTGCTCAGGACCAAGTTTTGTATCACGCACAATACATTCGTATTCTTCGATACGGATACTTGCAAATTTGTTATTACGCAATAGACGCTCCGAGATAATAATCGCATCCTCATAGTTGTGACCACGCCACAGCATGAATGCCATGCGCACGTTCTGCCCCAACGCCAACTGCCCTCCACGAGATGACGATCCATCTGCTAGCACATCGCCGACTGCTACAGAATCGCCTTTTTGTACGGTTGGTGTGTGATGGAATATTGAACTGTCGTTTGTTCGAGCATAGGTAATAAAATTATATGTTGTCTCGCCTTTTTTGTGCTCTACTATGATTTTCTTTGCATCGACATATGATACCTTTCCAGCCTCACGAGCAACAATCAATCGCCCTGTATGCAGAGCTGCATCGGACTCCATACCTGTCGCAACGAGTGGTACATCAGGATTCACCAATGGCGAAGCCTGCTTTTGCATGTTCGCACCCATGAGTGTTCGTTTCGCATCATCCATGTCGAGGAATGGGATAAGAGCAGCTGCAACTGACAACATCTGATTAGCTGAAATATCAATCAACTGAACCTGGGCCTTCGGTACGATACGAGGTTCTCCCTGATGGCGAACTTCTACGTTCACTGGGATAATTTTGTCATCCTTGTCTACTGATACCCCAAAGTGCGCTATATTGTATTGCTCTTCTTCGAATGCATTCAGGTATACCACCTCGCCTGTGAGCTTTCCTTTTTCCACCTTCATATAAGGCGTTTCTATAATACCCAGGTGATTAATACGAGCGTAAATAGACAAGCGTAAAATCAAACCAATATTAGGACCTTCTGGTGTCTGTATAGGACAAACACGCCCATACTGTGACGGGTGAATGTCGCGAACCTCGAACCCTGCACGCTCACGAGTGAGACCTCCGGGACCGAGTGCAGAAATTGTACGGGTGTGCTCTATTTCATTCAAGATATTTTCCTGCTCCATGAACTGGGACAACTGATTGGTCGCAAAGAATTCACGAATGCGCGCCTGTAGAGGTCTCTGGTTCAAAATCTGAATAGGTAGTACACGATCAGAATCAACGGTAGACATTTTGTCCTGTGTATTACGACGTACCTGCAACATACCACGACGGATTTGCTGTTCCAACATTTCGCCTACGAATCGCACACGACGCATAGCCAAGTGATCGATATCATCGGGCACGGCATCTGGATCTGATTGACGATGTGATAATTCCACAATGGTGTCCACCAAATCCTGTGCTGTTAGCTGCATGTTTGCGACACTCTTTTCATCTGTCGGGTGGCCAAAACGCTTGTTCACCTGGAATCGCCCTACACGAGAAAAATTATACCGCCCCGCAGACAATGCGTCATCGATATATGATTTTGCATTATCAGCAGCAGCATATTCTCCATCACGGAGTTTGGTATACAGCTCACTATATACGTCTGCAGTGTTTTTCGTAGTATCTTGTGCCAAAGTTGTCTTCATCAATGCCTGATACATTGAATCATCTGACGCCTTTAATATAGCATCATTTGAGTCCATGCCTAACACCTTGAGGAAATATGATATTGGGAATTTCTTTCCTCCGTCTACACGCGCCCACAACACACCGTCATGTTCGATGTCCATCTGTATCCACATTCCTCGCGCAGGAATAACCTTTGCACCAAAAAATAATCCCTTTCGAGTTTCTGAATTATGGATAAAAATACCGTAACTACGTGATAACTGAGGGACAATAACTCGTTCCACCCCACTAAAGATAAAGGTACCATGTGGTGTCATCCAAGGAATCTCACTAAGACTAATGTCCTGCTCTATTGTTTCTCCTGTCGCTTTATTGAGAAGCTTTACTCGCAAACGAAGTTCTGCCTCGTAACTCTTTTTCATTTCACGTGCATAGTATTCATCTACACTAGGCGGAATAACTTCGAAATTAACGAAAGATAGTGTGAACTTCTTTTTTGAATAATCTTCAATAGGAGAAAACTCTTGAATGATTACCGGTAAACGATTCTGAATGAAATCGATATACGATGCGGTTTGATGCTCCAACAAATCAGGCACTGCAATGCGTGACTCCTGGAACTTCCCGAACCTTTTCTGAGGAAGAACTGTGTGTTTGTGTGACATATGTTGTAAACCTTACGATTGATTAATAATCCAATAAAGGTTCCTGTCTGCAGTCGTCGTAACACAATCATGATAGACCACACAAGAAATTATATACCCGAATTTTGTGCACTATCCCAGTGCCACCCGAATCTTGCAGCATATACATTTCTGTGAGCTGCAGGATTCTTGTGGCACAAGGATGAGGCTGTAACTAGCGCTTGCTCCACTGCAGAGTGCTGCGCACTCTTTTGAGAACCGATGGTTCTCAACGCTGTTCGCTGCTCTCCTGTGCGGGAAGCTTCCGTTTCCCGACCCCTTCACCACAGTTCCGCAAACTAGCGCTTGCTCCACTGTGCTGCCTTTCGAGCCTTTTTGAGTCCCGGCTTCTTTCGCTCCTTCTTGCGAGGGTCGCGCTTGAGATAACCAGCACGCTTCAGAACTGTTCGCATCGCAGGATCCAAGAACACCAATGCGCGAGCAATGCCGTGACGCACCGCTTCTGCCTGGGAACTCTGACCACCGCCATTGACAACAACTGACAACGTAATTCCCTCTTTGATATCTAGTGATACCAACGGGGACAGTGCTGCCGTTTTGTAGAGAGGCACTGGGAAATACTCTGCAACGTCTTTACCGTTAACGAGTACTGATAGTTTCTTATCCAACATAACGCGGACACGTGCTGTCGCTGTTTTGCGACGGCCGATTACCTCACGGAATGTTTTGCCTGCCATGTTTTCTTTTGCGTCAACAAAAGAAAACGTATGAGGATTTTCTGCTACTACCGTAGAAGTTGGTTCGATTATTTCATCCATACTATTCTTCAACTGTAATTGCCAATAATAATCGACTACGATGAGTGTTCTTTGGGAGCATTCCTGAAACTGCATGCTTTATCAGTGCAGCAGTTCCTTTACGCTCCTGTAGACGACCTGCTTTTTCCAGACGCAAACCACCTGGGTAACCTGAATACGACTTGTACTCACGATCCATGCGATCTGCAAGATCCAACTTGCTAGCGTTCTGTACTATTACCTCGATATTTTCCAAAATGTGCCGCTCGTAAGACGGATCGTTTTTACCCTGAAGAGCCATAGCAATTTCAGTCGCCAAACGTCCCAATTTCTTACCAGTAGCATCAAATGTAACTATTTTTTTCATACTATTTTACGAATTCAATCTGTGACATGTGTGCAGCATCTCCTTCGCGGTGACCAATCTTTGTAATCCGCGTATATCCCCCTGCCCGATCAACAAACATGGGTGCAATACGCGCAAACAATGTTGCAACAGCTGCGTCATTTCCCCCCATACGAGAAGAAACGAGTCGACGTGCAGCCACAGTATCAGTTTTTGCAAGAGTAACCAAACGCTCGATAAAAGGACGGAGTTCTTTTGCCTTTGCTGTTGTGGTTATAATTGCGCCTCGTTCAATCAGTGCAACGGAGAGCGATCGCAGTAATGCCAACCGCTGATCCGTATCACGTCCGAGTGTTCTGTTTTTATTGTGATGACGCATAAACTTATATATTAATTAATCTTTCAATCCCAGACCCATGTCAACTAACACTGATTTTATTTCTTCGACTCCCTTTGGACCGATACCATCGAGTGCTAGAATATCTGACTCTGTCTTGCGTACCAAACCACCCACGGTACGAATGTTGGCGTCAGATAATGCGTTCAATGTACGGGAAGTAAAGTTGAGAGTTTCAATACGAGTTTTCAGTGTATCAGTAGTATCAACCTCTGATTCTGGCAAAGCCTCTGCAGGCGATACGTGAGTTGATGAATACAGTTTCTGTACATCCATGTCAGATAACGACAATAATGACTGAGTCTGTACCAACAAAATACGTAATGCATTATCGAGAGCCTCTTTTGGAGTCAGTGTTCCATCAGTTTCAATATTCAACACTACTTTGTTGTAATCAGTACGATCACCAACACGCATGTTTTCTACATCATATGACACACGTCGTATCGGAGTGAACACTGCATCGATCAGAATAGTTCCTGCTGATACGCGCTCCTTGTGGAACTGATTCTTGGGAACAAACCCTATTCCGGTGGCAAATACTACTTCTGCTTCAAATGTAAAACCTTTTTTCGTAATCTCACAGATATATTGATCTGGGTTCGCAATTTCTATGTTAGCATCAGTCTGTATATCTGCTGCAGTAATTACTGCAGGACCAGTGACCTTTATAGAAGTTTTGTATTCTGATCCGCTCACGATGCGTGCGCGTACCTGCTGCAAGTTGAGTGCTATACGCAGTGCGTCCTCACGGATTCCTTCGATAGCAGAAAACTCGTGGTCAATACCTGTAATTTTGACTGACACCGCAGCCACACCAGATAATGACGATAAAATAATACGGCGCAGTGCATTGCCCATAGTATGACCATATCCAGGATATAAACCTTTGATTTCAAATGTAGCAGTATTGCCTTCCGATGAAAGAATCGATAATTCCGCAGGCAATCCGATAGTACGTGAGAGTGTAAACATAGATGAGATGATTGTTATGTGTACTGATAAAGTGTATTCCACTTTGATACGACTTTCTGAGGATTCGATGGTATCCAATCCTCATTGTTCGTAATGATGAATATCAACTAGGTGTTACTATCGACTGTAGAACTCGATAACGGAAGAAAAGTTCAGAATTGGATCAGGGTCAGACGGAGTACCGGAAACCTTTGCGGACATATGAGGGGCATCCAGTGATAGCCAGCCTGGAACAGAATGTTTTGCTGCGCGCTCTTTGGAGAGCTCGAACATACGACTGTCGCGGGACCCATCACGGAATGTGATAACATCATTAGGACCAACCTGGAATGACGGGATGTCAACACGGCGGCCATTGACCGACATATGACCATGCGACACTATCTGACGAGATGCCTGACGAGATGCCGCAAACCCCAGTCGATATACCACATTGTCCAGACGATTCTCGAGTAGTTCAAACAATGACCGTGCCGGAGCTGCTGTTTTTGCAGCTTTGAGAACGTAGTTTTTGAACTGCTTTTCTGCAACATTGTAGTAATAACGAACCTTTTGTTTTTCAGTTAACTGGAGTGAGTAATCGCTGGCCTTTTTGGGGCCCTTCTTTCCCACTACTCGCGCACGCTGGATAACAAATTTTCCTGTTTGACATTTGTCAAAGAGTGCAACGCCTAGTCGTCGTGCCACTTTGAACTTTTTGAATGAGTGCATATGTAAATACGATGACGGATTAGATTCGACGTGCTTTTTTCGGACGAGGTCCATTGAATGGAACAGGTGTTTGGTCTACAATTTTTGTTATTGTAACCCCATGTGACAGAACGCCACGAATCGCAGATTCGCGCCCTGAACCAACACCACGGACAACAACTGACACCTCTTTGACACCCACCTGAGCTGCCTTTTCACCAATTACTTCACCTACCTTGTTAGCTGCGTAGGGTGTGGACTTTTTAGCTCCATTGAATCCTAGCGCACCTGCGGATGACGAAATAACGGTATTACCATTCAAATCTGTTAATGTAACGATAGTGTTATTGTATGTTGAAAAGATATTCAACACACCACTAGCGAGCTTTTTCTTGCTAACTCGGGCCAACTGACGAGCAACGAGGCTCTTGTCAGCACGCTGACCCTGTTGGCGAATGACTTTTTTCTTTCCCATACTATGTCTTTGAAACCTTTAGCTTTCCAGAACCCATCGTAGTACGCTTGTTACCACGGACGGTACGGGAATTGGTCTTTGTCCTCTGACCACGGACAGGGAGGCTTCGTGAGTGACGTCCTCCACGATAACTGTCAATATCCTTCAGTCGCTTTATATGCTGAGCTTTTTCGCGACGAAGGTTGCCTTCTAATGTGTATGCTTCGAGGAGATTTCGAATGTTCGCTTCTTCCTCGGTCGAAAGGGTTGCGGCTGTTCGGGTCGGATCAATGTTCAATTGAGTCAAAACCTTTGCAGCACGAGCTCGACCGACACCATACACTGCAGTAAGCGCAACCGAAAGATGTTTGTTATCAGGGATATTTATGCTTGAAATACGCATATATATTATGATTATCAAGGTGAGAGCAAAGTAATGAAACCCTGTTCTCTAAGTGAGGGATTTCATATTTGAATGAGATCCGAAGTCAAAATCGAGTATTTTTACGAGCCGTATTACCTATGCGGTGAGTAAAAAACGGAGATTTTGACAAGGAGATCGTCAAATAAGGAATCCTGACTAACCTTGTCGAGCCTTCCGGCGGGGATTAGTTTTATTAATGCGATACAATCGACCATTACGACGGACTATTTTGTCCCCCGTTTTGAGATTCCTCTTTGCAATGGATGCTACTACTTTCATAGAAATGAATATTAACTGCCATTAGGCAAAGGTTACCACGATACAAAAAATCACATCATCCGCGAATGTCTTATGACTGCGGAGTGTGTTTAGGTATATCGTGTCTTCTCGTAATCCGACCCTTATTCGTAGAGTAGCCATCGAGAAGCACATCAACAGAATCGCCACAGACGACCTTGATACGGTGCAAACGCATTTTGCCAGCCAAATAGGCAATGACTTCCTGTGTTCCACCAGCATCATTGGTACATTCAACGCGAAAAGTCGTGTTCGGCAGAGCCTCCACGACAACCCCCTTTATAGTGCCCTCTTTCTGTGCGTCTACGTTGTTACTCATGAACTAAAGTCAACACCCATCCTACCAGAATATCCACACTTGTCAAACCTATGAAACTATGTTTACAGTCCTGTTCTGGGGACAAATTACATCGATCTTCCCAGAGAATTGACAATACTATCTCTATATGCTTTTATATATTAAATCAAACAAATTAGGACAATGAAAGTGAAAATACTGTTCATCTTGGTGACCACATTAGGCGGCCTTGGCCTCATGGCTGGATTTGCATGTTATTACCTCTGGGACAACCCTGGGTGGATTACTATCGGCTTAATCACTTCGATTACAGTCACAGGGGTCGCGTGGTGGCGACACACCCATAAGGGACAGCGCTCCACGCCCTGGTGTATGAGTATTTTAGGAACATTTAGTCTGGTTGGGGCACTGATTGGAAAATCCCGATGGTGCTTTCCAACGAACGACTACACGGAACTCGTGGACAACCCATTTTATAGGTTTATTGGTGTGTATGGGCATTATTATTTGACTCTTATAGCGCCAGTTACCGTAATATGTGTTATCGTCGCCTTTATCTGGGCAATCGTGCGGGACTACCGAGCGTGGCAGCGCTCGGTGTAGTCATGGTATTAGAGAAGTAAGGGTTAAGTAAATATTCGTATTGGTCTTCAATAGCGGTATCTTTATATAAAATATAAAGATACCGCTATTTTTGTTACAGAAATCTATGCTAAAATACAGCCCTATGTCACTACACCCTGCAACCGAAAACCTACGCCTTAAAAGAACCAAAATAGTCGCAACACTGGGACCGGCATCGTCTGACCCAGCAACACTAAAACAAATGATCCTGTCTGGGCTGAATGTGGTGCGCTGCAACATGTCTCATGGCAGCCATGACGAACATACGGAACGCATCGTAACAGTGCGGGAAGTAATGACCAGTGTACGCAAACGTGTTGGTATTTTGGTAGATCTGGCTGGTCCCAAAATCCGTATAGGAGAGGTAGCGAACGGATCAATAGAGCTAAAGCAAGGCGCAAAGGTAACTCTCACCACAGAACCATGCGTTGGCACCCCATCACGTATTAGTATCAACTATGCAGCACTGCCTGCCGAAGTCAAAAAAGGCGGACATATTCTGATAGAAGACGGCAAAAAGAAGCTCGAGATACTGTCCACCAACAGCAAAGATGAAATTGTATGCAAGGTCATTACAGGCGGAATGTTGGGCAGTAAAAAAGGGTTGAATATTCCCGGAGCATATCTATCCATTCCTGCGCTGACTGACAAGGATAAAAAGGATGTAAAGTTCGCAATACAACAGAATGCAGACTTTATAGCATTATCATTTGTACGTACCGCAAAAGACGTGGATGATTTACGAAAAATATTAAAGAAAGCTGGATCACAAGCACTCATCATTGCGAAGATAGAAACTCAAGAAGCAATCGAGCAACTGGAAGAAATCATAACAGCGACTGATGGTATTATGGTAGCACGTGGAGATTTGGCGGTAGAAATCGGTGCAGAACATGTCCCCCTCCAGCAGAAACGCATGATTGAAATCGCCCGCAATTACGGCAAGCCGGTCATTACCGCCACACAGATGCTCGACAGTATGGAGCAATCCCCTGTTCCTACGCGTGCAGAGGTGTCCGATATAGCTAACGCGATCCTCGATGGTACTGACGCTGTGATGCTTTCAGGCGAATCTTCTATAGGGAAATTCCCTGTTGAATCCATTGCAGTAATGTCACGCGTTGCCCGTGATATAGAGCCTATGAATACTGCTCATATCGTGGATATTTCTGAAACACAGACCCAGGCAATCTCCGAAGCAATCATCCACCTAGCCGAATCAATCGAGGCGCAGGCATTGGTGTGCCTGACAGAAACAGGCGGCACACCACGCACACTGGCACGATTCCGCCCTGATCTACGCATTATAGCGATTTCCCCGCATGAGTCTGTTGCAAATCAACTCACATTATCGTATGGAATACGATCAGTTATGCATGCATTCTCTGAACCCCAATTCACTATTGTTGAACAGGAGCTTAATAGTATTCTTCGTGACCGATTCAACATGAAGAAAGGTGAGAAAGTAATAGTATCTGCAGGATTCCCCATGGGCGAACCAGGTAGTACAAACAGTATCATAGTTCATACTATTCTATAACTAGAAAACATATACGATCAAAAACTTGCCGCATAGTAGCGGCAAGTTTTTATAAATTAGCAACAGACTATTCGAATGTACGATTTACTGGACTAGCGCACCCCGAGAAGTACTAAGTCTTGCAGCTTTGCTACTACCACAGGATCAGTTATCATTTTCTTTATTGGATACTTTGTTTGTATCGAGTACTGCTTTTTGAGTGCTCGAAGCGCTTTTATTGTTGCTACATTATACTTTCCTGTTATATGAATTTGAGTATAGCCTAATTTACGCAACCACTCCTGAACCTGTCTCACAGTAATCTTTGATGTAGTTACCGAGTCGGTCCTTATTGGAGCCGCCATAGCATTGAAAGGAGCCAGGTATCCGCCTCCACCACTAGATCCACCAGCGCTAGATAGTGCATACATCAATGAATATACGGATGGTACAGATATATTTCCTGAACTATCAGTTGCTGTTATCGTGTACGAATGAACACCACCCACCTGTCCGAGCAGACAACTAAACGAACCATCGCCAGCTGCCGTACTAGTACAGACAGGAACACCATTTTCTAAAAGAGTGACTGTGCTATTAGCCTCTACAGACCCGCCCGATCCCGCCACTGAGACAGGGTTAGTCATGACTGTGGTACTGGTTACCGGTGTAACGAGTGATACATTGGGTGCGCTCGGCGCGGTCGTATCTATCACGAGAGCCTTGTTCGCACCCAGACTATTTGCTGCGCCAGGAGTAGGCAACGTCAGCGTAGCCGCAAAACCATCTACCGCAGTAGTGATAGTTCCCCCATTCAGGGCTAGTGAACCAGTTCCTCCATAATCCAAATCAGCACTCGTATGGCCTGCGCCGACAGTATAGGTAAATATCAAAGTACTAGTACCCGAACCGGAAGTATAATCAACTACTGCATCTGTACCACCTGTTTCTAACGTCAATCGTGGTGTACCTGTTACGACTACAGGACCATTAAACTGCACAGCAATGGGTATACTCGCCCCTACCCCATAACTCCCATTACCAGCAGACGAACCAACACTCGCAACCTTCGTTGCCTGCAAGTCATTAGTAAGTTTTGCAATAATAAAGTCAACTCCGCCCGCATTTGCGGATTGGTATCCACCAGTAGTACCTGGGAAGTTAGTAGATGAAGTATCTGTACCAATATACACATTTCCTGCGGTATCTAACCATACAGTCCCGTCAGTATCCTCCAGACCGGTTCCCCCTAGATAAGTTGCCTGGGTTAACGATGTCAATCCGCTATTTAGCTTTGCAATGACGAGATCTCCACTTCCTGCATAACTACTCTGATATCCGCCAGTAGTACCTGGAAAATCTGAGGATGACGTCTTACCCCCAATAAATACATTCCCGGTAGAATCCAGGCGTACTGACCCATCAGCCCAATCGCTACCAGTACCGCCCAGATAGGTAGATTGTATTATTGATGTTAATCCATTATTCAATTTTGTAATAATGAAATCATCACTTCCTGACTTTGCAGACTGGTATCCTCCTGTAGTCCCAGGGAAATTAGTAGAGGTTGTTTCACCTGTAATATAGATATTTCCGCCTGTATCGAATGTTACCATACCGTAGGTGGCGTCAACACCAGTTCCACCTAGATAGGTAGACTGTATCAGACTTGTTAATGCGTTATTGAGCTTTGCCACAATAATGTCGCTGCCACCTCCTGCGTATGCAGGCTGAGCACCTCCGGTTGTACCAGGGAAACCCGCTGCAGTTGAATGACCTGTCACATATACATTATCACTTGCGTCGAATGCTACACGCTCGAATCCATTCTCGAGCCCAGCACCACCTAAATAGGTAGCTTGTGCTAATGACGTCAGCCCGCTATTCATCTTCACGATAACTAGATCTCCTCCGCCACCTGCATTAGCGGTCTGGTATCCTCCTGTAGTCCCAGGGAACCCCCCGCCACTATTGGCTCCCATGAAAAATAAGTTACCTGTCGAATCGAACGATACTGCTCCATAGGCAGCTTCTGTGCCAACACCCCCTACGTATGTCGACTGAATGAGTGTCGTTAGGCTATTATTCAATTTTGAGATAACAAAGTCATACCCAGTAGATTTTACCGACTGATAGCCGCCCGCTACTCCTGGAAAATCTGTTGAGTTCGAAGTACCTAACACATATGCATTGCCCGAGGAATCGAACGCCACATATCCGCGCGTAGCAACATCATCACCTGTACCGCCCAAGTAGGTAGATTGTATCAAGGTAGTCAGACTACTGTTCAATTTTGAAATTACTATATCATTACCGGTAGATTTTACCGACTGATAGCCGCCCGCTACTCCTGGGTAACTACTCGATGCCGTGACACCTAAAAAGTAAACATTACCGGAAGAATCAATGGATAGCGGTGACCCGAGGACTTCTTCAGTACCTGAACCACCCAGATACGTACTCTGTATCAATGGATCGATAACCAATGGATAGCGGTGATCGTATTCTGGAACAGAAAACCCGTAGTGATTATTGGATACAACATAGACGACATTACGAGACACTTTCTTGCCGTCAATATTCTGAAAGGCAATAGGTGCTGACATGACAAGCTCTCCTTCAGGAGTAACCAATACCAGTTCTCCGTACTCGTTAATTCGCGAAGAAGTCACACCATCTAGCGACATGTTAATGTCTGACACGCTACCTTCGGGCAAAACAGTGAATATCTTCTCGATAGTGTTATTATACGCTTTGAGCGATACTTCTATGCCATTCCAAACGTTACCCAAACTGATCTCGTGCGCAGTAGGAACACCCTTCGTCCATCCAGACTTATCTTTTCCCAAAAAATAAGATACCTGAGTCTCTGACGGGACTACTTGATGCACTTTCCTCCTGATATCAGGCGCCACAAATGACTCGGAAATAATATATCGGCTAGATTCATTACCAACATCGGGCAAAGAATAGACCAAGCGGTTCCGCTCTACGAACACTGTCCCTGCGAACGTATCAACATAGTATTTTACCTTTTCAGGTATCGAATATTGTCCATTATTTTTAATAAAAGGGAGCGCAACCCTGCCGCTTTCAATATGGGAACGGATCGGAGCAGATAAATCAGGGGTAGCAATAATAGGTTGAGATAGCGCGTACACACTATGCCCCCCTATAATCTGTACTGACAATAAACCGATAGAGAAAGAGCGAATGATTTTGGACATCGTCGTCATAATAAATTAGTTATATTACTGAATAAACAAGCTGCAAGAACTGTATAGATAATCATTATAACAGAATCAGTCCCGCTACTACAGACACCCTGTCCACAGCCACTCTTCAGAGTTAAAAAGAGGCTTGCGACTATGAAATCTTACCCTCATCATTAAATACAGATTTATTATCTACATGCAATTCCTTTCTCATCTGGGCATGGATTCTGCCAACCAGTCGTACCAGCTCAGCATGCAGCCGCTGCGTTTCGCTCTCGTTTTTCTTGTTCAATGACTGATGGAATTCAAAGACTTTGACCTTGTACTCAACCAGTAGATTTGCCAACGCATGGCTTGCAACCAACATCGCCTCTGACAGCAGCTGATTCAACTTTGCCCACATAACAGCACCATCCGATAGCGTGGTAATATCAGGATCCAAGAATAGATTGAATATACGCCCTGTAATAGCAGAGTATGCTTTGACACGCGCCTCGAATAGCATCTTCTTGTCGCTCAGCTTCCTATCGCGAGAAGATCTCGTGAGTACTCCGATTAGCAGTAATAGAAGTAGCAGTGGTGCGGCAATAGAAAGGATACGGACTAGGTTATCGCTCAGCTTCCAGGAAACAGAAGAATCTATCTCTTTGTCTGCAGCCAAAGTAGAAAGATCTGGTGTTATTACCTGAATTTCTGGAATAGGAACAACGGGTTCAGGAATCTCTACAGGTACTGGTACTGGAGGCGCTACAGGAATAGGCTCTGGCTTTACAACAGGTTCAGGCTCTTTTACAGGCGCCTGCACCAGAGTAAGCGTACCCTTCCCACGTGAACTCAGTATATTAGTTCCGAGCCCATCATTAGCGAGCACCTGTGCCGAAGAAAATGATAATGATGCGGTACCTGCTGACTTTGCCCGAAATACAATAGTCAGAATAGTTCCATTCCCGGTAAAGCCCGGGTTCAGAACTACGCCTTCGAAATTTACCGTACCTTTGGAATTAGAATACCCAGGTTCTTGAATCCATAGATTGAATACTGATGGTGATTTAAAGATGCTTTTAACCTCTAGTTTATCCGAAGGAAAAGAAATAACACCCTCTGCTGCACTGACCGAGTCAGTACTGGATACGCGCACCACCATTTTACAATCCGACCCTACAGTACACGTATCAGATGGTGGCGAGAGCACCAGAGATGCCGCGTCTGCAGAAAAAGGCAGGATCAAAAGGACGGCAAGAACCCATAGCTTGCGATTTACCGCCTCCATAATAGTTTTGAGATTCGATTTCGTAAAAAGATTATGATACATACAACGATTGCGACTGCCAGTACAATGATCAGTGTACTAGTATACGATCCTGGAACCTTGGCAATTCTTTCGTTTCCGTTTTTGTCAATTGCTCTCACGATAATTGTATCAGATAGTTTCTGGTTTTGAAGAGGATAAGGACTGTCTCCTGTGGTACAAGTTTTACCTTCGCATATTTCATATCGATCGACACCTACCCCTTTGTCCTGTGTCGCAAAAACCAAAAACCATGCATTGTTAAACAGATTGGTATCCTGTACAACCTCAACAGTAAATGGTTCTGGCGGGTCTGTATCCTCTGACTCTCTATCCTGCGCCTGATGTGTTGATGCTAGCTGCGTAGTAACAGTCGCAGGAGATATTGTGACCGTTGCCAGTGTTCCATCTCCGTCATTTTTTAGTACTCGCATGTCCTTACCCTGAATTGTTACCTTGCCGGAACCACGAACTTTGAATACCAACTGAAAGACATTGCCATCAGACTTCTGATACCCGCCAGGTATAATTCCCGAGAAATATAGTTCTCCTTTGATACGTTCTTTCGGCCGCTCTAACCAGAACAAAATAGTTGAATTCCCATCCTCAATCCGAGAAAGCTCCAGCAGATCTGCAGGAAATACAATGCTGCCCTCTACGGCATTAATTGCCTCTTGCTCGCTCGATATGCTAACCTGAACATGTACAAATTCCCCTATACCTACAACAGATTCCTTAGAAATAATAGATATATCTGCAGCGAACGCGATACCAGGGAACAGTGCTAACATTCC
Source organism: uncultured Candidatus Saccharibacteria bacterium (assembly GCA_964601935.1). Classification (GTDB taxonomy): domain Bacteria; phylum Patescibacteriota; class Minisyncoccia; order Phycocordibacterales; family UBA1006; genus JANPGR01. Next base: position 6,687 of record CAZROP010000003.1, on the reverse strand, counting down.
CAAGATAAATAAAACCGCTGAAAAACCAGAATGGAATTCATGGATTATTTTTCGGAAATTCAAAACTGCTTTGGGGAGACGTTCCAGCTGTGATTTCCAAAAGTCCGAAACTGTTCGAGCTCTGTGAGTTTTGCAGGACTTTATGGAAACACAGTTTGAAATGATATTACGACGATATGTTGCTTGAGAGTTTGTGTTCATATGTATTATCCTGTCCAATTAAATGCCATGATACTGAGATCTATCAGATCCACCTTTCCGTCACCATTAATATCTGGGGCTTTTGGTGGCGCTGACCGTTTGTACCAGTATGCCGCAATCGCAAAATCTACTAGGTTGACCCTACAATCACCATTTACATCACCTCGCTGTTTACAATCTTCTACCTCCTCATCAATGGGAACGTTGCGATTACCCACCTTGAACCCGACTGATCCTCCGAAATTACTAATCTGGTTATCTTGTTTTGCCTTTGCTTTTGTTTCGTGATCACCCAATGATAACTGCGTAGTGTCGAAATCGTGCAAGTATACACCCTCTGTATCAGTAACAGCGTTGACGAATATTTCCTCTGGCGAATGTACTGATATCGTCACAGTTGCAGCAGGTACAGACTGACCGAATATGGCAATATTATCCCCATACTTCACCTCGCTTTTATCTACTCCGATAGAGGGTGCTAAAAATATTCCCCCTATCTTTGCAGCAGTTCCAACGGTGAACTGCACCGGAGCAGTGAACGACCCCGATCTCCTGCCCTCAGAATCCTCTGTGTACAAGGTAAACGTATACGTTCCCGACGTCAGATCAGTAATAGTTGTTTCAAAACGCGCATCAGGTCCAGCGATTGTAGATAGCGCAAATTGCCCATCCTTTAACACAGTGACTTTACTCAACGGGAATGCTCTTCCTGATAGAGTAATTCCAGTAACAGTACCGCCATCACCTACCCCGCCGCCCCCTCCTCCACCACCGCCGCCCGGGCCAACTGTTCTATTGGGTATTGGGCGCCAATCAGTAGTCACACAGGTAGCCAATAACGTGCAGTCAAATTTCATCCACCCTCCACGAGCACTCGACACCCACGCCCATCCCACAAACTCGCCACTGCCGTTAATCGAAACACCGACATCAGTTCCACCCGGGACATCTGTTGGATTGAAATTAATCCAACCACTGACATTAGAATACGCATAGCCAGATAATGCGCCCGTGCTAGGATTGACCGTAACCCCTGCTCCTGTTGGCGCCAGATTGATCCAGCCAATCTCATCACCCCATGCATATCCTGAAATCCCTGAATCCGTGATTGTTACAGGCGTTGTACCTGTTGGCTTCCAATTAACTGTACTATAGACCGAACACGGTGCATTTCTACAAATACGCGAATATTTAGCAGCACTATTAATAGTACCATTCGATTCAGATGCAAACACCGAACCTATGCTCACCAGAAAAAATATTATCAAAAATAGATACGATCGAGTGGTCATCATATGGTAGGCTCAATTACTTCATGGTTAACTTCTTGTTCTGGAATATTCTCGTTAGTAATTTCTTCTGGCACAATATCTTCTACGATACTTTCTTCGGGTGTGTTTTCTTCTGACACACCACCCTCATCATCGACAATAATCTCTTCTTGTGGAGAAGTATCACCGCCTATTGGTAGTATGTTATCTGACGGCGGCACATCATCTTCTGTATTAGGTGGTGGTGTCTGTGATGAGCCTGCGCTAGCAGCATTCGATAGCAATGCATCCAACTGTGCCTTGGTAATACAGGTCTTTGCACCTGAAGCATCTTTTACGCAGAGCTCCTCTGTTTCAACCTTTTTTGCAAATAATGTTTCGAATACACCTCCTATCTTTTCTTCGAGAACTGCCAAGCGTACCTCCAGCTGTTTTATCGCGCCTACCACATATGGCATCAACCCTCCTGTGTTGAGGAACTTTCTCTGTGTGCCATCTATCCAGGTGTTTTCAGTTACTAATTCAGGGAACTGCTGTCCTACCTCCTGAGCAATAAATCCAAATTGCGTTGGAGAGTTTTCGCCATCTGTCTTCCACTGGAATGATACCGGTCGTAGAGCAGAGACCTTTGCCAAAATACTTTCTATCTCCAACTCCTCTATATCTTTTTTGAGGGTCTCGTCTGACCCACACGCAGGTGATCCGGCATTTGCGGTAAAATCACACACACTGTCTGCGTCTTCTAATCTCAACAAATTTGTTCCATCAGCAACGGCTGTACTACCGATTGTTGTAGATCCCGTCTTTGCCACCTTGAACCTACTCGTACCACCTGTTTGCAGGTCCAATAGGAGCGATGCTGCATCACTTGCAGTATCTGTTACATTTAATTTCCATGCAGTAGGAGCACCCGATGTGTTCCAGGTCACTGCACTTTCCAAACTAGATCGTGCGAGCGAACCTGAACCTGAAGAATAGGTGTCTGTTTGTAATATACGACCATTACCTAATTCTAATCCTCGAAAATCTGCAGCAGCGGTCAATGTTGGGTTGATGTACACTCCACGTGTTATTCCGCTTGCTCCGCCGGTTTGGTTGATAACAGGCGCCAAACTCACTAGATTCATAAGTGCTGTTCCTGAAGTCGGTGCAAAAGCAGGACTACTCGAAGCTGCAGTAATTGTACCAGCAACAGGTGCTGCAGTAAAAGAAGTAAGGGAAAAAGATGGGTTTACACCGTCATAAAGTATTGAAAGGCTACCGCGATCAATAGAGTGCGCCCCTGATGTAGCGCGATACCTCCCACCTCCTGATACTCCATAATCAATGTCACCGTTATTAAAAACGGTAAATATATCAGTCAGCGAGCTATTTTCAATCATTAATGCCTTACCCGTATTTAACGCATTTGCACCTAAGATTGAAAGTGTTGTGTTCGCACCACCTGGGTTAGTTCCAGTCTGGGCATATCCTATTGCGACACCCACATTCGTGCCACCTGTAAACCCTTGGATACTACTCTGATTACCACCACTATAGAATGTGAGTCGATTAGCAGCGAATGTATTGTTGTAACCCGCGTTCATTTGAACATTTCCCGATGTTCCACCTAGTCGCACACTAGCACCTGTACCGTTCAAGTTACCAATATCTATAGATGTCGTATTACCTGTTCCACCCGAAGTAACACCAATAATACCATCGAGATATGCGCCCCCATTGATGCTCGCACCCAGTCGCCATGTTCCAGTAGGATTTGCAGCCCCCTGCACAGGCAACACGTCAGCACGAAACTCCACAGTTTGGCTTGCTGCTGTTGCTGTAGTCTTCCACCCATTACCGCGCCACCTAATAGCTGGAGATATTTGCTGATTACCGTTTGTAGCTGCGGTAGTGTTCACCAACGCTAACCCTGACGATGCTGTCTGTGTGACACCGAGCGAGTTTGTAGTTATGTCTAGTTTTGACGAAGGGTCAACCGTACCGATACCTACTAGACCAGAAGATTTTATAGTCATTCGCTCGGCTCTACTGGCTCCATTTGTTGCCCCAGTATAAAATCCTATTCTTTGAGGCGCAACATCTGTACTCACAGAACCATCAATAGCGAAATTAATCATTGCTGTCGCCTCTGTGTTCACGCCATCATACACGGCGCCTAGGAAACTCAGCACATCATCTCCACTTGCAGGAACCAGTGGAGACCCTAGGGTACCTCTCGATCGTACACCCTTGAATACAGCCCTACTCCCTGAGCTATCATTGTCTGCAGAGATAATACTCATACCAGGGGCTGTTTCAACAGCACTAATTACAATATAGTCCGAGGTCATCAATGATGCTGCAACACTATTACCGTCAGCAACGTGGAATTTTGTACCTGGACTATTCGTCCCCACCCCCAATCTATTGTTCACCTCATCATACGCTGATGTTCCGAAGAGGAGCTTACCTTTAGTTCCATGACTTGTAGAAGAGAAAGTTAAGTTGTCTCCACTTTCTGTACCACCCCTGATCGACTGTCCTCCTGCAAGACCAGTAGAAAGGTTAGCAGTAATAGTATTAGCTGTTCGTGTAAGTCCTGTAGAGAATGTAAGAGCTAGTTCTTTTGCGTCTAATTGAGTTTGGATAGCAGATGTTACCCCGCTTAGATATCCTATCTCTGTATTAGATACAGTACCGATAGATGTAGTGCCTGGTAGTACAACTGTGCCTGTGAGTGTTGGTGAGTCGGAGAATACGGAGGATCCTGTACCTGTCTCGTCAGAGAGAGCACCGAGGAGATTAGCTGAACTGAATGATCCGAGTGAGGTAGTGTTACCAACTGAGGTGATAGCTCCGTTCAGGTTTGCGTTAGTAGTTACTGTTGCAGCGTTTCCAGTTATGCTGGCTACTATAGGGTTGGTTACTTCGAGGTCAGTGAACCAGCCTTTGGTGAGGCGTGATCCTGTTGAGCCCAGCGAGCCAGTAGTAGTAATGTTGTTTGCACCGAGTGCAAGGTCGCCGCCTGATACAGTAAAGCCACCGGTTGCAGATGCTACGGTGATGTTAGCTGTTCCATCAAATGATACTCCACCAATGGTTCGTGCATTTTGTAGTGCTGTTGCTGTTCCTGCATTTCCTGATACTGATCCTGTTGCTGCACCAATATTAGGTGTAGTGAATACAGGAGAGTTAGCGAAGACTGCAGCACCGGTTCCTGTTTCGTCAGAAAGAGAATCTATCAAGTACTGTGAATCTGCTGTAGTTGTCAATTCTCCACCAGTAGTAGCAAACACTCCACGAAAAGGTGTAAGGCCGGATAATGTTACAGTTCCAGATGATGTTATTCCTGCTGCTGCTGCAATTACTCCTGATGAGTTTACCTGGAACAGGTCACCGTTACCCACAGTAAACAGTGATGCGGGTGTAGTGTCGCCGATACCCGTATTGCCTGCAAAGTAATTTTTCGCACTTGCACCGCTCTGATAAATACCAAAATGTGCATTATTGGCAATGTCTACCGCACGGAAATCAGTAGTCGCAGTGAGAACAGGATTGACATACAGTCCACGAGTAATACCGCTAGATGCATGGTTAAATGTAGTATTTAGCTCTAAAGTGTTGAAACCAGCACTTCCCGCAGCGTTAGTGAAGGATCCAGTCAGGAGCATCAGCCTAGGAGTGCCACTGCCACCAGGAGCGGATGATCCGTCAAACCGAAAATGCACATGACTATCGTTGGCGTTATTGTTGTTTAGATTTCTAAAAACGAGATGACTTCCGCCTGTGTTTATAGCATTTGTTGCTCCCACAGAAGGATAAATGAGTGGGGCTGATCCTGTCTGACTGAGAGATCCAAAAACCAACGCACCATCATCTCGTGTACGCAATAGATTAACATCAGCAGAATCAGTTATTGCCAAACCATTTGTTGCAGATGTTGCACCTGCACCCTTTATCTGGAAACGAGCTGTTGGCGCCACCGCCCCTACTCCGACATTGCCACCGCTTGTAATACTCAATCTTTCTACTCCAGCAGTAATATCTTTTACAGAAAAATTATTATCAGAAACCCCTTGAGAACCGGCAGATAGTAGCCACGAACGTGGTGCGTTGGTATTTGTAATACGTAAACCCTTGGTATCTCCTAATGTACCTACTGTTCCATGTTCGATAGAAAGTGTTGAGCTAGGACTCACCGTCCCCACCCCCAATCTATTATTCACCTCATCATAAGCAGAAGTACCGAAGAGTAGTTTACCTTTGGTTCCGTGAGAAGTAGAAGAAAGTGTAAGGTTTTCAGAAGCAGCAGTTCCTCCTATGATTGACTGTCCTCCTGCGATACCGGTAGAGAGATCATTAGTAATAGTGTTTGTAGCACGAGTGAGTCCTGTAGAGAATGTAAGTGCTAGTTCTTTTGCATCAAGCTGTGTTTGGATTCCCGATGTTACTCCGTCTAGGTATCCTATCTCTGTATCAGATACAGTTCCAATTGATGTTGTTGATGGTAGTGATACTGTTCCTGTGAGTGTTGGTGAGTCGGAGAACACTGCAGCACCGGTACCTGTTTCGTCGGAGAGAGAGTCAATCAGGTATTGCGAGGTTGCAGTATTAGTTAGTTCACCTCCTGTTGTAGTAAACACCCCGCGAGACGGAGTCAGACCAGAAAATGTAATAGTGCCTGATGAATTAATTCCTGTTGCGGCAGCGATAGCGCCTGATGAGTTTATTTGAAATTCAGAAGCAGCTCCTACAGACAATAGACCACCAGGTGAGGTATTCCCAATACCGACAAATCCTGACGACTTATCTAGATAAAGATCATCTCCGAAGAATGCTATATCACCATTAGTTGTAGAATCTGTACCGAAGTTAAATATATTTGCTGCCGTATCGTAGGCGACGGTACCCTCATCCAACATAGACGTTCCTACATGCAGAGTATTTCCACCAAGATACAGATCACGCCAACGATGCGTATCATCTCCCAAATCGATAGAGTTGTCGGTACCAGGAAGTAGTGAAGTATTTATCGCAACTGACGAAAGATTTGATAATGCGGTATTAGCTGATGCTGTAGCGAGAGTCTCTATTTGATCATAGACTGCATTTTTGGTTGGCACCTCTAGTGAACTGTCCCAACCTGCACCGTATGCTTCGTCTAGTACTTCTATGTCTGTATTTGCACTATCGTCTGCAAGGCGTGCACTGAGGTTTGTGCCACTTCTCTTTA
>CAZROP010000002.1:0-111918 GCA_964601935.1 uncultured Candidatus Saccharibacteria bacterium | reverse complement strand
GAGTCGATAGATCCTTCTTTGGGGGTGAGGGAGGAGAGGATGGAGGGGAGGGAGACTGATGCGTCGGGGGAGTTTTTGGTGGAGAAGAGTTTAGAAAACAAGAAAGCGAGGCCGAGTAGGATGATTAGGATGCCTGTAAATATCAAAATATTTTTTGTTGTTTTGGACATATACTACAGTATGTTCATTGTACCAGTAGTTTAGCCTGACTTCATGTATGCACATGGTGAAAAGTAATGCCGTGGACAGTGATCGTGTCATTATTGTGACTTTGTACACAAAATGACTTTGCATAGGAAGTGAGTTATCATAATAATATATGCGCAGTCGATTCACCCCAATAGGAACCACGATACTAATCGTTATTTTGTTGATATTGGCAGGTATTTCATTTTTTATATACCGAGACAATACTGCGAATTCAGGATCAATAACAGCAACCGAGACTTTGTCGAGCATCATCAGGCCAAAGCCACAACACATCACTATTAGCTTTGTTGGCGACATTATGATGCATACCCCACAGGCACGTGCGGCCAAAGATTCTGCAACAGGAATATATAATTTCGATGACGTGTTACGCCCGATACATCACCTGACTCTGACGCCTGATCTTATGGTTGGAAATCTGGAAACTCCTGTCACGGGTGATAGTACTATTTCTGGTTTTCCTAATTTCGATGCACCCGTAGAGTTGTTAGATACACTATATAGATCAGGATTCGATATGCTGCAGACTACAAATAATCACACTCTCGACCAAGGTGTTTCTGGCGCAGAGAAAACATTACAGAACATAGACTCTCGCGCAATGATTCCTGTAGGTGGAACCACCTCCCCCGCATTGACATATACTCCTGTTATACAAACTGTAAACGGTATATCAGTAGGATTCATCGCAGCAACATTTGGATTTAACGGATATCAGTTGCCTAACGAAAAGCTATATCTAGCAAACTCTATAGACATACCCAAAATAACCGCAGCAATACAGGGTGCGCGAGACCAAGGAGCAGACATTGTAATAGTCATGCCACATTTCGGGGTAGAATATCAGCGTACACCCAATGCAGAACAAAAGGCGTTCGTTAATGCAGTCATAGACGCAGGTGCAGATGCTGTTATAGGAACACATCCACATGTAATACAACCGACAGAATCATATACAACTCCCACAGGCAATACAGGATTAGTTGCATGGTCTCTGGGAAACTTTATGTCTAATCAACAGGATATCTATACTGATGTCGGAATGATGATTACTCTCGAGATTGAACGTGCCCTATCCACAGGACAGGTATCTATCAAAAATCACACCCTGATACCTCTCTACACACATAAATATACTCGTGACGGTAAAAAGTATTTTGAAGTAGTTGAGTTAAAAAACGCCCTAACACTTCCTGATTTAACACAAGCTGACATACAAAGAATCGAAAAGTACCTAGCTGAGTATACTGTAGAGAGTGCTCCAGCGGCAGCTAGAAACTGATCTTCAATAATTGAGGCGTAGACAGGAATCGAACCTGCGCATATCGATTTTGCAGATCGCCGCGTTACCACTTCGCCACTACGCCATGCAAGAATACTAGCATGATTTGAATATATTTCAAAATTTAATACAGATAATAAAAATCACCATTTCTGGTGATTTTTGATTTTCATCCAAATAGCCTTTTTGTTCTTCACCTTTTGTTTTGCTTTACGGCCATATTATGCAGCTGTACATCGTGCACAATCCTGGTCTTTGCCAGCCATAACGCTATTGCTGATGCGAATACTAGTTTGAGAACATAGTATCAGAGTTCAATTACTTCAAGAAAGTAACTATCGCCAATCCCTAAAGTGTGAATCGTTAACACTGTGTTGCAAGTGTCAGGGCAATTCAGAAATCTATTAGGTTATTCCGTTTGGATTGATCCACGAGCAGCTTCCGCTACCCGTGCCTTGTTACGACTTATTCCCTGTCACCAATCTTACCTTCGGCCACGCACAAACGCGCAGACTTCGGGTACTACCGGCTCCCTTGAATTGACGGGCGGTGAGTACAAGACTCGAGAACGTATTCACCCCGGTGTGCTGACCCGGGATTACTAGTGATTCCAACTTCATGTAGGCGAGTTTCAGCCTACAATCTGGACTGAGATGCGTTTTGAAGGATTTGCTCCACCTCGCGGTATTGCTTCCCGTTGTACGCACCATTGTATTACGTGTGTAGCCCAAGGTGTCAAGGGACATGCTGACCTGGCGTCATCCACACCTTCCTCCCGGCCCTTTATATGCGAAGAACAGGATTTCAGAGTTCGATCCTAAGTTCTGAATAAATTTCAATTGCTTGATTTTTATTCAGAACTTAGAACCGAAGTCCTCAGTCTTGTTTACTTTCGTATACAAGGGGCCGGGCGGTCTCGCGTGACATTTAAAACACACGATGTGGGTTGCGCTCGTTACCCAACTTAATGGAACAGTTCAAACCACGAGCTGACGACGGCCATGCATCACCTGTCCTGCTGTCCTTGCGGAAGACCCTCCTTTCGGTGGGCTGTCATCAGGATTTCTAACCTTGGTAAGGTTCTTCGCTTATCGACGAATTAAACCACATAATCCACCACTTGTGCGAGTCCCCGTCTATTCCTTTGAGTTTTAGCCTTGCGGCCGTACTTCCCAGGCGGTAAACTTAACGCGTTAGCTACGTCACACAGAGGGTCGATACTCCGAATGACTAGTTTACATCGTTTAGGCCCTGGACTACTGGGGTATCTAATCCCATTCGCTACCCAGGGTTTCGTGCCTCAGTGTCAATAATGTGCCAGTGAACTGCCTACGCTTTTGGTGTTCCCCTCGATATCAACGGATTTCACCCCTACACCGAGAGTTCCATTCACCCTGCACACATTCTAGCGTTGCCGTTTCAGAAGCAGCCAACGAGTTGAGCTCGCTGATTTAACCTCTGACTAACAACACCACCTACGCACCCTTTACGCCCAATGATTCCGGATAACGCTTGGGGCTCTCGTATTACCGCTCCTGCTGGCACGAGATTGGGAGCCCCTTATTCATAGGGTACACGTCAGAAATTCCTCCCCTATAAAAGATCTTTACACGCCGAAACGCTTCATCAATCACGCGGCATCGCTCCGTCACACTTTCGTGCATTGCGGAAGATTCTCGACTGCAGCCATCCGTAGATGTATGGACAGTGTCTCAGTTCCATTGGTGGGGAACAGGCTCTCACCCCCCCTACGCGTCATAGCCTTGGTAAGCCATTACCTTACCAACAAGCTGATACGAAACAGGCCGATCCGATAGCGATAAATCTTTACCCTTGCGGGACCATCGCGTATTAGTACTCCTTTCGAAGTATTATTCACGACTATCGTGTACGTTCCTATTCATTACTACCCCGTTTGCCACTATCCGGCAACTCTGTTCCATCTGAATCCATCCTCGGTATTGCTACTTCAAACTTCAACAAACTTCCCTGAGGCCGAACCGTTCGACTTGCATGCCTTATCCATGCCGCCAGCGTTCATCCTGAGCTAGGATCAAACTCTAATTAAGAATCTATTTGAAATTGACATATTGAGAGGTTCTTCCTAGAGAACATCGACAAAATCAGACTCCATAAAGCAAAACAAAAGATGAACAAAGTATTCAATTCCTTTGAAATAGACCTGGATAAAGTCTATTTTTTAGTGATTACATTTAGGCTATTTGGATGTTCAGTTTCAAGTGTTAAGGACAAGGTTCGGATTGCTCCGAACCTATACCAGAACAGGGACTACTATACACATTTTTTATAGCTACGCAAGTATTGTCTGTGAGCGTCTCTGTAATAAAAATAAGTATAAAAACGGGTCTAGAAGTGAGCCCTTTGGACAGACTACACCGCTACAGGCGCCTTAATGGATGGATGCGGATCGTAGTTCAGTAATTCGAAATCTTCGAATTGAAAGGCGAAAATATCCTTTACTTCAGGATTGAGGCGCAGCGTGGGCAGCGGGCGCGGATCGCGGGAAAGCTGCAAATTCACTTGCTCTAAATGGTTGACATATAGATGCGTGTCACCACCAGTCCAGATGAATTCGCCGGGGCGAAGACCACAAACCTGGGCAATCATCATGGTTAACAGCGAGTAGGATGCGATATTAAACGGTAGACCGAGAAATACATCGGCACTCCGCTGGTACAACTGACAGGAGAGTCTCCCATTGGCCACATAGAACTGAAATAGACAATGGCAAGGCGGTAATTTCATAGAGTCAATGTCCGCAGGATTCCATGCCGCCACAATCAATCTTCGACTGTCAGGATTCTTGCAAATCATTTCCACAACCTGACGGATCTGATCAATTGGCTGAACAGACCAATGGCCTTCAACGTAACCGTTCTCGCTCTTATAGGTTGGGACCCATGTAGGAGCATCCCAGCTCCGCCATTGCTTACCGTACACAGGACCTAAATTCCCGGCTTCATCTGCCCACTCGTCCCAAATAGTAACCCCACGATCTTGTAGCCAACGAATATTGGTGTCACCTCGTAAGAACCAGAGTAATTCGAGAATGATAGCTCTTATAGGTAGCCTTTTTGTGGTTAACAAGGGGAAACCTTCTGTCAGATTAAACCGCATTTGGTAGCCGAATACACTAAGGGTGCCAGTTCCTGTGCGGTCGTCTTTGTGTACGCCGTGCTCGAGGATGTGACGAAGGAGGTCATGGTACTGTTGCATCTCTTTGAGATTTTTGTGAATTAATGAGTTAAAGAAATTTAGATCAATCCTATCACACTCATGCGCAAGAACCAACTAATACTAATTCTCATCCAACAATTCGATATCATCCTGGAAACCATCTGCATGAGACATAACGGAATTACCATAGAATGCATTGCGCACACCAGGTGAATTACAAACGCGCCCCGAATAGTACTTGCAGGCTGCATTACGCTCCGCGTCGTAAGTCTTGGCACTCGCACCCAAATTTGCTACGTATACAGCAGTTGCCGTAAATGCATGCAGTGGTATCCAAGGATTCGCAGCATCAACACCAAGCTTCTTTTCTAGCTGAGGCTCAATATATTCCCAAGTACTCGGGATAAACTGACTCGGCCCCATAGCTCCACCATATCCACTACCCGCGATGGGGCACGACACTGCAGTCGTTGCAAAATCCTTGTTCAGACGCTTTGTGATTGCCAAAAAGGGCTCGACATCACGAGATTGCTTCATTACCGCCTTTACAAACTTCCCAGCTATAGTGGTTCCGTTACCTGTCTCAGGATCTGTCATATAGCAGCGCCCCACGTTTTTCCCGATTCCTGTTTCCTGCTGCAAAATACCCAGGATAAACGCAGGACGCACACCTGTCAGTTCTCCTGCTGCTTTTGCCAGTTTTACTGCCTCGCCGAATGCGATGCCACCACCCTTGACCTCCAACAAACTAAACAATCGTGCTCGGATTTGTGTTGCTTTTGCTTTGCGTTCTGCGATCAGGGTTTCATATTCTTTTTCCTTGGTGGTACTGACCTTTAACAGAACGTCTGTTTCTTTCTTTTTTACCTCCACTACTTTTTTGTCTTTCTCTAAGGCAACTTTCACTTTGTCTTCCTCGTCTTTACGTTCGAGTAACTGTGCTTTTTCCTCTGCGGTCAATGCCTGTATCTGCTTTATCTTTTGAAATGACTGGGTCAAACCTGCCTTTAAATCAGCAAAAGCATAGATATCCTGGAAGAATTCAGCAAAGGTATCCCCTGCCAACAACACCTCTGCCAGAGAATATGTTTCCAACAATTGCTGCTTGCGTAGTAATCGTGCTAATGACTGCTGTTCACGCGATAACTCTGCAGAGAGATCCTGTATTGTCTCATCTTTTTCTTTGATTTCGCCTCCCAGGCGCTGCAGTAGAGTATTTTTCTTTTGAATTTCCAGTTTTTTACCCTCTATTTCCTTTTGGATTACGGCCAGGTCGCGTTTTATACCGCCTGTTTGCTGTTTTTGAGTGCTGAGCTCTTTCTCTTTTTCTTTGATTTCTGCCTCTATTTTCTCCAGTTCTGCCTGTAGCTGTGCACGCTCTGCAGTATTAGTAGCAGTCTGTGCGATAACAGGTATCACAGGAATTCCTAACAATGATATAAACAAGCTACACACTACAATACTACGAATTATATGCATATATACATGTAGTATACCAGAATGATATCTATTTGTGACAGTGAGCGTCCACAGACTCTTGTTCCCCTTAGAGAGGAAAGTATACTAACAAAGTTTCTGTCACCCTGAATTTATTTCAGGGTCTACAGAGATTACAATACTACTTAGCTTAGTCTCAAAGTTACAGTCTATGGATCCTGTACCACAAGGGTATACCTTTCAATAAAACAAGCTCAGGATGACACGAAATAAAAATCTCCCGTGCAGGGGAGATTTTTTAGGTTATTCTTCTTCAGATTCTTCTTTTTTACCTTTCTTTACTTCTTCTATAGAATCAAAGTCAATTTCTGTTGGGCCTTCCTCTTCCTCATCAGTTTGTAGAGCAGAGATAACACATACAACAACATCTGCGTCCTGTACTGCCTGGGCTGATTTTGGCAGTTTCAGATCACTAATACGGATACTGTCACCGAGGTTTTCCAGTCCTGATAAATCTACATCGATCTGCTGTGGAATATCCATAGGCATAACCTCGATCTCTACCTCGTCTATCAAGGTATTGAGAACACCTAGCCCAGCGCGAGTTGCCGGAGATTCACCGATATAATTCACAGGAACATTAACGGTCACCGCTGATTTGATATCGATAGCTAAAAAGTCCACATGCTGCAATTTGTGGTTACGCGGATCATATGCGATCTCGTGTACCAATACTGGTACTACCCCTACTGTATCAATCGCCAAATCAATGACGGTTGTTTCGCCGGCGATCTTGTAGAATTTGATAAATTCTACATGATTCAGAGAAATCATGAGCGATTCGCGCCCATTGCCATACACGATAGCAGGGACCAGCCCCTGTTCACGGATTTTCTCGAGACGTAGCGATTTGTCACGTAATTGTGCTGAAAATTTCATAGATAAGAATCACTATACTTATTTTTTGTAGATATTCAAGGGCTAGAAACGATGTAGCCCAACGATGATTAATGAGTAATAGAAAAAGCCAGCATCCCCGATTATCCAAGGATGCTAGCCGGCCAGAGATTAATCTATTTTTTTGGCTTTGGTAGTAATCGCTCTGCCTCTGAGCGATTCTGATAGTATAAGAATGCAAAGTTTGTTCTTGTCGGGCTACAGTGAGTAGAATTCAGGTGTACCAGCGCGTAAACTGGGTATCCCCGCTTGCGCGTAAAGTCTAAAGGTTGGTCGGCATCTTCTGTATTAGACAGGGTGCCAGAAAGAGGCGGTACTACCTCTACAAGATATCCCTCCTCTGTAGCCACAATTAGGTTACCCGTCCAACACTTTCCTGTGGTACTACAGGGTACACTGGTAGCAATCGTAGCCCCGGCTATTGTTACAATAGTAGTGCCCAAATCCTGGGGACAACATTTTTGTGGACGACTGTAATTCCACCCGACAATACATGCTCCGACAACCAGCCAAAAGATACTTGTGAGAACAATAACTTTCTTCATGATGTTATTTATTTTGTTTGATTACAACAATACAGGATATCCTCTGCAATGTCAAGAACCTACCGCACCTCCCAGCCCTGTTCTACCGCAGCTCGCGTCACTGCTGCCATCACTGGCTCCACCTCTGCATCAGTCAGGGTATGGTCATAGGATTGGAATACCAATCTGAAAGCATATGATGTCCTGCCATCTTTGGTGAACTGATCCACCAATCGCGGAGAGCAGGCTAGTAACTCTCCCGCAGCAGATGTATATAGTTTTTCAAGAACTTCAGGGTTGGTACCTTCAGGGGTCCATACGGCGATATCACGCGTAATATAAGGATACTTTGACCATGGACGAAATGGCATAACCTGTACCGGTGGTATACTCGCCTGAACGTATTGGGGGATTCTTGTGATGGAATCAACTACACGGGATAGATTACACTCGATTAAAAACTGAGAGTTCACGTTCTCGCCTGTCGGCATACAGTCCTCTGTACTTAAACATTCGTGAATCATTTTTTCAGTCAAGCCCAGATCATACAACATATCAGACAGGACTTTCCATGGCTCACCCTGTGTTTGTTTGTTTTTTACTGACGTTGATATACACAGATGAATAGCTTCATCATCTTTACCAAACACTGTACCCATTTCAAACTGTCGAACAATATCCAGTCCTAGCAAGTCTTTATTCCTCTCATTTAAGTCCTGGGATTCTCGCATACCTGTCGTTAGGCTGGTACGCAAATATGATTTGTCCCCTGCACTCGCCAGCACGCGCGATTGACCACTATCGCGGAACGAATAGGTCATCACCTCGCTATACCCTACACCTAGTAAATGCCTGCGAATGTACGCTATTAATTCCTCCACTTTGTTAGGCTGCAGCGATAATATAGACGGCGCAATTGGCACGATCTTGTCTACTCCTCTAATACGAATTACCTCCTCTATCATGTCGTGGCGTCCGACCAGGTCCAATCGCCAGAGTGGAATAGTGACTGAAAAATTGCCATCGCGCTCCACATACGCAAATCCGTATCGCTGTAACATGTTTGTGATGTCTGCATTACCTATATCTACACCTGCAACCCGCGATACATCTGCGAGGTTAAATTCTATACTAGTGGTTTGTTGTGGCACCGGATACACGTCTGTAACGGTTCCCCCTATCGCAGAAGGCTCTACAGAGTCGCTGGCAACTGCAATAATATAACCTGTCAGCGCTGCCATAGCACTACCACACAAGCTGGGCGATATATCGCGCTCGAATCGATAGGATGCGTCTGTGCGTAATCCCAACTTCTGAGCAGTCTTGCGAATTGTACTAGCATCGAAATTCGCCACCTCTAGGATTATATTTTTTGTATTACTGTCTACTTCTGCATGTTTTCCGCCCTTTATTCCCGCGATCGCTAGAACTGCA
Source organism: uncultured Candidatus Saccharibacteria bacterium (assembly GCA_964601935.1). Lineage (GTDB taxonomy): Bacteria > Patescibacteriota > Minisyncoccia > Phycocordibacterales > UBA1006 > JANPGR01. The sequence continues at coordinate 102,876 of CAZROP010000002.1, read as the reverse complement.
ACATCGTCTGCGATAACCATCACTGATTCATCGAGTTCCATTTCTTTGCCATCGAGCAGCGTAATCATTTCGCCAGCAATCGCCATACGAACTGTAATACCTCCTGTGATTTTATCTGCATCAAACACGTGCGTCGGCTGCCCTGTCAAAAACATGACGGTATTAGTAGCATCAACAATATTATTGATGGAGCGCTGACCCAGTTTTGCCAAATCATCAATAATTACTTGCTCAGAATCTCTTACTATTACCCCTTCGATCTTGCGCGCCATATAATGGGTACACTTGTCAGTCTGAATGGATCCCCGTACTGGGTTATTGAGGTAATCGGCACTAGCTAAACTCGACTGCTCCGATATCTCTCCACTAACTCCAACCAACAGAGGCTTGAGCGTTAACCCCAGCTGTCCAGCCAGCTCGCGAGCAACACCATAATGGCCCAACATATCGTGTGCCCTATTTGGAAGAATATTCAAATCTATCAACATGTCTCCATCGGGACACGATTCCAGCCCCTCCACCTCACACAGATGAAAAGTAAATAGCTGCTCCAATTCTGCAGGCGACGGCAACGGCTCCTGGATATAGCTCTGAATGGTGTTAATCGAGAATTTCATAGGTATACCAATACTACCCGAAAACAGGGATATAATCAAAGTATCACCCATGAAATTACCTATAAAAATAAAACCGCAGATATAACTGCGGTTTTATTTTTGTGTTACTTCTTTTTTGCAACTACCTTTTTCTTCGAAGCTAATTCTTTTTCCACTTTGGTAGTAGTCTTTTTAGCTGCGGTCTTTTTAGGCTTTGCCGCACCGCTTTCTGACTTTGTATCAGCGATAACAGCACCCAATGATGTGCGAGCCATCAGCTCTACTGCATGCAGTACTCGGTCGAGCTTGCTATGCAAGAAGTCTACTTGTTTCTTCAGATCATCGATACGAGAGTCCTTTACCTGGATCTCAGGCTTGAAAGATACGGTTCTCGGAACTGATTCGCCTGTGCGGGCGTGGTTTTTAGACTGATCGAATGGTGTTCCCTTGAAACAATCACGACAGTATACTGGCTTGTCTCCTGTTGGACGAAATGGTACTTCGCATGAATTACCGCATCCATCGCAAGTAGCAGAATGCATCTGCTGCTCTGGACGGTTATCGCGACCACCGAATCCTCCACGGTCACTACCACGGAATGATGAGCCTCCGCCAAAACGCGGTCGATCTCCTCCAAATGATGGACGTGCCCCGCCACGATCTCTATTCCCGGCAAATTTGCCTCCTTTAAAATCTTTCATATAAATATAGTTTATTAGTACTGCGCCAAAGCGCGTTTAGGGTCGAATTAGTATTTGACAGTTATTACATTATCATGTATTAAAGAATAAGTCAAACTCTTAATTGCTCCACTTCATATTCTTTTCTTCACGAATCTGGCAAGTACGACTTACAAAGTCTTCGCGCCCCGATCCCTGGCGATACATACTATAGTGAAAAGAGTTCTTATCAGCGTAATTCTGGTGGTATTCTTCTGCTGGATAGAACGCGTTCATCGGTAGAATATCGGTAACGATCGGCTGATCGTACAGATGGGCGCCATCAAGTTCTACCAACAAACCCTGCGCTATCTGGTGCTCTTCTGCTGAATTAAAATATATCGCTGATTTGTATGATTCACCCCTATCAGCAAACTGCCCACCCTCATCAGTCGGGTCAATATGGTCCAGGAAAAACTGTACTAACTTTTTAAAACTTGTCTGCCCTGGATCATACTGAACTCTGACTGCTTCACGGAATCCGCTATGATTTTCGTAGCTTGGAACAACGTTCTGCTCGACTGAGGATGCGTATCCTGAATCTACGTCAATAACTCCTACTGCATGACGCATGTCATGCTCTACACACCAGAAGCATCCGCCTGCGAGAACAAGATTGGATTTCATCATAAAGGAAGACTGCCTGGCCTGTCAGACTTTTCTAAATCCAAACACACAGAATTAATACAATAATGTTTTCCTGTTTTTGCATCAGCATCGTCGAATATATGACCTAGGTGTGATTTGCACTGTGTGCACACTACCTCGGTGCGGTGCATTCCGCCGGTATCGTCCGGACGAAATTCGACTGCGCCAGGCAGAGCATCGTCGAACGATGGCCAACCAGCTAAACCAGGAATATCACTATGGTATTTAGCGGTAGACGGAAATAGTGCCGCGTCGCAGGCGCGGCAGCGATAGGTGCCATCCTCGAAAATATCGTGATACGTTCCTGAATACGGAGCCTCTGTACCTGCCTGACGTAGTACACGATATTCTTCAGGGGTTAGCTTGGATTGGTAATCATCGGACATATAATATACTATAGCACAAACACCATTTGATTTGGCACAAGGTTCTATGGTTAATTTTTCTTTGGGATGTAGAGCGACAGAACCATGGACGTCACCAGTATAGCTGTCAGTACTGCCAACGATACTGCTGGAGTAATATGAAATCCAATCAACGGGGTAAACACCTTTGCTCCGATAAAAATCAAAACAATCGAAAGACCTTTGGACAGCAGGTGAAACTTTTTTAGAAAATGCTCGATCACGAAATACAACGAACGCAGCCCCATAATCGCAAACATATTCGACGTAAACACAATAAACGGATTACTAGTAATCGCAAAAACAGCAGGAATAGAATCAACCGCAAATAATAAATCCGAAAACTCTACCATTAACAATGTCAGAAACATACTGGTGAACAGCAGCTTGCCATTTTCACGCACCCAAAACCGTCCATGATGTGCAGCATTCGATAGCGGAATATAGCGACGTAGTGTACGCAAAATACGGCTCTTGCCCAAGTCTTCGTCGTGCTCAGTTTTTTGCGTCAAAATTTTGTAACCGCTCCACACCAGGAACAATCCAAACACGTACAAAATCCAATGGAAGTTTTCTACGATCTGTGCACCAAGCAGTATAAAAATACCTCGCAACACAACTGCACCTAATATCCCCCAAAATAATATTTTATGCTGATACTTTTCGTCGATATCAAAATAGGTAAAAATCAAAAGTATTACAAACAAGTTATCGAATGACAGTGTCTTTTCCGTGATATAAGCAGACAGGAATAATGCGGCATCTGATGTTGACTGCAACGCAATCAGCCCTGCAAACACTAACGCGCACCCAATCCAAAATGCACTTTGCAGCAATGACTCCCGTAAGGTGGGCCGATGAGGCTTCTTGAACAAGACAAAAAGATCGATGGCGAGATACAATACGAACAGCACAGCGAATATAAGAAGTAGTATGGTTTGGAAGGACATACCACTACCTGTTAATGCCTCTATTACGTAAATCATCGATGCTTTCAAATTCCAAGTAATTTTGGGTTAACTCTACACCCATTTTGATATCACGCACTGCGATTAAATAGGCATCGGTGTGCTTGTTATCCTGAGTTACCGTTGCCTGTTCTGCAGGCATATGATTAATAAATTTTGAGACGTCAAAATCAACATGCCACAACTGACTTGGTTCATCAAAAAATCCCCAGTACCGTACTTCATGTTGTTCTGCGTCAGATAGAGCATCGAATGTTTCTTGGTTTATATTCAAATCGAGCAGTGGGCTTGCTGTATATACCAACTGCCCTTCCAAAATATCTTGATCCGCAAAAAGCCCAACACCATGTATTCCTGAATCCTGAAGTTTATATTGTATATGCATCATATTGGTATTTTACCACTGATTCAAACGCAAATCACCCTGATAGAGATAACGGACATCAGAAACATCGTACTTGATCATTACAATACGATCTACTCCACCACCGAATGCAAATCCTTGATACTTTTCAGGATCGATACCAACATTGCGCAGTACATTCGGATGAATCATTCCTGCCCCCATCATTTCTAGCCACTTACCACGGAATTGCACCCATACTTCTACCGAAGGTTCCGTAAAAGGGAAAAAGCTAGGGCGTAGTTGGATTTCTACATCATCACCCAGCAATCGACGATAGAGTTCCAGAAGTATGTACTTCAAATTCGCCAAGGAAATATCCGTACCTACCATACACCCGTCTATCTGATAGAAATTCATCTCGTGGGTTGGATCAGTTGCTTCGTTACGGAATACCTTGCCGCAGCTGTAGTATGCACAGGGAAAGTTATTACTCTGTGCTGCAGCTTCTAGATAGCGCGCAGTTGCGGATGTAGTGTGGGTGCGCAGTACGCGCCGGCCACTAGTGTTATCTCGCGCGCCAAGGATATCTGCCGGCGCGTCTCCCTCTCTCCTCCCTTCATCAATCCAAAACGTATCCTGCATATCACGCGCAGGATGATCAGCAGGAACATTCAGGGCATCAAAATTATACCACTCTGTTTCTCGCTCGGGACCCGTTGCCGCGGAAAAACCCAGGCTCGCAAATATAGTCTGGATTTCCGCCACAGTTGTCAGTAATGGATGTTCACGACCTCGTTGATTCATATTAATATAGGATATCATAGAAGTGAACTTATCCAAATGAAATCCCGCCGAGCGGGATTCTAGACTAGTTAGCCTTTAACCAGTCAATCATTTTCTGATAAGTACCCGGATCTGCCAGGCCATCAGCATCGTCGCCCACCGCTTTCTGAAAAGCTAAAATACTTTTCTGTAGACCTGCACCGTATTTGTTATCAATGGTAGTTTTTTTACCCTCATAGATATTGATAAATTTTTGCACAGTGCCTACACGTGTTCCCTTACTACCGATTTTCATCCTCACATCGTTCTTGATGAGGTCACCCTCTAGTTCAGCGATGAGAGCTTTTTTTTCTGGGGATAAGTCAGTAGCGGGAACAGTAGGCTGTGGTATGTCGGTAGTCGTAGGTATTACAGCCTCTGGAACAGTGGTACTCGCGGTATCAGGTGGCGTAGTAGTTATCTCGGGGACATAGACATCCTCTGCTAACGCAGTGTGTTCTGTAAATGTAAAATCGATCGTACGGTAACTCGTATAACCCAGCAGGCCAAACCCTATAATCAGGATCACCAGAAAGAAGTGAAAATGCGAGTTCTTCATATATATTCATTGTAGCAAACGATTAATACTATACGCTAGTAAAACTGAATAATACATGAGGAAAACATACCTTGGCCCCGCAGAATGGTGTACAATATGAAAACTTCCAATTATATGTCTCCAGAATCTCTCATTACCTACGCACAGCAGTGCCATATACAACTATCTGAACCCGACAAAGCGCTCCTGCATCAGGCATATCACTACTCGGAAACAGCCCACAAGGGACAGATACGTGCGTCGGGCGAACCTTATTTCACCCATGTATATAACGCTGCCAAAAACTGTGCACGATTCGGTATGAATGCACCCGTGATCGCGGCAGGACTGCTGCACGATATACTCGAAGACACAGAAACCACTGAATCTGAACTACGATCAGAATTCGGCGATGAAATTGTTAATCTGGTTCAAGGAGTCACCAAACTGGGAAAGATTAGGTATCAAGGCAATGCTCGACATGTAGAATCCTTGCGAAAGTTTTTTATTTCAGCTGCCTCTGACGTGCGTGTCGTCATGGTAAAGTTGGCTGATCGTCTGCACAATCTGCAGACGCTGCAACATATTCGACCCGAAAAGCGAGCCCGCATTGCTATAGAAAGTATAGAAATCTACGCGCAGCTAGCATCCCGTCTCGGTATGGGGAAAATTACAACCGAAATCCAGGATGCAGCGTTCCCTTATGCCTATCCAGAAGAATACCGCAAAACCAAGGATATATTTGAACAGGCAATGAGTCACACTACAGAAACCCTCAACAGAGTTCATAGAGGCATTGTAAAAGACATAGGAACCGCAGGAATTCGAGGCATCAAAATAGAAAAACGCGTGAAGAGTTTATACAGTTTGTACAAGAAACTTATCAAGAAAAGTTGGAATATAGCAGAGGTCTACGATATTATCGCATTACGCATTATCACCGAAACACCCGAGGATTGCTATCGCCTACTCGGATTGATACATGCCCACTATCGCCCTATTCCCGGCCGCATCAAAGATTTCATTGCTCTACCGAAACCTAATGGATACCAATCACTGCACACTAGTATTTTTGCCGGTGACGGCAACACAGCCGAAATTCAGATACGTACAGCATACATGAACCAGGTGAACGAATACGGTATTTCATCTCATCACATGTACAAAAAGGCTGGGACCAACCGATATCAAAAAGACAGTTTTAACTGGCTTGCTGACTTATCATCTCTGGAATCGGGATCTACTACCGGCGTTAACTATGTGGACTTTCTCAAAACATTGCGTACTGACTTTTTCCAGGACCGTATATTTATCTATACGCCCAAAGGAGATGTGATCGATATACCCGAACATGGGACAGTATTAGATTTCGCATATGCAGTACACAGCGATATCGGGTCACATGCAAACGGGGCTATGATTAATGGCAAGTACTCGGCATTAAAAACGGTATTAAAGAATTCTGATGTAGTAGAAATAATTGTAGACAAAAAATCTAACCCCTCCAGCAAATGGCTGGCATGGTGTATTTCATCCCTCGCGAAAAAGCATATCAATTCCTATATCTCGCGTAACCAAAAAGGAATTCTGGATAAACTCCTGATGAGATAAAAATTTGATTAAATGTTAAACAACGCACTATACAGGTCTGCAGGCGCCGCAGTAGTCATGGATGGACTACTGAATTTCTTGTCCATTTCCGCATCACTAATAATTGACTCTTCATTACCTTCTTGCTGGTCGGACGACATAGTCATATCTTGATCAGCCTCGTATGCTTCAAGTGTTCCGGTGTCCAATGGGCTAATCTTACGGGCACGTTCCAGCAACTCCGACAAGGAGGTGAATTCTGTTACTGGCTCGTCTTTTGATTTTTTTGGTTCAGCTACTAGTTGTAGTGGCGCGACCTCTAGTTCCTGAGTAGTAGTTGGAACAGGGCTCTGTGCTGCGCTCTGTAATTTTTCCTTATCGTGCGCCTCTGCGAGATCCTCCTGCAGTGTTGGTGCAGATGGGGTGAAGTGCGCAGCATCAAACCCAAACCCTGCAGGATCAGGTCGAGAATGTCGTTCTGATTGCAGTAATTCACCGGCATCATCATCGACTGACACCTCGTCCAAAAATCCTGTACTCAACGCAAAGCCTGTCGCTGTCGCGATCTTCTTTTCCTCTGAGAGGATATTAGTTTTTGCCACAGGCATCTCTATCCCCTGCAGTGCTGCATCGCCCGTGACCTGCCCCATCAAGCGTATTAGATCATTTAATTCGTCAGGATTAAAGTAGTTAATTACTAGTCGTCCACTATTACCATCTTGCGCTGTTTCTATCGCAACACGCGCTTTCAAAGTATTTGATAACTTTTCTTCCAGATTCAGGATTTTGGGATCAGTTTTCAGATGTTCTTTGCGGACTTTTTCCTGAGCTTCCTTGCGAGCTCGTGCCTCTGCTGCGCGTACGGACATTTTATAATTTACAATATCATGGAACAGAGCCTTTTGATTTTCAGGCTTGTCCGCCAACATTAATAATGGTCGGGTGTGACCTTCGCTGATTTTTCTACCCACCAGCCCGTCCAGTATATACTGTGGCAATGCCAATAAACGCAGCGTATTTGATACATATTCGCGGCTTTTACCCATGCGCTTTCCAATTTCGGTATGTGACAAACTAAACTCCTGTGCTAGCTGTAGAAACGCCTTTGCACGATCCACAGCGTTCAAATCTTCGCGTTGCAGGTTTTCGATAATTGCCAACTCCAAACGCTGTTTGTTGGTATCGCCCACACGAATAATCACAGGCACGCGCTCCAGACCAGCCATACGCGATGCGCGCAAACGACGCTCTCCTGCAATCAGTTCATAATGCATTTCTGACCCGCCGTCAGCGGTTGCCATGGGGGCCTGGGTCACAGTCAGTGGCTGCAAAATACCATACTGACGAATAGAGTCTGCCAGTTCATTAATAGTATCATCATTGAATTCGATACGAGGCTGGTACGGATTTGCAGAAATTAAGCGAGTTTCGATCCAGTGTACCTGGTTATTAAGTATGGATGCATCGGACATAGTACATACAGTGTAGCATGCACGTCCACCGACACGCATGTGTGGGGTGTGAATTGTTTCACTCCCGCAGAACAACACTATGAATTCGATATATGGAAGTTTTTAAAAAATATGATACGCTACCAATATTGCCGGAGTGGCGGAATGGTAGACGCGCTCGACTCAAAATCGAGTTCCGAAAGGGGTGAAGGTTCGAGTCCTTTCTCCGGCACAAAATAATCCCAAAATGTACCACATTTTGGGATATATTTTTGCCGAAAGAGAAAGGACGAGAATAGTACCGACGGGGACCCTCTGGGGAGTTCGGTACGTCAGGGGTCGCGAAACAATAATTATGAGAGCGTTAAGCGAAGAATAATTATATGTTTTGTGACCGAGTCTTTGACTGCTCGCGAATCTCTCAAGCATGGCAGGTATTTTTCTTTTGCCATATCTATGATATATTTGATGCATTGCTCGCCTAGATATATATTATGGCGCAGCTATGCCGGGGTGGCGAAACGGTAGACGCACTTGCCTTAGGAGCAAGCGAGGCAACTCATGGAGGTTCAAGTCCTCTCCCCGGCACAGAAAGTATCTTCACTTTAGTTTTATATGACCTGAGCCTTACCAGTCAAGAATAAGCTCTCGTTTTCCTAACTTCAACTCATTCAACCTCCTCTTTGTTGCGGGACTAGTTTGACCAGGCAGAGTGCTTAATGGAAACCATTGAGCATCTTCGAGCTCCCATTGTTTTTCAAATTTATTCGAATCTACAGTAATAACATAAATATAAACGATATCCCGCTTACCCTCTTGCTGAGAAGTATACTCACCAAGTTTATAATCTACCCTATTTACATCTAAGCCAAGCTCTTCTTTTAACTCTCGAAACAGGCACTGTAAAGGATTCTCCCCTCTATCAATTTTACCTCCAGGCAAGGACCAGTGACTGACGTTAATGTTTTTTGTTAATAAAACTCTTCCGTTATTTAGAATAATTCCACGAGAACCAAATGTCCTTGGTTTGAATGTGCGCCAATAAAACCTAATAATCGGGTGGGAGATTTTATAAACAAGTCGTTTAATTTTATCCATAACAAATTTAAAACAAATCCGCCAAACCTCCTGCTGACATAGTAGGCACTGCACCACCAGGCATAGGAGGTGCCATTTCTGGTGGTTTCGGTTCTTCGGGCTTTTTATACTTTGATAGGATTTCAGCCTCTACTTCGGCACGATCACGACAGTAGGTCATATAAGTATACTGCTTGATGACATCTATCATGTTTTTGTTCATTTCCCCCCAATCAGGAGTTTTCATATTAAAAGCTGTCAGAGGCAAACCATTGGCAAGCATAGCCGTATAGCAATTACGGTTCTCTAGCTTAATGATATCCTCCTTCATAAAGGGCTTCATATATATCTCCAACTCTGCGGCATCAGATGCGTCTACGCGGAAAACACATTTAGTCCCCACGTTTCCAAATATGGCTCCTTTGATCACAGGATCTGTCAGCTGCGCCATGTTCTGATGAGCAATGTTAAGCGACAGTCGATACTTTCGTGCTTCCGACAAGATAGACGAAATAGCCGGAGTAAGGAAGTTCTGGAACTCATCAATATAGAGGAAGAAGTCAGATAATTTTTGACCATAGCTGTCTGCACGAGACATCGCAGCCATCTGCATTTTGCCCACGATCAACATACCCAGAAGCTTGGCATTTAATTCACCCAACAACCCCTTGGACAAGTTCAGTAGTAGTATTTTTTTATTATCCATGAGGTCACGAATATTGAAGGCTGAGTGCTCCTGAGCTACGATGGGGCGCATAAATTCGTTGGATAGAAATGGATCAAACTTGGACGTAATCCAGGGCACCATGTTTTCTAGACCCTGATCCCCCTTTGTCTTTGTCGCGGCCTCCCAGAATTGAATAATCAACGGATTATTACAATGAGACAATTTCATATCACGATATGACTTGTCCTGCATGACTCGTGCAATCTCCATGAGCGTACAACCTGATTCTGGATGCTCCATTACTAGGTATGTGGCATTTTTGAAGTACTGTTCAAACATAGGACCTCCTGCCATTTTCATATCGAACAACTGGTTAAATATCATCATGAGCTGATCGACAATCAGGGACTTCTGCTGCGGAAACCGCGGATCGAACTCCAACATGTTGAGCCCCATCGGTCGCGGTAAATACGTAGGGTCAAAGTAAATAACATCCTGGATGCGATGCTCGGGAATCATCGACATAATAGTCTGCACATCATTACCATGTGGATCGATAAAACATACACCTTCGCCATTTGCGATATCCTGCGCAATCATACTAACCAATCCTCCTGTTTTTCCTGTTCCTGTCTGACCTATAACGTAGAAATGACGCATACGATCTTCAGCGACCATATGGATTGGTGTCGTAACTCCTCTATGCTCGTTATAACCAAGCAATAATCCCTCCTTTGGAACTTCGTATGGTGCAGGTGCTGTTGATGATTGTTTACGTTTCAAATGAGCTGCCTTTTCTGCAGTTGCAGGGAAATGGAATAGCGTTGCTAGTTCCCCCAAGCTGAGATGGTACACCTGCCGCGGATTTGATACACGATAGGAAATATCATGAGTAAACGCGGACATATCATTCGGTTTTATATCCTTGAATATAATTCCTCCACCTCGTTCGATATAGAACTGCTGAAAACCAGATTTAATTTCTTGCATGATCTGTGTACCACGATCTAGCGATGCCGATGATACCACCAATCGAATACAGGTAGCGACGATAGGACTTTGTAGTTTTTTCTGTAGTTGTGTTCCAGCCACTTCATTATCATAATTATACGCGGGACTTTTTTCTTCATCTTTCTTTTCTGCACTTCCGAATATGCTGGTGAATGTATCCCATCCTGAAAACTTCTTGTTAATATCTTTGAAACTGTCACCTTTTTTAAGGCGCTCGAGATTTTTGATATACTCTTTGGTTGTTCCATCATCATGTGGCTGAACCACCACCTGCAGTAACGCACCCTCACCTGCTTCTGCTAATTTGGAAAATACCTGTACTAATACGTCGATAGGGTCTGCCTCGAACTGGTCATACGTTTTGATCGCAGTCATTTCACTATAGGAAGGCACGGCATATGCACCCAGTACAATACCATCTTCAGAAAATACGTTGTAATCATTGGGGACCACTTCTGCCTTTGCGTTGGTATAGAGAGCAAACAGCTGCTTTTCGAACAAATCCCTCGCTATATTAGGAACAGAGACATAGAACGACACATGGGTTGATTCTGCGGGGACGGCCAACTCCAGCGAATACCAGTGATGCGCCGTCTTTTCGAACTGTCCGATACTTTGCAATCCATACAGCATCTGTTCCATAGTTGCAACCATTTCTTTGAAGCCTCGCCCCTGTTTGCCATCTTCGGGTTCGGGTAATGTTACCTCATACAGTGTCATTTCGAGCTGCTGATAGAATTCGTTTTTCTTTGGTAATTTTGGTAACGACTGTGCTGCAACTAGATACTGCACCAAAAACCTATGGAAATCGTCTGATAGATGCGGATTCCTGATATTCTCTACAACTTTGAGCGTATTAAGTACACCTTTTTGCAACATGAGCGCATAGAGTCCTTCTATTTGCGAGTCATGCGCCTCGGGTGCCAGATTCAGAGATATTGCACCTATTTCTTGGTGGCTCATTTGTGATTCATGGTGGAGTACTTTTTCTGGATCCTGAACACGATACGCATCCACTATTTGGTTAGCAATCTGCTCCTTTCCCTGCTCTAATGCTGCAGACTGCGCTGATTCATGGATCTGGGTAGCACGCAGTATACTTTCCTGTTCAGTGATACGAGCACGGAGATAGTTCAACTCTTCTTCTGCAGTGCGAAATTGTGGTAAAGATTCCATATCCACATTATACATGGCAGGTACTCGAAATGGCGTGATATAGTTGTGTATATATGAAATCTGTCTTCAAGCATATATACCAACACCCCGGCGTACTGCTATACATGGTGGGTGCATGGGTAGTGTTTGCAATATTGACGACAACTTTGTCTATCTATCCCTTACTATCAGATTATGCACTACGTACCCCGCAGGTGTTTACGCACTGGGAAACTTGGAACTCATTCCTAGTGTACACCTACAACTGGCTACCCGGCGGTATTATCAATACCCTCAATACTCTCCTCTTCGGATTTTGGGTTATGTGTTTTGTTATTTATAACAGAACCTATATACAACAAGGGGTATCTATTGCGACATCTCTTAAGCTCCACGGATCAGGAACATGGGGCAGCCTGGCAGCAATACTGGGTGGAGGATGTATTGGATGCGGTTTTACCTTTTTAACCAATCTCTTTGGCGCTACCTTGGGTGCACTTTTGACCTCTTTACCATTCAGAGGCGCAGAAATAAGCAGCATTGGTACCATTATTATTTTGATTTCTATTATACGCATAGCACGCCAAATAGATGAATTCAAGCCAGAAGTAGTACCTGACAACCCCAGTGCTTCACAGACCCTGTCGGAGCGTGTATACTAAAAGTATATGAAAAAACTCATCATCTCACTCGTCATTATCGCTCTTGTTGTCGTTGGAGTTGTAATCTACAGCAACCGCTCTAGCGAACCATCCCCGCGCGTCGCTCTGGCACAATGTCTAGCGACCAAAGGTACAAAATTTTATGGAGCATACTGGTGCCCACATTGTCAGAATCAAAAACTGGCATTTGGTAGTCGTGCGACCCGTGAACTACCGTATGTAGAATGCGCTATATATCCGACAGAAGTTGACAACATTGCACAGCAAGTCCTGGAACAGTACAAGGCCGGCATCTATATTGGCGGATATACAAAGCAACTAGATGCTGCAAAAGCTGCTGGAACATTGGATGCCTGGGAACCAACCCAAACAGAAGCATGCGTAGTTGCAGAAGTAGCCAGCTACCCTACCTGGAATATAAAAGGCATCATGCATACTGGTGAGATAACACTTGAAAAATTAGCAGAACTATCCGGCTGCACATATGACAATAAGTAGTCAGCTGGACCTAGTAAACCACATTTTTGCAGCTGGTGCGATAGTTGTCTTGATCTATTCTATTGCAGCGTCATGTATACCGCGCCTAAGATCTATAGGCCGATACAACACCCTAAACATAGTACTCCTGGCAGCAAGTTTCTTTGTTATTGCAGGACCACTTGTCTATCAGTATTACTTTGGATTTCCTGCCTGTAGCATGTGCTATTATCAACGCATATTTATGTGGCCTATGGCGCTCATGGCTATCGGGACCAGTCTTGCGCCTAACAAGGCCGGCAGGAATTATGTATTGAGTGCTATCAAATGGCTAGCGCCGGCCGGCCTAGCATTCTCTATCTACCACTACACATCCCAATGGGGTCTCACCTCTACATCAGCGGTATGTGGCGCAGTTGGTCAATCAGTATCCTGTGATGGAATTGATGTTATTGTCTGGGGATTTATGACTATGCCACTGATGGCTGGACTTGGGTTTATTTCGTTATTTTTACTCTTGCGAATTATAGAAAGAACAACTGGTAACAGTCAGTAGTGTATGACAAAGTCTTCCCCTTCTATCGAGGTTGGTGGTATGTGGGCAAAGGCCATACAGGCGGAGCGAAATTTGCCCCCTCACTCATCAATGATAGTAGGCTTAGGGTTTCTCCCAACAGAGAACCGACAAAATGCTTGCATATTAGGAGATGCCTGTTGTATTAATTCACGCTATTTAATTGAGGAGGCGAAATTTAGTCATGTTGACAATATTGATCGCAGCCCATTATTACTTGATGGATTTTATGAGTCACCCAAACTGACTAAGCACAATATGTTATTTGGATCCTATGAATTTCCCCAAAATACGTATGATTTTGTATATGGGAAGTCGATCACATTTGCGCTTGAGCACTTATTACCCAGAATGATCTCCAACATTATAGAATCTCTTAATATTGGTGGAATATTCACGGCGGAATGGTGCCTAGAACAGAATGAACAAGGTCCTGCATCACTAGCGAATCACGAACAATCTACAATAGAAAAACTGTACACGAATCTGCCCAGCTGCACTCTACTAGAAAAGTATGTCTACGGACCAGTAATGTTCAAGGGTATCAACGGGAAAGAACTGATGGGGCACCAAATGAGAATCACCATCAGAAGAGACGCATAAATGAAACCGGCTAACCCCTACTTCCCCGCCAGGACAATCAATACCTTCATCCTTTTCAGATCATCGTAAGAATACTTTCCATGCAATGACGTAAATACTGGTGCTAGCTTTTCTGATCCCAATTTTTCAAAGGCACGAACAACCACGTCAGGAACCACTCGCTCATCAGAATGGAACAATGTTTCGCAGTCTGATTTTGTTATTTTCCCGTCCTCAAATAGTTTTTCTATATGCCCTAATATCGTACCCATTGTCATACTACGTGCCTCTACAATACCTTGGCAGTCCATACCTTGACGTATTAGCGCTAGCGTCTGATCGTAAGTGTTTATCTTCTGGGTTTTCTCTTTTACCTTATCTGTATCCAGTTCACCTCCGCAAGCGGTAATAAATTTATCATGTATCATCTGCAATACTTCCGGTTGCAAGGATTCATAGGTTTCTGTTGCCTCTTCGGAATTAATTCTGAATAACTCATCATATCCGACAACGTCCGGATGTACCTGCAGAGACTGGTCATTCAGCCCCAGTAAATATACTCCTTCTAATTTACGAACACGCGACAGCGCTACATATCCCTGACCATACTCGAACGCATTCGATAAATCAATTACTGCTGCATCCAAACTCATTCCCTGAGACTTATGAATGGTTATTGCCCATGCCAGACGCAATGGAACCTGTGTGATACGTGCCTTTATCTTGCCATCAATTTCTATCGCCCATTCGACAGGGTCAGCGGTTACCAGAGCACCTGAAAGAGTTTTGATCACGGGAAATCCACTACTGCGTGAATATTCCAGCACTACACCCAGCGTTCCGTTCATAACACCCAATTGAGGTAGGTTTTTGGTAAACATCACTGAAGCTCCAGGCTTGAGCGCTAGCTCAACTGGTGACAAACAGTTGCGCTGCAGGGATTCTATCATTGTCTTTGATCCTACTCCTGTCATCTTGTATACACGCGCATCACCTGTAATACGCCCCAAGCGCGCGACATTCATCTCGTCAACGCGCGCATTATGTGTATACAGCTGTGTTGCCTGCGCAGGCAGGGCATCAATCCCAACTACTCGCGACATCAGTAATTCCCTATGACTATTATCAAACATCTGATTGCGTATTCCTGATAACACTCCTAGAAAGTCTTCGTCCTCCTGTCGGTGTTGTTCTGTCAGATAGCATACAATGGGCGATAATTCTTTCCAGCATGGTGCGCTACAAGCGAAACGTGATGTTTCGTAGTCTTCATCGCTACCCGGATCACGACGAATAATAGGAGGTAGCTGGAAAAAGTCCCCCACGAATACCATCTGCACACCACCGAACGGACTGTCGTTACGGCGTATAAATCGCATAATCTGATCCACCATACCGAGCACACGACTATCAATCATGGAAACCTCATCAATAATTACCGTTGACGCTTTGGTGATACGCTTTACCAGGTACTCCTGCTGAGCGATGATTTCCAGGTCGTATGCTGACAAGTGGCTGCGAATACCCAAACCTGACCAGGCATGAATAGTGACGCCACCGATATGTGTAGCTGCAATACCCGTAGAAGCAGTAATAACTGGATCCACGCCATGATCCCGTAGGTAATCAACGAAAGATCTTACTGTATAGGACTTTCCTGCACCAGGCTCTCCTGTTAGAAACACGCTGGAGCCTGTTTTCAGAATGTTGAGAGCAGTTTGCTGGGTCATAGTGACGCTAGTATAGCATACCCTGTATAGGCTTTACCACGAACCACTGCTCCCACCACCACCTGATGAGCCTCCTCCAAAACCACCCCAGGATGATCCGCCCAAAGTCGATCCCCAGCCTCCATAACCTCCACTACCGCCCCAATGCCAGTAATCTGTATCGCTGCTCGACTTTTTATTCCAGCGTTCATAATTACGAGAGAATACATAGTCGATGAGTAAGCCTACACCAGTAGCAACGATTCCCCATGACACAATCGATACAACAGCACTACCGAGCAACGCCAGAATAATCCCTGTAGCGCCACCTCCCACAATTCCACCCATTGTCCAACGCGGAGATTTGCCGAATGCGACCATGCAAATCTTGAATAAGATGGGCCCAAAAAACATGAATACAAAAAACAATCCGTAGAGTAACGCCTCCCAATTAGTGCCTCCTGTTTTTTCGTAGTCTACAACTTCTCCTTTTATTTCTGATTGAATGGCACTGACAGCTTCTACGATTCCCTTATCATAGTCTTCCGCTTTGAACGCGGGCGTTACAATACTACGAATAATACGTGAGGATTCCGCATCAGTGAGGGCGCCCTCTAACCCATATCCAACCTCGATACGTAATTTTCTATCATCACGAGAAATCAAAAAGAGAATGCCATTATCTCCCTTCGTCTTTCCGATGCCCCAACTACGAAATAGTTCGTTAGCATAATTCTCGATGCTGTCGCCCTGAAGATCAGGCACGGTCACAACCACTAGTTCGTGATGTGTTTCTGCTTCGAATGCATTCAATGTGGCACGCAGACTATCCTCAATATCATCAGAAATCATATTAGCAGTATCTGCCACATAAGATGTTGGACGAGTAGGCAATTCTAAAGCAAGAACAGTTGAACTGAAGGTATAAACTAATATGATAAGTAAATAACGATACATAGTCTAAAGTCGGGCGCCCGGGAGAGGGCAAAAGATATATCTACAACAACGAACGACTTATCCTCCAAAGCTTTAGCATAGGAGGATTAGTGAGCATGTTGTTAGTATCCCTGGACAAGGTCTTTTGTGCGATAGATAAGTAGTATAAACTAATTCTCCGCTGCACCTGCTCCAAAGTCGCTAAATTCTATCACAGGCGCAGTATCAGCACCCTCAACAGATTCGAATAATGCGCGAGAGTCGAACCCAAATAACTTTGCCATGATAATACGCGGGAACGTACTGACCTTTATATTATATGCACCGACAGCAGTATTGTAATCTTTGCGAGCTACTGCGATGCGGTTTTCGGTACCCTCTATCTGGGACTGCAGTGTAATGAATGCCTCGGTAGCGCGCAGCTGAGGATAGTTTTCACTAACCGCTAACAAACGTGATAATGATCCCTGCAACTGACCCTGTGCATCCTGGAAACGTTTCAGTGATTCTGCATCATTAGCATCTACAGTAATAGATGTCGCCTGCGCACGTGCCTGTGTGACAGATTCCAGTGTCGCCTTTTCGAAATTTGCTACACCCTGGACAGTTGATACCAATTGCCCCACCAAATCACTACGCCGCTGATAATCAGTTTCTACCTGACCCCATGCAGTATCAACACCCTGACGTGCGCGAACCAGCCCGTTGTAGGATCCGGCAGCCCAGAGCACGAGTACAATAATAACCCCGATCCAGATAAGCGAACGACAAATTCCGGAGAAAAAAGATGATTGATTTGGTTTCATATATTGTAATTATACCAGAAAAGACAAAAAAGGAGACCTCGAAAGGTGCTCCTTTTATTTAAATGTACAATTGAACCTCTAGGGTCTCTCCGCATTGTACGCAGGCGGTTACTTCCCATTCTAGCCCTTAACAGGCTTGTCCCTTATATTTTATTTGTGTTAGGCTGGGAAGATAGAGTCAGTCTCTGTTTCTGCGAGCGGTACACCTACCGCGTGCTCCTCTTTTTCATAGATAGCAAGATTTTTGTAATTAATAATATAATAGCATATATACTGTTACTGTCAAGTACGCTGCACTTTACTCTAAACAAAAACAGCCTGAAGGCTGTTTTTGTTTAGTTATCTAGAAGCTTTCACTAGTAATCCATCCCACCCATGCCCCCATGAGCTGCAGCCGAATCCTTTGGTTCTGGAATATCAGCGATCGCTACCTCAGTAGTCAGGAAGGTGCCGGCGGCAGACGCGGCATTGAACACCGCATTGCGCGTGACCTTTACTGGATCAATGATGCCTTCTGCCACCATATCAGCAACGTACGTATTCGTTCCTGCGTTGAACCCTGCGCTAGCGCCCATTTCTGAAACCTTTGCAACAACAGCCGAGCCATCTCCATGCCCTGCGTTCACTGCAATCTGCTGCAAGGGTGCACGGCACGCATTCAGCACGATACGATACCCCATAGCGAGCTCCTCTCCTATATCCTTACTCTTCTCGAATTTTTCCCCCACAGTTTGCGCCGCCATTACCAGGGCGCTGCCTCCGCCCGCTACGATTCCTTCCTCTAATGCAGCCTTTGTTGCGTTGACGGCATCCTCTATTTTCAGTTTTAGATACTTCATCTCAGTCTCAGTGGCAGCACCTACGCGGATGATTGCAACTCCCCCTGATAGTTTTGCTATGCGCTCATCTATTTTTTCCTTATCATATCCTGACTTTGTACTAGCAGCCTGAGACTTCAGCTGAGCAATGCGTGCATCAATATCAATTTTTGCCCCCTTACCATCCACAATTACGGTCTTGTCTTTACTTGCGATTACTTTGCGGGCACCACCGAATACATCAGGTGTTAATTCTTCCCATTTCATAGCAACCGCGTCGTCAGTGATCAAGGTAGCGCCTACTACCGCAGCTATATCTCCCAGCTGTTCTTTTTTTCTATCACCGAACCCTGGAGCCTTGATAGCGAGCACATTGAACACGCCGCGTAGTTTGTTGATAACAAAGGTAGGCAACGTATCCCCCGAAAAGTCATCAGCAATAATCACGAGATCTTTTTTTCCTGTTTTTAACATCGCCTCTAATAGTGGCACAATATCCTTTATACTATCTACCTTTTTATCGGTTACCAGGATATAAGGATTTTCAAACACAGCCTCCTGACGATCTACATCAGTCACCATGTAGGGTGATGCATACCCGCGATCGAACGATAGACCCTCTACCACTTCACTAGTAATATCGAAACCACTCGCCTCTTCGACAGTGACCACGCCATTTGCTCCTACTTTTTCGATTGTTTCAGCGATTACAATCCCCAAACCCTCATTTTCTACCGACACGGTTGCTACCTGTTTGGTTTCTTCACTGGTGCTAATACTTTTAGCACTGGTTTTAAGAGCGTTCATAATTTCCTGCGTTGCTGCGTCAATTCCACGCTTTATAGTCATGACCTCCATGCCGCTGCGCATGTATTTCATACCTTCAGTAATCATAGCGTGCGCTAATACTGTTGCTGTAGTCGTGCCATCCCCCGCAGCCTTGTTCATTTTGTCCGCAACTTCTTTCAGTATTTCTGCACCCATGTTTTCGAATTTATCTGCCAGTACGATTTCTTTTGCTATGGATACTCCATCATTGGTAATAGTCGGCCCTCCAAAACCACGATCGAACGCAACATTACGTCCACGCGGACCCATAGTAATACGTACCGCCTGCGCAACTTGATCAATACCCTGCTTCATTGCTGCACGAGCCTCGTCTCCGAATATCATTTTTTTTGCCATAGTATAATTTCTAGAAAATAGCTTATGCTGTAGTGACGACTGCTAATAATGAATCTTCTTTAACCAACGTATAAGTTACGCCTTCATACTCGATTTCCTCGTTAGAGTAGCTGGATGCAGAGAGTAATACAGTATCTCCTACCGATACCTGCAGAGGTAGTATGTTACCAGAATCTGTAATACGACCTTTGCCTACCGCAATTACTGTACCCCGTATAATTTTGGTATCGCTTTTCGCCTGAGTCAGGATAATACCCCCTGCAGTTGTTTGCTCTTGTGCTTCAGGCCGTACAATAACTCTGTCGAATAGTGGTTGTAATGGAAATGATGTTTTTGACATAGACTTACTTCATATATTGTGAGACATATGCTCATCAAACTGATAATGAACCTATTTTAAGCGAGTGCGAACTAGTTGTCAAATCTTGACATACGACCAACTCGTAGCCCTGACAGTTTTACCATTGCGTTATGGAGTCTCTTTGATTACCATGGTATTTATACAGCGGTAGCATTATGGGTGGGCTGCGTCATATACTTCAATAACGTATCTACCTACTACCGGTATAATATCATTCGTCCTGATTATTTATTAATTTTTTACTTACCTCTACATACCTATTTTATGTACGAATTTATTACCTCTCCCATTCTGCAAATGATCCTCTCTGCGCTAATTGTTGTGTGCGTGTTATTTCAGCATAGTGAAAAAGGCATGGATGGAGCTTTCGGAGGATCCTCTGTTGGTGGAGAATCTGTTGGTACTACCAAACGCGGGTTCGAGCTCACTCTATACCGCGCAACCCTATTCTTTTCCATCATTCTCGCAGGCTCTCTCATTATCAAAGTTATTCTCGGATAGTTTAACCAATCTAATCGACCAGCAGTACTAATCTGTTGACACCAAACGTATGAATAGAATCTCAAGACTATTGGATTCTCTGAATGCGAGCGAACAATTAATATTTCGACTAGCCGCGATATGTATTGTAATAGGCTGTGTTGGTATTGGTGCCATCGCCCTGTCATATGTTACCCATAAAGTACCTGAACAAGGTGGTACCTACATTGAGGGCGTTGTAGGCTATCCGACTACACCTAACCCTATTCTTGCAACCACCTCGACCGACCAGGCATTGTCTCGTCTTGTATATTCAGGAATACTGCGCAAATCCTCGTGGAATACCTATGTAGATGATCTAGGGTCATGCTCTACAGCGCAAACCACTATCACCTGCACACTGGCACCTGGCGCCCAATTCCACGACGGCTTCCCTGTAACAGCAAAAGATGTAGTATTTACTATTGAATCTATCCAAAAGATCGGTGACCGTAGCCCCTGGGCACAGTCAGTTGTAGGTGTCACCGTACAAAAGATAAATGAGCTAACTGTTACATTTACTTTACCTAAATCATTCTCAGGGTTTGATGAGGTTCTGACCATTGGAATTCTGCCGGAACACATTTGGAAAAACATCTCGGTAAAGGAAATGGAAAGTCAGTCTACTCTCGCATCTATGATGATAGGATCAGGCCCTTACCAGGTGCGCAAACATTCTCTACAGAAAGATAAAATAACCGCCACACATCTTGCCGTATTTAAAAAATTCAAAGACAGACCCGCCTATATTTCTCGTATAGAGCTACACTATTATGGTGCTACGGAGGATATTATAAAATCATTTAACAGTCACAATATAGATGGTTTTGTTCTGGAGTCAGAGAACACTGGTATGATTACTGAACTCCACGCCCGTTACGAGCGAATCCCTATTATTCATCCCGACATATATGGAGTATTCGCAAAATCCCAACTCTCAACAGAGCAGTCTTACCTGACAAAATTAAATTCCTATCTCCGTACTGTTGAAATTGCTGAGTACGGTTTTCCTTGGGACAAACCACTGCCACCGTGGAATACCCAAGAATTAGTTGACAGTTATAAGAATCGTGATAAGATAGAGCCTCTAGGTATACGAGAACTGCCGTCTGCCCCTACCCAGGCACAACGCGTCCTCGTCACAGTCAACCAAGAAATATTAGTAGAACTCGCAACCAACGTTGCAAAAGTACTCAATTCTATTGGCCTACCTGTAGAAACACGTGTATTCGATTTTAGCGGCTTTAAAAATTCTATAGTACCCAAACGATCATTTAACTTCCTTGTCTTTGGTCAGAGATATCGACACATATCCGATGCATATGCCTATTGGCATTCCAGCGAGCGAACTGACCCCGGACTGAATATTACAGAAACGATTGATGCTACTATTGATAAAAACGCGGATATCCTCATAAAACGTGGAAATACGCCTGAACAATACAGATCTACCTACAACACTCTTCAAACAACTATTTCTGAAGAACACGTACTACTACCTCTGTATTTGAATCGAGATATTTATATATTCCGACCATCGTCGCTACCAATACACTCAAACCTTATCTATAATCCAACTGTCGATAGATTCAACTCTATTCCAAACTGGTATATCAATACCTCTCTCCAATTTAAACAACATATATGGCAGAACTAAACAACACTCCAAAACCTTCCACTTCCACTAACAACCCAAAGACCCGTATCTATCGAACCTTCGAAAGAAAAACAGGAACCCAGCCAGCAACAGACCCTGCGGTGAAGCACGTGCGTTTTTCTGATACAAATCCTGGAGCACGACGCACATTCGCGCGCACAGCGCCACATCCTGAGCGTGCACGATTTTCTCGAACCAATGAAAGCCGTACTCCTTCTACTAGGAGCCCTGCACGCAACCTAGCTGCACATAGCCCCCAGTACGATGGTCGCGGCGGCCCAGCGCCAACAACTTCGACTGGCCCCCGACGAGGTAATACCCCTCGCAGATCAGGCCCCGGAGGAGGCAGTTTCTCTAGAAAACATAGTAATGAACACGTACAGAACTACTCTGACGTAGCATCAGAATTACCTACGCTCAACATTCCCCCTATCGAAGCAGGAGTATTGCGTATTATTCCTGTCTGTGGAGTAGAATGGATTACAACCAACATGATGGCTGTAGAATACGGTAACGACATTGTTATTATTGACGATGGTGCAGGATTCAAAAATCCCGACACGCCAGGAATTCAGTGTACTATTCCTGATGTAACCTATCTCGTGCAGAATAAACATAAAATACGTGCGATGGTTATAACCCACGGCCATCTCGACCATATCAATGCAATTCCTTATAATATTGAAGCACTCGGTCTACCCCCAATTTATGCACGCGAATTCACTGCAATGCTCATACAAAAGCGCATGGAAGAGTTCCCTCATATTCCAAAGCTTGATATACGTATCGTCGACAAAGAGGCTCGATATATTACACTATCGGATAACTTCCGTGTAAAGTTCTTTGGTCTTACACATAGTATTCCTGATTCAACAGGAATCATACTACAGACACCGTATGGCGGGGTTCTATCTACCGGTGACGTGCGTGTAGAAAGTCGCGACGGCGTACCAATAGCCGAAGAATTTGAACAGTGGTCACATTTCAAAGACGAGAACATACTACTCGCAACAATAGACTCTACTGGTATTATCAAGCCAGGCTGGTCTGCATCTGAACAGGCAGTACGGAATAGTATTGACGAAATGATAGGTAATGTCAGTGGACGATTATTTATTGCAGCGTACTCCAGCCAAGTAGAACGTCTGATATCATTCCTCAACAGTGCCCGCAAATACGGGCGCAAAGTAGTAATCGATGGACGTAGTATGAAGTCAAACCTTGAAATCGCAAAGTTTCTAGGGTTGGGGAATTTTGATCATATCGTCCCAATGGAAGATGCGGACAAATACCCACCAAACAAACTCTTGTTCCTCGTCACAGGAGGTCAGGGTGAAAAATACTCAGTTCTCGATCGTGTAGGACGCGATCAGCACCGGTTCATCAAAATTACCACAGGAGACACCGTGATTCTGTCATCGTCTGTCGTGCCTGGTAATGATTATGCCGTAGACAAACTCAAGAACGGTCTGTATAGTACCGGTGCGACAATACTGACCTATGCGGATAATGTTGTTCACGCATCTGGTCACGGTAATCGAGAAGAATTAAAATGGATCCATACTCAGATCAAATACAAATACTTCATGCCTGTTCATGGAGCTCCGTGGTTCCTGCATCTGCATGCAGATGCAGCGATGAGTCTGGGTACGCCACGCGAGAATATTATCATTCCTGAAAATGGGTCAGTTATTGAAATTTCTGAAGGCGGAAATAAAATGCAGGTACTCAAACAAAAGGCAGTTACAGGCAACTTTATTGTTGATGGCTCCTATGTGGGCCCTATGCATAAAGTAGTCCTGGAAGATCGGCTCACCCTATCTGAAAATGGAATGTTCATAGTAGTAGCAACAATTGATGGCAGAACACGCCAGCTCGTCAAAACACCTGATATTGTTTCCCGAGGATTTGTATATCTTCGTGAATCACGCGAGTTACTATCGCGCGTACGCGTTCTGATCAAAAAAACCTGTGAGAGCTACCTGGCAAGTACACAAGATATTGATATAGACCACTTCAAAAAACATCTCACTGATAAAGTGTACAAATACCTTGTTCAAAAAACCCAAAAAGAGCCTATCGTGATTCCTGTAATTGTGGTAACCTAGTCGGGATGAAGTCGCAAGTAAACACAAAAGCTCAGCGGTCGGTATTTACCAGGGTGATATTATACTCGCTACTGAGTTCTATTACCGCCTATATTCATAGCTCGTACCTAATTTCAGCAGGACTACAACAGCCCCAAATCGATAGCATATATATTATGTTATCGATTTTTGGTATTGCAGGTGTATGGCTAATAATATTAAAAAAGCGCAGTATAACATTCTTTGCTCGCGCTATTATAGTTTTTTCATTACTATTAACACTATCTCTACTAGTGATCTTGTCTGGACCGTCATCTCTCCTGTTAATTATTGCAGTATTTGTCCTCCTAGGTATTGAATCTCCTTTATTCTTTTCCTGTGATGAACTTCTGGAGCATGTAACACGTGACTCACGAACTGCACGAACTCGATCTATCTATCTGATACTCCAAAACTGCTGCTGGATATTCGCTCCACTATTAGGATTTACGCTCATCGAGCGCTATACCGACCTAAGTATAGTTTATGCTGTGGGACTATTTTTAGCTCTATTGTTATTAGGATATAGTATATACTCATCACAGCATACGAGACAAGAACAAATCTCGAAACCAGAGAAGAACAAGTCATTTAATACTCACGTAATTCCAGCAATCTATTCTCATTTTGTACTACAAATATTCTATGCTTGCATGATATCTATAGTGCCTATATATATGCACGACATACTGGGCTGGTCCTGGGCACAGGTAGGCGTCATCATAGCGTCAGCACTTATAGCATTCCCTCTTATACAATTTCCCCTGGGGAAGATTCTTGACAAATATCGAACCGAGGCACTGATCATGCCATTGAGCATGGTCATCATGGCCTGTGCTATGGTTGCGTTTCTTACAACTCAGAACAGTACTACTTTACTGCTTCCTATTATTACACTATTCCTCACACGAGTAGGGGCTGCTGCATTAGAAATCTCTAATGAATCGTATATATTCCGCCATATTGATTATCGTCATCGTAGCACTATTGCACTATTTAGGTCGCTGTCTCCACTGTCGTACCTATTCGTCCCTGTTTTTTGGTTTATTATCCAGCTTTCTAGTATTCAAACATTAGTTGAAGCCATTGCTGGTTTTGTACTGACCAGTAGTTTGGTTGTAGTAGTTTTATTCGGTGCACGGAACTATCTAAAAAAGATCGCGGAAAACTAAAGTAGCTCTGAGAAACAATATCCGACCAAGATTTACGCGCTATACAGAGATGCATTATGTAAAGAGTCTGGTTATGAGTTGCCTTTTTGTAGTTTGTCAGAGATAACCACTCCATCAGCGATAGTAATAACACGCGATGCCAGTTCTGCATATTCTGGCTCATGGGTAACCATAACGATAGTGCGCCCGTTCGCATGCTCTTGCAAAAATAGCTCCATAACCTCATCACTAGATGCAGAATCCAGATTAGCGGTGGGCTCATCAGCAAATAGCACATCTGGGTGCCCTGCTATTGCTCTGGCGATAGAAATACGCTGCTGCTGCCCGCCCGACATACGGCTAGGCAGTTTTTCAGCCTGATCCTGTAGACTAAGGCTTTGTAACACATCCATAGCGTGTGCGCTTGCTGCATTAAACGACTGACCTCGCATCATGAGCGGTAAAGATATATTCTCTAGTGCCGTCAACTCCGGGAACAGTGCGTAATCCTGGAATACAAAACCAAAATGATCTAATCTAAACTGCGTCTTTACTGACTCTATTCCGTCAGAAACTATGTGATTTTTATACGAAATTGTACCACGCGTTGGAGTATCCAACAGACTCAACTGATACAGCAGGGTTGACTTTCCTGCCCCCGATTTACCCATAATAGCTATGAACTCACCTTGGTATATTTCCAGATCAATACTGCGTAACACATGTGTGACAACAGAATTCGTCTGATAGTTTTTTACAATACCTGAAGCTCGTATAACGCATTCTTTTTTCATAAGTAGTATATTGTTACGAACGTCCTAAAATACTGTTCAGAGTATTGCGACGAACAATTCTCCATGCAGGTATGAGGCCAGCGAAGAAACTAATAATTAACAATATACCAAACCTGGTCATTGTTCCCTGAATTGGAGCCGATAGAATTCCATCACTGAAAGGAAAATCTAGTGGATGTGCGACAAATAATGGCACTAACAAGCCATAGATAATAGCACATGCAATCACGCTACCTACAAATGCGTAGAAGAGGGCCTGGATGATATATGATGCGATTATTACACGTGGTACAATACCAATGCCTTTTAATATGCCTATATATTTTTGACGAGTAACAGCGTTCATAAATACTATGATAAATATCGTAGTCGCAGCAACAATCAACCCAATAAACCCAATCATATTACCGAGCAACCCAAAAGCAAGACGTATCTGATTCAAGAAGTCAGGAATGGCTTCGCTCGCTAACTGTATTTTTGCTGTCCTATCGAAACCCTGAGCTATCAGGGATTCTTTTACTACAGGTGCATACTCTGCATCAGTAACCTCTACCGCAATTTCGTTTGCATTCTGTGCACCTGCTTCCTGCAATAGTGCTAAATCAGTTTGATTAACAAATGCTCGCAAAGACACTTCGCCTACCTTTGTATCTACAACTCCTTTTACTATAAAATCAAATACTTTCTCTCCCGCAGTGATACGCACACGCTCACCAGGATATACATTATCGAGAGAATCAAAACCATCTCCAAACCCAGAATTATAGCGACGGATCAGATCAGCACCCAATAGTACATATCCACTCTCTTCAGGGTTCAAGAACTGTCCCTCCTTTACATATTTGGATAGATGGGTCAACTGATCCTCTGCAATTATATCTATACCGACTAACTGGGTCCCGACCACATCGCCTTTTTTCTGAAAATCAGTACGCTCTGCAACATCAGCCTCTATAGTGACGCCTACACCCTTACGCACTGAATACTTTGATACATAGGGATTATTTTCTAGATGAGACACTATAAACGGAGTATCGGCAATCGTGGATTCACCAGCGCGACGCGTAATAATAATATCACTCGTGTACTGTTCACGATTAGCATTGTTCCCCCCATCAATCAAACCAACTAATATACCCGATACAGCAACCAGGCTAACAAATGTCAGTGTCATGATAAATAATATCAACGCGCTTGTTAGTCGACTACTGCGAGCCAACACTCGAACAGCCAGGAATAATGCTAATCGCAAGTCACGGATAAACGCCATATATTATTCTGGACTCTGCATCATTATGCTATCGCCAGGCTGTAACGCACTAGCAGTTACCCCAACCACCCCATCACTGCCCCGTAATTTAATAGTCACAGGAATATCGATAGAGTCATTAGAATCAGCACTCACAAACTTCTTTACGACATAATTATTCTCGTCTACCTTGAATAAGGCTAACTCTGGAATTTTGATAACACTCTCTGCACTATCAGTGATGATTCTACCGCGTACAGTCATCCCTGATTTCAAGACTTCCGGTTTTGATATAATTACCGTAGTTTCGTATACAGGTGTACCTTCTAAATAGGTTTCTGA
This sequence comes from uncultured Candidatus Saccharibacteria bacterium, assembly GCA_964601935.1. Lineage (GTDB taxonomy): Bacteria > Patescibacteriota > Minisyncoccia > Phycocordibacterales > UBA1006 > JANPGR01. Next base: position 74,936 of record CAZROP010000002.1, on the reverse strand, counting down.
CTGATTAATACTAGCGATAGTACCCGTATATACAGTGTCTGGATCAATGTCGGCAATTATTGTCACTGGATCCTCTATCTGTATCCCCCCTATTGATGATTCAGGTACACGCAACTTTGTTTGTAGCTGCCCCTCGCCCAAGACTGTTACCACGTCCACTCCCTGGGTTGCTGACTGGCCAGGCTTCAAATCAATACGCCCAATACTACCCGCACCTGGAGAGTAAATACCGCGTAGACGAATCTGGCTCTGTACTCGATCTACTGCTGCTTGCGCACGCTCTATAGCAATGTCATATTCTGTATACCCATTGTAACCATTCTGAAGTAGCTGAATATCTTTTTGCTGATTCTGTATCAGTGTGTCATATGATTTTTTTGCCTCCTGATACTGATACAGCGTAGAGGAATACTGCGCAGACTCTGTATTCGGTAAATTCAATGTCCATTCAGTATTTTTCAATGTACTATTAGCAGTAGAATCTGTGGAGGGCAACTCTATATATAGACCTGTAGACCCAATAGGGTTCGGTGAATAGGCCGATAATACCACAGATATATCTGCGCCTCCCCCTTGAACACGGGCAGAAACACCGCTAGCACTAGCAGATGGGTATATGGTCACCACATACGAGGCATTATCTCCTGTACCACGATAGGTCCCACTAATACGTGGCGGGATTACCTGCGTCTGTGTAGAGTTTTTAGGGTAGAGCTCTAGGTCACTCGAAAGCAGTTTTGTACGCAAGGTATCCAGATTAGTCTGAGCATTTTTTATATCAGTACTGAGAACACCAGTACTGAGACTGACGTCAAGTGCATTTTTACTCTTTTTAAACCTCGCTTCTGCGAGATTCGCCTGTGCTTCACGTAAATCAGCCGCGAGAGTACCCAGATCCAACTGTGCTATCATTTGACCTTTTCTTACTTTTTGACTAGGCGCGACTAAAACCCTCGAAACTGTTCCCGATTGCTGAAAGCCTAATCCTACCTGATCTGAAACCTCGACACGCCCCGATGCCAAAACGACACGCTCTACAGTGCCTTTTTCTACTGTATATCGTGCTACTAGTTCTGCAGGTCTAAATAGAGCCCAGAGGATAACGACGATAATCAAGACTCCAGTAGCTACACGCCATGGAGTTAATTTCTTTTTATACTTACGCCACAAGGATTTCAGTTGATTCATACAATAGACATTATACCAGGTAGCGCAGATTATCGCCAGACCTGATCTCTCCTCAAGATAATCACGCAGACCGCACTATTTTGACTTTTTGACAAGCTTTTCCAGACGGACTATATCTGCCTCAATCGCCTGCAAACCACTTTCGAAAAATGTAGGGTCAGCAATATTAATCCCTATATTTCTGAATATATCTCGCGGGCTCATAGAGCATCCTGAAGATAGAAACTGGTGCACCTTTTCTGCATACGTGGGATTTTCCTTCCATTTGGTGTACAGCGCACGACTAATGATCTGACCGAATGCATAGCTATATACATAAAAGAAACTGCGCATATGACTCAACGAAACAAAGAAGTACCCATCCTCATGAGTGATATCAAACACATCCCCTGCGTAGGACAGAAAGTGTTTATTCATCATATCTGCTATTGCACCTTTTGATACCTGGCCCTTGTCTCGAATTTCGTTATGCAGCTCAAGTTCAAAGTTAAAGAATGCGATTTGTCGAAATATGGTAGATACGTCAGATAGTATTCTGTTGTGTAGTAAAATAATTTGTTCTTTTTCTGACAATATTGACTCCAATTCATCGGAAACCAATTGCTCAAAAAATGTACTTGCGACCTCTGCACAAGCTGTTGAATAACCTTGGTAATGTAGAGGCTGTTGCTTGCTCAATTCAGTGTGTATTGCATGACCCGCTTCATGAGCCAATACTTCTACCGACCTAATATCATCCGTATGGTTTAATAGTACGAATGTCGGCAGCTCTCCACTTCCATAACAATAGGCCCCGCCCTTCTTTCCTTTTCTCGGAAACACATCTATCTGGCCGCGGTCCAGAAAGTTATCTAGATATTCGGCATACTTACCATCAACCCGGGAGAACGCTTTCTTAACCATTTCTACAGTAGCATCAAATGTGAATTTCTTTTTTATAACTCCTGCAGGAACCCCTCGGTCGCCCATTGATAACTTGTTCAAACCCAGTATCTTGGCATGGACTTTATAAAATCTTTTACTAACAGTAAAGTATTTGGTCACTGTTTCGACGAGTGCCTCTACTGTTTTTTCATCATTTTCATAAGAAATAACTGTTGCTGTGTAGGGATTTTTATATCCACGACGCATATCCATTACTTTTTTATACGTGTACACTGCATTTATTTCTGATTCAGCAAATGCTGATATTGCTTCTAATTTTGCAGAAATACTTTTTTGCAACATATCTCGCTGCCCTTTGGGTATATGTGCCAGCCTGCTCTCAGCTTCTGATATTGGCAATTGTTTACCTTTGAATTGTACAGTTTGTTGTGTCAGCAACTTTTGTTGCCCATCTACCCACATAGTGTAGGACGGCTGCAGTAATAGACTTTCTAATTGCTCTTCGGATTCAGTGAGATTGTATTGCGCAGTTAAAAATATTCTCTCAAGCATGTATTGATACTCAGCCAGATTCTCATTTGCCAGTAATTGTTTTTGTTCCTTTTTGGGAATCTTTGCCAGAGTCAAGTCGAAAAAGGTCACGCGATTCCCAGCATCCATCAACCGTTGTTCGCACTTTGTCGCTAGCGCAGCTGCAACAGAATCGTCAGAATTTATTTCAGTACGGAGACCAAAATACCATACAGGCTTTGTTCCATTCTGCGCCTCAAGCAAGTGAGAATAATCACGCAACGCTTTGAATAGTTTCTGAGGTGTACTAGTAAAATCCTTACCTTTGTACTTTTTCTCAAAACTAGAACATGCAGTTTCAATAGCTATTAAATCCTGTTCTATCTGAGGATCCTTCTCATCTTTGTAGAGAAGAGTCAGGTCCCATTCTAACTTTGTACCGCTCTTTAATTCTTTTTTCATATATTATACCAAGACTGCTTTTATACGCCTCACACCTGCGCTACTGGCTTCTTCTTTAATAACTCTGAATTCGCCCAGTTCGTCCGTATTGGATACATGGGGGCCACCGCAAAACTCCTTTGAAATAGCTGATTCGATATCATGACCTATATAATACACTGAAACAATGTCTGGGTACTTTGCCCCAAATTCCATTTCTGCTCCGATAGTCTCTGCTTGCTCTCGCGGCATTTCGACTCGAACTACAGGCAGTGCCTCCCGTATCCAAGCATTTACTAATTCAGTGACTTCTGCAATTTGTTCGCTCGTCATCTTTGCATCATGAGAAAAATCAATACGCAAACGCTCGCCCGTAATATTACTACCCTTCTGGTGCACATGAACACCCAATACCTGGCGTAATGCGGCAAGCAAGAGATGATGCGCTGTATGCAAACACACTGTTTGTTCTGACTGATCAGCTAGCCCTCCTTTGAATTTTTGTTCGCTACCTGCACGGGACAGTTCCTGGTGAAGTCTCAAGACATCCTGGACCTCGACGTGGTTAACTTCAAAGTAATACTTTTTCAGCTCCTCTTCTGTTAACTCTATAGGAAACCCATAGGTGGTATACAGATCAGCTACAAAATGTGAATCTATAGTACGCATAGCGTTAATAGACGAATCAGGGACTCGACCAAGAGAATTTAGTTTTTTAGTAAGCTCTTTTAAGCCATTATCCAGAGTCTCTCGAAACTTTGCCTCCTCATGAGCTAAGACGCTCAAGATATTTGCACGATTATCTGCCAAGTGAGTATAATGCGACTGGTATGTTTGAATATAAGAATCCGCTATCAGTGCACAAAAGTTTTGTGTAATACCCAAATCACGCGCAAATCGAACAGCGCGCCGAATTAAACGACGAGTGAAATATCCCTGGTCCTTCGCAGCAGGAACTACACCATCAGCAATTAGAAATGTAGCACCTCGTAAATGATCTAATATTATACGCATAGCAATTGAAGGCCCTTTGCCCTTCACATCAGTATATTTATGATCCTCGGATAATCTCTCTAGCGTGCTGCGTGCATTATTAAACACATCAATCATGAAGACATCCGGGTCATTATTCACAGCCATTGCGATACGTTCGAGCCCTCCACCAAAATCAACGTTACGCTGTGGTAGCTCTTCAAATCCGGTTTCGCGGCGAACATACTGCATGAATACGTTATTCCCAATTTCGACAAACCGACCGCAATCACAATTGAGATGACAAGGTTCATCTGCCCATTGTGAACTTTTATGTAATACCCGCATCGATTCTTCCGGTTCAAAATCATAAAACATTTCTGTATCAGGACCGCCCGGCTCACCGATAGGCATATTGCCTGGTACGCCTGCGCGACTCCACCAGTTCTTGCGTTCAGGGTAGAAAAAAACACGGTAGCCCTGAGGGATTAGCTCTGAAATATCTAACCCTGTTGGATTATCTGCATAAGCTTTCGCATCAATACCCACGCCAGCAAATAACTCTACCCACTTGCCTGCAGAAAATTCATCACGAGGTATTCCAATATCCGGAGAACCCTCGAAACACGTAAAGTAGAGACGAGAAGCATCAATTCCTACTTTTTTCGTAAGAAATTCCCACATCATTGTAATTTGTTCTTCTTTGAAAAAGTCCCCCAATGACCAATTACCGAGCATTTCGAAAAATGTGGTGTGGCGATTATCGCCCACTTCTTCGATATCTTCTGCGCGAAAACAAATCTGAGAATCACAAATGCGTGCTCCCATAGGATGCGGCTGTCCCAGTAAATATGGAACCATGGGCTGCATTCCCGAACCCGTGAATAGTGTTGTAGGATCGTTCTGCGGAATAATAGGGCTCGATGGAACAATAGCGTGCCCGTGGGATGCAAAATGATCCAAAAATGCCTGGCGGATGTCTGCGGTGTTCATAGAGTACTATATTAACACGACCTTACTATTTTAGAAATGAACCCCTTAATTATGCAAATCCATCGAGAAGCTCTCCAACTTCCCTTTGGAGAACCCTCTTCCACCCTTCTTCTGATTCAAATTCAGGTAAATTATCTTCGTAAACATGACCTAGCTTAATACCCCTGGAATCCCAAGAAACGCCAGCACTTTCTGGATCGTTAATTGTAAATGTAGAGCATAGTTTTGACTTATTCCACCAGATATCAAGAGTAATAATATTCTCGACTATGCGAAGAGCTCCTTCTTGATACGCCTCTATGGTGTCAATAATCAATGACTTTTTTGACTGGCAACACCACGAACGACTCAACCCCATTAAAACCATATTGGTGAAATTTCCCTTCTTGTCCAGACATATAAATTTGTTATTAAAGTAGTAGAAGATTAATGCCACTTCATGATATCCAGCGCTTTTCGCGCTGCCTCCTGTTGAGCCTCTTGCTTGCTAGGACCCTCACCAGTCGTAATAACATCTTCACCAAATTTGATCACGACTACGAATGTTTTGTCGTGATCCGGACCTTTGTGATCAACCATATCATAGGTCGGGGTAACATTGAGAATCTCCTGAGCTTTCTCCTGAACATATGATTTTGCATCACGCCATAGTGACTTTTCCAACACGATATCCATAAACGGTGCTAATTGAGCTATCACAAACTCTCGCGCAACAACATAGCCCTGATCTAGATACAGCGCACCCACGAATGCCTCGAATGTATTGGCCAAAATATAATTACGTGCACGCCCAATGTCGCGCGCCTCCCCCTTTGATAACAATAGGTATTCATTAAATCCCAGATCTTGTGCCGCTTTGGATAATGACTCCGTACGCACCAATGCTGCACGGTATGCTGTCAACTGGCCTTCTGGAGTTTCGGGAAACCGCTCGAACAAGTAATGTGTAATGATCAACTCAATCACGGCATCACCCAGATATTCCATACGCTCGTTATGTTCCAGAGTGGTGTCATTTGTCTCGTTAATATACGAACGATGCGTAAATGCTGTTCGCAATAAGTCCATCGACTCGAACTGCACATTCAAGTCTTTTTGTAATTTATCAAATTGTGCCATCATAGTAGTATATTATTTTGTTTCAAAGGGATAATTCATTGCAATAGGTAACGCCTTTATAACCATCTGGGTAATGTCGTCGTACATGTGCAGTTTTTCTATCTTCCCAATAGGGAACCAGCGTACATCATCCAGTCCCCCACTCGTTGTCAGTGTTAACGGTGCGTACTGCGTCACAGCAACGAAATAGGTAACATTTTTGGCAACAGTACCCTTTACTGGATGCTGGGCAGTGTAGGTGTTAGTGCCTACTTCTTCAACAACCGTTATAGGAACCCCGATTTCTTCCTCAACTTTGAATGCACATGATTCTGTCTGAGTCATCCCAGCAACAACAGAGCCTTTTGGAAACGTCCAGTAACCCCACATATCATGTACTAATGCGATCATGATACTATCATCATGACGAGAGAATACCGCTGCAGCAACCTTGTATTCATTAGTAACGCCAGGCTCATCCACAGATGCTGTAGTAGCTCCTCCAGCATCTAGAGACGAGTTTTCTATTTCTCGATAAACAGACCCTAGAACACCATTCACAAATCGTCGATTCTCGGGCGATGCATATTGGTCAGCCAGTGCAACAGCCTGACTAATTACCACCTTTGCAGGAGTTTGTGCTGACTCGAATAGCAGCTCATAGATTGACGCCCGCAAAATTGCCTTGTCCATCATGTTCATATCATGGGTCCAGCGAGGCGCAGCCTTAGCGATAATTTCATCGAGAATTGACTGCTTTTTCAATACTCCATCTACAATAGTATGGACAAAGCCTGTATCTAATCCTGGCTCACCGAATTCGGATATTACATACGAAAGAGCATCTTCTACGTTATCAGAATATGCCTTGTTTTGTCCCAAGGCGTACAGTACCGACACTATAACTGGTCGAGCAGCGGATCGTGATGACATATATACCTAGTATGGAATTTTACAGCTGCAAAGAGAAGTGGAAAACTTCTCGAGGTTTATTTTTCAGCTTGTTTTTGCTGGGCCTTCAAAGCACGTGCAGCCATATCGATAACGACACGACCACGGTACATCCCAGTAACTGGATCCATGTGGTGTGAACGGCGAATAGTGCCAGCTTCTGTTTTTACCAGGGGAAGCTGTTTAAGAGCGTGATGACTGCGACGATTGGCTGTGTGACCACTAGTGTGGCGCATGCGTACTACCATATGCCCCTCATACTACGTATTTTTTGTAATTTTGCAAGCTCTTTCTTACACCCTCTCCCGCGTGAGCAAGGGTCGAGGTGAGGTAGAAAAGTTGACATCAAGGACTAGGCTAAACAGCTCTATCGATTACAAACTGCCCCAACAGAGGGTCTTTTTCTGGTGTATAGCCCGTTTTTGCTGATTTCCCGTGTTTGCGCCCATGCTCCTTGATCCAGTAGGCACCCACCATCCATTCGTCCCGAGCCATTACCTGCATCAAATCCTGCTCTATTTTCTCGGGATTCTGGGATTCCGTCAACCCAAAACGCAGGGCAAAACGTCGCACATGCGTATCGACCGCAATTCCATCCATTACGTTAAAGACATTTTGTAGAATCACATTAGCGGTTTTGCGCGCCACACCAGGCAGTGTCAGTAACTGCTCCATAGTGCTGGGAACCTCGCCGCCAAAGTCGCGAGCGATTTTGGCGGCACTACCCAACACATGCCGTGTCTTTGCCCGGAAGAATCCTGTACTATAAATACCCCTCTCGAATTCATACACATCTGCATTAAGATAATCCTGGAATGTTGGATACTTTTTGAATAGCTTTTCTGTGACCCTGTTCACTTGGTCATCCGTACACTGCGCAGACAGTATAACCGCAACCAATAACTCCCACGGGGTATTATAATTCAATTCTGACTTGCGATTCGGAAAGTGTGCGCGCAGAATCTGACGTATATGACTCCATTGATTCTGTCGCCATTCCAAAGAATTCATATAAATTATTATACTCTACTATTCTTCGCAGATGCGCCAGTCTTTTTCTTGGCTGGGCCATGGGTACGGCAATCGTCAGAGCAGAATGTATCATGTCTATCAGGACTACAACCCTCGCAGGCGATATACTGGCGGTTACAGAGCGGATTCAAACAATCTACCAATCGCTCACAAAGATTAGAACAATGTTCACACTTACCAATAACCTCATGTGTTCCACCATCCCAATCAATTACTCGACGACCGTCAAACGTGTACATTCCTCCGCGGAAATTCTGTCCTGGGAACTTTTCCATATAGGACACCATGCCACCATCTAGTTGATACACGTTCTGGAAACCCTTTTTGACTAAATACCCGCTTGCCTTTTCACAGCGCACACCACCCGTGCATACTGTTAGGATGGGCTTCTCTGGGTTATCCAATTCTTGCAGTGAATCACAGGTCTGTCGAAGATCTCGGAAATTATTCAACGGCGGCAGTACTGACCCGACAAAATGTCCGATTTCATGCTCATAATTATTACGCATATCAACAATGGTAAACTCCTTGCCCTTAGTATACCATTCATGTAGCTCTTCAGGTGTTAGCCGTTTGCCTGTCACCTGGTTAGGATCAAAGTCTTCATCACCTAAATGGAGAGACACTATTTCTTTGCGTGCTTTTACGGATAACCGAGGGAATGAATCCCCGTTACTACGCGAGAACTTCCAGTGAATATCTGCGAACCGAGAAGTTTCTCCTGAGGTTCTCGAAGGGTCTGACATCATCCACTGACAAAATTCGTAGATGCGCGCGCAGTCAGTTTCGCCTATACCGTTGATACCTTCTTCTGCAACAATAAATCGGCCGGTAATACCTAACTCTTCGCACTTACTTCGTAGGATATCACGAAATTCCTCTGGGTTTTCTATACGAACATATCGATAGAACAACACTACTCCATATTCCCAATCGGTTTGTAGTAGTAATGTATTAACTGTTATTTGCTCTTTTGGCTGTGTTGTTTCCATATAATATACTTAAAAAGTTATTAAGTAGATACGGTTTCTGCACGACCTCGATCTCATTGAGATACTACTATACAGACGGACTAATGACAAGCCGTGCTACACAACGATGCCTCCACCTATACAAATATCGCCGTCATAGAGCACCACTGACTGGCCGGGTGCAACAATCACTGGCGGAGTAAACCAGTCTAATAAAATTTCATCCCCATCAATACTAACGACTGAACATTTTAAAAGTTCTCCATGATAACGAATTTGAGCCGTGCAGACGTACCCTGTTTTGAATTCGGAATTACGAATGACACAATTCACTAGCTTGGTGCTTCCACCTGTTTTTGTAGTATATGTTTTATGTTTACTACCCATACCTCTGTCTGGATTAGGAGTGTCGGCAACAATTATAGAATTAGTGTCGACGTCTTTTGCTACGATATACAGCGGTACGCCACGATAACGTGAATCAACAATATCACCAGCAAACCGCTGACCCAGCGTAACAAACCAGACACCTGTGTGTATCCCAATCTTGTTTCCCGTAGTATCTAATACGTCTCCAATTTTGTGCTTTATATAATGAGAAAGAAACTCTTCCATATCAACCGCACCAAGAAAACAAATTCCTTGTGAATCTTTTTTAGTCGCAACTGGTAACTTTGCCCTTTCGGCAATACTGCGGGTTTCTGATTTTGGTAAGCAACCAACTGGAAACAGTATATGCTTCAACTGCTCTGTTGTAAGTGTCCAGAGGAAATAGGATTGGTCTTTGGATGAGTCAATGCCTCTTAGGAGATGCAGGTCTCCTCTCCTAGAAAAAGGGAGGATTAAGGAGGGGTTTGAAACCTTTGAATCTAATATACCATCTGATGCTAGTGCAACCTTTTCAAACCCCCTCTCGGTCTCCCCCTTTTCTAGGGGGAGAAGCCCGACACGAGCATAATGACCTGTTGCTATATAGTCTGCACCACACGATAATGCATATTGTAAAAAGCCGCCAAACTTCACTTCGCGATTACACATAACATCTGGGTTCGGTGTACGTCCTACACGATACTCTGCAATCATATAATCAGCAACACCCTCTTTGTATTCACGACTAAGGTCTAGATCGTGGAAAGGAATATTCAGGTGTATAGCAACCCGCATTGCATCACGCCTATCTTCGCGCCATCCACATTCCATCCATTCAGGTGTCCATGTCTGAATAAATATTCCATGTACATCATACCCCTCCTGCTGCAATAGGTACGCAGAAACAGCAGAATCCACCCCACCCGATAGGCCTACGAATACAGTTTTCTTACCTATTTCATGCTGCATGCAAACAGTGTAGCAGAATTAATACAAAACTCTATAGAGATCAGCCTACGCAAGTGTTACTGATAATAATGCGTGATCACTCACCAACTCAGACCATTTTATATCAAAAACTAAATGGCTGTTTTCTACAGCCACAGATATAACACTATTTTTGAGTGATTCAGATAGTAGTACTCCGTCAATAAACCTCTTTGCACCAGTATCCTTTATATGAGTAAACCGTGACTCCTCAGAAATCATGCTGACCGTAGAAGATAATAAGCCTGGCCCGCCAAAATATTTAGCATCACCCTGAATAATATGATGCAATAACGAAAACTCATAATCGTTGAAATCACCTGCGATAACCAGTTGTGCTTCGCTGCCGTGTGCCTGGAATATTCTATCAGCATATGCACGCAGAAAGTACGCCTGTGCCAATTTTTGTATCCCTGTTCTAAAACGCCCCTGTGCCACTCGTAAATGCGAATTACTTTCAAGCTTAACACCATTGCTGTCACGCACTGACATAGGCCCGCTACTTTTCAAGTGAACTCCTAGTACAGTAAGAGGCCTGCCTTTATATGTTGTGACGCCTTGGACACACGATCTTCCTGGATATTTCGTTAACTCACCCAAAGCCTCCTGTGTTACATAGCCAGAAAGTTGTAGATCAAAAGGAATATTACTAAACTCTAGTGGAACCTTGGAGACCATGGCACTGGCAATACCTCGCATATCTGCTGCTCCGATAAATTGATACTCATAGTCAGGAGTGATCTGCTTCAGGAGATCGGCACTACCTATCTCTTGAAGGCAAACAATATCGGCCTCTGCTACTGAAATAATTTCTCTGAGCTGAGTCAGCCTTTCTAACAAGCATGAATCTTCTTTCAAATCTCTTACGTTGAATGTTGCGATTTTCATAACTATAACTATCTCATCGCCATGAGTTTCTTGTATACCTCTATAGTTGCCCGCACGTCGGGCAATGCACTATGTGCCGCCTCGTTTTTGACACCGAAATGCTCACACAATGCGCGCAGCGATAAATGACGTATGTCTGTGTTCATACCTGAAAATTTTGCATATGCAATCGACAATGTATCAATTTTATTACGTTCAAAATTATGTTCTATGCCCAGACGACGAAATGATGTATCTACAAAGTTCCAGTCAAACGCAACATTATGTGCCACGAATACACAGCCTTTTGTTTTTTGTGCTAATAGCTCGAATGCCTGCTGTTGTGTATAGGCGAATATCCATGCGGATGGATCATAGCCGTTTACGCGTAATGCACCCTCGTCCGCTGTTTCGGGATGTTCCATCTGAACCTTCATGTCGATTTCTTCTACCAGTGTCAGTTTTGTCGGATCCTTGTCGTCACGACTCATAATGATACACCCTATTTCAATCACCTCCTGAGTATAGGGGTCGAATCCTGTTGTTTCTACATCGATAAAAGCAAGATTGTGTTTGGTATCAAGTGACATATAGAGTTTATTATACTGATAATTAAGCACTTTTCGAGCTGCTTTTTAACAGAAAAACGCCAGAACTGCACATGCTTCGCATTGCAATTCCGGCGACTATTTAATTATTCTCTGCCTAGGCCATCTACCCCTACGGAAGATCAATCTCACAGAACAAGAACCCTGATTCTTCCAAGAAGACAAACACGCGCTCGACCTCCTCGTCGCTCAAAATGGTTCTATTTTCTAGGTCATCCAGCTCGTGAGGATCTGATAATTTATAGGGCTCGCCATCGGTCGGCTTCCTATGCAAGGTCCAATACGAGTGCTCATTGTCAGGCAAGCCAATAGTAACAGATCGGCGATCATCTCGTGGCTGATACAGGTGGATCTCGCTGTGATTCATAGTTTTTACTACGATATCCGCAGTAGGATTCACCAGAGAAATCCTTTGCAAGCAATGCCTTATCGCTACGACCATGGCAGCACGGCTTATACCTTTCATATACAGGATGTTTTTGTAAGAAAATATTTTTCCCTACTATACATCAAAAACAGTATACAATCTATTGACTAACTCCTACTTCCGTTTTATCTTGATTCGCGCGAGATTACGAGCAATTATCGCCTCTAGCCGAGCATACTCCTCGTCGTATACACCTGCCTTTTCCTCCATTGCCTGGCGTGCACGTTCCAGGGCTGCCTCTGCACGCACTATATCAATATCATCATGGGATTCAGTGGTGTTCGCCAAAATACGCAATACGTTATTGTGTATTTCCAATGTCCCCTGACCCACTACAAACCCGATAGCGGTACCATTGTGCCACACCGTGATGTCTCCCGGTATAATTACCGACATCAGCGATTCGTGATCGGGCAATAATGTAATCTGTCCTTGCGCTGTTGTCACACTGACCTGATCCACTTCGGCATCATAGACCACGCGTTCCGGAGTAATAATAGTGCAATGAATTTTCTTCATAGGTAATGTACTAGGAAAGTGTGTCTTGTTTTTTAACAGCCTCCTCTATTGACCCTACCATATAGAATGAACCCTCTGACAAATGGTCCCATGTACCGTCCAATATTTCTGCAAAACTCCGTACCGTATCAGCCAAAGGAACGTATACACCGGGCGCACCTGTAAACTGTTCTGCAACATGGAATGGCTGAGACAGGAACTTTTGAATCTTGCGTGCACGAAATACTATCATCTTGTCATCTTCTGATAATTCGTCCATTCCTAGAATAGCAATGATATCTTGGAGTTCTTTGTACCGCTGCAATGTAGACTGCACCGCACGGGCCACACGGTAATGTTCTGCACCTACAATTTCGGCAGACAGGATAGTCGATGACGAATCCAACGGGTCTACTGCGGGATAGATACCGATTTCTGTCAGCGCACGATTCAGCGATACCGTAGAGTCCAGATGGGCGAATGTAGTCGCTGGTGCTGGATCAGTAAAGTCATCCGCCGGAACATATACCGCCTGAACTGATGTAATGGACCCCTTGCTGGTCGAAGTAATTCGTTCCTGCAGCGTACCCATTTCTGTTGCCAATGTAGGCTGATACCCTACCGCTGATGGCATACGTCCCAGCAACGCTGATAATTCTGATCCTGCCTGTGTAAATCGGAAAATGTTATCGATAAACAGCAACAAGTCTTTACTTTCCGTATCACGAAAATGTTCTGCCATTGTCAGCGCAGACAGCGCAACACGTGCACGCGCACCGGGCGGTTCGTTCATCTGACCGAATACCAGGGCTGTTTTATCGAGCACCCCCGCTTCTTTCATTTCTTCATAGAGATCATTACCTTCACGTGTACGTTCGCCCACTCCTGCGAATAACGAATACCCGCCATGATGCTGCGCGACATTATTGATGAGCTCCTGAATAATCACCGTTTTTCCTACACCAGCTCCACCAAACAATCCTACCTTACCCCCCTTCAAGAAGGGGCATAGCAAGTCAATGACTTTGATACCTGTTTCCAATACTTCGGTTTTGGTAGACTGTTCTGTAAACGGTGGTGCTGCACGGTGAATTGGCAAACGCTTTTCAACTACACCCAACGGCTTTTCATCAATCGCCTGACCAGTCACATCAAACATACGACCCAGCACCATAGTACCTACAGGCACTGATATCGGTTCACCAGTATCAGTTACCTCGGTACCGCGTGTTAAACCGTCCGTAGATGACATAGCAACGGTGCGCACCTCGTGGTACCCAATATGCTGCTGCACCTCTAACGTAATAATGCTATCACCATGCACAAGGGTTAATGCATTGTATATCGCAGGTAAAACACCATTGGCGAATTCGACGTCTACTACTGGTCCGACTATCTGAGTTATTATTCCTTTTTTCATAATGTTATAAATTTTTTGATTATTCCAATGCCGAAGCACCTCCGACTATTTCCGCAATCTCCTGGGTAATTCCTGCCTGTCGAACTCTGTTATAGGAAATGTTAAGTTCTTTATAAAACTCGTTTGCATTGTCAGAGGCATTTTTCATTGCAATCATTCGGGTAGTGTGTTCTGCTGCACGCGCCTCGATAATAATCTGCAATAACTCTGATTCAATATAGCCCGGCAGCAAGGTATCTAGTAATACCGAAGGCTCAGGCTCAATACGATATTCTGTTTGTGTTTCCATATTTGGTGTGTGGTGCACAGATATAGGCAAAATCTGAGTAGCCTGTGGCTGCGAGCTAGTAGAACTGGCCAACTTTTGTGACAGAACTACCACGGACGACATATCCGTATCAGCAAGATACTGCTTCACAATATAGTGTGCGATGGCAGCTACTTCTCCAGCATCCAACGCCTCTGGCAATATACCGAAACTCGCCTTGATTATCGCGCCAGAACGTCGCACTAATTTGTCTGCGGTTTTTCCAACAGTGATAACTTCAGCATTGGGAGATTCACGAATCATTAATACAAGCTGCCGCAGTAACTGAGAATTATATCCCCCACACAACCCCTTGTCTGCAGCGACAAATACGATTACCTGCTTCCCAACTGGTCGCGGACCGATGAGCGGATGGTTTTCTGTTGCAGCTATCGGAAGATGTGACACCAATTCATGCACCGCGCTTTCATATGGGCGCCCCTGCAATGCGCGTGCAGTAGTGCGTCGCATTTTTGCGACAGAAACCATTTCCATAGTTTTGGTAATTTTTCCAATACCCTTTATAGCCTTCATCTGCGATTGAATTGCTTTAGTGTTCATACATCTTTACTGCAAACCCTGCGACCAGCGTTCCAGTACGTTTTTGAGTGCGCTCTCCACCTCGTCACTCCATTCAGCCTCTAAAGTATCAACAAGATCAGATTCTCCTGTCGTGACATATTCGATCAAACTAGTTGCAGATTCAGCAACACCAGGTAATGCTGTGCCATCAAAGTACCCCTTTGATCCTGCATACAAAACTATTACCTGATGCCCCGTGCGCATTGGCTGACCTATGCCCTGCTTCATGAGTTCGCTCAATCTCTTGCCACGTTCGATCGTCTTTTTGGTTTCTGAATCGAGGTCAGAATCGAATTGGGAAAACGATTCCAGCTCTCTATACTGGGCCAAACCTAACTTCAATGGACCCGCTACTTTTTTCATAGACTTTATCTGAGCGCTACCACCGACACGCGATACCGATAAACCTGGGTTGATCGCCGGGCGAACACCCTTGTTAAACAGGTTGGACTCCAAAAATATCTGACCATCAGTAATAGAAATTACATTGGTCGGAATATACGCAGAAATATCACCCGCCTGTGTTTCTATGATCGGCAAGGCAGTAATGGATCCGCCACCATGCTGAACATTACGCCGACATGCACGTTCGAGCAAACGAGAGTGTAGATAAAAGACATCTCCGGGATATGCTTCGCGTCCCGGTGGACGGCGTAACAACAACGACATTTCACGATACGCGTTTGCATGTTTTGACAAGTCATCGTATACGACTAATACATCGTCACCCTGATCCATAAAGTATTCTGCAAGAGTCACGCCAGCATAGGGTGCAAGATACTGCAAACTGGCAGAATCCGATGCACTCGCCAAAACAACGGTAGTATATTTCATCGCGCCCGCAGCTTCTAAATCTTGTACTACGCGCATCACCTTTGATTGTTTTTGACCTATTGCCACATAAATACATTTCACCCCCGTGGATCGCTGATTGATGATAGTATCAATAGCTAATACTGTTTTTCCTGTCTGTCGATCACCAATAATCAATTCGCGCTGACCACGTCCAATCGGCACTAATGCATCAATAACTTTTATACCCGTTTGCAGCGGTTGATTAACACTCTGGCGCGCCATCACCCCTGGAGCAATGCGTTCTATAGGATAGCGTTTCTCGTTTTGAACTGAACCTTTTCCATCAATCGGAGTCATCAACCCATCAACAACACGCCCCAACATATTAATCCCTACGGGGACTGACAGCACTTCGCCCGTCGCTAATACACTGTCGCCCTCCCGCACGCGCATACTCGCGCCCAGTATTACTGCGCCGATAGTGTCATGCTCTAGATTCAATGCTAATGCAGCAACTAACTCCCCAGTACGCGTCACGATATTTAATCGCTCTGACATTTTACAATTGCGTAACCCTGAAACTCTAACAACTCCATCGCTCACTGAAACTACAACCCCTTCTTCAAATACCGAAGGTAATACGCTGAATGACTTGAGAGCCTGCGAAAGTTCTTCGACTTGTTTTGTAATTCTGTTCATAAATATTGTTGCTAGTTTGATTTATAATGATGCTCCAACTGGACCAAGGAATTCCTTATCGAATAGTCATGGCATGTGCTTTTATGTCGAGCGACGAAACCCCCAACAAGATCAGGATCAATGCTCACACTATATTCTACAGTAGAAGATCCTGCGATATATTCTGCCATGCGAGCAACCAGTCTATCCTCTGCATCTGAAGGTCGCGCAACTAGTAATTTGACTTTCTCCTGTTCACGAGACTGTACTAGCCTACGATCGAGCTCTGTGATTACACCAGGGAAGATTGCCTGCAATCGAGACCTTGCCAGCAAATCACTGACAGCGGATGCGACAGCCGATACAGACATGCCTGATTCCAGCAAATACAACGCAGCATTCGTAACATTTCGATGGGACGCTATCATATACTAGTGTTTGGTGATTTCGGATATATACCGCGCAGAAAAATCAGGGTCGGAAAATGTAGTGTTCAAAATCTTCTGTACTGAGTTTATTACTAAATTAGTAGAATCATTCTGGAATGTTTGCAGATCCCCTACTCGGCGAGCAGTTAATTCTGATTCGAAGTCAGAACGCATACGATCATGTTCTCGATGCATTTCTGCTGTTAGAATATCACGCATTTCGATGGCTTTATTATGAGCTTGTACACGAATAGAATGTGCATCACGCTCTGCCTCTGTAATAATACCACCAGCTTCTGATACTGCCTGAGCTAATTTTGTTTCAGCATGGATAGCGTTATCGATACCTTCGCGAATAGTGGCCTCGCGATCATCCAACACCTTACGCAACGGGCGAACCACAACATATACGATCAAAACCATGAGCACAGCAAAATTGATCAGCTGTGCTATCAGCAGCTGTGCATCAACATGAAAGAGGCTCAGGATTTCTTGCATATAATGACTATACAAAGTTATTTAATTGAAAATGCGATAACAAGTGTATAAATGGCCAACGCCTCTGTCAGAGCCGCGATCAACAACATAGGCACCAGTATTTTACTAGCAGATTCTGGGTTGCGACCGATTGACTGCATTGCTGCATATCCAATGATACCGAGACCAATACCAGGACCGAGTGCTCCGAGACCGATAGCGATTGCTTTTGCGATAGGTACCAAATTAGGTGATTGTGTAAGAATTTGTTCCATAGAGATTATAGGATTAATTAAAGTGATTAAACAGGGCTATCTCGTGACCAGGGTGACTGATAACGAGAACAATACTGTCTAATGATGACCTTCGTTGTGATTAATACTTGCCAGAGTAATGTATACCACTGTCAATAGAGATATAATGAACGCCTGGATAATTCCGACAAAAAATTCCAGGAATAAAAATGGTAGCGGAACACCATACGCAATGAGTGCCGACATTGATGCCAGCAACACCTCGCCTGCAAATACATTTCCGAATAAACGAAATGATAAGGATGCTATTTTTGCGCACTCCCCTAGTAGCTCCAGTAATCCTACGAATATCTTCACGGGGATCTGTATTAACTGTGTAGGATCTTTGAAGACATTTTTTATATTAACTAATTCGTGAACAGCAATGAACTTTGTTGCAGTACCCCACACCCCAACCGTTGCAATACCGATCACATTCGCTACTACAACCGAAAAAATTCCCAATGCTAATGTAGCATTCAAATCTGCCGTTGCCCCACGCAACAGTGAGACCATACCATGGTCAGTCGCAATACTGATTGACCCCACACCAGGCACGATGCCAAGCCAATTATTAACAAGCACAAATATAAACAGTGCCAGAGCTATGGGTAATGCCTTTTCTGATGTCTGCCTATTGCCGGTAACCTGATCACACAGACCCAGGAAACTTTCTATCAACACCTCGAATGCACCCTGGAGTTTACCAGGAATAGTAGTAATGCGGACACGAATAGCGGTACCTATAATGATAATAACCAGGGCTGCAATCCAGCTTGTCAGAATTGAATTCGTGACAGGGAACCCGCCTATATTAAAAAGTGTCTCAGCATACAGCGTATGCTCATGATGTACCTCCTGACTGGCATGTAGTGCAGTGTGCTCATCCATATTACGACCTTGGTGCAGCTGCCAGGAATCGAACCTGGGACCTCGTCATTATCAGTGACGCGCTCTAACCATCTGAGCTACAGCTGCACGAAATTCACAATATACCTGGATTATACCCAAAAATACCCAAAAGGCAATTTGAAAATCTGGTTTCAAGCAATCTATATCAGGCCCGACTTATGACCTCCAAAAGTCGGAAACCGTTTGAAGTGTAGCCAGATTTTGTAAAGCTTCTAAAAATACAAAAAAGACTGTGTAGGTATCGACGTACCTAGATCGGAATCGCTTGTCGCCCTGTGTATTGTGTCAGTACACATAATTGTTTTGACAAATCTATGCCACGGGAGTAGCATCAAACATTGCATAGAATATAATTATTTATGAAATTTCTTTCTCATTTCGCGCCATTATTAAAAGCTAACTGGAAATCAGGACTCACCGTCGCCCTCGTATCCTTGCCTATGTCCGTGTCTATTGGTGTCGCATCAGGATCTACTCCTACCGCAGGAATTATTACTGCCGTTTGGGCGGGACTGATTGCGGCATTTTTTAGTAGTAGCAACTTTAACATTGTAGGGCCTGCCGGGGCTCTCACTGGTATTTTAGCTGCATTTGCGTTTACTCATGGAGCTGCCCTTCTCCCTATTCTAGCTATAGTTACGGGAGTTATCATATTCATTTCGTATGTATTCAAAGTTAATAGGTATCTAGTATTTATCCCGTCGAGTGTCATTCATGGATTCACTCTCGGGGTTGCGATGCTTTTGGCATTCTCGCAATTAAACTTTGCGTTTGGATTAGAGAATATTCCCAAACATGAGGTCTTTATAGACAATTTGATTGCTTCGATTTCTGCACTACCCACGCTCTCTATCCCTACTACCGCATTGTTTATCCTCTTTTTAGCAGGGTTGTTCCTTTTACTAAAGAAACTTCCCAAAGTCCCCGCAGTCATTCTATTAACCCCTGTAGGTATGCTGATTGGATACGCAAGCGCTCATGGATGGCTACCTTTTACGGTATTAACACTAGCCGATAAGTTTCCCCAGATTAATTCTGCATTAATTCAAGTTCCGTCATTCACTATAACCTACCCAGTGCTATCGACAGCTGTAACAGTCGCCATTGTTGCCATGCTCGAAACTCTTCTCTGTGGCAAGGTCGCAAATACTATCACAAAAACTCGATTTGATGAACGCAAAGAGTTATTTGGTCTCTCATTAGCAAATATAGGAGCAGGTCTCTGTGGTGGACTCCCTGCAACTGCAGTACTAGCCCGTACATCACTGAATGCAAAGTCGTGTGCTAACCATCGGACATCACAGGGTATCAACGCTGTCGTCATAGCTATCGTTTCTATCCTCTTTTTAGGGGCGTTCAAATATCTCCCTCTGGCTGTGGTAGCGGCAATTCTATGGTTTACTGCTATTCGCATGGTTGAAGTTCATCATTTTGTTCGATACATCAAACACGAGGTTATGAGCTTTTGGATTGCCTACGCTGTCGCTATTATTATGATTTTCGAAGACCCCTTGATCGCAATTGCCGCCGGCTCTGCTATATCGCTTCTCATGTTTGTAGAACGTGTATCGAGAGGGTCATACAGCCTACGTGTTACTACCAAAAATTCAGATACTACACATTCAACCCAGTACTCTCTCCAGGAATGCGATGGGGCCAATTGCCATGTGGTAACCTACACAATAAAAGGCGCCTTGATCTACATCAGCGCTCAGTCGCATATTGCGAATCTCAAAAAGCTAAACGTAGAAAACAGAATAATAATTCTTCGTATGGGAGAAACGACGGTGATAGACAGTGATGGCGTGGACGCCTTTGACGAGATTATTGATACTCTGACAGATATGGACTGTACGGTACTAGTTTGTAGTATTCCAGAAAAGTCTCTCCCTATGATGCATATGAGCGAACAGTTTACTCACCTGGATAAATCAGGTCGCATTTTCTACAACTCTGACCAGGCGTTGGAATATGCCCTCACACTGAATTAGTACTTTACTAAACTACAATAAAGACCAATGTAAGTGAAGAAAATACTTAAAACCAGAGACTGTACAGTCTCTGGTTTTTCTTTAAAGATATTTTATCTTAGGTATTTCTGCTTGTTCTTTACATGATCCTGATGAGTTACCGCATAATAGGCTGTTCTATCAGGGGCGTGCAGGTAATAGATGTAATTAGATTTATTTGGATAAAGAGCAGCTGTTATCATCTCCATTCCAGGATTCCCGATAGGTGCAGGCGGTAAACCCTCGTAGCGATAAGTATTATACAGTGATTTATTTCGCATATCCGTACGAGTAATATCCGCACTACCTCGCCCTGTTATGTACTTCAGAGTGGCGTCAATCTGCAAACGCATATTCTGTGCTAATCGATTGCGAATGATTCCAGAAATTACACGTGCATCATCAATATTAACCGCTTCATGTTCCAACATAGATGCAATTATAATTGCATCTGAAAACGACTTTGTTCCTACCTGTAGTCGCAAAGCAGATGTTTTGCTGAGGAAATTATCATGCATTTTTTTTATTAGGTCCTCTTCTGTTGACAGGCGGGAGAAGTGGTACGTATCAGGGAATAGATATCCTTCTTTTGATTCTGCGAGTTCTATAAATTTTTGGCGCGATATCGAAGGAATCTTAGAATTAAGTAGAGATGCAATACTCTGATTAGTAGCACCTTCAGGAATAGTGACCCACACATAAGCATCTCCGTAGTCACCGCGAATCAGCGAGGTAACGATAGAGAATGCGTTTGCGCGTGGCTGGAATATATAATCACCCGAGCGGACCCTATCCGATGTCCGTGTAATTGCTAACACTGCACGCACAAATGCTCCTGAACGTACGAGAGATTGCTGTTCTAGCCTTTGTGCAATACTAGCGACAGACTGGCCTTCTGATACACGGAATATAATTATTTTCTGCGGCTGCTTTGGGGGGGTTATCAGGAGTACCAGCAGTACACATGCCACCAAAACAATGCCTAATACAATCTTCAGAGCAGTTTTTTCTCGTATCCACGCTGTGCGGATCAGTTTTTCAGAGACAGTGTACCCCTCTGGTAATTGTGATTCTTGTTCTGTGTCCATAATTGTAGTGTACTATGAAATTGGCAGATTTGCAGGTGCTTGTGCCTTGCGTGCTTCCACGCGGGACAGATTACCTGTTGATACCTCTTCTCCAGGGAAATGGAATAGCGTCACTATTTCTTCAGCTGACATAAGCATCATTTTACGTGGCTTTTCATCAATCCATGTATTATATGGCGGGTAAAAGTACGAACGCTCTACATATGCATTATATAAATTATCTCTACGTGCCGTGCCGCCAGCACCAAATACATCATTCCACGGGTGAGCAGCGAAAAATGTCCCGTTCATGGCCTTGATTCCATTAAGCCCCGGAGCACTGAACAATCGTAACGCTCCTTCTACTGCTCCATGTGCAAAGTTTTTTGCAAGCTCTTTTTTTGCAATATAGATACAACGTATACCGACATCAAATGCGCGCTTGCTCATTTTACGTTGAATACTCTCGTATATTCGTTTTTCGTGATCGGTCATGTATTCTGTCACACGCTTTTTACCGAATTCTATCTCTGTTGCTACACCTGACTGAACTGTTTTCTTTACTTCTTCTTCGTATGCTTTCAGGTTTCCTGCAAATTGTTTTTGCCAGGACTGCTTTTTATACGACTCACCCTTTACTGGATAGCGATCTGCAGCAGCACGTACATGTATCTGAATCCAATACTGTTCCCCGGGTCCAAGTGAAGCTAATATTTCTAACAAATTCGCCATTGGGTTGATACGCTCTTCGGGTTCGCCTGGCTTTTCTAGCCCATAATCAATATAGGTTTTTATTGGAAACATTTGTTCGCCCTCTCGTTCATATTCAATTTCAAATCCATTCAACACCCAGCCAGGGTCTTTTGCTGAATACTGTGGAACATATTTCACATAATCATCTACAATTGTGACTTCTGCTTCTGGAAACTGAGCGTATATTTGTGCTTTTAAGAAATCAACAACTCCTGCCTGCACACGAAAGAAGTAGTAAATCTTGCCCTCTACTGATACTATTTCCAGGGTTCCGTATTTGCGCACCGAACCATCCCAAAACAAATGTCTCCACGTACCAGTGCCACCAGTATCCCATAACGCGTTTAACACCATTTCCATAGCCGCTATAGAGCGCGGTGCAGAACGTGGTAACTTTACGTACAGCAAGCTCCATTTCAGATTTTCAATATGGTTATTCTGGATGTATGCTACCCATACTTTTGCAGCCTTATAAACCCCCAATACCAAAATAGCCCCCATCAGCATTCTCCAGAACCATGTTCCGGCGGGAACAGCAACCACAATTGGTACAATAAATTTGAATATCGCTACCAGCGCAATTACTACTCCAGCCATAATAGCTATTCGCCATAACCATTCTCCTGCATCCGCATCAAAAAAACCAGGAGTAGGAGCTACAGGAGGGGTTTCTGGTTTTGCATCTGCCATATAATGTATAGTATATCACTCGTATAGACCAACTATCTACTTATATTCACAATTATCCTCGTTCGCTGTGCGGGGTAGGTAGTAGTCAGGAAACAAACCGCGGAACGACCTATAGTTATTGAACTATTGTAAGTGTTTTGATATAACTCGTAATGCATTTTGATAGGCGACTTTTTCTCTAATACTCTCATCCAAGCTTTGGATAAGTAACGGCAACGAATTTACATTATCAAAACCATCCGCAAAACCCGAAACAATACCTCCATAATCAGATCCAATGGCGAGCAGTTCGGGGCCACCTATATCTAGAATTCTTTGAATATGACTTTCTACAATACCATGTTCTGTAGCGCCCAAAAACTTCTTTGAAAAGAACATGCCAATACAACCTCCTGTCTCAGCAACTTTGTTTAACTGTTCATCAGTGTAATTACGCACATTTGGACAAACAGTATATGAATTTCCATGACTTACAAAAAGCGGTTTGGTAACCACCTGAACAGTATCCCAAAATGTTTTCTGGTTCATGTGCGCTAAATCAATAATGACTCCTCTTTGTTCGCACCAAGCAATAAGTTGGCGCCCTAACTGCGTTAAACCACCTTCTTCAAAGGTTCCGCCGCCAAACGGATTGGTATGATTCCACACAGGACCGATTGATCGTAAACCCATTTCATACCATCTCTCGATCATTACCCAATCAATCTCCGGATTAAAAACATTCAATCCTTCAATGTGAATGATAATTCCATATAAATCCTCTGTAGCTATTGCGCGGTCCAGATCAACGTTACTTTTTATAATAGTAAACTCTGAATCAGACTCACAATAGTTAGTATATGCAATAATATCTCTTTCAATCATTTCATTGATTAGTGGGTCGAAATAGTTTTCATCATCAGGCACTACAAAAGTAGAGGCTAAGACAACCTTTATATTATTTTTCTTTAATTGCTCAAAACTCGTCTGTTGACTTTTATCATTAGGATACAGGTTAGGACGAGTAACATACAACATTAAATCTTGATGTAAATCAATTATATTCATAAAAAAGTATTGAGGAGCAAGCCAAAGTATATCATGACTTGCTCCCAGTTAATTAATTTGTTTTCATCCAACTCTTCGTTACAGGCTCTTGCTAACGAACAAGTAAGTGTCTGCCTAACTGCTCAATCCGCTGCTTTTGAATTTTAAGTATCTCACTCACCTCTCCGAGAGGAACATCCATAAACTCAGCCATAATAGTTAGGCTATCGCCCGAAGCAAATAAATCGTGCTGCGAATAAAAAGCATCTGTAGCAGGATTATGAAAGAGATCCCATAACGGGAGAGCGTCAATCGTACCAAGTGCCTCGGTAATTGCGACATTGATACCGCGCCTACTTTCGTACGTTTCTAGGTAATGTACTCGTTTAATTTTCTGCAGCCTCTTAATCAAATCATGCGCATTCATTACACGCTGAGCGTCGTAGTTTCGCGTAGGGTACGCGAATCGAAATCCTGTGACAGGTACGATCTTTGCTTCAATCCGTCCAGGAACCAGGTCAGGCGCGCACTCAGAAAGTAATTTAAGTACTTTTGCAACTCCTGCAATAAAAGTTTGCTTTGTTGCGTACTTTAACATGTCTGGACCAGCTAATTCGTAAATTAGCTTATCTCCAAATTTCCAGTAACTCCATAAGTAATATGCAGCAACTACTAATTCGAAGGAATATAAGGCTCCACCATGCGGCTCATAACCTTCTGAGTTAAAGACAAGGCTTTCCAGCTCTTGTAGAGTCGCAAAGGCGCTTTCAGCCAATCCCGCTCTTGGAACTACTAATGATCGGTGTGCACACTTTGCTTTGTAGCAATTTTTGTCATACTTGAGCTCAGTCATGCAACCACAGGGCAGTACGCAACGACCGAATTGCTGCGGCATATAAGTCGCCACAATATCAAAGATGCGTTTCAAGTAATCAGGAAACTGAAGCAATGCCCTCGACTGTGTCGTAATAACATTCGAACCATACATCTGGAGTAGCGGCGCAACATGGTACTGTGCCAAGCTTTGACTACCAACTCTTTGGTATGCAGTCAAATACTTGTACTTGAGCCCACCCACAGCGACAGGTCGCTGTATAAGCTTTTCTTTCGTGCCTCCCATAATTCGGTATTCCGGTTGATTGTTGCGGTCTTTATTCATACAGGTTACGTCCCATATGCAATCTGGAATACCTAGTTGTGAAAGGATGAGCTTGTACATATTCCAGTTCCCGGCATGGGAGCTACGGTATACACCGTGGCCCTCCTTATGGAGGCGAATAAGGTCCTGCAAAGACAAAGAATAATCAGCAGTAATTTTGAGTGGATACATTATTTTGTTGATTTTTGATTGTGAAAGTTGCAGTGAAAACAAAAACCGGCTCGCGAAGAGCCGGTTTTTGCTATAGACAATATAATTCAAGTAGTAATTATTATTCCATAGCAAATATCGACTCTCCTCGGGAGCTGGTGTGCCAACGGAAATGACGATAAGTGCTCTGAATAAAATTCATAGTGATTTGATAGTAACAGATATCTTTATTAAACGCAAGTACCGAAACGTGCCGACTACTTCATCATCTTCAGAAATACCTCTTGTGGAATGTCCACCTTACCACGAGCCTGCATTTTTTTCTTTCCTTTTTTCTGCTTGTCCAACAGCTTGTTTTTACGCGACACATCGCCTCCGTACAAATATCCCGTCACATCCTTGCGCATAGCAGAAATAGATCGCGATGCAATGATGCGACCATTTACACGAGCCTGAATCTTGACCACGATTAACTGCTGAGGAATATGTTTGTGCAGTTTCTCCACTAATTCATCTCCCTCTTTCTGCATCTTTTTTGTCGAAACCACCTTGGTAAATGCAGGCTGGATTTCATCAGCAACCAACACATCCATACGCACTACGTCTGCCCGTCGATACTCCAGAGGCGCGTATGATAATGATGCAAAACCGCTCGTAGCAGATTTCAACGCGTCAAAGAAATTTCTCATGAGCTCTCGTAGAGGCATTGCAGCCAGTAGTTCTGTATTACTACCTCCATACAGGGTCTCTATACGTGGATCGTCAGCTTCAAATTCATGGAACAACTGAATGCAGTCACCCATATAATGCGAGGGTGCAATAATATGTGCCATCACCCAGGGTTCCTCGATATATTCAATATCGCCATAGTCAGGGAGCATGTGTGGGTTATAAATATCCGTAGACACACCACGCTTTGTCATTACGCGATAAGTAACGGTGGGCTGCGTGATGATAAGCTCTATATCGTATTCACGTTTTAACCTTTCGATAATAATTTCTAAATGAAGCATACCCAGAAATCCACAACGGAATCCTCTGCCCAACACCCCCGAGGTTTCTTCTTCGAATGATAGAGACGAGTCAGACAGTTTTAACCGATGCAATGCAGAGCGCAATTCCACAAAGTCATCCTGAGATTCAGGATACACACTCGCCCAGATCATCGGAGTTGGCGCCTGATATCCGGGCAGCATCGGTAACTGCGAAGTAGTGCGCGTAATAGTGTCTCCTACTGCCGCTATTGCAGCATCCTTTATACCGGTCACGATATATCCGATTTCTCCTGCCACCACCGTATCGCGTTGTTGTTTTTTTGGAGTTAAATGCCCCACCTCGGTAACTGTGAATCGTGTTCCTGAACCACGGAATACGACATTGTCGCCTTTTGATAATGCGCCATCTATCATACGTGCGTAGACAATAATCCCCTGATGACTACTGTACTCATAATCGAATACCAGCGCACGAGGTTCATTCGCTGATGACTGTGGTGCAGGGATACGATCAATGACAGCATTTAACAATGTGTCTACCCCTTCACCTGTTTTTCCTGATACCGCGATCACATCATCCGGCGAACAGGATAGCAGCTGACATAGATCCAGGATGATATCATCGACACGCGCTAATGAAGAATCAACCTTGGTCACCACCGGAATAATCACCAAATTATTCGCGCGCGCCATTTCCAAAACCGTAAATGTCTGTGCCTGAACACCCTGTGTAGCATCCACTAGCAACAGCGACCCCTCTACCGCCTGAATTGCTCGTGATACTTCGTAAGAAAAGTCAATATGTCCCGGCGTGTCAATGAGATTCAGAACATACTCCTGCCCAGAATATTTCCATTTCATGCGTACTGGCTGCATTTTGATAGTGATACCTCGCTCACGCTCGAGCTCCATGGAATCTAGAACCTGGTCCTGCATACTACGCTTGTCGATCGTACCGGTCATTTCCAACATACGATCAGACAACGTCGACTTCCCATGGTCGATATGGGCAATTATGGAAAAGTTCCTAATAGTACTCATGTGGTGTCACATTACCATAAAAACACCCTACTGACCATATTTCAAAGTAATTCTCCTTTCTCGATTTAGTTGTGTAATAAAAAACCGCACCGACCCTAAAAATAGGTCGATGCGTTTGTGCTTTTTTCCTCTCACTCTTCCTCGTAGTAGGCCTCATAGTTCACCTCGTTCGCGTGCCAGATCAAGAGCTTCAGGGCTTTTAACCAGGATACATCCTGATGATCCTCCCGAGCGATCCTTGCGCACGCACGACGATGACGACCGCGCCAAAAATGGATATGATCACCACCATCCCCGACGTGTACGATAAATGCAGACTCGGGATCTCCATCAGGGAAAAACTCTAGGCCTCCGTGGGTGTCGTGCATGCAAATTGCAGCAACAACCTCCTTTAGCGTGAAGTCTCCCTGACCACACCCTCCAATGCTACTGAAGAAGGTTGCGAACTTGTACGGCTTATGCGGCTTATGCCTTCTAAGGCACATAACCTCGCCGCCATCATCCGTACTGCTGAGGAAAAAGAATCTGTAGTTTTTCATTGCTTAAGGTTTTTGTGAACAATAAAATATAAGCAAGCCATTGTTCAATTCCTACGATAAAATTACTGTCTGTAACCTTCAACGTCGAAATTTTTATGAACGATATTGTTCTACCCTAGCGCGAAAAACTACTCATACCATATTACTATACATCTACCGACATGTCAATTCAACTATCCAACTTAGACTACATTTATCAAAAATCGCCCCGGTACGGCGATTTGATACGTTCATTACTTTGCAGTTGCAACTGCTACCATTTTTGAAAGGCGAGATTTTTTGCGATCTGCGGTACCTTTTTTTATAACACCACGTTTTGCAGCCTTGTCGAGAGCTTGGAACGCCTTGGACAACTGCTCAGGGGTGCTGGCATTAGTTTTTGCAGCTTCGCGAAGAGATTTTACCGATTCACGCATAGCGCGACGGCGTTTGTCGTTTACTATACGTCGTGCGTCTGATTGGCGCACTGCTTTTTTTGCTGCTGCTAGATTTGGCATATAATGGTAACTATACTGATTTTTTTCAAATGAGCAAGGGCAAAAAGTTCAGAGTCGACTCTTAAACCCTATTGTATATAACCATCCAGCAAGACTAACCAACTACGCGAGAATCTCTGGAATTCTTCTGGACATAATTCAGCACGTTCTGGTGATAGTATTCCATCACTTACAATGTCCCCAAAAGTAGCCGGATCCGAACCATACACCCAGCAGGCCAACGTATAATACCGCTGAACGTCGAGTGAATGCTCATCGGCAAAGTCTATTTCAGCAACATCATACTGCTCTGCAACAACACCAAACCATACGGCGCCATCCAGGACTAACTGCCCTCCACTCTCCAACGCCTGAATCAGTAGATACGTGGACAACTGATCGGCAACGTCTTCTTCCTTGCCCGTGATAGGTAATTCCAGAATGTCTATGAGAGCATGACCAATTTCATGTAGCGCAATAAATACAAGCGCATTCGTAGAAGCATCACGAACATCGACAGGATTATCGTATATCTTCTCGAACATCGTATTAAAGTCATGAATAAGCTCTGTGCAGACAACAACTTCTTTCTTTTCCGGCTCGTAATACGCATTCGGGTCTCCATCACAACCAGTCATATGTATGACCAAATCCGAAGGCAGACGCAGCATGTCATCAACGTCGGCTATGATAGATTCCAGCGCCGTATAATCAACCCTCTCGTCAGAAGTGTCAATATTGGAATCTGAAATTACACTAATAGACCCCGTTGATAACGGCCTACCCCATACTACCCAACAGAGAAATAAAATTCCGCAGAGAATCAACGCAAACACCCACTCGCCAGTTGGTGGACGGCGACGTGGGCGTGTACGATTCGTAGTATGACTGGCTATTTTCTTCATACTAAGAGATTTTATGAGAAGACTGTATGTATTTTATACTATCTTGCTTTTTGAACAGCTAGTAGCTCTACCTCAAACACTAATGTGTCGTTTACTTTTATAGGAGATCCTGGAGGAGGAGTTGCGCCATATGCGAGATTGCCAGGAATTACTAGGAGGCGCTTTTCTCCAATCTTCATACCTGGGATACCTTCGTCCCACCCTTTGATCAACTGCCCTACCCCGATAGGAAATGTTGCAGGCTCTCCGCGATCTACACTGGAATCAAATTTGGTTCCATCGGTCAGAGTACCCGTGTAATGAACGGTAACCAAATCACCCGACGCAGCCTCTGCACCGGTTCCTGATACTAATATTCCATACTGTAGACCGGAAGGTGTAGTAGTCATTTTTACTTTTTGAGTTGTTTCTGATGATGGCGTATTCATAGTAGTTGGTTGTTGTGCTACAGATGTAGTCGTATTATTTGATAAAGGATCGATGGTATCTAGAGAAGACTGAGTACCATCACCGAGAAGAACTTCTCCGGTCCCCGGCTTTTTTACCACAAAATGGGTCAATAATGCAATAGCAACAAGAATAACAACGATAAGGATTATATTTTTCATACTTTACTACTATACATTGTTTTATCCAAAAATCATGTTGATAACAAATATTCTATAGGATTAAAAGCGACTACCGCATTAACTTAATCAATCCAATTTATGACTTTCTGAAATCCGAAACTGTCCGAGCCATAGGCAAGTTTTGCAGGATTTTTGAAAGCTCAAATTGGGTTTGGTATATCTAGTGGATATCTCGCGTTATTACCAACCATAGAGCGTACTCACATTAGAGGACATCTGATCCTGCAGATCTGCGATGGGTATATTTCGCAGCTCCGCAACCCGTTTATAAACCTCAATCACATGCCACGGCTCACATCGTGCACCGCGATACGGTGCGGGTGCGACATACGGCGCATCAGTTTCTAGTAACAATCTATCGATAGGCACGTATTGCACCACCTCGTCATAATCATGCGTGAATGTGACAACTCCCGTACATGAAATGTGGTATCCCAGGTCCAAAAACTGCTGCGCCTGAGCGAGAGTCCCTGCAAAAAAATGCGCCTGACCTCGAACACCAGGATACCCTCGCAGTACCTCCAGTGCATCATCGTAGGCATCATATGTGTCGCGTGTAGGACGAATATGCAGCATTACCGGCAACCCCACTTCCTGAGCCCATCCCATCTGAGTATGAAATATGAATTGCTGTGCATCATATACTTCCGATTTTGCAGACCGGAAATAATCAAAACCACATTCCCCTATTCCAACGCAGAGAGGATTATCCAGAAAACTTCGTAACTGCAGCAGGTCGTGATCATACTCAACTCCTGACTGTACATAGGCAGGATGCATGCCCACGAGTGCTCGGGATAGTTCTGGAAACTGTGCAGCGATTTCTAGGGCACGTACACTGGTTGATACATCTACTCCGACTGTCTGTGTACGTATCTGCATGGTACGCATCTGGTCAATAACCGCCTCGATATCATCGGTAAACTGATCAAGGTTCAGATGCGAGTGTGTGTCTATATACATATAATAAATCTTGAAGAAACTGCGACGATCTACACCTCTATCATGTCTACACGCGGAAACAGCGGTGTTTCGGGTTTTTTATTTGCCTTTACATACGATTTTATAGCGCTCGAAATCTCTGGCATAATTGGGTTCAGCATACGAGCAATAGTATACAGGCGCACAACATATTCGGATATTAAATGTTTTGCTTTTTCTGAGTTAACCTTTATCAGCTTAAAAGGTTCTGTTTTCGTAATATCTCCATCCAGATCCGCCACCCATTTCAGAACTATACCACAGGCAATGTCCGGACGGAATGATTCAAATGCCTCCAACCAGTCCAAGGGAATCGAACTGTCAGGTAGTTCGGGGCAGTTGTCTAGATACTTTTCAGACATATTCAACAAACGTGATGTCAGATTGCCGATACCATTTACCAAATCTGCTGTATAGCGATCATGGAACGCTTCGTAGCTCATAGGTGAGCCTTCATACGGATGAATATAGTGCAGAAGAAAATACCGCAATGCCTGCGAACCATAGTGATCAACCAATGGCAAAGGATCAATCACATTGCCTATCGATTTCGACATTTTGCGACCATCAGCTCCTACAATAAAACCATTAATATGAATTTGATTGCTCAGCGGCAAATCAGCGGCCATCAACATTGCCTGCCATATAGCAGACTGCTGACGTACATTGTCTTGACCGCAGTACTGAGCCGGCAAACCGTTCACCCAATAGCGATTGAATTGATCCATATCATGGGGCCAACCGAGCGTAGTAATATAATTCGTCAAAGCATCGAACCAAACATACATAACATGATCGTCATCGCCTGGTACCGGAACACCCCACGGCATCTTTGATTTCAACCGAGAGACCGGGAAATCTCGCAGACCCGATTGCACAAATGAGGTAATTTCTTTCATCCTGGAATCAGGAACTACAAAATCAGGCTTCGCGGTATATAACTCTAGGATTCTGTCTTGAAATGCCGAGAATTTAAAAAAGTAATTTTCCTCGTCAATAAACTGAACCTGCATAGTAGGATGAATTGGGCACTGACCATCGACCAATTCAGAATCTGATTTTTCTAACTCGCACCCTACGCAATATTTTGCTTGATAAGTAGATTTATAGATATAGCCATTATCATATACACGACGCCAGAATTCCTGAGCGCCCTGCATATGGTGTGTATCAGTAGTTCGTATAAAATGTACGTCAGGCGTAACGCCCAGAATTCCCGCTAATTCCCGAAAGAGCTGGGCATGTCTGCCCACATAGTTTTCGACAGGCTCCCCAGCTGTAATAGCAGCATCGAGCAGTTTTTGTCCATGCTCGTCGGTACCCGTGTTAAAAAATACATCACGACCTAACAAAGTATGGAATCGTGCAATAGCATCAGCACGAATGAGTTCCATAGAAAAACCCACATGAGGCTCTGCATTGACATAGGGCAACGTAGTTGTGATATAACGAGGAGATGCTTCCATATACTCCTATCATACATGATTACTGAGTGTTTTCATAGGCACTCCAAAAGAGCACCTGTTTTCAGGTCCGATTACAAAAAATTATTAACTATTGCTGACCGCCTCTTCTTCAGAAAAATTAGTTTCCAAAAGCGCATTATTGTCCAACTCTCCTTTTTGTCGCTCTATATCACGTACTATTTCCAGCAGGAATATAGATCCTGGAATAGCGATAAAGAATCCAAGGAATCCAAATAGGGTCACTGATACCACCACTGATATAATCACTAACAATGGCGGTAGCCCTGTGACACGACGTGTTACCAGTGGTTGTACAATATAGTCAGTAATATACTGTATCGATGCATAGAGTATTGTGACATACACCGGTGTCAAAACACCACCTTTTGATAGTGCAATTCCAAGTGCCGGCAAAAATGCAACTACAATACCGAAAGGAATAATTCCCATTACTGCTGCCAGTGCAGCCAGTAGAAATGCGTACGGTACACCTAATAATGTCAAACCGATATACGTACACACCGCCACAATGCCGGCTACTACTACCTGTCCGCGGAACCAGCCCTCAGTCTTGGCTCGAATTCGATTCCAGAGAGAAGCAATATATACCTCGGACTGTTTTGGAGCAATGGCAAAAATTAATCGCTCTATTGCCCTATCCTCCAGTGCCAGATACAGCGACAGCATTCCCAACAGGACCATATTAGCAAAGCCACCGAATGTTGATATGACGACTTTGAAAATACCCTGCGAAGCGGTTTTGACGCCACCCGAAACCTGTGTCAATAAATCAGGAGAAAATGATAGAACTGAATCGGTTGATTCCGCACCTACTCCGAATGCTGATAAAATTTTACCCAAACTATCCCCATCAGGAATCAATGGGGCGAGAACGCTGATTTCCTTTATAAACACAGGAATTGCGGACGCTATGAGAAATCCGAACATGAGCAGTACCAGGACAAACACAATGATGATTGATAGAAATCGAGGTAATCGCAAAAATCGCTGTATATATTCTGCTAGCGATTCTATAAAAATAGAGAGAACAATTGCTGACATCACAATGATGATCATGGACGATGCCTTCCACAGTGCCAATCCCAAGCCAAAAACGAGCAGTCCTGCTAACCAAAAACGCGGCGCCTTCATGTCATCAAAGAGTGAACCCATACCATCTATAGTATCACTCTATAGCCAAACAACGCACTTTTTACTGTGCAAAAGTACTTGCATTCTATAACTAGCCATCCAAACGAATCATACAACAAAAGCACCTTTTGCAGGTGCTTTTGTTGTAATAAATCGAAATCTTGTATCATTGTTAATTAGATTAACGAATACGATAGACCACGTTCACTGATACCGATATTTTGTCCTGACCTGCAGCAATCACTGGTACCGGAGCGGCGACCGACTTTGTCATATTACCCGCCATATCGTATGCAGCTGATTCTGCACGAGCGTACATAGGATATACATCGCCCCCCTCGCTAAATGATACTACACGACCCAGACGAACCCCCATTGCGGAAGCCATAGACTTTGCCTTTTCGCGTGCACGCACAAGAGCTTCTTCGCGAGCTTCATTTTGTGCCTGGTCTGGATCTTCTGTAGTGAATTGTGGACCCTGGATGTCAGAGACATTTGCCGCTCCTAGCGTTGATAGTATTTTGCTCGCTAAATCGAAATCACGTGTGCGAACCGCTACAGTAATGGAAGATTCGTATCCAACGAGAACATTTCTACCTTCAGGCGGACAGTAATTGCCTACAGGACAGGTGACCGCCCTATTCTGCCATTCATAGCGAGGATTCGCAGAGATATTCTGTGTTTGGATGTCTTCTTCTTTGACACCGATTTCCTTCAGGGACTCTAATACAGCATTAGACTGTTTGGTAACCTCTGTCTGAGTAGTAGAAACATCTTTGCCTTCCTTGCGAACGGTATAGGTAAACTCCGCAACATCTGGCGTCTGGAACGCATCGCCCGTCGCTGACACGGTAATAGTACGCCCCTGATAATCGTTACTTGGTTTTGCGATTTGCATTACCAATAGTGTTACTGCTGCAATCGTCAGAACTACTAAAAATAGAGCTCCTGACCCCATCAACGCATCCGATGGACTAATGTTATTAAATGATATTTTTTTCATAGAATTATAATTAAACTATTCTGATAATTGGATCGTCCTGGTTTTGATTCTACCCTAACGATAAGACGGTGTATTTTCTGAGATAGAGAAACTCTCGTTACGTGTCCTCTCGGTAGGAATCGAACCTACATTCTTTCCTTAGGACGGAACCGTTCTATCCATTGAACTACGAAAGGATGCTGTATCTGTGACAGACATCCTGTGCAGTATATACCAATATCGACACTATTCCAATCCCAGCACGCTTCTGACGCGGGACCATACCGATCCTCCAGCTTCACCATCTGGACTATTTGTGTCAGATCTACCATGACCATTCATACCCAATGCATCACGCAAATGAGACTCGTTAAATCCAACCGTCGCCACACCATCTACCACTATAACAGGTACACCCATTTGCCCTGTTAAATCTACCATTTCCATACGCTTTTCTGCATCCAATCCTACGTTGTATTCGGTATACTCTATATTGTGAGAACGGAAAAAGTCTTTTGCCACAGTACAATAATGGCACGTAGACGTTGAGTAAATAGTGACTTCATGTTTCGCCATATGTATGTTCAAGGTTAATTTAAATGAATAATAGATATCAGTATACCACCTACATCCCACCGCATCCAATAAGTGTACGTCATTACGGAATATGGAAAAATAGTCGTAATCGCTCCTGCCAGGTGAGAGGCGCTATAGGTTTGGGTTCTACTACCGCGCGCGGGTCAACGACTACGACCAGTTCCTCACCTTCGGAAATAGCGCGATAATGGTTACGTACATAGTATTCTACCCCATCAGGCGTGGTGAGATCCGTGTATTCCTGCACCAAATCCTGATGCTGCTGCACTGCCTGGTTATGAGCATTTTGCACATGCTCTAGACGTTCACGCGATACACGCATCCCGTGCAATAGTTCGCCAATACGCACTACAAATACTACGCACAAGAAAACAACAGCAGCATTTATGACTACTTTCCAGTGTTGCGGGATACGATGCTTGCGTGAAATGATCATATTGAATTTGTAATCTATTGTAGTATACTTCAGCAATCTATGTCATTCAACATGTATAACACCCAGCGCATGAAAAAGGTAAAGCTTATCAGAGTAGTAGTCATCTTTTTAGTAGTAGTTGGTATGTGTATCTCCTATCTCGCGTTCATGTTTTAGTGCTATTCTGAAATTTCTTTGACGAAAAAAGTAAGATTATTGCAAAATTCGTACTTTAGTATGGAAAAATCTGAAACTGTTTTGAGCCTTGGGCGAGTTTTGCAGGATTTTGGAATATAAAGTACGAATTTTGCCTTATATTACTGTAACAATCCTCTATCAGGCGGGATATTGTAATAGTTCACAAGAAACTGCGACAACTCGAGAAATGGTTCCGCCAGAGTCTGCGCTGAATACTGCACCCCCTGCGGCTGCACCGCATACAGAAATACCGAGAATCGAGGATTGCGTGCAGGGAAAAACCCATAGAATGTATGCAGCCGACGCCCTTCTGAATATCCTGCCGAACCACTTGCGATTTGTGCAGTACCTGTTTTTGCGGCAACTGAATAATGCTTCAGGTAATGGGGACTATTTTTGAAATTAGTATCAACCAGTTTGACCATAATATCCGCAACCTCATCGACAGTCTTTGGTGATAGTATCTGTTGTTGTGCCGATCGTGCCACCAGCCCCAGATCACGCGATGTTCCGTAGGGGTATTCTATTTTCTCTACGATATACGGCTGCACTAATTTGCCATGGTTAGACAGTATAGACAGGGCACGCAGCATCGCAATAGGTGTCACTGCGACACCCTGACCAAATGAAATATTTGCATATTCAACACGCCGGAGACTGTCTATGTTTTTTGTCAGTCCGCGCGCTTCATAGGGCAAATCTATCCCCGTGAGACCACGCAACCCTAATGATTCAAAGTACTCTTTAAACCCCTTCCTATCCAGCCTGTCCATTATAAATACCATTCCTGTGTTCAGCGACTGGATCAAAACCTGTTCCATATTCACGCGCCCTCGAGCTTTTTTATCAAAGTTATAGATAGTGCGATCATGTACTACCACCGAACCCTTATCAACATATTCGGTCTCGGGCGTTATTTTTCCCTCTTCCAATGCATATGCCATCACCAGCGGCTTCATGATAGAGCCTACCTCGTAGACCTTTTGTATTGACGAATTGGTAAACACATCTATATCGCCCACATCACGAAAATTATTTACATCAAACAATGGCGTGCGTGCCATCGATCGCACAGCGCCCGTTGCCGCATCCAGTATAATAATTCCAGCTTCTTGAGGCGCGAATTTGCTATCGATACTGTCCAGCAATTTTTCTGTACGGTTTTGGATTTCTGGTTCTAACGTAGTTACCAATGTTGCCTGTCCTGACAATTGCGCGGGCTCCGATGATAATGAACGGAGAGTAGAGAACAACTCAACAAAGAAATTAGTATACAGATTATTATCCTGCACGCGCAGTATTTCATCATACTGACGCTCTAGCCCATAGCGACCTTCCAATCTGTCTCCTACATATCCTACAAACCCCAGCACATGCGCTGCCAAGGTCCCTCCTGGATAGTGGCGGACTTTTTCTGAGACCAGCATCACGCCGGGCGAAATGATACCTGCCTTTGCAGCTTTGCCCGTAACCTGCTCTACATACTGCTTATCCAAAGGAATACTTTGGAACTTATGGCGACTTTTTTCGCGCATATATCCATCAAACTCTCCCTGGCTAATGTCAGGCAATAGTGTACTGATTTGCTGGTATGCCTCTGCGGGACTGACCACCTTTGCAGGATCCAATACTGCAAAGTACTGAACACGCTGCCCTGCGAGCATATAGCGTGTACCTTCTTTGTTCACCATGATGATGTCTCCCCTGTCAGACGACCCGGCGTTTTGTGTAGTACCGCTGTACATGCGCTCAGCTATGGCACGATAGGCGGGACCCTTGATTGCCTGCAAAAATACCAGCCGAGCCAGTATAAATAAACAACATAACGTAATAATACCCAGCAGAAGGAGGAGCCGACCGTTGAACGATTCTGGTTTGTGGTTGTAATGCTTGTGCTGGAGTACTGCCATACCAGTATCCTATCGCAGTACGAGAGCGTGATCCGGTAACTGCATATACAAGATAGCAATATCTCGAGGTTCTCGAAGTTCTAATTGATTAACACTCGCTAACTGCATAAATGTCATATCGCGCGTAATGGTATAGATCTGCGTTTGTACTTCTGTGGAATCTCGCTCTACCGTACGCGTCGCTAATTCCATATTCTGGATTTCAGAGCCCAGTGAATTCACATGGAATAACAGTGCCATGTGTGCGCAAAACAGTACAATGGCAGCAACGGTCAACAAACGCGTCCATCCTAGACGTGCCCACACCATCCAATCTCGTTGTTTATGTATTTTTATAGCTGATTTCATATGCGTTCTATAGTTCGTAACTTTGCACTGCGACTGCGAGGATTCCTGACAAACTCTGACCGAGAAGGAACTACTACATGTTTGTTGATCAGTCGGAATTTCTCTGTTGTCACATGGTCGCTCAGTATTCGTTTTACTAATCTGTCTTCTAAACTATGAAAAGTAATGACTGACATCCTCCCTCCTGTATTCAAGTGATCTAAAAGTATAGGAATTCCCCGAACAATTGCATCTATTTCATGATTGACTGCGATGCGCAAAGCCTGAAATGTCTGCGTGGCAGGATGTGTTTTGCCTCTTCTACCAACAACAGACTCTACTGTTCGTGCTAAATCATGCGTTGTTTCGAGCGTGCCGTGAATCCGTTCATGGATAATGGCTGCAGCTATTTTCTTTGCATGCGGCTCTTCTCCAAATGTTTCCAATAATTCTATGAGTTCCGATTCTGTACTGTTATGCAAAATATCTCGCGCAGTGGTACCGGTACCAGGGAATGACAGACGCATATCCAGTGGACCATCGTGCATGAATGAAAATCCTCTGTCTGGATTCTCGAACTGATTACTGCTCCATCCTAGGTCCAATAGTATTTTGTCATACTTTACGTTATTATACTCGTCACTTTCCCCAATATCAGCGAATGAACCATGATACATACTCACTTGCACACCCCTATCACGCACATCAGCCAGCAACGGGACCGCAGCATCGAGCGCAGTCTGATCTAAATCACAACATATCAAATGCCCGCCTGCTGATAGTTGTTCTGCCATCAATACACTATGTCCTGCTCCACCCACAGTACCATCCAATACAGTATCCGTAGGCTGGATATTCAAATGCTCGAGAACTTCATGTGATAGTACAGAGATGTGTGACATATAGATTATTAAATCATTCCGACCTCGCTGAGTTTTTCAGCCAGTTTATCAGCGCGAGATTCGACCTGTGCTGTGTACAGTCTCCATGACTCTTCGTTCCAGATTTCTACGCGTGACATCACCCCAGCAACCACTACTCGTTCCTCCAATTGTGCAAAGGTGCGCAAAAAATCGGGTATCAATATGCGCCCACTTGCATCTACATCAGTTTCGATTGCTCCGCCCAGAATGAATCGGTTGAATGCACGAGAATCAGTGCCACCCATGGATAATTCACCCAGTTTTGCAGCCAGAACAGGCCACTGTGATTCAGAGTATACGAACAGACACCCATCCAATCCACGCGTGATTATTACCTTTTTCCCTAATTCAGTACGGAATCGGGCAGGTAGAGCAATACGCTTTTTATCATCAATGGTGTGTATGTATTCTCCGATCAGCATATAGAGGACAATTACAGCGCGTATACATCATTAGTATTCACCCCTATTCGGTGGTCTCGTAAAGCGGGGGCAGGAGACCACAGAATAATGGTGAATGACGAATAATCTAGGGCCGACACAGTCTGAACATTCCCCCGAATGCCCCACTTTGCCCCACAGCCATTATATTCCCTGCCACAAAGTTACACAACCCACTATATTAGGGGATGTGGGTAACTATTAATAATTGAACTACTACCAAACCTAGACTCTTAAATAAAATGGTGTATAGTGTTTTGTAAATTATTCACTCATAAATTAACAACCATGAAAAGAGAAGATCTCAATAGCGTCATACTTACCTACCAAGTCAAAGAGGAAGAGATAGCAGATCCCAATACGCTATTTGCCTCGCTGAGAGCAAAAGAATTGTACCCGCTGCCCTCAAGTTTTCTACAAAAAGACGAGTTTACGATAGGTTATTACACAGACTTCTCTGCAAGGTCTACGAATATATTTGTTATGAAAAGCGCCGCGGATTACCACCAAGTTAATACCCTTCCACAAGACACAACCATACCCTGTGTCCCCATAGGATGGGCGTATAGGCATTGGTGGGTAGGGACAGAGCTTTCACCTTCCCGAGTCTGGTAGTAAAAACTAACAAAATCACCATCTAAACAAAAACCGCCATAAGCTAGTGCTGCTGGCGGTTTTAATCTATCGTATTACTTACTCCGGCCGCATAATCGGGAAGAAGATGGTTTCGCGGAGATTGCGCTGTTCTGTCAGAATTGCAACCAGGCGATCAATTCCCATACCAAATCCCGTCATAGGTGGCATGCCGTGCTCCATTGCAGTTAGGAATCGCTCGTCAATCTCCATTGCTTCATCATCACCGCCTGCGCGCGCTGCGGATTGCGATTCCAACAAACTGCGTTGCACCAATGGATCAATCAATTCTGCATACTGATTAGTGATCTCTGCCCCTGCGATAATCAACTGTGCCACCGATGCGGTACCATCTGGGTTTTGCTGTGCCAATGGCTTCAAATCTCCTGGGTAATGGGTGACGAATGTTGGATTGATGATGCGATGACGTGTAGTTTTCTTGAATATGTAATCCAACAGATTGCCGCGACCTGTAGCCTCCGCCTCGTCAGTCGGCATGCCGTGTTCGACTGCGTGGCTACGAATATCGTCGAGACTCGCTGTTGCAATATCAATACGCGCGTATACCCGTAGCAGATCATCGAATCGTACACGCCCCCATTCTCCTCCGAACGATACCATCTGTGCATCACCCTGCTTGTCATAGACTGTGAATTCCTGTTGGTTATTACACACATCTCGTACTATGCCTTTCAGCAAATCCTCTGTCAGCTGCATATTGTCTGCTAATGTGTGATACGCCCAGTACCATTCCATCATGGTGAATTCCTGGATATGTGTTGGATCACTGCCCTCGTTGCGGAAGTTTTTGCCAATTTCGTAGACTGCTGGTAGTCCGCCTGCCATTAACATTTTGTGCTCCAGTTCCAATGCAATACGTAGCACCATAGGCATCTGTAAATCTGCATGGAACGTATCGAACGTCCGCGCCATCGCGCCACCTGCCTGTGACTGCAATATCGGTGTTTCTATCTCCAAAAACCCACGAGAATCAAAGAAATTACGAATATAGCGGATAACCAGGGATCGTAATTTGAATCGGTCGAACACCTCTGTATCACTAATCATTTCCAAATAACGCTTACGGTATCGCTCGTCGTCATCTGCGAGTCCATGCCATTTATCAGGTAACGGCAACAACGATTTGGTGAGACATTTCCAACCAGACACCTGGATACTGTCCTGGCCCCGCTGGGTTGTGAACAATGTTCCTGTACATTCGATAAAATCACCCACATCAATGGTTTCGCCGAACAATTCGAAACGATCTGCCTCCATGTGGTCACGCTGAAATACACACTGGAAATGATCCGTCCCATCCCATAACGATACAAAGAGTATTGCCCCCTGACCCCGAATAGCCATAATGCGCCCAGCTAAGGTCACACTATTTCCTCCTGTCGACAATACCTCGAACTGATCAATCACCTCTGCGATACTATGTGTGCGTGCAGATACCACCTCGTACGGCTG
The DNA here is from genome assembly GCA_964601935.1 of uncultured Candidatus Saccharibacteria bacterium. Taxonomy (GTDB): domain Bacteria; phylum Patescibacteriota; class Minisyncoccia; order Phycocordibacterales; family UBA1006; genus JANPGR01. Next base: position 33,311 of record CAZROP010000002.1, on the reverse strand, counting down.
CTCGCCTGATTCACGTAGTGTTGTTAATTTTCCCAAACGCACAGAGCGCAATTCATCAAGTGATGCCATATCCGCCCATTATGACGAGTCAGGGGCGAAATGCAAGTAGAGTAACGCCTTAGACTCTATCGAAGAATTTGGTGCTTAAACCACTGCTCCTGAAAATTCACCGCTCGTTTAATTTCTTCATCACTCATTGATACTTCTTTTGGCATAACAACCAGCTTGTCATCATCATCTTCAACTCGATGAATAATAGCTTTTACAACACCCCTAGCCTTTTCGAGTGATTGATCTGTTCCTAGAAAATACGCATCCAGATCTTCTCCATCTGGGGCTTTAATTCCATCAAGATAACCGTAATTCACCTCATAAATGAATCCGTGTTTTGGATGACTGCTTCCAAGCGGTCTATCAAAAACAATCTCAACCTCCTTCCCAAGAAATTGTTTAGCTAATTCTAGGGATTTTGATTTTTCTGCTTCCATAATTTTATTTACACCCTTTATTCTATACCAATAATACAATACTGTATGTCGCCTGCAGGAGTAGTATGAACGAATTCGTCACCTACTCTCTTTCCTACTAATAACTGACCTATGGGAGATTCGATAGATAATTTGCTTGCGCGTATGTCTGCCTCGGCTGCTGATACCAAGATATACACCACCTCTGTCTCATTGTTTTTTAGCAGGGTAATACGCGCCGACAACTCTGCAGTATCATGGGATTTTGAAGCAATGATTTTGACCCTCTTGAGAGTTTCTTCGAGCTCTTCGATACGTCCCTCGTTTTTGCGGGCCTCACTACGTGCACTGTGATACTCTGCGTTTTCGGACAAATCACCCAGCGCTCGCGCGTCTGCCATACGCCGAGATATTTCGGGACGTATCACGTGGGTGCGCTCGTGCAATTCTGCCACCATATCGTCTCGGCCCTGCTGTGTCATGAAAATTGGTTCCATAAAGTAAAATTGTATCATAATATGCCCTTTTAGGCATCTATTGGGAACTATATTAAAACCTTTTACTCCACAGGAGCAGTTACAGGGTCAAGAATCGCATCAACTGGAGTCTCTTCTTCCTCTGCAGGGATCTCCAGAGCATCTACCGTTTTTACGCCATCTTCTTTTACCTCTACAGGCACTGACATCTTTTTCGGGCTTGCCTTCAGAGCCTCGTATCCTGGCGCCGGAATAAAGTATTCTGTACGCTCATCAATCATCCAATTAATAACCGTACGCCATGCATGTGATACGTTGGGCGCACCCTCCTTGGGTCCACGCTCTGCCAACAATACAAATGCATACTGCGGTTCGTTATAGGGCCAGAATCCTATGGTCCACGAGTTAATTTTCGTCTTGTTCAGTACCTGTGCGGTTCCTGTCTTTGCGGCAAACTCTATTGCAGGCACATTCATACTCTGACCGGTACCAATGGTTACCACATCGCGCATACCGGCGCGTACCTCCTGATACCAGGCTTCTTCTATACCCGGAATACGGTCCACTACTAATGCCTGTCCTGATAGAATAATCGGCTGTATCATCAGTCCGCTGGTTGCCAATGCTGCCACTGCACGCAGCTGCTGCAACGGCGTCACGACAAATCCATACTGCCCAATCGACGAGTTATAGGTGTCCCCCACTCTCCATGATTCACCGAATGTCTCCATCTTCCATGCAGGGTCAGGCACCTGTCCCGGCTGTGTACCCCGCAGTACGAATGGCACCCGTTCGCCCAGCCCGAACTTTTGCATGTATTCTTTTATCTTTTTGATTCCCAGGCCCTTCACCCCGCCGTATCCTCCCCCATATACATAGAAAAATGTGTTGACAGAATCCGCCAACGCCCAGCGCGCATTGGTCACACCATGCCCCAGTGGTCGCCAATCGCGGAATGTATAGTCCTGACCTTTTGTATAGGGGTTGATAACCTTTATTTTGCCCACACTGTTTACTACTGATGTTGGTGTGATGGTGCCCTCGTTCAAAAATGCAGTCACCAAATATGGCTTTACCGTCGATCCCGGGTTATACCCCCCGAATACCACGCGGTTCAGCATAGGTTTGTTCGGATCATTCAGATACTGCTCTGCAATCCCTTCTTCGTTATTACTGAGCGCATCAGGATCAATGTCAGGTAGTGACACCATTGCCAGTATTTCTCCTGTGCGTACATTCATGATCACACCTGCGCCTGCCTCGTAGTTGTTCGCTTTTATAAAACTCACCATAGATTCCCCTAGTTTCTTGTTCAGATCATAATCTAGTGTTGTCTTCAGTGGTTTTCCTGACTGCGGGTATACCACGCGGTCTTCAGGGAATACCAATTCCTGCCCCGAACGTTCACGAGTACGCAGACGATATCCTGGATATTCTTTCAGCATGCTATCGGCAAACTTTTCCAATCCTGACACGCCTTCGGTAGAAAAACGCCAGTAATACCCCGAGGCATCTTGTTCTGGATAGCGAATAAATCCCATCAACGAACCAATCCCAGGGATATCCGCCACCTCGCGTTCGTATCTGCCTGATACTGAATTGTACGTACTGGCAGCCAACTGACGGTCATTGCGGTCCAGAATAGCACCACGTGGAGCAAACACGATTTCGCTCGCCAGACGATTGCGATACAGTGTACGCGCGTAGCTGTCGGGCGACTTGTTCACGAGAAATATCACATAGCCCAGGAATATGACCCCTACTACAATCATAATCCCTATCAGCATGCTGATAGGTCCGCGCCCTAGGCGCGTCAGCATAATACTTTTCCCGGACAAATCCTTGCCAGCAAACTCTGCATCTGCGATCAATTCCTCTATATTCAGGCCCGGCGATGACAGTCGCCTACGATTACGCTTCATCATATGTTATTTCTTGTTCCCATTCATACGGAATCGTGTCCGCACAACCTCGCACATCAGTATCCATGCGACCAGTACCCATCCCACGTATCCCATACTGGCGAAATCTCGACCTATGTATTCTATTGTCATCACAATAATGGCTCCTTCTACAAATGCAGGTACGAAAAACACCGCAACAGCCACAAATACGACCAAAACCCACAGCGGAGCCATATACCCCAGGATTCCGAGTATCAGTATCAGTGTCACACGTTGCAGTATTTCGGAGGTTTTCATCACTTGCACTCTACCATACAACAGTGTATTCTAGTAGACGTATTCGTGTGCAAACATGATACAGTATTGCCCGATCGTCTAATGGTAGGACAGCGGTTTCTGGTACCGTTAATTGAGGTTCGAGTCCTTATCGGGCAACAAAGCAGGATTACTTAGTTTATACAACTTATCAAAGGGCGCAGCAAGCGTTGTTTTTATGACTTTTTTACCATTAACAGTGAGGTTCGAGAAGATTTTTTTCATAAAAAAATCTAACTCGCTTAAACTCTTAATTTCCCTAATAAATAAAGGCATTTTCTTTAAAACTTCGAGGAACTCGCTATAGGTAGCCGGAGCAGTTTTACCGCCAGTAATTATCTCTTTTAGATCAGTTATTTCTTGTTCTATTTTAGAGACCTGATCTTTTATCAGTTCAAAATCCCCTCGAAACTCATCTTTAATACGACCATCTTTTTCGTTAAGTAGCATTTCTTTTACCTTTTTTTCTCTTTCTACTAAAAATACTCTCTTTGTCTGCAAACTTTTTACCCTTTCTTTAGATTTGGTTACTTTTTGTGTACTCAACCTGTCCATTTCCTTCAAGTAGTGATCGTAACTTGCCTCTGATGAGAACGGTAATGTTTGCAGGAACTCAACTGCATAATCAACAATAACCTTTGCGCGAGTCGACTTGTTATGCCTGACGCACTTTTCGGTCTCACATCGGTAATAGAAGTACTCTGTCTTTTCGCCGGAATCTGCTCTGCTTCCACTAATACCTGTAGACATTGCTTCGCCACAAAAACTACAGCGAACTCTTTTAACCATAAAATCTGCTCGTACCCCATCCTTCTTACGAGCGGACCTACCAAGGCTTGGGAATATTCGTTTATTTATTTTTGCAAACTCCTCAACAGTTATCATTGGCTCAAAATGATACTTTTCAACAAGGTTAACTGCTTCTATTCCGCCATAACGGTATACACCTGTATAAATCGGATCAGAGAGAAAGCTTGATACACGCTGCTTCGTCATTTTAAATATTGTTCTATACTGACCAGTATTTGCTTTTGAGTAGTTATTTTCGTTTAGGTACTTAACAATTTCATCCAACCCAGCTCCATCCAGGCGCATTCTAAAAGCAGTTTTTATCAGAATAAAATTATTATTATGGGTATCAGGTCTTAGATACTGGTTAGGGTCCTTGTAGTAACCGTGTTTCGCTTTATTGATATACTTTCCCTCTTCAACACTCTTTCTATTACCACGGTTAACGTTGTCACTTAAAGCATCTGAGTACTGTTTAGATAGTACAAAGGTCATACCTAAAAGCATCTTTCCGCTAGTAGTATTATCAAATACAAAACTTACGAACTTCAAGTCACGAATAACACTCTTGTCCACGAGATCTATAATCTCCCCTGCGTCCTTCATGTTTCGAGATAATCTATCAGGGTGCCAGGCAATAACTCCTCCATACTTTCCTCTTTTGAGGTCTTCCATCATTTGTCTAAACTTGGGTCGAATATCGGGCTCTTTTGCTGACTCAGACTCTATAATAGGGGTCGGGTCACAACGCAGATTGTGGGTGAGTGCGTATTGCTGACACTCTGACACCTGATCTGCCAAGGACCGAGCCTGCTTACCCATGTCATCCGTAGACTTCCGGGCGTAGATAACATACTTAATATCCTTAGCGTCTTCCACACTCTGCCTATCACTGTTCAAACTATCCATTAAAATGTTAATGTCCATATGATTTTTCGGTATCAAGAGAAGAGTTAAGTAGAAAGTCTAATTAGCATACTTACCTATACTCTATAAGCAACGGAACAAACAGCGCATAAATTACTCCCGATGGAACCACCAAACAAAAAACCTTTACACCTTGCGCACCGTCTTACAGCTGATGTCGGGTCGTGGTTATTGCTGCCAAAGATAGGGGCAGCAAAGTTTGTCCTAAGTTGCAAACCTGAGGTCGAAAAAACGGTATTACTTTCTGAAAAGCCCATAGCTGAGTTACCTTTTGTTTCTAAATCTTTAAGCTTTTCTTTTATTTTAGTCTTTTCTGCTTCTTTAACCTCTAACCTGTTGATTAACTCCTCCGTTTCAGAAAGTTTTGCTGAGTAACTATTTTGGAGCATCTCTATTTCCGCCTTTTGTTCTTCGAACGCATTAAAAACGTACATTGTGTATGCGCTTAGCTCATCTGATATCCCAGCAAGTTGGTTTAGGGTGCTCAAAAGATTCTGGATGATTAGTGACGCCTGTACGGGATAATTGATGGCGTGATCAAGCTCACTCCAACTTTCTTCATGGATTGTCCTGACCTGAATTTCAGCAATTATAGGCTCTTTCGTGATACCTACTTTCACCTCATAGTGAACTGACCTATATCTACGTTCGTGATCTTCAACCCTACAACCTGCGTTTTTATACATAGTAATCCACTCATTAGAATCGCCCTCACGAATATAAGCTACTGGCTTCCCTTTAGCAGAGAAATGATCAAAAAGACCTCTATGGATACTTTCCCAATCCGATTTTAACAAGTGTAGTATCCTTATTCCGATTAAATCTGTAATTTCGTCTTTGTAGTTATTATAATTTATATCTCTATTAGGATCTGCCTTGCGCTTTCTTACAATTTTTCCAATCAGACTAGCGGGATCTTTTATTCTTAAACGAACACTGTGGACCTTTGACATTCCCTGGATGATTTGAGAGATCGTATTTGCTGTTGTCGATAGCAAAACTTCCCTAGACTTATGGTCATCGTATATTTTGGCAAGCTCATGCCAATGCAATTTCGCACTGTCTACCTCTTCTTGAGAAATCTTACACTCCTTAAAGAATCCTATCTGATCATCCAGCCACCTACCTGCATAATCACTTATATAACTCAAAGCAGATTTGGATGATCTTGTCTTCCTTTTTATTGGAGGCTTACTTGCTTCTTTTTGCGGTTTTTTCATAGGATAAAGCAATTATGAGCCAATTTAAATAGTTGGCAAGAGAGAAAACACTTCACTTACATCATTTAATATACTTTCACGAAGTTTAACGTCAACGATAGCAGCTTCTAACACACTCATTACTGACTTCTGGGGGTATTTAGAACCGTTATTGATAACTTGAAACAAATGAAGGCACCCAATTAACGACCAACGCACAAACTCCGTTTGTTGGTGTAACAAGTTAAAGTTGGGCGTAGGTAACTGGTCACTACTCTTTGCAAGCTTAAGATAAAATGATCCATGAACAAACTCGCTTCTAGCCTTATAAAGTTCTTTAATATCATTTTCAATATTAGGAAAATACACTGAAAGCAGTACAGCAATTCTTTTCCTTAACCTGTACCCTATTTCTTCACTATTGGTATCATCAGCTATAAATAGTGATTCTAGTACCATACTCATTTCCACTGATTCTCTTTGCCACGTCAGCGCACTTTTGCTATTATCATAGACTCGTAAGTCAGAGAATAGCATGCCTGCAACGAACAATCTCCAGTCTTCTTTCTTCCAAACCTGAACACGATCAAGCTGCCAAGTACCGCTATATGCCGATGACGGAAGCAGGGTTTTAAAAAAGTCTACGAAGTTCGAAGAAGTAAATAACTTTGCCTGTCCTTGTGAGTTTCCAAAGGAGAGTATCTTTCTATTATCATACCTTTTTACCGTTACACCGAAGTCAGTTACGTAGAATATTGGATACAGGAAAGATGGCGAAAAAAGATTTAATAAAAACATAGTCTCTGAAAAACTATCACCAGAAACATCACCCAAGCTATCTGGTATAAATAAGCCCCACGTACAGCGAGAAAAATACTCTTCTGTGATACCATAGTTCTCGTTATACTCCTCAACAATATAATTATTTATAACGTTATTATTCACGGGCGGTATTCTGTCTTTAACGATTTTGGTGAATTCTTCGAGACTAAACAGTTTCAAATTCCATATCTCATAACCCTCTTGTATTTCTAAGATTTTTTCAGTGAGCTCGTCACTTTGACCTACAAATCCAATAAATATTTTTTTCATAATATATTCTAATAATGGAGACCTGGCGCCACATACTCAAAGGTTTCAGGATTTTGAAAGTCTTTTGAGGCGTCTCTGACAAGAGCTTCAATTGAAAATTCAGTTGTGCTATCAGCTAACTTTATATAAGACCTCAATTGATCGACCTCTTCAAAACCTCGCTGTGGAGAGACGACGTCTTCCTCAATTAGTTTAGCCTGCAAAATATTGTTATTTATATATTTAATCACACCGTCATGTATAAGAGTTACATAATCTTTATCAAAGTCTCCCACTGAGAAGTATTCTCCGTGTACTAAGCGATTTCTTAATCCTATGCTTGAGTTACCCCTTTCCCCAAAACAGTCTTTTACCACGTTACTGCCCAGAATATCGTTTAATAACTGCCAATTCTTAGAAGTCTGATCTTTTGTGATAATAGTCTCAAGCGCTGAAAACATTAATAGAAGCTTTGCAGAGTAATTACTTATATTCGTAGCTTCGTTCCAGTATAGAAAAAAGTTATCGGGCAAAAATTTATCTAACAGCAATATCCTTAAGGCTTTAACTTCCTTATCCATAAACATTAAACCAACACCTTCTCCTCGATGGATATAACGAAAAAGTGCAACAGAACTCCCCATCTTATGGATCAAGAAAGATTCTCTATGATAATCAATACAAGCTTGACCAACGAGTGAAATCCTTGAGGTAATTTTAGTAAGACCTTGAGAGAATTTACGATACGCGTCATTAATGTCTAAACCCTCGACCACAGCCTCTGCAACCCAAGCACGATCCCGCCAACCACTGGATGGTGAATAACCAACATGTGAAAACTTATACATACCCTCCACAAAAGAGGAGTCGCTGCTGCCGCTCAGAACAGCGCACTCTGCCATTGTTGAGATTATTTGTTGTATTTTATATTTATTCATAATTTATCTATTAGTATATTAAATTAGAGCCTGCTCTTTTACTTTATCCTTATGCAACTTCTCCTTCAACAAATCAAACACCGTCATAGGCTCTTTCACCCCCTGACTTGTTTCTTGCACTTTCAACGCAAGTCCTGCAATACTCACTAGAGAGTTAGCTTTTTGTGGTGTAATGGGGCCAACTTTGAGACCGCCTACAATATCTTCAAGCAGGCCCAGAATATCCGCTCCTGTACGCAAAGGTATCGGACTGGTCATAATGCTGGGTTTAAACTTCATGGCATATCCACCCTTACGAACCGCATTCAGCTTCTGGTTTTTTGTCTTTTCAGAATGATTAAAGCAAAAGCTATCACCGCTTACCGCATGACATCTGCATTGGTCCTTATTTGCTTTGACAAATTGGCACTTCATAAGCTATCGCTTATTCATTATACACCTATCTTTTTTAACGCACACCCATAGATTTTGGACCAAAAAGGTATATACTACCTTGGACAAGTTAATAGGGACCTAACCCTAGCGAAACCCGCTAGGCATGGTCAATTTTTGTAAGCCCTATCAAGCATAAAGAACCCGTCATGGGGTTTGCTTGATAGGCCATACCTGGAAACAGGTATGAGAGACTTCGGTCTCTACTCGTGGCGGGCTTTTTGTATGAAGCCTTTCATGAACTTATTAAAAGCCCTATCAAGCACCATTTATGAACCCACACCCAACCCCAGATTCAGAACAACCCACCTGGTTTGAAAAACACCCAATCCTCACACTCATAGGAGGAATTATTCTATTCATTATTGTAATAGGTCGTATTAATAATTTCTTTGATCCAGGCGAAGAAGCTAAGGAGGTTCAGAAAAAAGTAGATGCAACCCCTATAGTATCAATATATGCACAATCTTTTGAACGAGGAACGGCGACAACCATATCTCGCACTTCAAAAACCTTTACCTATGTACATGCAGAGATGGTTGATTCTGGAGTAGATTCAAAGCAAGTTATTGTGAAATTACATGTTGGAGACTTTCTTACTGCTAAATCGCTCTATCGAGAGACAGGACAAGTCTCTGGCAAACTCTTCCAGGATATATACTCCATATATCCTAAGGTTCAGGATATAGATATCCACTATTACGCTGACACTACTGACAAGTATGGCAATGTTTCAAATAATTTAGCGCTATACTATTCAATGGACCGAAACTTATTCGAAAAGATAAACTGGCAGAACTTTGAAGTTTACAAGTTGTGCGACTTCTTAAAGGCTGAACCTACAGGAAGCAACTCTTGTGATGCTAAAGTTAATATTAAATAATCAATATGAAAACCCTTCTCATCACCCTAACCCTCGCCCTCACATTTAACCCGAGCCTGCTACTGGCTCAAACAACCAGTACAGTGCCTATTACCACCCAGACCGCTCAATCATCCAAACTCTACAAAGTAGTAAGGGTTGTGGATGGAGATACCATCGATGTAATGATCAGTGGCAAAAAAGAACGTATACGTCTCATTGGTGTAAACACACCAGAAACGGTAGATCCTCGTAAACCAGTAGAGTGTTTTGGTAAAGAAGCATCTAATAAGGCAAAGTCTTTGCTGACTGGTAAAAAGGTATTCCTAGAAAAAGATGATACTCAGGGGGATAAAGACAAGTACGGCCGTCTTTTACGATATGTACTCCTATCAAATGGGACCAATGTAAACCTCTCTATGATCAAGGATGGATATGCTTACGAGTATACCTATGATCTACCCTACAAATATCAAGTAGAATTCAAGAGTGCACAGAAACAGGCATCAGACCAAAAGAAAGGATTATGGGGCTCTACGTGTCAAAATACGGCTTCTGGGACACTGAAAACGGTTGTACCTACAGCAATTGTCGCTACTCCAGTAGCTCAAGCTACCGTACCTGCTCCAACCTCCTCTTGTACCATCAAAGGAAATATCAGTACCAATGCAAAGAAAGAGAAGATCTACCATGTCCAAGGATGCAGGTCCTATAATGCTACCATCATCGACGAATCAGAGGGTGAGAAGTGGTTTTGCTCTGAACAGGATGCGATCCAGGCTGGATGGAGGAAGGCATTGAATTGTTAAACACGGGCGTTATGGTAAGATTACGTAGCTAATTCACCTTGGCCTTTGTATGTTTTTACCTCAATCGATAGAAAGAATAATTGCATTTGGGGGCGGAGTATCTGTCGATGCTCCAAAGTATCTTCCAGCCACGCTGGAGCGTTTTGCTGCACTTGCAGCGCAATCAGGTGCGACCTTAATAATACGCAATTGCCACAGAATGCTGCCTTCTTCACTAGAACGAATTGCTGCCTTTGGTAAAGGGAAAGTAATTTTTAATCTTGATGAGTAGTATGAAGAAAGTGGCGAAGAATTTTTGGGAAAAGATACTCCCCTACCCCTCATTTAATAAAAGATTTCAGACCGTACTGATAGGGATTTTAGTTATTCTCTCTGTAATCACATATATCATATTTTTAGCGACTAAGCCCTCTGACCTATCAGAGAAAGTAGCTATACTTAATCTAATGATCCAAGCTGCCACCTTACTGCTCGGGATATTTGCGGCATATTATGCATTACGACAGTTAGTTGAAACTCGATTTATTAGCCTGGATGAAGCAGCCGCACAAGCACTTCATAGACACCACTACGTACACGCTGGTAAAAAGTGGGTGGAAGCATTCTACATAAGACCGGATCCACGTATTTTTACGAACCTATGCGAGGCATTACTACTAACCGGAGATTATGAAAAGTTTGACCAATATATGTACATGTCAGAAAAAACTGACTCTCTAAGTAAGGATATTTTCCACGAATCCTCAGACAAAATTATACTTTTATACCTAAAGATTACTCGACACCTCCTTGTGAAAAATCAGGGGGAAGCTGAGAATTACATTAGAGAATTAATACTTTTAGTAACCGCTGAGGGTCTAGTAGGACTCGAATGGAATTTTATGGATTTACAAGTATCTGAAAAGTACCAAAACCTCACTGGAGAATGTAAAGACATTCTAGACAACTTGATTACCTATTTAACAAAAGTGATAATACCAGCTCGTAAGCTTGAATTTGAGTCAGGACTGTTTGCCACTCGCGCTGAACCAGCTACCGAAGAGACTCATCCTAGTAGGCCAGACACCCCATAATCGTAGGAGTTTATAAATTTTGTAACAAGCGAATCTACAGACATCGTCAAATTCTTCTTTTTGGGAAAAGAATTTGCCTTGCCTGTATTCGCTTGTTTAAAATACACAATAGAAAACCCGTAAAACTTCGAGTGTTTTTTCCTATATACTAAAAACGATTAGAACACCCCTATTTTCCCAATGTTACAACCTGTCCGGTATTATCTACCACCTGCTGAGGACCAGGTTTACTGGGCGAATCAGTAGATGGGACTGAGCTCGGTTTTGTCGGCGAAGCTTGTATAACATCTGTGAGATTATCTTTCCTATTTGTAATCATATATAGCAATTATATCACGGGTGCCCTATAATTTAATAGTCGAAACTGACTCTTCCCTATCTTTAGTCATAAAATTGCGCATATTTTCGGTCCACGTCTGAAATAAGCCTATATTATTGATAAAAACTTCAAAACTTCGAGCTAAGTCCTCTTGTGGCAACATTGGCAAAACAACTCTTACTTATTTTATGTATTTACATTTAAACTGCAGCTTAATATAATATGGCTAGAAAAATAGGAAAACCTGACGAGGAGCCGACAGTCTCATTTGAAGCCGAAGATATCAAGTCCCTTGCAAACGCCAAAACTCCATGGTCAGGTCTGAACAGCATTATAACGGAAGAGGAAATAAAAAATGCGAAAAACTTAAGGTTAGTGACCAAGATCCTGTTAGGCGAAATTTCCCGTCTAGGACGCGATCTGACTGAATTAAAAATATTTAAAGAAGATTATTATAAAAAAAGTGAAGAACTTGCCGTATTAACTGAACGCTTAATAGGGTTAAAAGATTCTGTAACAGTCAGATCTCTTCTATACGCTATAGGCGGATTATTGGGGGGCTTAATTTTTGTCTCAGATTTGGAGCAATATCGGTTAGGAATTTTTGTATTATGTGTAATAAGTTTTGCCTTAGCTTTCATAGATCCTGACTGGTTACATAGAAAAAAATAATGTATGCGATTAAAAATTATGGGAATTGAAGATATCGGCAATATACAAAAGGAACGCGTTGTTCTGAGGGTTTTGGAAGATACTGACGTAGGGCAATATGCTATTTTTAAGTCTAATAAATCTTCTGAGACAAGTGTCTCCAGTCGGGTGTCTGAAACCTTCTGGTTTCAAGATCAGGAAGTTAAAAAAGACGACCTGGTTGTTATTTATACTAAAGCAGGCTCATACAAGGTTAGCAAAAACCAGAGCAACAACTCACACTTCTTTTATTGGGATAAAAGCTCTTCAATCTGGGGAGAGCCTGATGATGCTTTGGTCTTACTAAATATTAATGAATGGACTTTCAAAACTGCGGACTAGGGGGGGGGGTGACTACAAACCGGATTTTAAATATATAAAAGGTGTATAATGATTGCTATATGGCAAGGCTTAACTTTGAATCACTCTTTAATACTTATCCGGATGGCTCAGTGGAGCCAAGGCAGCGCACTCGCGTAGGCGGTGTTACTTTTGGGCCTGGGGTTCGATTTGGACAAGGTGTAAATATATCTGGGGTAGATTTCACACAATTCAGAAATCGAGATTTTGAAGTGGACGTCGATGGAGAGGTAATTGTAATTAAAGGCGTCTACTAAACTTATGAAAAAGAGTATTACATTCTCTAAAGATCTTAAAGAAAACAATAATCCCTCAATTGAATTTTCTGACCCCAAGTCTGAAATACAGGCAATCCTGACAAGATACGATACGCAGACCAACCTAATTATAGGAATTTTCATTGTGGCATTCATTACGATGATAATTATGGTGGCAACACTAGTCATTGATTCTTTTCATATAAATTCTGTGACTTACAAAGAGTATTCTCAAAAAATTGAAGAGCGTGAACAAATATTAGAGGTCAACCAATCGTTAATTAATGAGAATAGAAAAATGCTACAAATTATTGAAAACCAGACACAGACCATCAACGCATTGAGGAAGTGATCTTGCTTTATCGTTATTCTTCTAATGACCATACCCATGGCTGACCACCACATATCCCCATACGTTTGCTAGGGTGGCGCGGTACAATATGCGTGTTATCCGATCTCTCAATACATCACTATGTCCTTACCCACAACGTTTACAAAAATGAGTAATCATATGCGATCTAGCCTAGCTATTATCGTAGTACTTCTATCGGTAGGCAGTATTTCTGCCCCCTTGCCCACCCTGGCACAATGGAACCCGTCTGGCGCAAATTCAGATCGACCCCGTACTATAATTAAAAAATCAGAATTACCGGGCATGATAAACGGCCTGAAGTCGCTCGCGAGTGTGGAGCGTCTAGGTATATACAAGGATTTATTTGATTTAGCAAATAGCCCTATACCGCCTTCTTCCAGCAGTCGCCAGGCCCGCTCAGATCAGGCAAAAGCAATAGCATTTATTCTATTAGTAGGTCTCGACAAAGAACTGAAGCCTTTGTTACAACCAAAAATTACCGAACTCACCGAAAAAGCGATCATGCTACTGGAAGTGCATAATAATACGGTTGACTCCAAAATAAACTACACCGAATGGCAGTGGCGATCAAAAGAGCTCATCAATTATTTGACCGCTTATGATCTACTTCTCGGCGCTAATGTTCCTCCTGAAAGACTGAAAAACGCACGAATAAAACTAGAGCAATTTACAGGAGACTTGCATGATAAATTTACTGAAGGGATTGTCGGTGTGTCTATAGCAACAACTATTATTAACAATCACTCACTCATGACGGCCTCTGCTATTGGATTGGGCGGCATCGTATTGAACGAACACAAAGATGCCTCGAAATGGGTCAATGCCGGCATGTGGAGTATTCATGAGGTTTTGTTCGGGCATCACAAGCGAAAGTCAGGCGTATCAACACCACCAGGTATTTATGGATATACAGAGGGTCCCTATTACCTGAAATACGCAATGAAAAACATGCTGCCATTTTTTGAGGCACTCAAGAATTATGTACCTGACGGTACACATACCTGGAAACTAGGTAGCAAGACGCACACCTATCAGCATCCAGCATACAACAGAGACTATACCCGACTGTACGAGTGGGCCAATATGATTAGACTGCCCGACGGCAGAATTCCTGCGATCGAGGACAGCTTTACCAATATGACGTGGCCAGAGGTAGCCATTGCTGATGTTCCTGGTACATTCTTTACCCAAACATACAAACCAGTAGTATCAGGCATCAACGAAATCACCGATCTCCGTGCCGAGTATCTGGGATCACTACAGACACCTACTGCGCCAACAGGACCAACCTGGTGGCTGAACAAAGAATCAGGAGACATTGTCTATCGTAGCAGCTGGGATCCAAAAGCGCTCTATCTACATATTCAGGCAAAAGGCGGTCGTGCACTGGAAACAGCGGGCGGACACAACCAGGGCGACGAGACCAGCTTCTTTATGTTTTTCAATGGGGATTATGTAACCTATGACCCTGGATACATTCGTTGGGATCGCAGAGATGAAGTATCCAAAGCAAAGAACCACAGCCTCATCTATCTGGATCAAGGCGCACCCAAGGATGGTGACGGCAAAGTGAGCGAGGGCGTGGAGTTTCTCAACAATTTTGACCGTGGCGTATTCAAACAGGCTCTCATTCGATCTCATTACGGTAACGCCCAGGTGACACGCGAATTTGTAATGACTAACGACAAATTCCTCGTTATCAATGATGACGCGGATCTGAATACCCGACGACGAGCCGAGTTTCTGCTGCATGGTGTCGGCACCTATTCACAGGTACGCGACATGGATATATGGGATCGTGCTGATGGAGTAACACGTCTCACAGCCTTTTCTGCTTCACGTAACAGTCGTCAAAACCGCGAAACATTCCAGGCTGTGCACGAAACTGATTATGATAAAACCGGGACGCACACAGTTCTATCAATGAATACCGTCTCACGAGGAGACAACTGGATATCAATCCTGTATCCTCATAATAAATCATCAGCGGTTGATATCGTAAAGGCGCCTCTCACCACAGCAGAAGCATCCGGCGCAACAGTGACTGACGTTGATGGTAAACATTTTGTAATGGGCAAGGCAAACCAAACGCTCATGACCATAGCAAAGACTGCTTCAAAATTGACCCAAGATCTAGAAACAGACGGGCGAATTTTGATTGTGAGTGAAAACACTACAAAAAACTCTACTAATATCTTTTCACGAGATGCTCTGAAACTACGTTATGGTACCGACTTCACCATAACAGTAAAAGAACGTGCCGTTATTTCTACCACGTACAACCCAACACTGAAAAAATACGAGATAACTGCAAAAGGCATCACCAGTCCAATGACAATTCTCATCCCTGCTGGAGCCAAAACTGTAGATTCTGCAAATGCGTCCTACGTTGTCTCTTCTGATACAAAAACAATCACCCTACAGCCCAGCACACAAGCTACAACAATCATACAATTCGCGACGAGAAGTAATATATAATGGTGCTGCAAAAGACACGAAAGCTTTAGCACACAAATCACTAACCCGAACATCCTCATACCTATGAATACTATTCAAGAAACAACACCTGCTCCTCGTGTATGCAAAAGATAATACCGCATTTATGGTTCGACAAGGAAGCAAAAGAAGCAGCGGAATTCTATACCACTGTATTCCCTAATTCGAAGATCACCCACTCATCGGTCATTCATGATACACCCTCTGGTGATTGCGATATTATGGCCTTTGACGTCATGGGGTATTCATTTATGTCAATTAGCGCAGGACCTCTGTTCAAAATTAATCCATCGATATCCTTTATGGTGAATTTTGACCCATCACAGAACGCAAATGCCCCCACCGACATCAACGATATATGGAACAAGCTACTACCGGGCGGAAAGGTACTCATGCCCCTAGATACTTACCCATTCAGCGAACGCTATGGATGGATAGAGGACAAATACGGTATCTCCTGGCAATTGATCTATACAAAACCCGAAGGCGAAGAGCGCCCGCTAATTATCCCATCTCTTCTGTTTACTGGTATCGTACACGGCAAAGCAGAAGAAGCATCTGATTTTTATCTCTCTGTATTCAAAGACAGCACACGCGGCGCCCTTGTTCACTACCCTGCAGGAATGGAGCCAAACACAGAGGGAACGACCATGTTTACTGACTTCAAACTAGAGAATCAATGGTTTGTTGCTATGGATAGCGGAAATCAGCATGATTTTGCGTTTAACGAAGCGGTTTCGTTCATAGTTAATTGTGATACTCAGGAAGAAATCGACCACTACTGGGAAAAGTTATCTGCAGTTCCCGAATCAGAACAATGCGGCTGGCTAAAGGACGCCTATGGAGTATCCTGGCAGATCACTCCACGACGCATGAATGAAATGATGCAGGCCGGAACACCAGAACAGATTGCGCGCGTCACCCAAGCCTTTATGGGGATGAAGAAGTTTGATATAGCGACACTGGAGCAAGCTTTTGCGAATAACTAAATTAATAATAACGCTAAATATAATATACAGCCACTGATTATGGAAACAATCTCCTGGAATGAATTTGAAAAAGTAGAGTTACGTGTCGGCACTATTATTAACGTCGAGGATTTTCCTGAAGCAAAGAAACCAGCATATAAATTGGTGATTGATTTTGGGGAGCTAAGCACCAAACGATCCAGCGCACAAATAACCACACTCTATTCCGCAGCAGAGCTTATCGGAAAACAGGTTGTATGTGTGGTCAATTTCCCTATCAAGAAAATTGGCCCCTACGAATCACAGGTTCTCACTACGGGATTCTACCGCGAAGATGGCAATGTAGTACTTGCCGTACCCGATAAATCAGTACCCAATGGATCAAAATTAGGCTAGATTTGGACAAAATCAAAAACCACAATCAAATTCTGTCAGCTATTTCAGAATAGCGAAACAAAAATGTTTGTGGTTTTTATAAAATCTCTCGTGACATACTACCAGTAGAAAGCGAGTACACCCAGTGCAAGTATATGCATCAAAGCTGCAATAATGCACACAATGATCAGAGAGCCCTTTACGAAGGTCGGGGTTCTCCAACCCTGGTATGCAGGAGTGTACACCAGACCTACAATGCCCGTGTATATCAATCCTGCATAGGCAGTAGTTGCGTATCCCGCGCCTTCCAACGCAGGCTCTAGCGCCCACAGAATGAATACCCAGAATAAGAATCCCGAGACTGAACTAACAAGCAACTGGCCAAGCACATTGACACAGAAGCTCTCAGGTAACAAGCTGAGGGTTTCCACGAAGGGTCTTGCCTCAACTTCTCCATCCTCGGTCTTTGTGGTATCACTGGGTACAATTTCTTCCTGTTGAACATCGCGGAACTCGCTCAAAAGTTGCGTGATAGCACGAAACAGTATAGTTCCTGCCAGAATCAGATCTAACCCGAATATCAAA
This sequence comes from uncultured Candidatus Saccharibacteria bacterium, assembly GCA_964601935.1. Classification (GTDB taxonomy): domain Bacteria; phylum Patescibacteriota; class Minisyncoccia; order Phycocordibacterales; family UBA1006; genus JANPGR01. The sequence goes on along the minus strand of CAZROP010000002.1, from coordinate 15,626 downwards.
TAATCAGTCTTCGTCATGACCTTGTATTTTTAATAGATGAGATAATCAAACCTTGACAATAACACTAAATACATATCACTGTTTGTCAAGTATCTCTCCGTGTACGCCAATCGTTCCGCTGATATTGACTTTCATTGTCATCATGGTAGTTTTATTGCAAAATTCAACCTTGCATCATCTATAAAAACAACTACAGACAATGGAAAACATTTGGTCAAAAAAGTGGGTTATCCTCGGATCAGCCCTTGTCATCCTCTTAGTAGGAGGATGCTCTATTCGTACATTTTTTGTCACACTTGTGGATAGTTATGAGCTAGGCTACAGTTTTGACAAAACTACAGGTCGTATCACAGTATTAGAGCACACAGGCTGGGCCTGGGTTAAACCCTTTATTACAGAAGTGCACACTGTAGACCTGCGACCTATGCAGGTTCGCATTGAGGCTAATGACAGAATCCTCAATGCGATGCTTGTCCGATTTAAACCGGCTGGGCTCGAACAGTTTCTCGAACTGCATGGAAGAAAAGACTACACCCAGGCAGTACTGTCTGATATCCTCAAGTCCTATGCCTATGAGGGTATGGGGTCAGGAGCATACAGCCAGCAAAAACTACAAGAGAAATACTTGTTTTTGGAAATTATGGGCGGTACTGGGGGTTCTGCAGGGGGTCAGTCGCAAAACAGTCAGGACAATGAATAAGCGAAAACTTTTCATCAGAATCGGAGTTCCTGTATTATCACTATTTGTATTGTACTTGGCGCTCTACCACTACACGGACCAGTACGAGTTTGGGATTACCTACAACCTGGTCACAGGCGAAGTTAAGCCCGATAGCCATACAGGACATCACCTAACAGCACCCTGGGTTCTAGCTACAAAAATTGATACCCGCCCCCAACAGGTATGTATCACATCGGCAAGCCGAAACCTCAATTGCCGGCTCGTACAGTTCGATCCTACAAAATGGAAAGAGCTCATACAACTGGAAGGGTTCCATTATTACTGGTGGTACAACCGTCTGTCATTCAACATTGGGCAAAAGACCTACCGAGGAGTACCCAATCTACTCCTGGGTCATAGCTACGGACAGAACCGATGTAGCTGTGTGAGGATACTTCAGGAAGTAGGTGATGAGAACGATTAACTTTACCACCTTTTACATAAACGAATCAAAAGATTACTAAAATCTTTTGATTCGTTTTTTAATACATTCCCGAACTATCTCTTATCCTAGTTTTTTATATCTCCGCTCTATCAACGGATTGATGCGTGTTAACAATTCATAGTGACTGATTCCAGATATTTCTGCCAATTCCATCACAGGTACACTCTGCCCTATCAATGTTACCCAATCACCTACCAGTGTCGTACCTGCAATATTTGTGAGATCAATCGTCATCATATCCATAGAGATATTACCGATGACAGGGGCTCGCTGCCCCTGAATTTCGACAAATCCTATATTAGATAATGCGCGAGGTATACCGTGCCAGTATCCAACAGGAACTACGCCTATTACAGAATCTTCGGTCAGAATATGGGTACGCTCGTATCCGATCGAATGCCCTTTTGGCAAATGCTTTATCTCTGATAATCGTGCGCGCCACTGCATAACTGGCTGTAGTTGCAGACCAGGATTATGCTCCATCAATTCGCGTGACGGTAGAACACCGTATAATCCAATACCTAATCGCACCATATCACAGTCAAATTCATGATTATAGACCACACCCGATGTACCGCTAGTGTGGGTCAGCAGTGATCGGCCTAGTAATGCCTCTATTTCTAGTTTTCGTTGTATAAATACAGTATACTGATGCCGCGTAAATTCTAGCTCTGCAGGATTATCAGCCACTGCAAAATGTGAGTACACGCCGGTGATTGTGGCGGGTATGTGTCGTTGTAGATACTGGATTATCTCATCGTACTCAGCACCCTGGAACCCCTGACGACCCAAACCACTATCAATCTTTATATGAGTCTGCACCCCATGGTTTACTGCCCAACGCAGTGCAATCAGTGATGGCGATGTCAGAGTAACACCCAGAGTACGCGCCAAAGGATACCACTCCTCGGGAACAAAACCCAGTATCAGAATAGACTGCTTGATACCATGCTGCCGCAGAAGCTTGGCCTCCTCTATATCATCCACTGCGTACCAATCTGCAATAGACTGCAGCGCCCATGCAGTCAGCAGTAATCCATGCCCATAGGCGTTCGATTTCACCACCACCATAACATCTGTTCCAGGACGGCACTGACTCTGAAGAGTCAACGCATTGTGACATAGCGCATCAGCAGATATCTCTATGATGGTTCGATTACTGATCATGATACTAGTATATCAAAAACCGCTCTGTCAGCAGAGCGGTTTCTAAACATTCTTTATTTTGTAGCTATTTTCACAGCAGTGAATGGCTGGCGATGACCGTAGGTCTTGTGGCGGTTAGACTTTGATTTGAAGTGTATAACACGGATCTTCTTGTAACGCCCCTGTGTTTCTACCTGTGCGGTTACCGTTGCGCCATCGATATACGGGGTTCCGATAGTGATTGCGCCCGATTCGTCGACAGTCAGGAGAACCTTGTCAAAGGTAATAGTTTCGCCCTCTGCCTGAGGAAGTTTTTCAATACGCAAAGGCTGTCCAGCGGTCACAATATACTGCTTGCCGCCTGTTTCTATAACAGAAAATGCTTTAGATTCTGCCTCGTTAGTGGTTGGTTTCTTTGCCATAAGTAGCAATACTCTAACAGATTTTATCAAAAAGGCAATATCTGGTGGACACTCCTCTCCTACAAAGGAGAGGGCGAAAATTGCATTTGAAACAATGTAGCGATAGCGGAGTATATTTCTAGCAATTTTGGATGAGGTCTCTTTGCGATGTTTAAGAGAACACCCCCTCACCCCGACCCTCTCCCAGAGGGAGAGGGAGTGACCAAATATACTTGCCAAAACACCAATATATGTTAGATTATCTAGTGATATACGTCGTCTTTGGGTTGCAATAAAGAGGCATCATTCGTGCTGCCAGCATCCTGAACTACGCATACAATTATTTACTATGGCATATCCAACATCTATCCAAACCACAAAGGCTGAAACCAGCAAAATGATGGCGAATCTGGTCAATACCAAGGATCACAAAATCATTCATGCCGACGAAATTATCGAAGGAACCGTAATATCAATCCAACCAAAATCTATCTATATAGACATCAACCCGTACGGTACGGGTGTTATCCTCGGACGCGAATTCCAGAATACCCGCGAGATTATCAAAAATCTGAACATCGGCGACACCGTAAAGGCAAAAGTTATCGACCCGGAAAATGAAGATGGCTATATTGAATTGTCTCTAAAAGAAGCTCGTCAGGCAATCATCTGGAAAGAAGCGGAGGAAGCAGTGAAGCACAAAACACCTTTCATACTACCTATCAAGGCAGCAAACAAGGGCGGTCTGATTATCGAATGGCAGGGCATCGAAGGGTTCCTTCCTGCTTCACAACTGTCAGAAGCACACTACCCACAGGTAGACGACGGCAGCAAGGACGCAATCCTACGCGAGCTGAAGAAATTGACTGGCAAATCCATTACGGTCACTATTATTTCTAGCAATGCCAAAGAGGGTAAGCTCATCTTCTCGGAAAAAGGCACAACTCCTGCAGAAAAATCTGACATCCTTATGCGCTACTCTATTGGTGATGAGGTTACCTGTACTGTCAGTGGTACGGTAGATTTCGGAGTATTCCTAAAGATTGAAGATGGGCTGGAAGGACTGGTCCATATTTCAGAAATTGACTGGGCATTGGTTGACGACCCTCGCAAATTGTTCAAGGTTGGCGACAAGGTCACCGCAAAAATCATCGAAATCAAGGATGGCAAAATCAGCCTATCCATCAAGGCTCTGAAAACCAATCCATGGAAACTAGCCTCAGACAAGTATACTATCGGCAGTGAAGTAACAGGAGTGATCATTCGCATGAACAAGCACGGTGCACTGGTATCAATCGAAGAAGGCGTGTCTGGCTTGGTACATAACTCTGACTTCAAATCTGACGATGACCTGAAGAAACACTTGTCACTCGGTAATTCGTACAATTTCAAGATCACCGTATTCGAACCAAAAGAACAGCGCATGGCTCTGTCCTACGTTGGAGAACGAAAATAATTTGGAAAAGAGTGCAAAGAATATGGCCGCCCCTCCGGGGCGGCATTTATTTATCAAGCAAGTTTAACCTAATTCCAACTATTCATTGCCTTTATGGCTCCCCTCAACACAACCTCATGCAGACATTGTGACACCCTTGAGGCCAATGCACGAATAGTCGTAACTTCCTCCGGACGGAAACGCGCAAGCACAAACGATCCAACACCAGGACCACGGTCGGGTGATCCAACACCGATACGAATACGTATGAATGACTTCGTTCCGAGCTCTTTGATGAGTGATTTAATACCATTATGATTGCCATCACCTCTTCCCTGCGAGAGTTTGAACTGCCCAACCGGAATATCTATATCATCGTACACTACGATAACCTGATCACGCTTGATGCGCTCCTTTTCGCAGTAATAGCGCGCGGTTTTGCCCGAGAGATTCATGAATGTCAACGGCTTGGCATAGAATACATCTGCGCGCTCTGTATACAGTCCTGGTACAGTCGGATCTTCACTTTGAACTTTCTCTACTGTAAAGTCGCCTGGTGCAATAACAGACAACGCTTCTGCGTATTTATTCTCTTGCCACTGGTCAGGTCGAACCAACTCATCTGCAATAATCCATCCCGCATTATGCCGAGTTTCTGTATATTCATTACCTGAATTACCCAAAAAGAGGACAAGAAACTTTTCTGACATATTTATATACAGCCGTGTATACGACGTAGTGAGGTCTCGGCACCTAGTATCGACAACAACGTGAATGGGTCTGGAGACTTTTCTCGCCCTGATAACGCAACACGTAGCGGCCACAAACTCTGCGCACGACCTAGTTCTGTTGCGAGCGGCATGAGGTATTCTTTCAAAGATTCGACCTCCCAATTCCCCATGTATTTATTCAGTAAAGCTGCGATCTCGATCAGATTCTCTCGAGCAACTTCGATGGTGTTGTTTTTACCTGGCAGCATATCGTTAGACACTACCGGATCGGTGAAAAAATACTGGACTTCCCCATCAGTAATCATCATTTCCATATCAGACCATTTGGAAATACGCTCGATCAATAGTGGAACTATTTTCTGAAGTACTTCTTCATCGAAACCATCAAGCTGCAGTAGATACGAACGGATTGCATCTGTCTGCTCATCATGTGAAAGTTTTTTAATATATTCACGGTTAAACCAGTCAAGCTTGTCTCGATTAAAAACAGGATTTGATTTTTGAATTCCATCCAAACTAAACGCTTTCACAAAACTTTCCAATGTATACATTTCGCTATTGTCTTTGGGAGCCCAACCACACAGCGCCACGAAATTAATAAGCGCAGCAGGTAAATACCCATCAGCAAGCAGTCCTTCGCATGATGTGCTCCCCTTCCTCTTTGAGAGCTTGCCTCCTTCTGGATCTAAAATATCGGTTAGGTGACCCAATGCTGGGAGCTCATATCCAAGATATTTGAAAACCAGTAGATGAATAGGTGTACTCGGCAGCCAATCATGCCCGCGGAATATGTGTGTTACGCCCATTTCATGATCGTCCACAGCCACCGCCAAATGATAGGTTGGAAACACTCCGTCACTTTTTAACAAAGCTGCATCGCGAACGTCGCTCGTATTCCACGAAATATCTTTTTTAGAAACGAAATCATAATAAGTAACAATTTCATTATCAGGAGTCCTAAGTTTTATAGCACCGCTAGTGAGCCCTAGATCACGACAAGGGTCACGAAGTTCTACCGAGTAACCATCCTTTTTAGCATTTTTCGCTTCGCATTGACAGTAAAAAGCTTTTCCTTCTGCAAGCAGCTGGAGTGCAAACTTTGCATAAATTCCAGCCTTTGCTCGTTGTGATTGAACATAAATATTGTCCCATGAGAGCCCAAAGGATTCCAGCAGAGGCACAAGACGATCAGCTGCCCCCTCTACCTCTCGCTTCTGATCAGTGTCTTCAATACGCAGAAAACAACTTCCACTACTCTGACGAGCATAGGCATATGCATATAAAGCCGTCCGGAGGCCTCCTATATGGATATTCCCTGTTGGACTAGGTGCAAAACGTGTGACTACCATATACGACCAGTATACACAAAAACCTTATCTATACCACCAATCCCAATACAGTATAGTACCGCGGCAAAACCTGGCGCGTAGGCCCATCGGGTAGTTCTACTATCATCTTTTTATACTGTCGAGCGATTCCTTCATATAACTCTGCCTCTGGAACCATCATGTGCAGCAAACTACCAATACCTGGCAGATTTGCTCCGACCCCGCCGACTACACAGTACCTGATTGATCCACGACGATGTTCCGGCGCGTACGCATGCTCACGGATTGACCCTGATAATTGACTGATAGTGTTCAGAATAGGCGCTAGTACATTAATAATCTTGTTGCGCAACCTTGGGTCGTGATGTGTATCTCGAACCCCATACTTTTCTACAATGGAACGCGCCATATCAGTAGGGCATGCCAATGTGTCTGCAACAGCACGAATTAACACGCTAGTGCCGATAGGTATCACCCGATATTCTAGCACCAGTTCTCCACGTATCACAGCCAGCACAGTATGCGATCGCTCTATTGCAACATAGATGAACATATCGTCATTACCAAATCCAAACAACTTTGCCAGCCCCAATAATCCAGAGTCAATAGTGTAGGTCGGATACTGTTTCAATCCACGCGTCACTGCCTCTGCGGTAATTCCTACATACCCAGTATAGTCGCTATGACAGGCCTGGAGGGACACCAATGCAGCATCAGAATGCCCTTGCGTATGCATGTCCCGATATGCGGCATGTTCTGAACCCTGGGGATTATGAACTACGCCATGAACATATTGGTCGTCGGGCATGTGACATACACTATATTCATACGCAGAATTCTGACCGGGATGCTGATGACCTGATTCCATTGATACAATTTGTATTCCATCAGATTTTTTCACATAACGCACTGTACGTATTCCTCCCAACGGCAATTCCTGCACTGCAATACACCGCACAGCATCATCGTGTGCAGTAGTATTTCTATGTTTAGATCCGAATATACGAAACATAATAGTCCGACTCATTATACACCAGCATGACTACGACCACGTATGAATATCCACCTCACTACTGCTTCGTTTAATGAATCTGAGAACCGGGCGTGACAGGTTTATGTGGCTGCAATAATACGCAGTCATCATCACCAACCGCCAATAACATCCCATTACTCACCACGCCTTTTATGGTCCGCGGTTCCAGATTAATGATATACAGAGCAGATTGCCCTACGAGCTGCTGATACTCCGGGAAATATCCTCGAATTCCAGACACTATCTGCCGCACGCGAACAATAATTCCATCATCGCTAACGAACTCACCAGTGCTAGCATCATCCCCTATCTCCACCAAACAGCGTAGCAGCTTGTCTGAATCAGGAACTGGCTCTACAAATCGTATAACTCCTACGCGAATGTCACATTGCTTTAAATGGTCGAGTGATATGGTATTCATACGCCTGATTATACATACTTGTAAGCTTTTGCAAAATATTCAAACCTTTATGCTAACTTATACGATCGCGAATCCAAGTATCGTTGTAAAATTAGAGTAGCCGCACCTGCATCCACTGTATCATTCGAAGGAATTGATCGCTTTGATGCCTGGGTATGTTTTTGCCCAGCGATTGCCATGTTCATTAGCTTTACCGCATGAGATGTACCGTGTTCATTCATGCGATAGACGGGCAAACCTGTTTGTAACTCCAGGTCGCGCGCAAACTTTACAATATGTTTTTGTATACTATTTTCACTGGCACTACCTGAATCCGAGCATCCTACAACGAACGCTGCAGGCTGGTACTGTTCATACAGCGCGAATAACTCCGACTGTAGCTGGGCATTATTAGAAATAATCCCCACAGGAAAGGCAAACTGTCCGTCATCGTCGCTATGCGCTACGCCAATTCTCTTTGTCCCTACATCAAACGCTAGATACCGCATAAAACTAAAACAGCTCTTCGAACAACTGTACCAGTATCGGTATGGTAATTTCAGACTCAGGAACTTTTTCAGCTAGATAGAACCTGACCTGTTCCTCGCTAATCTGTCCTGCTAGAGGCAGTATATATGCTGGCAGTGATACCGAATCAGACCTCAGCAGTAATTTTGCACCCTCGCGCGGATGATGGGCAATCCAAAAGCAGGTAATTTTATCATAGGGTATCATTTTTCCTGATATAGAGATCGCAGTATCATAAAAACCTACAGGTATGATATGTACCGGCTTGACTGCATAGGCAATCACCATAACAGCTGACAGCAGTACCACTACACCGAACAAATAATTACTGAAATATACACTTGCCGCTACCCCGGCAATACCTAGTAATGAAATACCCCAGTACCAATCCGCCGTGCGCGGATTACGTATGTATTCAGGTGCATTCCACGAGAGTGATGGCGTATCCATATAGAGTCAGTATATCACTGAGACTAGGACTTGTCGAAATGTCAATAATCAGTATACTGGTATCAAGGCCATGCAAACTGTCTGCATCTGCAGGCGACATGAAGGTCTGGAGAGGGGGCTCTAGAGTCCGACATTCGGCAACCGCTGCGAGTGCAGACTATCGCCGATGGGCCCAAAAGGCTTACTCATCTACCCCCCTCTTTTTTATTTTGCTCTTGTCGTTCAATGGATAGGACGCCAGTTTGCGGTACTGGCAATGCAGGTTCGATTCCTGCCGAGAGCACATTTGCACAACATAAAGGCACCTAGCGAATAGGTGCCTTTATGTATAATTACCGGCCGAGAGTATTGAGCGTTATTTCAGCAATACCCCCCTCACCCCATTACCAACCACACCATCAACTCGTAACTTGTACGCTTTCTGGAAGGCTCTTACAGCCTTTTCAGTTTGTGGACCGAAATAGGTTGTCTCTTTGGAGGGAGATCCTGGACCTGTCTCTGCGATCGTAAAGCCTTTACAGTTAAGTATTTGCTGTAGTGTACGAACAGAGGCATGTCGAGTATTGAGTTTGAGTAGTTTTGGAGTAGCCGGAAGTGTTGGACAGGTTGATTCAGGATCTTTTGTTGGTGTTTGTGGTGCAAGGGCGGTCGTAGTGTCTACAGTGTTTATGCTCTGTAGTATAGGCGAGGATCGTCCGCCACTACTACCTCCTACACCAGTTGTATTAGCTGTAGCCGTAGAAAGGACAACATCACTCGTAGCAGAGAGTGAGCCTGCTGCTCCTGGTGCAGGTAGTGTGAGGCTAGCAGTATCGTTGTTGTTGGCAATAATAGTACCTCCGTTCAAAGAAAGAGCTGAGGTAGTTGTATAATCCAGGTCATTATTAGTATCTCCTGACTGTACCGTATAGTTGAATACCAGCGTGGTGGTTCCTGAACCACTGGAATAGGTTGCTGTTCTATCTGTCTGTCCTGTTTCTAGAGTGATTGTCGGGCTTCCTGTGACTACTACTGGATTGTTAAATGTTACCGAAATAGGTACCGTGGAGCCTTGGCCATAGGTTCCTGTGGGGGCAGTGATGGATGTGGGAGTAGTGGAGAGGGAGAAGATGAGGAGGCGGTTATTACCAGACTCTGCCACCAAAAGATTATCATTACCCGAATCATACACAAGACCGTATGGTTCGTTTATTCCAGCTTGAGTAGTCGCTGCACCTGATGATGTGAAATCTGCCTGCCCGAGTATATAGGCAGCTGACTCGCCATTGGTAATAGAGGCAATATCATATACTTTAATGCGATTACTGCCCTGCTCGCCAACAAAGAGTCTTTCGTTTATAGAATCATATTGAACCCCATAGGGGGCGCTCATCCCAGCTTGAGTAGTCGCTGCACCTGATGATGTGAAATCTGCCTGCCCGAGAATATGAGTAGCATTCGGTGCGTCAGTTGCTGGAGTATTTGGAATGAGGACAGTAGGATCTACATTAAAGACTTTAACGCGATTACCTATAATCTCTGACACAAAAAGGCGCTTATTTACTGCATCATACGCCATACCCGTGGGAAGATTGAGACCAGATTGAGTATTGCCTAATACAGCCGTAGTGAACAATGCCTGACCGAGAATATTGACCGCTGGCTCGCCATTAGTAATGGATGCTACGTCGAATACCTTAATCCGATGAGCCTCTCCTTCCGATACAAAAAGTCGATTATTCGCCCCGTCATACACGACCCCGTATACACGATCCATTCCAGATTGTGTGTTCGCTGAAACCGAAGAAGTAAAATCCGCCTGCCCAAGAACATGAGTAGCTGGTTCACCATCAGTAATAGAGGCTACGTCATAGACCTTAACACGCCTGCCTCCATACTCTGATACAAAAATCCTATTCCCTACTGCGTCATAGGCAATCCCATTAGGTAAGTTCATTCCTGTTTGAGTTGTGGCACCCGCACTAGTGTAGAAATTAGACTGCCCCAATACGTTGTCTGGAATAACATCAGGAAACGTATTGTCATTATTTAAGTTATATATAAGAACACGATTATTACTAGTATCTACAAGAAAGAGCCTGTGATGGTCAGCGTCCAATGCAGCAGCCTGGGGAGTATTCAGGCCGAACCTGTTGGGACCATTATTCGCACCGCTTTTCGTATATGCAGGAACAGGATTCACAAAATCAGTTTCGTCGTACTGACCCAGCAGATCAATAGCATTTTCACCGTTTGTAATAGAGGCGACATCAAAGATTGAGATGCGATTTGCATTCTCCTGCGCTACAAATAACTGATTGGTGGAGATATTATAGCTAGCACTCCGCGGATTACCACTGAGACCACCCTGAGTTACTGCGGTAATATTAGAGACAAAGTCAGTTTGACCTAAAACATTGATCGCGGCTTCACCATCAGTAATGGATGCCACATCGAATATAAGAACACGCTGATTTCCGACATCAGTAACAAATAACCTACTGCCTACAGGATCATAAGCTAACCCCTGTGGAGTATTCATTCCTGTTTGGGTTACTGCGTTAACATTGGAAGTAAAATTAGCCTGTCCCAAAACCTTGATCGCATTCGGACCATCAGTCACAGAGCTGTTCGGTATTAAAACTGCAGGATTGACGTTATAGACAGTGACGCGGCGATTCACTGCCTCGGCAACAAACAATCGATTACCCGCCTCATCATAGGCAAGACCGCGGGGAGAGCTCATACCGTTCTGAGTAGTTGCTGCTGCAGAAGAAGTAAAATTAGCCTGCCCTAAAACATTTATCGCGGCTTCACCGTTTGTAATAGTCGCTGTGTCAAATACGAGTACTCGGTTGTTGTCCCTGTCTCCAACAAAAAGCCGCTGATTAGTGTCATCGTGCACGGCCCCCCATACGTTGCTAGTTAGTTTTGATTGAGTTGTCGCTCCTGTTGTAGTAGTAAAATCAGGCTGCCCTAAAACATTTATCGCAGGCTCACCATTAGTAATGGTAGCAACATCGAATACCATTACACGCCTATTAGTTTGATCTACTATAAACAGTCGTTGATTAATACTGTCATATGCAAGCTGCTCCGGACCATTCAAACCAGATTGTGTTGCAGCAGAAGTACGTGTGTAAAAGTTAGTCTGGCCGAGAACATAGTCAGGAATCTTATCTAGAAGGACATTACTTGAATTGAGATTATATACAAGAACGCGATTATTACCATAATCTCCAACAAACAACCTATGGTTTACAGTATCAAAAATACTGAACTGCACAGCGGAAAAACCGAATCTATTAGGTCCATCATTCGCAGCACCCTTCGTATAAACTGGTACAGGATTAATAAAACTGGTTTGGTCATATTGCCCCAACAAGTCAACAGCCATCATGCCATTTGTGAGAGCCAAAGAGCTCTGGAAACCTAATAATACTATCAAACATAAAATGTACCGCGTATAGCGCATATAAATTGTCATAACGCAAACAGTATAACACTTCCTCTCTCTGGTTAGGAGAACGTTTCTGGGGATTATGTTATATACGGGCGGTGAGAGCGGGATTCGAACCCGCGGTACCCGTAAAGGTACGGTTGATTTCGAGTCAACTGCTTTCGACCTCTCAGCCATCTCACCATACCGCTATTGTACTGTTTTTATGATATAATTCCACCGCGAAACGACCTATGAGCCCTGTACCTATTGAACACCTAACGGGTGATGCAATTCCAGAAGCCCTCCGCGAACTGCCTCAACCACCCAAAGAACTCTATATTAGAGGCAATAACCCGTTTACTGAACCGAATAGAAAGTATGTCACTATTGTAGGATCTCGCAATCATACACGCTATGGGGCTGATGCCGTAAAACATATCATTTCAGGACTCGTTGGGCATCCCATAACGATAGTATCGGGCCTGGCACTCGGTATAGATGGCCTAGCACATCAGGAAGCTCTGAACAATAACATTCATACAGTTGCATTCCCGGGTTCAGGCCTCGCACCGTCGGTATTATATCCTGCATCACATCGCAGGTTAGCCGATCAGATATTAGCTGCAGGAGGTGCTTTGGTATCAGAATTCCCTCCAGAGACAAAGGGGGCACTGTGGACATTCCCAGTACGTAATCGCCTGGTCGCAGGCCTGGCTGATCTAGTTCTCATTATTGAGGCTGGACATGATTCAGGAACCCTTATTACTGCCAGTCTGGCGACAGAATACAACCGAACAGTCGGTGCAGTGCCTGGAAGCATATTTTCACCTACATCAGCCGGCTGCAACAGTCTACTACACAAAGGCGCTGTACCTATAACATCGGGACATGATGTACTGCGCGAGCTCGGTATGGCAGAATTTGTACCCTTTGTTCCGGATAGCGAACGCCTGCGTGACGCGACAGATTTAGAACTGAAAGTATTGGAGTTGCTACGCGAACCAAAGACACGCAATGATATAGCACGATCATTGGACCAACCGATATCAGAAATTGGAATTACAGTAAGTGTAATGGAGCTAAAAGGCTACATAGTAGAAGAACTCGGTGAGGTGCGGAGAGTGATATAAATTGTATCTGATTCTGGCCAGTGAAACTAATAACTGCTTCTCTCTAGTCCTATGCTGTCTACCTCCTCTAGACGAACAGCTAATTCATTCATGAGGTTTTCTAGCTCTGCATGAACTCTCAATAATTTAAACCTGTTGTTCCTCTGGGAGTAGGCAGCAAACTCCTGCTCTATCTGGTTGAGTAGTTTAGGATTACGTGTTCCTATACCTGTATCACGTCGAATGGTCTCCATGGCGTTTGCGATAATATCTCTATTAGTTTCGCCACGTACATCATTGGATCGGTAAATATCTTTCATAGAGGAATAATAATTATTATAAAGCTCACCCGCGTGCACTTCGATTGTTTTATGCTTGTTATCTCTCGGCTCCAATGCTCCCACCAGATATGTTTCTAACCAGCTCGCAAGCTGCTCAAGCTTCCATTTTACCATGCGCAGCTCTCGTGGAATTGGGATAAATGCCACCTCATATTCATGCGAACCTAATTTATTATAGTAATTAAGCTCAGCTGCACCACTAGGTGGTGCGAACTTTTTCATTACACGTTTATACATGGAATGCTTGCTCATGCCTACGTAAGTAATCTTTGAATTAGAGTTGTCCAGAGTGCTTCCTTTTACACGTTCTCTAAGAATATATACACCTGGCATATCACCGAACATATGCAAATCACCGTGAATATTTTCTCCAAACTCCTCGACCAAGATCCTGTCCAAAAATACTGGTGTCCACAGTGTCTCTAGCTTTTGCATGATACGCTCTTTATCTTTCTTTGCATCGGTTCGCCTACGATCCCACCATGCCCAGAATAGTTGTTTGAACTGCTTCCTCCATACATCACCATTCAGGACATAATGAGCAAATGGTATTTTTTCTCTGATCTTTGTATACAGTCCTGAAACCTTATCAGGATCGCAGTCAATAGTAGCGACCTTTACCTGAGCGGTACTCAAACCTTTTTCGCGAAACTGTAGTTGTTTTTTATGTGCATGCTGAACAGCGTTACGATATAAATAGCCGTTAGTCGAAAAACCCACGGACGCAATCCATTGACGACCGTCTTCGAACTCTACTTTTACGATATAGCAACCCGATCTCTGGCTGAATAGCTCTTGGCTCAACTCTGATGGATCTCTGTATTCTAGTTTTAAAACGTCAGGAACCTTGATAGATTCTCCGGGTTTATCTATGGCAATTCCTAAAAATTTAGGCAACTTGAACTTGCTCAGCCTATCCAAAAAAGCAGGCTTGTGATCTTCCACAGACTGACAACCCCCTTCCCCAGCTCCTGAACCTTGCTCAAAAAGCTCTGACATATCCCAAGTATATCAAAAACCCGCCTTTCGGCGAGTGTTTGTAAACATTATGATATTTGTCCTGGCGGCAACCTACTTTCCCGAATAAACAGTATCATCGGCGCAATGGGTCTTCATGACTCTGTGCGGAATGAGAAGAGATGTTTCCCCCATGCATTCACCACCAGAACAAATAACACAATATTATTTATCGTGCTGCATATTCCTGAAAAAAGAGAGAGTGACCCGAGGACGATTTGAACGTCCGACCCGCGCAGTACCAAGTGCGCTGCTCTACCGGGCTGAGCTATCGGGTCTTCTCTTTCTCTCTTCAGGAGTATGCAACCTGAATACTAACTATATGAAGCGTCGCTTCATACATCGTTGTCGCTTGAATAAAATAAATACAAGTACTTATTTTGCTTCAAACTAAACAATATCAACAAGGGTTCCTTTTGTTATAAACTTCATACAAAGCAGAAATACTTTGTACAAGTATTTCCGACAAAGAATTGAGAGCCAGGAGCAGGATTCGAACCTACGTACCTTCACCCTAGCAAGGTGACGCTCGGCCAACTGAGCTACCCTGGCATTAAGCGGTTTCCGGCAGGATTCGAACCCACGACCTCTGCAGTGACACTGCAGCGTTCTAGCCAGCTGAACTACGGAACCTAAATTCACTTTCTTTGTATGAAGTTTACAACAAGGGATTCGTTTAACATATGATTGCTCTAACTACCGTATTCATCACAGGAAATAACATCGTTTTGTGACAATGAAACTTCCTAATGAGAAGTATGGACCCATTAGTACACCTCGGCTCAACACATTACTGTGCTTCCACCTAGTGCCTATCAACCTGATCATCTCTCAGGGGGCTCATAACGATTCCTAATCTTAGAGTCAGCTTCCCTCTTAGATGCTTTCAGAGGTTATCTGTTCCAAACATAGCTACTCGGCAATGCCGCTGGCGCGACAACCGATAGACCAGAGGTTTGTTCATCCCGGTCCTCTCGTACTAGGGACAAATCTCTTCAAGAATCCACGCCTGCAGTAGATAGGAGACCAACCTGTCTTACGACGGTCTGAACCCAGCTCGCGTAACTTTTTAATTGGCGAACAGCCAAACCCTTGGGACCTTCTCCAGCCCCAGGATAAG
>CAZROP010000001.1:0-377037 GCA_964601935.1 uncultured Candidatus Saccharibacteria bacterium | reverse complement strand
AGTGTTGGTGAGTCGGAGAACACTGCAGCACCGGTACCTGTTTCGTCGGAGAGAGCACCGAGGAGGTTAGCAGATGAGAATGATCCGAGTGATGTTGTGTTACCTACTGATGTGATAGCTCCTGATAGGTTTGCGTTGGTAGTCACCGTCGCTGCGTTGCCTGTGATATTTCCAACGATTGGATTTGTTATTTCTAAATCTGTAAACCAACCCTTGGTCACGCGAGCCCCCGTAGAACCCAGAGAACCCGACATTGCAATATCCGTTACTCCGCCGATTGCACCTGCATTGGTGATGCCTCCCGTAGCTAGATTCAATCCGCCAGATGTGAAGGTTGCTCCTGTTATGCCTGATAGCAGTCCTGAATTAATTACCAAACCGTTTATAGTATTCGCTGTTGTTGGTGCGGTAATAGCATTGGTAAAAGTTTTGCCACCAGCAAAAGTCTGCACACCGGTGGTTACCAATCCACGGGCTGCCGCACCAGCATCTGGAATATTGAATGTGTGCGATGTTCCTGTAGATACAATATTAAAGTCACCCCCCGCTGTTCCCGTAGCTAGAGTTTGAGTACCTCCTGTCAGACCGTTGAACGAGGTGACCGCTGCGGATAGTTTGTTATTGAATGTAGTCCAATCTGCAGACGACAATGCGCCGCGTGCAGTAGCCGATGCGGTCGGAATACTGAATGTGTGCGTCGAACCTGTCGAGTTGACTGCAATGTCTGTTCCTGCTGCATCAACAGCAAACAATTGTGTAGCCGCAGTCAATCCATTCAACGAGGTAATACCTCCGCCCAACGATCCCGGAATAGTGACAGTAACAACACCACCGGCATCTGTAGCTGTAACACCACTACCAACAAACTTCAGAGCTGTGGTATTGGTAGTCAATGATGTTGCCTCATCAAAACTTTCCAGCAATGCCGGAAAACAATTTGCATCGGTCGGACCACAAGGCTGCGCATCAATACCTGGATCCAAAGTCTCGCCGATAGTGAATGGGGTCGGACGTGGAGCAGCGTACACATCCTGCCCGAAAGATACTAGAAACACTAGTCCAAGAAAAAAACCACGACATACCCCAAGGGTTCCCTTGGAAGGTTTCGCGAGAACAGAATCCTGTGAGCCGACACTCTGCATATTCCTTATAATTTTAACACTTCTGCAAGTATAAACGGCAGCGTTATTAACACTTAGCACGGTTGTTTTTATGCCCACAGATCCAATCCCTGTCGCTCTGTACTAGTACAGGTTTAGAGGAACCATGCGAGAATCTCACTGCTCGCTTGGCTGCGCTTTGGAACCCAGCGGTTCCAACGGCTCTGCCTGTCTCCGTCACGGGGAAACTCCTGTTTCCCCGACCCTTTTCCCAGTTTGAATCTCGATGAACGACACAAAGGTGTCGTTCTCACCCTCCGCATGACAAAAACCGCACTAGTGCGGTTTTTGTCATGCGGAGGGTGCGAGATTCGAACTCGCGAGGCATTTCTGCCCGGCAGTTTAGTAAACTGCTGATATCAGCCACTCATCCAACCCTCCTGACCCCGACATAGTATCATAAAATACACGGATTCGTATAGAGTCGTACCCCCTTCCGTGTTCCCAGCCCCCGAGCTGGGATGTGCAAAATAATGAGCGAGAGCGAATATATTTTGCCATGCAAAGCTCCAGGATTAGAAAAATAAAGATTAGTTTTATAAGTGTGCTGAATCCTGGATCCCAGATCTCCGCTATCGCTGCGTCTGGGAAGACGGAAACGGAAAGGTGCTGTTTTTATCAAAATATGTATACTCAGACCATATGAAAACGTCAATTACCAAACGATTTGCCTTTGAATCAGCCCATAGCATTCCTCATCACCCAGGAAAATGCAAAAACCTGCATGGACACAGCTATATTCTAGAGGTCACTGTGACCGGCCCCATCCAGACCAGTGGACCCGAGGCGGACATGGTGATGGATTTTGCGCAGATTTCTGCCATTGTAGAGCGAGAAATTGTTTCTCAGTGGGATCATCAATTTCTCAATGATATTCTACCTTTTGTTACCACTGCAGAGAACCTCGCTACCGAGGCATGGCAACGCCTAGTACAGGCTGGACTGCCTATTAGCCATATCAGACTCTACGAAACAGCAAAGTGCTGGGTAGATATTACAGCATAGTGCTCGATGCTCGCTAGTCCACCTTTGGTGGAGTATCCATTCCAACCCACAAATCCATAGTTCCAATAGTGCTGACTCCACAAGATTTGATATACAGGAATAGCTGCATTTTGTATGCGGTTATCATTTGCAGTTGATAGGTCAGATGTCCTGCGCGAGTTTTGACACCATATACGTCTACCTCTTGTGCTAGAGACTCATCTGAAACACCCGAAATCATCGCATGTAGTTCCTGCTCCTGATCATGCATCTTTTGCTGGAAATTCTCCAGAGTTGTTGATTCTCCAGACTTCATACGATCCATATAGTGATCCATGGACACAATAGCAGCCTCTGCCAGCGCTACACTGGCATAGGATATATACTGCAACAATTCCAACAGAGAACGCTGGGCTGGGGTCGGGCGATATTCCAGCATATCTGGTGTGATTTTGGTTGCCAGATGGCGGATACAGTGCATTTCATGACTGTATGCTGCTAGAAATTGTTCGCGAGTTATCATAAATGAGTATACTTATTGATTAGTTGTGTAGATAGAGAGTATACCAAGCCCTCTGCAGAAACACAAAGCATCGTGGTAGACTTGTCCTGTATGGAGCGAACTTTGGATATAGAATCGATGCCCGGGACACTATTCCAGCGCCAGGTGTGGCGTGCCATTGCAGATATACCACGCGGCTGTGTACGTACCTACACCCAGCTAGCACGCGATATCGGCAGACCCACCAGCGCACGGGCAGTTGCCAATGCCTGTGGCACCAATCCATTGGTCATTACTATCCCCTGCCATCGTGTGGTACGAAGTGACGGCGGATTGGGCGGATACAGTGGTGCAGGCGGCATCGCAACCAAGCGCAAACTACTGGAAAGCGAAGGAATCGACCTGCATCGACTGGGTGATTTTTTGTATTAGCAGCACCGAGCAAATACCCCACCTGTTTATCAACGCGCTGCTCCGTATTGCAGGAGTCAAACCATTTATAAACTTGACATAACTCCTGAATATGTAGAATCATGGGTAACTTTTTCACATCTAAATCAAGAGCAATGAGACAGTACAAGAACTTCAAGATAAGAATGTTATCTTTAGGTCTACTAACAATCGCAGCTGCCCTACTAGATTGCACTATACTCACCTGGTTTTTTGGGCTCATAGTTTTGGGTAAAGCACTGCTGTACCTCAACTTGGGACATCTAACGACCACAAATAACCTTACCCTGGTGTGCCATGGGGTAAGCTACTACTTGCTACCAAAAGGAGTCTGGTACAGTCTAGGGGAGCCGAACATGGTCAGGGAGATAGAGCGTATCTCCGGGTATTACGAGCGGGTGGATGGTACTATATTTTATTTTGATACGCCCATGACGGACGAATTAGCGCAGCTACTCATAAAGGTAACTGAGCAGCATCATCAAGAAAACCTTGAAAGTAAAACCCTGCAGGACTCTCTCGATATCCAGATGGGTCATCTAAGGGTTGCCATTCGTAAGAACATCCTACTTCACTATGTTATTAATAACCCCAAGAACTATACCCAAGCAACTGACTACACTACTCCTGTAGATATTGGGATGACCCTGCATAAGGTCACGCTGAATAAAACAACCATCCTTGTAACCTGGTCATTTACCAAGCCAGTGAAAAGAAAGCAAACGAAGGTGTAAAAAACACCTTCTTCCGTCCCTATACGCATATGTTAATGTCTATAGGGACTATTTTTATATCTCAGCATCCCGCCTATTGCGCCCTCTGTATATATAGTGTACTGTAAAGCCCATGAAAACCCTCGTCATAGTAGAGTCTCCCAGCAAAATAAAGTCAGTAGGAAAGTATCTAGGGAGCGACTATGTGGTGTCTGCCAGTGTAGGACATATCCGCGACCTACCCAAGAAAAACGCTGATGCAGTTGATATACCGAATGGATTCGTGCCCCGCTACGAGGTTTCGGCTGGCAAGGAACGTGTGATTCGTGACCTAGTCGCATTGGCACGAAGTTCTAGCAACATACTATTAGCAACAGACGAAGACCGTGAAGGCGAGGCTATAGCATGGCATGTTGTAGAGGAATTAAAAAAGAGTCTGAAGTCTGCGCTACCTCCTGTCAAACGAATTACTTTTAATGAAATTACTCAAACAGCAATTACCGAGGCGATCTCTCGACCCCGCGATATCGACCAAAACCTACGCCAAGCCCAAGAAGCACGAAGAGTACTCGATCGGTTAATGGGATACGATCTTTCTGGAATTATTTGGAAAAAGGTGCGCTACGGACTATCCGCAGGACGTGTCCAATCCCCTGCCCTGCGTATACTAATGGAACGAGAACGGGAAATTCGTGCATTTATACCACAGTGGTACGGACTTATCACCGCACATTGCTGTAACCTCCCTCTCCCTCTGGGAGAGGGTCGGGGTGAGGGGTCGCAAACACTGATCCCTATCCCATTATCCTGCACTACAGAATTCAAAGAAAAGGACCTCTGGCAGGTAATTACTGACAAGGCAGAAACTCATACCTGGCGTATTGATGCTATCGAGGTTTCGTCTCAGCAACGACAGGCACGTGCACCATTCACCACCTCTACATTACAACAGACTGCATCCAGTAGACTGGGTTTTTCTCCGAAACGAACCATGCTGGCAGCACAGAAATTGTATGAACAGGGTCATATCACCTATATGCGTACCGACAGCACCAACCTATCCAAAGGCGCCCAAACGCAGATGATTGCATGGATAGAACAGAATATCGGCAAACAGTATGCAAAGTGGAATGTATACGCCAGCAAGTCTAAAAATGCACAGGAAGCACACGAAGCGATACGCCCCACGACACCCAGCACTCGAACTGCAGGGAATACTCATGACGAGCAGGCTCTGTACGAACTGATATGGAAACGAGCGCTCTCCAGCCAAATGATACCCGCATCGGTAGAACGCACCAGCATAGAATCTCACGTACCCCACGAGGGCAAGAGCTATATATTCTCTCTCACAGGACAAAAGATACTGGAACCTGGATGGATGCGCGTAGATACTACTGCCCGCAGCGAGGATGTAGAGCTACCCGCTGTCTCTATAGGAGATATCCTGCAATTAGATCGTGTAGAGCCTATTGAAAAATATACCACTCCGCCCAACCGCTATTCCGAGGCAGGCCTCATCAAGGAATTAGAAAAACGCGGTATCGGACGACCGAGTACCTATGCCAGCACTATCGAAACACTCGTAGATCGTGAGTACGTCACACGCGAGAACCGCACATTGAAACCTACCGACACAGGGGATGTTGTTTCGTCATTCCTCGAAGAGCATTTTGCTGAATATATCAATGACACATTCACTGCCGGGATGGAGGAGGAGCTCGACGAAATAGCCAACGGGGACAAAAAATACGTAGATGTTCTGTCCCACTGGTACTGGCCTCTGCATACCGCAGTAGAGAATAAAGACGCAGAATTAGGCAAGGCAACATCATTGGGTGCAGCTGATAGCAAATATACCTGCCCCACCTGTGGCAGTAGTATGGAAATAAAATTGGGTCGTAATGGCAAATTCCTATCCTGTAGCACATACCCCGACTGCATGGGTATGCTGGCGCTCGACGGAACAGCCATGGCGGCGGACACTCCGATAGGAACCGATCCTGCGACAGGGCTACCCGTATTTGTACTATCAGGACGATTCGGTGCGTATGTACAGCTAGGGACAGTAACAGAAAAAGAAATAAAAACCACATTAAAAAACGGTAAAGAAAAGATAAAAATAGAGAAGATACTCCCACGCCGCGCCAGCCTGCCTGCAAAAATGGCACCCGAATCCGTAACCCTGGAAACTGCATTACATCTCCTAATACTGCCGCGCGAATTGGGAACACACCCGACAACAGGCAATCCTATTATTGCAAATATTGGAAAATTCGGACCCTATGTTGGTGAGGGGCGTAATTTCCGTTCATTACGTGGCGATGACGATCCGTATACGATTACACTGGAACGTGCTACGGAATTACTGAATACTCCCAAGGCATTACCACGTGGCGTTACCGAAATGCGCGAACTAGGAATCAATCCCAAAACCAAAAAGATGGTTACCGTATACGCAGACAAAAAAGGAATCTTCAAAAAGATGGGGCTCCGCCGTATCTATCTGGACACCACAAAGCCTATCGGCGATCTCGTACTAGAAGATGTAATAACGGGCGGGGCCCCTACCCCGCCCAAACCAAAACGCACCACCAAGAAAAAGTAACCAAAATAAAATAGGCATTCCACAACATGCGGGATGCCTATTTTGACTGGTCCAGAGTACTTTCAGAAAGCGATCCCGTTCAATGATATATTGAATCCTATGTACGGGGTGGTAAAAACTCCGCTCCGCCCAGAAGCTGCCAAAAGAGTCGGGAAGTTAAATGGATGCCAGGCTCTCTTTACTCCAACCAGTAATTTCAAGGAAGATCCACTACGTTGTTGTTTTTGACGCAGTGTGTACGCGGCCTCGAAGCGACCGGTAGTCTGATCAAGACGAATCCTCTTGTAGTTTGCGTAGGGCGAATCGGGTAAATTCGCAAACTGTGCATCAATCTTAATTCCAAGCCGATCATGTTGAACGATGGCTTTAACCCGGGCAAAGTGCATTAAACTTTCTGGTTGCCATGAGTTTATAGGTGCAGCCATCTTACTAGGCACGAGTAGATTGACTTCAAACTCGTACTGAGTACGACCAAACATGCGATAACTGGCAAACATATACAGTCCGTTGTAGTAAACTGGCCTCACCCAATCCCTTTCTTGAACAGCAAGGTTTCTAATTTCAAAAAATGGATGATTCTCAGAATCCTCAGGCACACCTCCTGTCGTATAATGCACTCGAGCCCACGATGGACCCAGCAGAAAGAGGGATCTTTGCGTCTGCTGTTTATACAGTAGCGCAATCGCGGCATGGAAGTCCCCGCCAACATATGACCGCGAAGATGTAGGATTCCCTGCCGTACTAAAGGCAACCCTACCACCAAACATCCAAGCAAAATGCTTCCCCAAGTCGCCAACAGCACGACCCCCCAAGCCAAGCTCACCTGTAAGGTTGAATTCGTTTGCTCCATACGCGGAAACATCTGCAAACATGGACAACATAGTTGCTGGAGTTTTTCTTGTGACACTGTCTTCTAGAACATGTGCCCCAAGAGTTTCTCCTCTCTCCAAACCCTGATTCCTGTAAATAAAGCATTCAAATCCTCCTTTGGCTTTTCCTGCCCGACCGCCACGAACGACAGGAATTGAAATACACAAAGAACGAGTAATACTACCATTTGTTTCATCGCTGTTCTCTTTTTTAGCGTTAATGAATGTAATTAGTCTATGTTGCCTCTATACAACCACAAAAAACCAAAAACACAAAGGAGTAGTGTCATTTTGTAACAGGATAACAGATGCGTCTGTAGTAAAAAGAGACCCCGTTCGGAAACGGGGTTTTTGGGTGTGGATGATAGGTGTAGAAATTCTAGGGCCCCCTAGTCTTCGAGGGGGACACCGTGGTGATGGTTTTGTTCGTTTCCTTTTCCATGACTAATCCTTTTTAGTACTATCATACCACAGTTATAGCTCATTGCCAACTTCGCTAGATTGACCACACCGTACACGCATGGTAGTTTTAATTCAAAATACTCAATATCATGCAAACAAAACACATCATCTGGGGCGGCAGCATTATCCCTGCCCTCATCAGTATCATCGGATTTCTACTGGATTTTCTATTTCCAGAAAATCTCTATGCTCTTAAGAGCATCGGCATTACTACTGTGTATATGCTCGGGTTCTGGCTCCCAATTTCGTTGTGGGACATGTATCATGATAAAGAACCTTATCATTACATAAAGCTTCCCACGCACCTTTAAATTTTATTTTAAACCCTTCGTTTTAGATCTCCAGACTCATACTGCCCCAGCAATATGAGTCTGTTTTGTTTCTAGACAAAAAACTCCAATACATCTCCATCCTGCACGATATACTGCTTGCCCTCCATGCGCAGCCATCCACGATTGCGTGCCTCGGCAAAACTACCTGCCTCGAGAAGCTTGTTCCATTCAATGGTTTGCGCGCGAATGAATTTCTTTTCAAAATCAGTATGAATAGCTGCTGCTGCAACAGGTGCGGTGCTACCTCGACGGAATGTCCAGGCACGGGTTTCTTTTTCTCCTGTAGTGAAATACGTATCTAGTCCCAGCAATTTGTATGCTCCTCTGATCAAATCATCTACACCACCTTCGACCTGCATTTCGATGCGGAGCAATTCCCTATCCGAAACATCCATATCACGCAAATCCCCCTCGCTCGATGCGTCGAAAAATACGTATTCATCTCCTGTTGCCTGCACATACTCCACGAATTTCTGAAAGCCCTCTACATCTCGTTTGTCGTAATTAGAACCTCCTGACAGCCGATTACAGCCGTATAGAACGGGTTTCATCGTGATCAGGTGTAGCTGGCGCACTAATGGTAATTCAACATCAGAATATTCCACTATTCGCGCAGGTTGCCCCTGATCGAATGCTGCGATAATGCGTGCCAGCATTGCATCTTCGACTTTTGCATCTTCTCGTCCCTGTTTTACATCACGCTGGATATTGTCCTTGCGCTTTTGCACTGTTCCCAGATCTGCCAGAATCAATTCCATAGTAATCACTGTTGCATCACGCACAGGATCTACACTGCCGTACACATGGGTGAACTCGCGACCATCAGGCTGTTTCGCATCGAACATACGTACCAAATGCAAAATAGCGTCACACTCGCGAATGTGTGATAGGAATTGATTACCTAATCCTGCCCCACTGGCGGCACCTTCGACCAGTCCTGCGATATCAACGAATTCTATTGCGGCTGGAATGGTTTTTTGTGTTTTGGAAAAATCCGCCAGTTTGTACAGCCTGTCATCAGGCACGGCAACCACGCCAACTGATGGATCAATGGTACAGAATGGGTAATTCTCTGCAGGGACACCCTTTGCAGTCAATGCATTAAACAATGTTGATTTGCCCACATTAGGCAGCCCTACGATTCCGATACTGGTTGACATATAGGTTGTATATTACTTATTTTTATCAGTTTTGCACGGATATACCGTACCGAAAACACATGGTACCATTGTCCTATATGCCGCGACCCGACCAGCTCGACACTTCACCAGAGAACGCTCTTCATACAAAACTAATCGAAAGAATAGCTGGGCTTTTCATACGAGACCGCGAACAAGCAAACGATCAAATCAGCCAACGCTTCAAAAATGGCATAACGCCTACCACACGACTCAACGGCACACCATTTCTAAACAAAGAAAGCGGTGTTTTGTACGACATATCGCTGGATATAAATGAAAAATCGAAACTTACCCAAGACCACATGAAGTCATACTTTGAAAAACATGGCATCTCTATAATCGAACAACTACTCGACGTGCTGGGTGAAGCTGAGAGTAAATATAGAGAGGTATTGCGATTGATACCAGACACCCCCGAAGACACTAGGAAAAAGATATATAAATTACGCATAACGAGCGGACAAAACATGTCTACACCTTTCGGCGGAGGAGCGGTTTTGGATATCGGCGACCAGGAAATACTTTCACTTCTAGCAGCAGTTGAATCAGGCGACGAGGACAGATACGCAGATGTTCGCGCAGGTATTGCTTCGCAATTTTTCCATGAACAACTGCATTATATTTCCAGTGAAATACTAGAAACAGAAACAGTGGAAGAGCTCACTATGATTGGAGAACTACTCTATGACCCAGCCAACAATGCAACACGCAATGACATAGTCTTTGGCGCGTATGGCAACCGTTCATTTTATGAAGAACGCCTACGAACATCGAGTGATAAAAATACATGGAATGTTTATGATCAGGGATGGAAAGGGGTTGGAATACCAATCCTGATACACGAGCTTGTTAGTATCGGTAAAATAAACCATGACGACATACAGAATAATTTCCGCGAAATAGCAGAATCACTACCTAATTATTTTGCAGATGTTCCAGAAAATCAACGAATGGCTATCGTTGCGAAATACGCTACAGTAACCAGAGGTGAATTGTACAATCTCGGTAAAGATTTTACAGTGAAGTACCAGCTAAACTTCAAACCATAGCATCACGGACCACTCTATCATCTGCAAAAATCATTGTTTTCTAGATAGAAAATACACTACCGAAATTCGGTAGTGTATCTGTAGCACACAGGCAGGAGCTGTGCAGCTAACTCAGAAAAATATCCTTCCGAGCTATTATGGCAAGGTAAACGGAATAATCTTATTACTTATCAATCCGCCTGAATTATTAATTGGACTGATATTCAGAGTATAGCTACCACCGGGCAACTGAGTTGTCGGGACATTGAACCGGACTATAAAGTTCTTTGTAGCACCTGCAATAATAGTCTGCGGTGTCACTGGTTCCAGCACAGCGCCGTACTGCGCCATTCCAGGAATACTGGCAGTAGAAACACCTATACTGGCCGGAGGACAGGTGATTGGGCTGACATTCTTGATACCGACAATAATACTAATCCGCGTATAGGTTGGGTACTGGTCACGTATGACGCCACCAGTCTGTATGCTTGTCGCCAGTGGCGCTGACTCGGTACATGCGGCTGCTACAGCAGGGTATGTGACGGTGAATGTCGCGGAACGACTGGCACCACCCGCCTTTGTCACCGGGCCTACAGTAATTCCTGTTACTGGATCTGTGAACTTGTCGGTCGCTGGTGCTTCTGTAAATCCTTCACCCGAATACCCTTCGACAGGATTTGTTCCACTACGAGCCAGGGTTGATAGTCGCTTATCAGAACTCTGTACCTGAAAATCAGGACTCGTAGGTTGTGCGTCCAGCAACTGGACTTCGTCAACCAGTCCCGGCGCATATCGGTACACGAATACACCGCGCAAATTCTTTAGGGTCGATGTTCTGCCGAGCGGTGCGTCTGGATCTGTCGGCCCTGTAGGGTACCGGTATTCAACCATAAATACTTTGTTACCCAAAGAATCGTGAATTATTGCAGCCTTTTTAGGAGAGCTAGGATCATTGAACGAATCCAAACGGTAGGAACCAGATGCGGTAATATGTATCACCTCGGAATCCTCGATCCAACCTAAGTCAATTTTGGATTGAGCATGTGGCTGATAGGAGTAATTTCCTGCACCCATAACATCAAACGGATTGCCGTACTCTGTCATAAAACAAGGATAGTCCGAGCGCAGTACCTTTGAGTAACAATTATAACTACGTGCATGGTCCATGCCCAAACCATGTCCCACTTCGTGTAGCAAAGTCTCTACGTAAGGAGGCAGGATCGAATTAAATAATGCCTGTGCATTACCATACATATACGCCTGAGATGTAAACACATTGGAAAGGCTGAAAGTGTACGGATCTCCGTTAAAGAAAAAAGTTTGTTTTCCTAACGTCGAATTAGCCGATAGAGTATGCTCTGGCGCACAATCGGTGAGCACGATAAAACCATCATGGTTACCCAAATTAGCCAAACCTACCGCTTGTGCAACCTGCTCCTGGTAGAATATGTTGCTGGAACCAGTAGAGTCACAAAAGCCTGCGGTTGCAACAGGCATTGTATGCCACCCATACACAGCCGACAGTGATACGTTCAATTTGTTATAGGACGCATTGTTGTAGAGATTACTGATCTGATTACCCAGCTCGGTACGCAGTGTCTCGGCATCAGGCATATCCGCAACAGCATCATTAG
Source organism: uncultured Candidatus Saccharibacteria bacterium (assembly GCA_964601935.1). Classification (GTDB taxonomy): domain Bacteria; phylum Patescibacteriota; class Minisyncoccia; order Phycocordibacterales; family UBA1006; genus JANPGR01. The sequence continues at coordinate 365,114 of CAZROP010000001.1, read as the reverse complement.
TACGTAGTAGTACAAGTCCTAGGTTATAAGTGCCTGACAAGGTTTTTTCTGAACCAGTGCCGGAGCCTTTGACCCGAATACCTGTGGCTGTTTTTGTCTTTTCATCTACTGTTCCCGATAGCGATACACGTGTATTTGGTTTAATACTTTTAGGTAGTTGTGATGTATCGGAAATCAGGTAGTTTCCTTTTGGTGTAGCGAGATAGGTCTTTGTCAGGTTATAGGTTCTCCCTTCTGGAGTACTACCTTTTTCAGCATCTCTATCAGTTTGACTGATTTCATCTATAACTTCTCGGAAGAGGTACCCTTCGACAGCTGAACCTGCTGTTGCGGTATCCACATTCCGAGCGGATCTGCGCTGTACATAATCTGACGTTATATCACGGGCAGCATACCCTCCAGCAAATCCTAAAATAATAAGAGCGATAATCAGCGCATGTTTCGTAATAAATTGTGGTATGGATTGCATATACACTTAGTATATATTCATACTCTACAGAAAGTAACAAAGAAGTTAACAGATACTTTGCATAGCCCTGATGACTTGACCCCACGACAAACAGGACTATACTATGCCTCACAAAAATTCTTATTTCATTCACTTACACTTAATACTAGGAAAAATGAACAAGTTTATCTTATTCTTTTTCGCATCTATCCCACTGTGCGCAAACGCTCAGACTCCTACTGAAAAGGATGCGGAACTCCTCAGATCTGTACACGCAGAAGTGGTACGGATTTACGAGGATACATCACTCTGGTCACGAGGAATGATTACCTTGAACGCGGAAATAGAGTGTACGGATTGCACAGCAATCCCTGTATATGTAAGTGTCACTTTCGGAGACACGATTATCTATACCTGGGTGCAGGAGAAGAAGGCACTGTACGCAGAGATGACCTTCCGACAGGCGATGTTATCTTTTACGGCGAACATCATCCGCATCGAACACGAAAATGACTACACAACTGCTTACACGGTAGCACCTACGAAAAAGCTCGGCGAATACTTCCCGGACCTCGACGATCGAGCTCGTGCAATTCTGCAAGAAGCCCTTGCGAAGTTGCAGGGAATAAAGTAGGCAAAACACTGTGTATCGTATAAAAATAAAATGCATCTTCGACCACAATGTTCGGAGATGCATTTTTGCTTGCAAGCAAATATCTGACCCCTGGCAGTCCCTACGCCTGGGCGAATGGTTTTTCAAATGACATTCCGCCGTATCCATATGGCGTGTCCGGTAGAGGCGACTTTCTGATCTGCTCTTTTAGGACAAGGGCTTCCTCAGAGGATATTACCTGCGCAGCTACTAAATGATTCAAAAGATCATACCCGGACGCCTTATTTGTAAATCCTCTACTTGTCCTACAACCCGAAAGTTGGAATCCGCCGTGCGGAGGCAGCGTGCCGCAGTCACACATCCGGAATACCGGCTCTCCATTTTCTCCAGGATTGCTTTTGTAAGACAGAGACACCAACGGGGCTGGTACCACCCGAAACCCAAGCTTACGCAGCATAAATTGTTGGATTAAGATCAAAAAGGCATCATTAGGTTCGTAAAATGGCTGTGGCGGATCTTGGAGGTCGAACATCAATTGACTAAAACCTATTTCGTTCACAAGCTTTTTATGAACCAGGTCTGCTATCTGGTTCATGAGTTTTTCCAGGGTGTCGTGTTCAGCCGTCTCAAACCCTGGGGAGACCTGTACACAGGCAAGGACCCCATCATCACTAAAGACAACACAAGGGTATTCCTTTTGTTCCATGATTTTTAATATTTATAAGGTAAATTAATGATTTTGAAATTACATTACCAGAAGAATGCGGGTTTGTCGAGGGGTTTAGTGGATTGGAAAAGGCAGCCCCGTACGGGGCTGCCTTTGTTTTTGGCGACTCGTTCCTGTCGCCTCTTTAGAGAAATCCAGGATTCAAATAAACCTTATTTCTCCATAATAGTCTGTCGCTGTATTTTCGTAGGTCCAGCCAATTTTGCCAATTCAGACTGATATTTTTTCATGACCTGCATACCGGCATACATTTCGTTCATACCTCCTTTCTTCAATTCTTCCACTTCTTTTGCAATCTTTTGAAAGAGCTCTGGATTATTTTTAATCAAATTTAGCACAACCTCCTGTTGCTCCTTGGGTAGGTTCTTCATCTGGCGTTCTACTAGCGCAGCTAATGCTTTATTTTTGAGATTTGAAAAGAGATTTCCGAACATACGAATCCACTCTATCATAGGACTCAAAACCTGTCCAAGAATAGATACTATTTCAATCTTGTTCCTAAAACAATACGTATAAATGTTTTTAATTTAACTCGCGTTAGGAAGTACATCATGTCTGCACCCCATCGCGCAGCAGCACCAATCCAGCCCGAGAATATCCATGTACCCACTTGCAATAGCCCATAACCAGATCCTAGCGCTACGATATGTGCCGCCGATGGCGATACATATATAGGTCGCATAGTGTCCGCAATGCGCGCGATAATATCGCGCGCTACAAAATCTCCATCATACAGTGCAACCTGCGCCAAACCTGCCATGGATGTACCAGCCACATCACCGACCGCATATACATTGTCACACCCGTGTACAGTCAAGTGCTCGTCCACGTCAAAACGACCTCGTACACTACGGCTCGCCCAATCAGACGACTGTACTATCTCTGCAGTCTGTACACCCGCAGTCCATACAATTGTCCGAGTGCGGAGAGTCGCATCGCTCAATACGGCCGCCTGGTCTGTACTACTGACTAAATTACGAAACGGCATGATATGAACCCCGAGCGATTCCAACCTATGTGAAGCGCGCTCTGAAAATGACTGCGGAAGCATATTCAATATACGCTCACGACCTTCTACCAAATCTACTGATACCACATCGTGCGAAACACCGTACGTATGAGTTAGCTCATGGGTATACTGCGCCACCTCCGCCGCAACCTCACAGCCAGCAGGACCGCCTCCCACAATAACAAAACGAAAAGCAATTACTTGCTCTGCTGCGGGCGACGTGTGATAGGTTGCGAACAAACCATCAATATGCCGTCTCAGATCAGCAGCATCAGCGCCCGAGCGGAATGGAAGCGTTGTTTCCCGAACTCCTGGGATATCAAAGTAGGCGACCTCTGATCCTGCGGCCACAACAATATAGTCAGCATCGATGGCTCCGTTATGGGTGGTATATACCCTACTCGCATCAGGGTCTATCCTTTCTACTCGATCTATAATTATGTCTACATTTTTCATTCCTCGGAAATCTTTCAACGGAATACTATTTCGATAGGTTACACCTGTGCTAAATGCACGAAATGATGCTGGGTAATATTCAAAGGTCGTACGATCAGTTACAAGCGTTACCTGCAGGTTACTATGTCGGGCGAGCGCTCGGGCTGACTCCATTCCGGCGAAGCCGCCACCAATCACAACGATATTCACAGGAGTGCAAGTCATAACAAGTGATATTCTACCACGACATGGTACACTAACAGTGTGGAAATGCCCGCCAATCTGTCATATTTCGACACTATATACGTCTCTATCTATGGAGCATCGCTCTAGCATACAATCGCAATTTGAAACAGCTTACCAGTCCTACTCGGACGAGCTTTTTGGGTTTTGCAGCAGCAAGGTCCGATACCGCGAAGAAGCGTTCGATATAGTGCATGATGCATTTGTCAAATTCTGGGGAGTTCTCGTGTCACGGGCAACTATTGATAACCCACGAGCCTATCTCTACTCTATAATCCGCAACAAAATCATCGACCATTATCGGTCCGTTGCGGTCCACCGAGTCTTCCCGCTGAACCCGGAAATGATCGAGTCCCTGATAGACGGATCGCCCGATAGCGCGACGGCATTCGACACCAAACATGCTCTAAAATCCATCAATACTCTTTCGGACAATTATCGTGAACCTATTGTCTACCGATACATCGATGGGTTACCGGTTCAGGACATAGCAAAGATATTGGACACAACTCCAGGCGCAATTACCAAAAGAATACACAGAGGCATCGAAATCCTCCGCAAAAAATATTTCGGATAACATTACCCAGCATATGCACTACCCTGACACATACAGATCAATGAGCGATCATGAACGCGCAGCAACTTGGAACCGAATCCAGGGTAGTATTTCGCATATGCCAAGCACTATACTGACCCAGTCGCCTTATCTCCACGCTTCTCCTAACCACATTAAAAAAACATTCCTCTCGCGCGACTATGCTATTGCACTACTGTGTGTACTGCTACTATCTTCTACTACTAGCGTCGCTGCCGCAGCAGAGGATTCTCTTCCCACATCAGTACTGTACCCTATCAAGATAAATGTGACTGAACCCCTACAGACTCTTATCAAAACCACGCCCGAATCGCGTATCGATTGGGAAATAGAACGTACCAACCGACGACTCGAAGAAACACGTCAGCTCATAACTACTCAGGAGCTTACTCCACAAATAGCCACTGAATTGGCACAGCGTATTCAGAATCATACTAATACAGCGCAATCAGAGATTCAGGAACTTTCTCAGTCTGACTCAGTACAGGGCACAGTGCTCTCCCTATCTCTTATTGAAACCATAGAACGAAAGCAAGAAGAAATAACAATTGCTAGTACACAATCATCTTTGGAAACAAATTCTTTTACTACCAGTATCAACACGGCACAAGACATTGCTCTGGCAGATGAAATTACCCCTGCAGTGGTCGTACTGAATAGCGCACATCAGGCACAGCAGTCAACCCAAGACCTGATCACTACCATTGCCGCCCATACTCCCGAATCTGTTAATCCAACGATTGCCTCGGAAGCCAAAATAGAAGTTCAGAATAACAAAGATATACTGGTCTACACCCTCGTAATGAATGATATTCAGGAAAAAATTGCTGAACTAAAAAGTATTGTTCCAGCACCAGAAATAAACACAGAGCTAAAATCTGAGACGTTAATCAAGGTAGAACCCAGCACTCTGATAGCGGTAGACACAACGAGTACAGCTTCCCTCGACACTGCTACCAAGACGAATGATACAGTTTCAATCCCCGCAGCACTGCCTGCAAGCATAACCCCTACCGCGAACACTGACCCGACAGTCAGTAGCCAGCCTGTCGTATCAGACACAGGATCTAGCTCACCTATCACCGATCTGAATGCACAACCTGTGACCCTGCCTCGTATCCAAAACACACCTACCGAAGAGCTGCGAGCAATCATAGCACAATTCGAATTATTACAATCCGTCTCTCAACCAACCGAATTAGATATCGCCACTGCGCGTTCACTACGGCAAAAAGCTGAAACTTTGATTTCCCAATTGGAATCAAAGACAAAGCAAGAGGCAGACACTGCGAATGTAACTACAACAAGCCCAGAGATCTCAACAAATCTTTCTGATATTCCTCTCGAGACCATACGAGTACCTGTTTACTCAGAGATAGTACATACGATAAAATCAGAATTATCTACATCTATACCTCCTGTTTCTGCCCAACCAACTTCAGTACCAGCAGCAACATCCACACAGATATTCCCATAATGATCAGGCTTTCCCAAACACCATACGGCGCATACCGTATGGTGTTTTCAGATACAGTATGAATGTACCATACCATAGCCCCAGCTACTTGACCCAGCAGAGATGCGAGAATGGGTACTACTGCCGCAGCGACCCACACCAATGTTACGACCAGCATTAGTAGTGGCACAACCCATACCACCAAAACATTAGTAATAACGCCCAATGCGGCGATACTCCCGATGCGTGCAATAACGAGAGGTAGCGTTGCCACTGTGGCAGACGTGGTTGATGATATAATTTCTCGTAACGCAGACATCGTGCCATTCCCTGATTCTGTACTACTACCCAGCATTGAACCAAAGTATTTTCCGCCAACAATCAGCCCTGTAGTAGCCAGTACTGACAACTGAAAACCGATATCATCAGGAATAATACGAGGGTTCAATACAACCATCACAACTACTGCATACAACAAACTGCGCATGGGCGCACTATCACGATCAAGCCAGCCCACGAGCAGTACAATTGTCACCATACTGCCTGCTCGCACCACGCTGGCGGATGCACCTACCATCGCAATGAACATCCAGATGATACTCAACTGAGCAACGAGTATCAATGCGGGCGATAATCTTACTCGTGACAGCAACACGGTTAGTACAACAGCTAGTATCGTAATATTAAACCCTGACAACACAATAATATGCGAGATTCCCGCTCTTCTATATAATTCATTGTCACTATCGGACAGCTCTGACTTGCTACCTAGTACCACGCCGAGCGACAGCCCCTGCGCAGATTGCGGAATAAACTTTTGAACAGAGTCCTCCAGAGATTCTCTGACTTGTGCCACCGATCGAGCGATGAATGAAGTCGACCGCGATTCACGCCTGACCTGCGCAGACCGTAATTCTGCAAACACACCCGACACAGCCAGATAACGCGGATAGTCGAACGTCTTCCCTGTGTCCGTAGTAAATGCCTCGGGTTGTTCTAATCTACCTGAGACCCGCACATGATCACCGCTGATATACCACTGCGACTTTTCTGTGCGAACGCGAATACGATACCTCTCCCCCAAAGGTTGTACTTCCAAGTACTGATGCTCATAACGCACGTCAGGAACACCTGTGATGATCCCGCTCATATCAATCTCTGTTCCATATGGAATATCTACAAATGTATTGTGTGTCTCATACGAATCTGTATACCAATATCCGATAATAATACATATTATCAAACAGATACCGGCGAAAACCACCCTCATCCTTTCGTAGACGCTATATCTATAAGCTCCATATCCAAATACTACCAAAAGCAGCCATAGCCACGCTGCTGCGCGATCATGCAGATACCATGCGCCTACACCCAGCAATAACGCACATCCTGCATATGGAATTATTCTCGCTAGAAACTCCTCCCACTTCATACTGTGAAGTGCATTATCCATAAAAAGGCCTCCAGAGCTAGTCAGCTAAATCGACAACCTTTTGCCATGAAGTGTTACCACTAAGAATATGTCGTTTTATAAACTTTTGACAGACAAAAAATGTTCGAGACGCGAGCATGGTGTAAGTAGAGTTTTTGAGTCTAGAAAAAGTTTATAAAACGAAATGACAACGTAAAGCATCGAGGTATCTGAACTAGACCTGAAAGTTACAGACCCCAACTTTTTAGCACCTGAGCCTCTTCAAGATCAGATGATACCTTTTTATACTTTGCTGCAACCCCGTGAACGCGCGCCTTGCACGATGACCAATCCTGATGACGCTCTACGCGCCCCTGTACATAGGATACGTACCAGCCATCTTTTGGGGTACTCGTGCGTGACGACTCTGATCTGTGTATCGTTGGTGCAATATTCAGAATTGTTTGTATACCATAACCTTCTAATTTTCCTGAGTACAGACGAGGATCTACATCGTCAGCATACCCTGTTGCAATAACATCGGTACGCTCATTACCAGGTATACCTGAATGACCTTTTATATGCATATATTCTACTGGCATGCGCGCCTGCAACTGTTCTAGTTCCTGCCATAACGCCAGATTTGCGACTTCGCCTCCTGTCGCCGTCTTCCAACCCCTACGTTTCCAGCCCGATACCCATGATACCGCCCCATTGATACAATAGGAGGAGTCCGATAGTATGAGTACTGATCTCAGAGAAAGTTTGAGAGCTGTATAGTGCAGCGCCTCGACTATAGCTGTCAGTTCCATTTCATTGTTGGTTGTTGGATTTTTGGCATCTCCGAATTCGTCCACCCATTTCTGACCAGGCAGCACAACCACCATACCCCAGCCACCTCGCCCAGGATTGCCACGTGCAGATCCGTCGGTAAATATAACAGCATCATATGCTTGCAGATCTACTGTATCACCTCCTTTATGCGCTTTTGCCATATTCATCTATAGTACACGATTATATCGTCCGCGACTACCTAGGATTCCAGAACTCTACAGCATATGATATACTGAAATTCTATGCACAAACCACCATCTATATTACTGATACAGGATGACGATTTTTTACGTACTCTCAGCTACAATAAATTGACCGTGGAAGGATTCAACGTCGACACAGCTACCGATGGCCAGATGGGTTACGATAAGCTTTCTGCACACCACTATGATGTATGTGTTCTGGATTTATTGTTACCAGTCAGAGACGGTTTTGACATCCTACGCGCATTGCGCACTGCTGAAACCCTAAACCAGCCACAAATTATCGCATTATCGAACCAAGGATCAGAGTCAGACATACAGCAACTAAACGAGTTAGGCGTGACACACTATATGATAAAGTCGTCGTTCACTCTGGACGATTTGGTACGTACAATATACGAAGTACTGGATATTACAGTGGAAGAGCCAGTAAAGTAGCGGAACTCGGAGCGTATGACTGATATCCTTTCTGACCCACTGAATCGGCATATACGTATTACACGTGACAGACTTCCCGGACTGACAAAGTTAAAAATTCAAACCATACGTGATTTGCTATATCACTTTCCTGCACGGTATCACGAACACAGCCTAATTACTCCGGTGCGTGCAATTATCGCGGATTCAAATATTACCACCAGCGGACGGATTCTTACCATCGAAGCGAAGTCTTCATTTAAAACAAAACAACAGTATGTCCAGGCAACACTGGAAGACATTAATGGCGATAAGTTAATATGCATCTGGTTTAATCAATTATTCATTGCGAAGGTTCTTCGACCCGGCATTATTATTACCGTGTCAGGTAATTGCACAGTTAAAAAAGATGTTCCTACATTAGTGAACCCTTCGTATGACCAGCGCGACCAGTTCCCTATAGACCATGGGGAAACATTATTTAATGAACATCCTGTGGCTTCATCAACTGCAGGCGAAGCAGTCTACCCAGAATCACGTGGAATATCCTCACTTTTTCTCAGGCACGCGATACGCAATATTTTAGGAATTATTCATGACAAGAATATCGTACTACCAGATTCTATCCCAGAACATATTCGCACGCAGTTAAAGCTTCCTACTATCGATAAGGCTTTGCGATGGATACACGCACCCGCAAACACCAATCAAATAGCTTCAGCACGCAAGCGTTTTTCCTTTGAATATATATTTATGATACAGGTCGCGCAACAGTATATTCGGTCACAGATTGCGAGCACTGGCACACAACCCCTGGCTGTCTCCGATAGTGATTTTAACAACATTCTCTCTTTTCTTCCCTTTACACTGACAGCTGGACAATCGCGCGTTATACAGGATATACGCACCGATCTGGCACGATCTATTCCGATGCAGCGCTTATTGGAAGGTGACGTAGGGTCAGGCAAAACTGCGATAGCATCCATAGCATCGCATATCGCAATATCCACCGTAGCCCAGGGAGGTATATCAAAGTATTCGCCCGTTCAGGTTGCGTACATGGCACCGACCGAAGTACTGGCGTCTCAACTATTCGAATCGTTTATTACCTTTTTTGCAAAGTCAAAAACACCCATCATTCTCATGACAGGAAAGTCGTGTAAAAAGTTCCCCAGCAAGCTCAATCCCAACGGATGGACCGCTATATCAAAAGCTCAAGCAAAAAAATGGATTGCGAACGGTGAGATACCTATTGTGGTTGGAACACATGCATTGATATCACGAGGTGTCAGTTGGAAACATTTGGGATTAGTAATCATTGACGAGCAGCACCGATTCGGAACAGGGCAACGTGGCAAACTAGCACAAAAGGACGGGCATGTACCCCACTATCTATCCATGTCGGCTACCCCTATTCCTCGCACGCTTGCACTGACGCTGTATGGCGATCTCGACCTGTCAGTTTTGGATGAGGTCCCACCAGGGCGCAAACCTGTTATTACAGAAATAGGACTATCTACCAAGCGTGAGACGATATACGAACATATGCGATCACAGTTACGCGAAGGTCGGCAGGGTTATGTAATTTGCCCGCGTATCGATACCGCAGAGGATGATGAAGCCTCTGCCGCAAAGTCCAGCACCACCAGTGAGGCAAAGCGAATGCAGCAGATATTTCCTGAATACACCATTGGTGTCATGCACAGCAAGCTAGGTAAAGAAGGAAAAGAACGCGTCATGAACGAGTTTGCGTCGGGCAAGATTGATATCCTGGTTTCTACATCGGTAGTCGAGGTAGGCGTGAATGTTCCCAATGCAAGTATTATTTTGATAGAAGGCGCAGAGCGATTCGGATTATCACAACTACACCAGTTACGCGGTCGCGTGATGCGTGCACATCATCAACCCTATTGTTTTTTGTTCACTGAAAGCAGTGCAGAAAAATCAACAGAACGATTGAAAAAATTCATCAAAGCAAAAAACGGTTTTGAACTTGCGGAACTGGACCTCGGCAGTCGTGGTGCCGGCGATCTACTAGGTGCAAAACAATGGGGTATCAGCGATATTGGTATGGAAGCCATTCAGAATATCAAACTCGTTGAATCCGCCCAAAAATACGCCCGTGAAATACTGGCAGGCGACCCATCACTATCAAACTTTCCAGAACTACGGTCCTACGTAGACCAATATGACACTGCTCCGCATTTGGAGTAGCAAATATTATAGTACTAATTTAACCAAGAAGATCATTATACCTTGCAATCTTCTTTAATTTATTCCAAACAGGCGTAGTAGTTATTAGAGTAGTAGAATTCAAAATCCTATCAATTTGAGTTTTTATTCCAGCAGGAGTGTATGATGTGTTACTAAAACAAAGATTTAATATACTATCAACTTTAGACCTAAATTCTTCTATCTTGAAGCCTGGATTATCATAGGCTAACTTAGCAGCTACAATTTCATTTTGACGAGCTCTTTCTTCTGTAGTGATCCAAAAAAAGTTATGATTCTTTTCTATATACTTCTCCAAAACTTCACATTTCTTAAAGTAACCATTTAATTGATCATACTCATCGTTATTTAACTTCTTCATGAACAAGTGCGAATACCTGATCCAACCCTTCAACGGAGTGACTTTTAAAAGATCTTGAGAATAAACCCTGTCAGCTGAGTTTTTTATTTCAATCAGATCCTTAATTACTCTTTCTGACTCTTTTATTTCTAACACTATAATTCTAACAGTGTTCTCTAATTCATCTGTTTTTGACTTTTTATAAATTATAAAAGCAACAATAGCAGTAATAACAGTAGCGAAGGCAGCTGTTTGATTTAAGATTGTTAGCCAGAACTGGTTCATCATAAGAAGAATTAAAATACGCAACTAACTCTGTGCGGGCACTAGGACTCGAACCTAGGACATCGGAGGTATAAGCTCCGCGCTCTAACCAACTGAGCTATGCCCGCATATCTGCCATATTAACATAACGGGGCAGATAAATAAAATTGACACTATTACTCTTTCGGAGTAATTCCGTGCTTTTTTAGTAATGCGTTAAAGTCTGCCTGCTCCAGGGTTTCGTGTTCCAGCAGAGCCTCCGCAATAGCATCCAGCAGAGACCTATACTCCTGCAGTACAGAACGTGCTCGCTCTTTTGCTTTTAGAATGATTTGTTTTATCTCCTCATCCACGATATGCGCCATATGCTCGCTCGGCGCTACACCCTCTACCCCGAATGACGCACGCGATACGGTGTCGATGTGCACAGGACCAACGACATCCGACATTCCCCATTTGGTAACCATATTACGCGCCAGCGCTGTTGCCATACGAATGTCCCCACTCGGCCCGGTCGTTATGTCCCCATTCAGAATAATACGCTCTGCCTCGCCACCTGCCATTGCCATAGTAATATCGGCCTCGTATTCAGATTTAGTCTGAAGCTTCTTGTCTTCTACGGGGAGTTTCAATGTGTACCCACCTGCGTAACCGCGCGGTATTATCGTCACCTTGTGTACAGGGTCAGCCTCGGGCAATACACTAGCAACCACTGCATGACCTGCCTCGTGGTAGGCGGTTAACTTGCGCTCTGCCACTGTATGTTTGTGCGACAGACGTTCAGGTCCCATGGTCACACGCTCGGTTGCCGCCAATAAATCTGCCTGCGATATTTGTTCATGATCAAATCGTGCAGCCAATAATGCAGCCTCGTTTATAACCGATTCCAGTTCAGCACCCGAAAATCCAACAGTTCGCTCTGCAACTTTTTGCAGATTTACTTCGGGATCTACAATTCTGTTCTTTGCATGCAAGTCCAAAATATCTTTACGGTCAGCGCGATCAGGCAAGTCCAGAACAATACGTCGATCAAAACGACCTGGTCGCAATAATGCCTCGTCTAATACATCAGGTCGATTAGTTGCTGCAACTACAATCACGGTATGTGTCGGTTCGAATCCATCCATTTCTACCAGAATCTGATTCAAGGTCTGTTCGCGTTCGTCGTTACCGCCACCAATTCCAACACCACGATGTCTTCCCACTGCATCAATTTCATCGATGAATATAATTGCTGGTGCAGATTCTTTTGCGGTTTCGAATAAATCACGTACACGCGATGCACCAACACCCACAAACATTTCTACGAATTCAGATCCTGACAAATAATAGAATGGTACACCGGCTTCGCCTGCAACTGCACGTGCGAGCAAGGTCTTTCCAGTTCCCGGTGCACCGGTCATCAGAACACCTTTCGGAATCTTTGCGCCAATTGCATGGTACTTTTTAGGGTTCTTGAGAAAGTCGACAATCTCGGTCAATTCAACCTTTGCCTCACGATTGCCTGCAACATCATCGAACGTTACTTTTTTCTTCTCGGGATCATGCTCACGAGCACGCGATGACCCAAACGACATCGAACCCATACCACCGCGCTTTGCCATACGGCCCATTGAAATGACAAAGTATCCAATCAATAACAGCGGCAACAGAACGTTTAGTGCCATCATTATATAATACCCATACTGTCCTGACTGCTCTACCGTTATCGTAATGTTACGCAGATCCTGTGATGTTAACCCATATTGCAAAAATAATTCACTGATCGGAACTTCGGGGTCACGTTTTGCCAATTTGGTGACAGGCTTACCCTCTTTATCTTTTTCTTTTAGGGTAATGTCGATAACAGACCCTGACACCTTCAGGGACTCGACACGATTGCTCTGCACCATTCCGACAAGGTTACGGAAATCTATGGTATTTTCGTCTTTTTCTGACGATCGTGATTGATAACGGCTATACACCAACCCTGCAATAGCCAGGACACAGATAACAACAGCGAGTTGGCGCAAAAACAGCATAAAAGGCTGTGGACTTTTAGATGGCTTCGATTTTTTTGATGACATAGGCATTTGTTTGTCCAGTATACCTAAAAAATCTATAAAGACAAAAGAAGCGCCTGCTATTGTGGGCGCTTCTCCAATACTACTGTAACTGTTACTTTTGAGCCTTTTCTAATAATTCCCAGCTGAATCGTATCTCCTACTGACTGTTGACCGATCAGTGCATTCAGGGAATTCCCATTGATCAATTCCTGGTCATCCACAGAAACGATAATATCATTCTCGCGTATCCCCGCCTTGTCCGCTGGTGAACCAGGTATTACGGCAAGATCAGCGAATGTCTCGCCGCGCTGCACCAAGACACCATAATCAGATTGAAGTTTGTTACTCTTTTGCAATTCTTCTGTAATAGGTATATAGCGAATTCCCAGGTACGGACGAATGATGCTTCCCGTCTTTTTCACAGATTCTACAATACTTTTTACCATATCACCTGGCAACGCAAATCCAATATTTTCTGAACCATTTGCAGCGGCAACATTCACACCAATAACCCTACCCGATAAATCGAGCAATGGTCCACCAGAATTCCCAGGATTGATTGCCGCATCGGTCTGTATCACATTTGTTAACTCCTCCGCACGCCCAAACCCGTCAGAGGCCGTTATCGACCGTGAAAGCCCTGATACCACACCTACTGATACCGAGTTTTGAAACTCTGACAATGCATTACCTATTGCAACCACAGTCTGACCAGGCTTTAGCCTTGACGAATCACCAAACTCTAGAAACGGAAAATCTGAACCTTCAACTTGTAACAACGCCACATCGAACAACGTATCTCGCGCTAGTACTTTTGCATCATACTTTTTACCATCACTGGTAAACACAGTATAGGTTGCGTCTTCATCAATGACTACATGTCGGTTGGTTATGACAAGACCACTCGCAGAAACAAAGAACCCACTACCTCCTCCTATTTCTTTTTTCTCGGTGCCCTTCTGACGATACTGCGGAATCTGGAACCCAAATCCAAACCCTTCGAAGGGATTGATATTCTGATAGTATCGCTCTACTATTGGAACATCTTTTGAAATTACAATCGACACGACCGCTGGCAAACCACGTTCTACCAGGCTTACAATACGCGATTCACGAGACATGTCATCCGTAAACCCTATGGCCGAACCAGGCAGATCCGAATTAATTGGATAGGATTGTATAATACGGAATCCAAGCCAATGAGCTATACCGATGATAACAGCGGTAAAGATAACGCACATCAAAAAACTGATAATAACACTACTTTTATTACTACGGTAGAAATTTGAAAATACATTACTATTCATACCGGGAAAGTATATACATAAAATAAATTGATATCAACACTAGGAATGTAGTATACTCATGTTATGAATACCTACGATCGCAATATCAAAGCAGTGCGCTGTCTGGTTTGTGTGCTCGCACTTACCATTGTATACAGTATTTGGGTTGCAGGCCGTGCAGAGCAGTTGTTAGCTGATACTCTTGTTCCTATATTTACTGAACATGCAGGAGAACTAGCTGATCTTTCATAGTTTTTTCTTGCACTCAAGTTAGTTGAACGAACCAATTTGCTCTTATCTCACTTGTCACATATAAAACCCTAATACTTCTAAGGTCGCATTAGGGTTTTATTGTGCCAATCTGGAGATGCTTCAGTTTTTATCTAACCATTACAGCCTGATTCGGGATATACAATTAGTACAGTTAGAAAAGTCAAAGGTATAGAAAAAGGCGGCCAGAGTTGTAAAGTCTAATCGACTTTTTCTGCCGCCATACACCAACCATTCACCTGATAAGACTGTATGTTTTCACCTTAAAAGAGGTTTGGTTATCTCATTAGCCCGTAGAAGACCATGTGTTTAGTATCGAAGAAGTTGCCGGTAGCGTACCACTGGGCGAAGATTTGCATGCTGTCGTACATGGCAACCTTATCTCTACCTAGGTACATCTCGACATTTCTATCCGCGAACTCTTTCGTAACCAGGTCTCCAAACCCGTTTTGCTTGTCCACTCTACGCCCCACGGTGTCCGAACTAATGAGATAGCCATCTCCGATATTAAAAAACATGGTGAAAATGTCCTCCACCTCATTGTCTGCGGAATCCACCTTTGTCAATTCAACACTGATGGAGCTGTGATACAGCGTGTCTCCCAAGGCTTTAAAGGTAGCCCTCACAGAATAGAACCCGCGATACGGATCCTTGAACACAGTAGTATCATACACATCGCACAATACTGTGAGGTATGTGGTGTCGCCTTGCGCATCATACGGTGCTATGATGAACGTTCGCACATTTTCATGGGGCACCTTCATAATTTTTGCCAGAACTTGCATCTTGCCTGTGCTTAGTTGATCGCCACCATTACCTGCGCCAGATGCTACAGGAGCCTGAGTACAACTCATCATTACAAGAGCCGTAGCTCCGAGAATTAATAGATTTTTCATTTCTTGAGTGAGCTTTTGTTGAAAAATATGATTTGACATTTTATTTTATAATACACATATTTACTAATATGTCAATACGTGGTGGAGATGGGCGGAATCGAGTCACGCCATATGGTCGCTCCATACTCTCCTTCGATTCCTCAGGATCGTATTCGCTCCCTATGTCCCGACCCGTTACAGTTCGATTCTCACCAATCTCACTTGCCACATATAAAACCCTAATACTTCTAAGGTCGCATTAGGGTTTTATTGTGCCAATGTGGAGATGGGCGGAATCGAACCGCCGTACATTACTATAAATAGTCGAGATACTCCATGCTGTTTGTTGTGTGGAATGTCTATCCGCAACAGATAGACTATTACTATGATTATGGTGGCGTCACAACAAATAATCCAGATCCACAATCACGAGAAGAGATGTATCTTTACCTGAATACTCTCCATACTTCAGGCGCACTCTGGTAGGGTTAGGCAGATGGTGTATTCTCACAGAGAATTGAATACAGCACCTGTTCGCCAAATGTTAGGCGAATGATGGAACAAATGATCCGTAAGGAGTCTTTGTTCCAAAAATTGTAGCGGTTGCACGTACAGATTTGTACTGATGGTTGTTCAATGCTGGCAGTACCCAGCATGCATGCACTCGGGCTATTCAGGTAGCGATGGCTGACCTGTACACCCCCATTTCGTGGAAATACCACACTATCATTATACCATCACCCTGGTATTATTCAATAGCTATAATTTTATGATACCTTTGAATTCACGGCGCAGATCTCGTTCCAAATCTCGTGTTTTTATTTTATGCCGCTTGTCATGTTTAGTCGCATGCTGCACTAATGCAATAGTTATCGCCAGAGTATGCGAATCATTGCGCGTATGAATATGTAGCGGCACCAGCGTCCTGCCTTGTCGTGATAATTCTGTGACGAGTTTTTTAATCTCGGGCTTTTTTAATAGTAGTTTACGGTCCCGATAGGGATTGTAGGATTTTTTGGTGTTCTTTTCCTGATAGGGCGGAACAAATGATTTGCGCAGCCACACTTCGCCAGCGTGTATACCAATAAATGATCCCTCTAAACTGCCTCGCCCCTTTCGTAATGATTTCACTTCGCCTCCCTGTAATAGAATACCCGCACTCCACGTATCAATGACCGTGTAGTTCTGTAGTCCTCGTTTGTGAGAGAGCAGGATTGCCATACGATGGATTATATCATATCTGCAAAGGTTTTATTCCTACTCTCAGGCCGGTCGCATCACAACTTCAAGGTACCGTCCTGTCCCGGACCGCTCTACCGTTACGCATAGCGTCCGAACCTCGCCAATATTCCAATCAGAATACTGCGCCGTATCCCAGGAAAACAGTAACAGCCATACCATAGAAGCGTTATCTCCTGCGACAAGGAGCTTTTCGTGTTTGCTGGTTTTGCCGAACTTTTTACGCTCTACCAGTCTGCCCACCACCAAAAACACCGGCCGTGTATTCCCTACCCCGAATGGACCCATGGTAGCCAACTCATCTACCAGTGATAACGTTATATCCGAAACTTGCAGCACTGCATCATGATTATCTTTACCATCTATAGCAGCGTCTGCCTCGGGAACTGGCAGAGTATTCAGGTAGCCAACAAAGTCATCTGCATGCTCGGACCTCATCGTGAACCCTCCTGCAGCTGCGTGTCCACCACGCCGAATGAAGTAGTCGTCCGATGCGCCCATCATTACCTCCAGTATGTTAAAACCGTTGATACCTCGTGCGGATCCCTTGATTGCAGAATCTCCATACCCAGTCCAAACGAATACAGGCTTTTGATATTCTTCTGCTATACGCCCTGCAATAATACTCAGCACACCTACATGCCAATCGGACTGACCTACCCATAAAATGGGTTTATCCGTTTGAGCCTGCGCTATGATATGCGCATTCTTCATAATTGCATCTACTACCGTTTTCCGCTGATTGTTCAGAATATGTAATTCCTGTGCCCGGGCCAGTGCGCGCAACGGATCAGTCTCGCTCATCATTTGGTACGCCTGCAACGGATGTCCCATGCGCGACGCTGCATTGATATAGGGAACAATACGAAATCCTATCATTGTTTCGTCACACTCTGCCAAATCGATGCGCGACACCTGCGCCAATGCCCGCAACCCTGTGCGTCGCGCCTGACGCAAAACACGCAGTCCATAATGTGCGAATATACGATTCTCATTCTGCAGAGGCACCATATCAGCCAAGGTGGAGAGCCCCACCAAATCCAGCATCCATTTTTCGTATCCTGCAGGAATACGAGAAGCGCGCGAGTCTTGTGTAGTATGCAGATGTAGTATTAATGCGCGGACCAGTTGAAAAGCAACCGCACAACCGCACAACATAGGATCGGCGTAACTACCCAGTTTAGGATGAACAACTATACATTCTGGAATATCCAGTCCATGCGGTTCGTGATGATCAGTCACAATAATATCATGCCCGATAGACAATGCGTGCGCCACCTCGGCAGGAGCAGTGATTCCTAGATCACAGGTAATGATGAGCGCAGGACCAGTCACCAATAATGTATCTAGTGCCGAGGTATGCAAACCATATCCTTCGCTATGACGATGAGGAATGTATACCTCATAATTAGTATGCTGCACCAGCCGCAGAAAATCACTCAGCACCACAGCACCTGGAATACCGTCCGCATCATAGTCGGAGTATATGACAATACGCTCACCTGTATTTAATGCACTGATGATACGCTGCACTGCGCGGTCCATATCATGCATGGTAAAAGGATCAGCTATATCATCATATCGCGGATTCAAAAATGCTTCTGTATCACTAATACCTCTCTTTTTTAACAAATTGGCAACAATGGCGGAAACAGACATGTCGTTCTATAATACAGCAGTATGAGCGAAAAAACTATTTTCGAGAAAATTATTGACCGTGAAGTCCCTGCACATGTTATCTACGAAGACGATCGCTATATCGCAATTCTGGATATATTTCCTAAATCTCCTGGACACACCCTATTAATTACCAAAACGGTATATCCCTGGGTATTGGATGTTCCTGATTTTGCAGAATATTGGGAAATAGCAGGTCGCATCGGCAGACATCTGCAAGAAAAACTGGACGCAACCTATATCAGTTTCCAAACATTTGGTATAGATGTGCCGCATGCGCATATTCATATTGTGCCCTTTTATAGCAGTACTGAACATTCAGAAAGATCTCAATCTACCAAAGAGCAGTTACAAACGTTGTACGAAAAATTACATACCAAGAGCCTGAACCCCTGGTAATGTTCCATTTGCGAGATATTCCAGCATCGCACCTCCCCCTGTTGATATGAAATCTGCAACTCTGGACTCATAATATTCCGGAATACACGCCACAGTGTCACCACCCCCGATCACACGATAGGAATTCAGCCCCATCAGAATCTTCATGACCTCGTTAGTTCCTGCGTCATATCCGCCCTCGTACCAACCCAGCGGTCCATTCCAGATAATTGTTTTCTGTAACGATAAATCGTTCGCAATAGATCGTATCCATCGAGACCCTGCATCTACTATTTTATCTGCTGGCTGCACGTCGGATATGGAAACTTCTGTTGCGTTACCATCACGCAATACCACAACATAATCTGGCACGACAATCGATGGATGATGCGCAAATTCTGAAACATCCACAGAGGTATCTAATTTCGATGACCCGATTTCCAATCCATGGGCAACATACAGAGCGTGAGCTAGAGCACCCACGACATATACCTTGTTCGCCTTACCCAAGTAACTTTGTATCAAATCCAGCTTCGTTTCAAACTTTGCACCACCTATTATCACAGAACATGGCGGTGCTGGCTGTAATAGCTTTGATAAGTATTCAACCTCTTTTGCAAATTGGAATCCAGGATAGCCCGGAACATGCTGCGGAACTCCAACAATACTGGCGTGCACACGATGTGATGCAGAAAATGCATCATTAATGTAAATATCTGCAAAAGACGCGAGCATCTGTGCAAATTCAGAGGAGTTGGATTCCTCGCCTGGATGAAGCCTGGTATTCGGTAAGCAGTATATTTCTGAACCATACAGGCGCGATAAATCAGTACGTATGACATATTCGTCCCAGGACTCTCCATAGACTATATTGGGAATAATCGGGTCAATATATTTTCGTATACTGGACAGTTGATCACCTGCGCGGCCAAAATGCGACGCAAGAATAATACGAATACCTCGATCACGAAGTTTTTTAATAGTCGGAATCGCTGCATATATGCGATGTAAATCTGTAGGAACTCCATCATCTCCGAGAGGGATATTAAAATCAACACGTACTAATGCGCATTTTGTATTTTTAAAGTAAGTATCGAATACACCTGACATACTAATTAAGGTAACGATTCGACAGTGCGTATAATAGATCGCATTTGGTATACGTCCAGACTTGCGCGCCCAATTAATAATCCTTGTACGCCACCCTCCAGAAGATACGATCCTGCATTATCAGAATCTACCGAACCACCATACACAATCGTGATATGTTGTGACAACAAACCTGGTACAATCCTTATTAATTCTTCTCGGATGATAAGCACCATTTCGGCACACTCCACAGCACTACATGGACGAGCAGCCTTTGCTCCGATAGCCCAAACAGGCTCGTAGGCAATGATTATTCGACCCATTTGTGCCACAGTTAGCCCATTGAACAATAGTCGTAGCTGATGACGAATGACTGTAGCGTACTTTCCAGAATCATCACGCAATGACTCGCCAATACAAACTATAGGGACTACACCAGTCTCTAGTAAAGAGTACATTTTATTGCGGACGTCTATATCAGTTTCTCCTAGCAAGCGTCTCTCTGAATGACCGATAATACAATGACTGGCACCTGCTGCGACCAACATTGCTGCACTCCATGACCCTGTTGCATTTCCAGAAATCGATACGTCTTGAGCCCCAACGTAGACTCCTTTAGAGAACTCCAGAATTTGATGTATGGGCGAGGGGCACGCGATAACGGACACATGTTTTGCCGCCTGCAACGTAAAGTATCCTTTTTGTATTTTTTCCAAGTCCTTTAATGATGCAGGGTTCGCCTTCCAGTTTGCAATGATGAATTTGTGTGTAGGTTTTACCGAGGAACTCATATACCGCATATTATATCATATATATGTGGATTCTGGCACGTCCACAACAGGAGATACGTGATATTATGGAGGATATGTTTATAACCCGCGCCAGTCAATATATACTACTGCTTCTCCGTATGGCAATGGGTTGGATATTTGTATATGAGGGATTTCAAATGTTTCGTTCAGACACATGGAGTATTACTTCTCTCCTCAGTGGCAGCCACATTGCACCGAACTTTTATAATTACTTACTATCGGAACCAGCGCTCTCTATACTCAATCAGGCTTTTCCCATCGTATGTATAGTCGGAGGAGGCCTTGTGTTGTTGGGGCTCTGGATGCGGATAGGCATCGGCTTGCTAGTAGTTGTTAACTTATTAGTATATATCCCGCTACTGCGAGGTCTCTCTGTTCTACCGAGTTCTTATATTGTAGATTATCATATTGTATATATATTCATTTTGCTGATGCTCGCACTGGTTGGTGCAGATCGCTTCTGGGGACTCGGCGCAGAGGTTAGGATTAATAAATAACTGATAGTGAAGCCTGGCTTTTCAAAAAGTCTTAATCTTAAAAAGTAGCTACATATTTTTTGTTATTTATTTAATAGCAGCAATTTCTGATAGCTTCGTATACGGTGTGATAGTAATCCCTTCGCGCTTGAAAAATCCCATCATTACGCTCAAATACGTATTATTATATCGCGCCCCAGTCGCATAAATACGTAAGTATTGATACAAACTTCCATCAAAGGTAAAATCTATCGCAGGATATGCTTGTTTTAAGTCTGATATACCTCCTGGCGAACGGACTCTTCTACCTACACGATAACTACTTGACGTGCCATCAACTACTTTTTTGAAATGATTATACTGCGCTTTTATACCTTCTTCTAAGGTTGAATAGGTTTTCGTACCGCCACTATCAGTATTCCCAATATTTCCTGGATTATTTGTACGCCATGACTTTGTACCCGGATAGAAACCCTCCATGTACGTATGCGCAGTCATGAATATCTTTACTCCACGACTTACCCCTGGTAATGCCCTTTCTAGTGCAGGCTCGTAGTCATTTTTAATGCTAGATTGTTTCCCGGAAAGACGAATAGTTGCGGGTCGTGCACGATTCGGATCAGGCAGAGTTCCATTTCCTAAATCAAAAGTAATCCCATCCTGGCTCAATGACGCAGCAACTGCAGCATCTCCTACGAACGTCACCGGGTCCAAATCTGGCACCAACCTCAACAACTCTGGATTAATCGTATTCAGTATGATGTAGGATGAAAGAATAATACCAATACCGTAGAACACTTGGATGAATCTGGTTTTGTACTTCTTGAGGTTAGGTATATTGCCAAAACTCCTTGCATTCATATACATGAACCCGAGATAGATCAGGGCTCCTACAGCCATGATAGAGACTGCTCCGATGAGTATGTTGATCATACTGAGAAAAAACTGTTCGAGAGCAAAGGGTTGTTCTGTAGTACTACCATCAAAGTTTACCGTACGTCCCAGGGTCGGTATGGGAGCCAGAAGCTCATAACATCCTGGTATCACCTGATCGCCATCTACACAGGGGTCATTGTTGTCAGCAGATCCTGGATTAAAGTTTGCGGTGGCATTGCGTACTTCCCATTTATGCAGATTATCTTCACAGAAGTTGTTTTCAAGGGTTTGCCTACTGATACGTGCCGTTCCGGTGTCTATGATGTCTTCTATGAGAAGACGGAGGTTACCTCCAGTAAAGATGCCCTTGATACTACCCCATACGCCTTGCTTGGGGAGAAACAAGCTCCATGAAATAGCGTCTGATACTTCTTGGTCTTCTCTGTCTAAGTCATACTGGTAGTCACTGACGCTGCACATGTAGAATACAGAGTTGCCTGTAGTATAGTCAGCGCTCTGTTGTTGTGCGATAGAGCGCTCGTTGAGTTCAGCTGGTGTGAATGCCGTCCCGAGTTTAGCTCGGGCGTAGTATCCACAGTCTGCTTTATTGAACTTTTTGTAAATGATCTGTTTTGCCGTCCAGGCTGTGTATTCTGATACGACGTAACCTTCTACCGATGTTGTGGTGTCGGGGATAGTAGTAGTGGTAATAGAAGCTGGATCATCAAAGAGGAATCCGTAGAGAGGTGCATTCTTGGGATCACTTTTGAGGTAGTCATAGTCTGATTGGCGTCCGGTGCCATTGGCGATTGATTCTTTGACAAGTTTCTTGAGATCATCATACCCATGTCCATAGCATTTTTCTTCTGCTGTTTGGAGGGTTATGGAAAGTCCATATTCAGTCTGTCCTGCGATATTCCCAAGTGGAAGTATTCTGAATTCTTTGGTACCGTTTATGTTATCGAGAGGTATGTCAGGATCAGTAGATGCTCTGTCTCGAGCATGACTGCTGAATACTACAGGGTATACAGATGTATTGCTACAGGCAGGATCGTTGTTTGTTTTTATGATGAGGTGTCGCTGTACTCCTGACTGTCCTGTTCCAGGGAAAAATGGAACACCTTCACGTATATGTGCCTGTGAGGGTGCAAATGATACTGAGGCTATCTCGCAATCAGCATGAGTGAAGGGCGCAAGACACAGGAGGCAGAAGATGAAGACGAGGAGGCGCATGGGTAGAGTATATCATTGGGGAGAGAGGGGGAGGAGGGTTCTTCACAGGTTTGAATTATCTACTCTATATATACTTGCAAAGCGCGTGCGATAGGAATACGCACTGCAAACCACGGGTGTAAACGCATAGTTATTTTTGCTATGCCAGGAATATCTGTCGCACACCGTTGGAGTGAATTACTACTTCCCAAGACAGATGTATACTGGCATCTTTCTTTTACATCAGATATATCGATTATGCGCTCTACCTGTGCAGAGAATACTATCTTTGCAGCAAATTCATCCGGCCTCGACACTAGAATATAAGGATCATACTCAAAAGTAACAATTTTAATATTGTTTATACTATAACCTTGTGAAAACTCAGGCTTATGCTCGTACAGTAACAACTCTAAATCCTTCGATAGGATTACTAAACCTGTCTGCGAATCAGTAACCACAGGAATATACTGAGGGTAGAGCGCTCTCACGAGCTTTGAAACTGGTTCTTGACTGGCACTACTTGGAGGAGATTGCACCCATACCCCCTGCACAGACTGGTTGGAAAGTGTTCTACCTATCTTAATATTGGCAGATACAGTTGCAGCAGTAACTGCGGGTGTGATATACATTTCAGCACGGGAATATATAAAACCAATGACAACGCATACACACACTGAAGCTAGTAATATAGTACTTATCGCTGACACGGTGGAACGGTGCAATTCACTCTGCACCGCGTGAGGCGGAGCCGAGGGACGTTCTATCTCTGGCATCTTTCTTTCTGGGGCATATGTTTTTATAGGACGCACACGAGGAGGCAGGCTTTGTACTCGCGACATTCCATCTGTTGTAAGTTTTTTATTCTGAACAGTACTTCTTTTAATTGTATCCATAAATCTTTATTTGCTGCCTACTACACCTGTTTCATATACCATGGAGAATAATCTATATACATCTTCGGGGTTAGTATAGTCGAGTACATATACCATTGCACCGAAATTATAATGCGGAAGTGTGTGTTGGACCTTGTGCATAATAACATCCAATTCATTGTGAATACGCTGATAATGACCTGCGTCCATTACAAATACTACTTCCGCCTTTCCCTTTGGATCTTTGAACCAATTTACAATATCCTGCACAAGCGATCCTTGATCAGTGGCGGACAATCCACCCCCCACCCCAACCTGCACCTGCGATGTTGCCTCCAAGCCATATTCAAGCCACAGACTAGACAACGAATAGATTCCTCCAAGTTCATACAAGAGCACAGACCCTTTTGATTTTGTTAACAGCATATCCATCATGACAGAAGGTATCATAGAACTCTGTGCACGATGACGTATAGGCAGTGCATGCGCGCCAGCTAGATATAGTGTGCGATCCACCCATGCTCGTAACTCTGCATGACAGTACGTAATAACACCATGGAATATAGCCTCTGTTATACACTCATCTTCTTCGTACCGGAAGCCTTTTGAAGAAATACTATGCAACACATACCCACAGATAGAGTAATCCGTGTGCAGAGAGTCTTTGTGCTCAGTCATTATTTCTTGTATTATTTTAGCCTCCAAACTTTTATTAATAGTCGTCGGGACCGGGAATACTTTTTGTGTATGCACGGGCTCAAAATACGTACACTCTCCAGAATAGACAACACGTATCTGTGAACTACTCAATACTGTTTTATGGAATTCTGCGATACTATCACGGAGAGACCTCATCAAGCGGTAGATCAAATGTTTCCGAGATGTCGGGGGCGCAGCATCAGTATAAAAATCAAATATACGACTATGAACAGTAACACCGTCATGGTGGTACACGCAGACACCAAAAGAACCCATCATAATATCGATGAACGAATTGCTTTTCATACCATTAGTATAGCAAACCACTGCTAAAAGTCTTTTGAAGAGTGTTAATAGAGCGAGAAAGCATGCGAGCTATTCTGTAACTGACCCAGTGTCTACCATCAGGTCCCCGCGTAACCTCGTTGAATGATTCTGTCGTAGCTGAGAAAACTGCTCGCCCGTTAAGGTATTAGTACCAGACAAGGTGACCGCTTCCACTATTGTGGGACTAGTTTGTTTGTGGGAGATTGATGGTGTCACTCTAACCTGAAAAGAGACAGAGACATCATTAGTAAGTGTCGAAGGCACATCGCCCTGATTCCAGGTAACAGTACGGGTTCCAGCATCATACACCACACGTGCACCATCAGGAAATACTTCATCTAACCAGTAGACATACTCGGGCAATACAGCTACAACACGAACATTTGAAAAATTAACAACCTGTGGTGGAATAGCCCACTCGATTGTATAGGTAGTCGGGGTTCCTACTTTTGGAGGTAATGCTCCTGTATTCTCAAAAGGACCTGATTTGTATAATGTTTTCTGCTGCAAACCCAGCTTTGCACTTTGTACAAACGTTGCAGAATCGATACGCTCAAAACTCAAGAGCTCACCTGATTCCGATTGCCCTTGTACTGACACCGCTAACCCTCCCATAGAACCTCCTACCCAATTGGCCTTGCCACTGAGAGTAAAAGGAATTTGTGTCGACGCTCCAGGAGCTAACACTACTAAATCTGCCAGGTCAGAACGCGGCCCCCAGGTAATTTGTTTTTTTACAGAATCTATCAGCCCCGAACCTACCTTTGATTTGCCTAGATCAATATAATCACCCTCTATACCCAACACCACTGCTACGTTACGCACAGGACTGTTGGTAGTGTTGGTTACTAATATTGTTCCTGTAATATCAGACCCTGGAAATACCGCCACTCTATCTTCAGAACCTCCTCCAACAAATAAAAGACCATTAATCCCCGCCTGCGAGACAGCAACCTCTGAAGATTTTGTTGCATAGATATTAGAGAGGATACGCTCATCGCGCGATACAGCACCAACACTTACACGAAACGAATTGGTCGCGCCCAAAATAGGCAGACCCTTGAACACACCACTTACACGTAAGGTAGTATTTTTATTTGCTGATAGTCTTGGAAATTCCCAAAAGTAATACCCTGCAGCAGGTGGTAATGATGATGATTGCACCTCGAATCCATCAGGGTACTCAATACGCACACCAACGTCGGTCAACTGCGACTGAGTTGCAATAGTTATTTCCAAATCAGTAGGCTGCCCCACTACCAGCCTATCGACACTCTTTACAATTAGAGACACGGGTGACTGTGCGATACGCACGGGAAATGTTTGTATTCGACGCAGGGTCGCACGTGACCCAGGGAAAGAAAACTCTACTATACCCCTTAACTCTCTATCATCGAACTGTGCACCAAATAATGTTATGGGAAACTGGGTACGCTTTTGCGCGCGCGCATCAATGGTACCCAATTCTGTACGCAGTGATTCTGGAGCATCGCCTCCAGGCCGCGGAATCTCTAGGGTGACTACAGCATTCTGTATTGGAGATGAGTTTGTATTTTCTACCACAATTTCATAATCCGACTGAGCGCCACTCGTTACAAATGACGATCCCACAATCTCAATACCCACCTTTTCTTCCGAAACACTACCTGCACCACGACCAAATACGTATGCAAAATAGCCAAGCGCAAGGAGAAAAAACACACCTGCAAGGAGTAAGAAGTTACGAGCTACACCTAATCTCGGCTTTTCGAAAGGGGGATGCTCAGGTTTATAGCGAACATGATCTACAGGACCTTCGGCATTAGGTACATACATACTATCGATACGAGTATCTCTATAGTCAGGTTGCATGCCAGAACCCTGATTCTGAAGCTGATTTTGTAAATCTTCTAGACGAGCCATACCCTATTAGTATACCACGATAGCAAGCCGGTATATTATTTGTGAACAATGAATAAAGACAAAAACTATAACTGAGCACTAAACTCTGCCTTTTGTATGATACCTTCCACTTCCCGAACTGACCTCGTCTGGACATGATCCTCTTCTGAGACATACCCCAGTATATGAAGCACTTTCAACCGAAAAGAGTTCCACCAGGAGGGAGACATTGTCCGAGAGTGACCAAATCTCACAGCGTCTACACATAACCTATACAGCTCTGGAAGGGCTTGTTCATCGGAAGGAACAAAACGCAAGATATAAGCGCAACACATACGCACAAATGCAATAGCGTCAGGATCATAGCTACGCCCCTGAACAGAATAGAGTGGAATAACGCCGACGAGCTTGAATCCAGATCGTGATCTTACGAAATCATACCGCCCGATACTACCGACCTGTAGAGAGGGTGCAAACTTTATAGACCGGGCACCGCTTTCTGCCTGAACTGTTACGACACCAAACTCCTGTGTAAATATGCGGCACACCAACGAAGTTTCCCTAATTACTATTCGCGACAGTACTAATCCAGATGAACTGTACACTGTGTACCCCATACAACCTGTTATACAATACCAATATGAACATCACTACCATCGTGCAGAGTAATGGCATTCGTAGCCGATCCATCGATTACAATATCACTAGCACCAGTTATCGACATAATCATTTCTCGGTGCCGTAGTACAGGATCGGGTAATCGATTCATTAAAATAGTAACCATGTCTGATGGCACCATACTCGCCTGTTTACGCAATTCCTGCACAGTACGAATAACCTCACGTGCATCTCCTTCTGAGAAGAGTTCGGGAGTTATGTCAGTGTCGAGAGCAACATCTTCCCGATCAGCGAACAATACCTCCTTCACATTTAACTCATCTTGTATGAGCTCTATCATCTGTTCGTTGAGTATGTCTTCATACTTTTTTGTCAGCGTTACACTAGCGAGAGGCTGGCGGACTTTTATTCCACTGCGTGCGCGCAACTCTAATAGAGAGGATATCAGCATACGAACACCCTGCATATTCGAAATCAAGCCATTATCTATTTCATTCTTACTATAGTCAGTCCACTCCTCCAAATGTATAGAGTCTTTTATCCCCTCCATTCTTTCATATATGCTCTCGGCAAAAAATGGGGTGAATGGAGCGATCAATTTAGCGAATTCACTAAATACGTATTTCATGGTAGCGAGAGCATCACGCTTGTCTCTACTGTCTGTGCGAACTCGGTCTCGCGATCGGCGAATATACCACTGCGACAAATCCAGCACAAATTCACGCAACAGACGAGAAGATTCAAATACTTTATATTCATCCAAATAACCTGTAACTTCTGACCCTGTTTTATGTAATAGATTAATTATCCATTGGTCCAAAATACTACTAGATTCCAGCGCCTGCGCCTGGTAATCACCTATTTCAGATTCTTTGTACAATTCGTAAAAACTTATACAATTTTCTAGCATTGTGAAAAACTTGTTCTGTAAGTCAGCCAAGGACTTTTCATCGTAACTTTTTGAATCCCCTGGCTGACTGACGGTGAACATCCACAGACGCACAACGTCAGCTCCATACTTATGTATCTGCTCCCACGGATCGACCGTGTTACCCTTTGACTTCGACATCTTTTGCCCCGTGTCATCCAGAACATGACCCAGACATATTACACTTTTAAATGGTGCCTCCATATCCAATAGCGCAGCTACTGCCACTAATGTATAGAACCAGCCACGCGTCTGATCTATTGCCTCTGAAATATAATCTGCAGGATAACCACCCCGATCTAACAGATCGGAATTCTCGAATGGAAAGTGGTCCTGTGCCAATGGCATACACCCGCTATCGAACCAAACATCCATCACTTCAGGCGTGCGCACCAGCTCTGCACCATCAGGCAAGGTGAGTGATATCTGATCGATGTATGGCTTGTGCAAATCTACTTCGTACTCTGCATTGTGAGGCATAGAGACAAATGGTAATTCAACTATTTGAGCGTTCTTGATTCCAGCCGTATCCTCTCTGCGGTAATATGAATACGGAGATTCTAGTGGTGCTGTACTATGATAACGCATCGCGACAAGCGGGCTCATGTGACTCACTATCAGTATAGTTTCTCCTTGGAATACGGACTCTAGCTCGTAAAGTAACTCGCCCGTCCTCATGAATAAATCCTGCAAAGATTCGCCTTCGTATAAATTATCTCTATAAGGATCACTCATAGAATCATAGCGAGACTCGTGATCTATGGTAGACCCTTCGAACAAGGCACCGGCACCATACTCTGACAAGCGCGCATCTATCTGCACCTCAATACCCAAAATATCAGCGATAATTCCTGCTGTTTCGCGCGTACGCGCAAATGGTGACGTAACTATTTTGGTAATCCCCTTATCGCGGAGAACTTCGGCTGAATTACGTACTTGCTCTCTACCGATCTCGGTCAGACCGTATTCCACCTCTGCGTCCATGTTCCATATATTCGATATATTATTTTCTGACTCTCCATGACGAATACCTATGTAGGTATTGCCAGATTTCTTTGTATATTGACGCAGGGCTTGAACACTATCTATAACGACTTTCTGCATCCCATCAGTAGTTTCCCATACAGGCAATGGAGTGCCCCAGTAGCGGTCTCGTGATATTGCCCAGTCCTTGATATTACGCAACCATTCACCGAAACGCCCGTCTTTTATATGATCCGGCTCCCAATTGATACCTGCATTCATTTCTACCATCTTTTCTGCTAGTTGAGACATTTTGAAATACCACGATGAACGAGCAAAATATAATATAGGAGTTTTACATCGCCAGCAGTGGGGATAGCTGTGTGAGTAGCTTTCTTTTTTGAAACGCAACTGACGACTATCCAAGTCCTCTAGAATCTTAATACCGACAACTTCCCCACCTTTTTCATTTTTCTCTTTTACATACAATTCTGACAAGTCGCCGCACTGGGGCAGATAACACCCTGAGTCATCTATGATATGAACTTTGGGCAAGTTCTTTTCTGTAGCTAGGTCAAAGTCATCAGTGCCATACATAGGAGCGATATGCACTACACCAGTACCTTCAGTTGTCGTCACAAAATCTGCAGCGTATACCTTGAAGGCATTTTCAAGTTTTATAGATTCTTCTTCATTAGCAATTTGAGAGAGGAATGGATACAGAGGTTCATATCTTATACCGACAAGACTACTTCCCATTATCCACTCACTTTTCACAAGTCTTTCATTATATTGCACCTCAACACTGGTAGTTCCTCCTGCGGTTCTTTTATAATAATCGAATGATGTGATATATATATTGCCTGGTTCATCAGTCTTTTCGAATACTGCGTACTCTATATCATTGCTCACTGCTAACGCCACATTACCTGGCAACGTCCACGGTGTTGTGGTCCATGCAACAATGTATGTATTGTCTGTCACTTCCCAATCACCGATCAGTTGGCCTGGGATGAGTTTGAACTTTGCATATATCGACAGATCTTTTACGTCCTCATATACTCCCGGCTGACCTAGTTCATGCGAGGACAGCCCCGTACCACAACGTGTGCACCACGGTAGGATTTTATATCCTTTATACAAATGTCCCGCTTCATGTGCACGACTCACAATATTCCATGCGGACTCCATGAATGAGTTCTGCATTGTGTAATACGCACGATCATTATCAACCCAGTAGCCAATTCTTTCAGTGAAATCATTCCAAACACTGGTATAGCGAAATGCGAGGTCACGACAATATGCGTTGTATTGCGCTATACCGTATGTTTCAATTTCTTTTTTTGACTTCAACCCCAATTCTTTTTCTGCCTGCAATTCTACTGGAAGCCCATGACAATCCCAACCCGCACGACGATCTACATGAAATCCTCTCATCGTTTTATACCGAGGGATAATATCCTTGAAGGCACGTGCTTCAAGATGATGAATCATAGGAGCACTGTTTGCTCCTGGTGGTCCTTCGTAAAATACAAAGTTACCCTGAGGAGAGTCTTTGGATAGTGTTTGGTGAAAGATATTTCTATCGCGCCACTTTCGCATGACGCGTTCTTCTTCTTGCGCTCTTTTAGATGCTGGTATACTGGTGTATGAACTTGATTCCATAAAAAAATAAAATTATCTAATAAAAGGTATTCACTTTTTGCCCAACGCGGCTTGGATAAAAACAAAAGCATTCGTCACAATAGATTGCAAAAAACAATCTATAAGGACGAATGCTTTCGTAGGCATACGTGGTACCACCTTACTTTCTTTGGACGGTATTATCCAAAGCTCTTTTTACACATAACGGCTGCTACCGCGGGATTCTACTGACGCATAACGTGTTCTTTCCCGAGCTCCGAGGTGATGTCCTCATCAGTGCTTGTAGGCATTAGTATGCCATAGAGTACCAATAGGCGCAATAGTTCTTAATCCAAACGATAGCCCCAGAGATGACCAGTCTTCCAGTCTCTAAATACTATTAAGTCATTACGCTGATTCATACGCACCTCTATAACATCCACGTTAATTGGCAAGATTTCTGACTCTGGGTCTAGAGTCTGCATAGAACCAGCTGCAATATCGTATACAAATAAACTATCAGCAATGTCTACTCCTCGTTTGTACCATTCGTCGGGATACGTATATGAATCAGGTAGCTGCGACGGTACAAAACAGTAGATACGACTGGAATCAGGCACCCATGTACACTTTTCTGCAAATGTTTCGAGAGTTGTTGTCTTTGTTGTACCAGTTGCTAGTTCATATAATGATACTATGGGCGAACCTCCTTCTGTCGAAGAATATGCGATAAAACGTCCGTCGTGACTAGGTAAGGTCGCCAAACCGGTAATATTCTGCAGTACAGGCACCAGAGACTTGTTAGAAAAAGAAGCTCGAAATGCATACCCTCCCACTGTACCTGATGCACGCGTTGTCAGTAAGGCATCTGTAGATCCGAATAGCGCCACCGACCAATCAATAAAGCCCAAGCTATATACCTCGTTATCAGTGCCGGTTACAATATCACGAACTACTCCCCGGTTACGCCCACCAGAATTTAGCAGGAGGAACGCATACCTGTTGTCCAACATAGTTACGCTGTATACCCCTTGCGGGAGTACAACAACCTTTGCTTGATCCTGGTTTGCTTGCTCTTGCGAGAGTATGTTTGTAGACTCTTTAGGTAGTAATGCGGCGCAGTCCTTTTGTAGTTGTGCTACTGTCTTAAATCCCACTAGGCCAGATGCAGGCTGCACATTTTTTGCTTTCTGATATGCAATCACTGCTGACTTCATAATTTCGTCAAATACGCCCAACTGAAACGCTGCGTTATTGCCGGCAGCGATCAATACCTGCTGAACCGATTCTACATCGCGCCCTGATTGACCTAATTGAACACTATTCAAAACATAACGGCATTCTGCCAAAGGAGTCACGGACTTCTGGATAGGAGTTTTCGTATTTGTCGGTGGCTGCTCTAATACTATTGAATATGCTGTCGACGATAAATCGTTACCAGCACGATACTGACCGACAACTGCGTATCTTCCTACCGACGCTCGGTAGAGACCTGACAAAAATGCGCTCGACAAACGCTTTTCTACTATCTCTGATTTTTGTATTGCTACGTCATTTATAAACCCTTCATCTCGAGTTATATAGCGTACTGTTGTAACAGTGTTTACCGAGTCTTCTGCAACACCTGTTAACGGATTAACTCCTGTAGCTTTTTGCTCTGTATCGAAAAGAGTAAATCCGAGAGACGGCTCTTTGGATATACGAAATAATCTTTTTTCAGGCTCCAGCGGTGTTTCGATCACGGTCACGCCATCTCCCAATGTGTCTGTTGTAGATATAACAACATCATCTGTAGTAGGTCGACGACCCGGTAATACAATATCAAACGGGTTAGGCAGCAAACCGCTCTGCGCAACCTGTTCTGGCTGCTTGATCACACGGAAAACAATCCAGCCAACATATGCAAGAAAGAGAGCGATTCCAATACCTATCATTACTTTTCCAATTAAACGGGTGTTCATATACTATCTTATTATAGCGTACTAGCCTTGCGCATATACTGTAACCATCCTGAGTTTTTCTTCCAAAAACGTTCTGTCAAATCTTCTATTTGGATATTGTTGTTTTTTTTCCTGCCATCTTTTCCTGCTGTTGAATGTGCGATTTTCCCCTTCCCTATATACACAATAACATGCTTACCGCCCTTTCCCAATATGTCTCCCGGTATGAGTGTGATAGTACCATTAATAACTACATTAGTTCCATCGCTTGATAGGGATTTAATTTGTATAGCATTACTATTAACCCCAACACCATTAGGACCAGAAAAGGCCGCCGTGCTATTTTGATATCCAGGTATGGTTTTCATACCCGCACACTGTAATACATGATTAACAAATCCAGAACAGTCGGTACAAATTGTCCCATCGGGGCAGAATGTGCCACAGCGTTTACCATCACATACTTTGTAGTCAGGATAAGGTTTCGTCTCGGGTGGCATTCCTTTTGCTCCATAGCGATAGGTTGCTTTGCCCTTAAAGGAATTAGCAATTGTATAGATATTATTCACACCTCCATTTCCTGGACAAATAATACCGAGCGACGTGCTGATACTCGGCAATTTAAATCGCCCCACTGCCGCTGTCCCGCCCGACAGTACGGCACCTGGTGCAGCATCCGGATCACCTTCAAATTCAACCTCTTCCAGTGCTGGCACCAACCTCAACAACTCTGGATTAATCGTATTCAGTATGATGTAGGATGAAAGAATAATACCAATACCGTAGAACACTTGGATGAATCTGGTTTTGTACTTCTTGAGGTTAGGTATATTGCCAAAACTCCTTGCATTCATATACATGAACCCGAGATAGATCAGGGCTCCTACAGCCATGATAGAGACTGCTCCGATGAGTATGTTGATCATACTGAGAAAAAACTGTTCGAGAGCAAAGGGTTGTTCTGTAGTACTACCATCAAAGTTTACCGTACGTCCCAGGGTCGGTATGGGAGCCAGAAGCTCATAACATCCTGGTATCACCTGATCGCCATCTACACAGGGGTCATTGTTGTCAGCAGATCCTGGATTAAAGTTTGCGGTGGCATTGCGTACTTCCCATTTATGCAGATTATCTTCACAGAAGTTGTTTTCAAGGGTTTGCCTACTGATACGTGCCGTTCCGGTGTCTATGATGTCTTCTATGAGAAGACGGAGGTTACCTCCAGTAAAGATGCCCTTGATACTACCCCATACGCCTTGCTTGGGGAGAAACAAGCTCCATGAAATAGCGTCTGATACTTCTTGGTCTTCTCTGTCTAAGTCATACTGGTAGTCACTGACGCTGCACATGTAGAATACAGAGTTGCCTGTAGTATAGTCAGCGCTCTGTTGTTGTGCGATAGAGCGCTCGTTGAGTTCAGCTGGTGTGAATGCCGTCCCGAGTTTAGCTCGGGCGTAGTATCCACAGTCTGCTTTATTGAACTTTTTGTAAATGATCTGTTTTGCCGTCCAGGCTGTGTATTCTGATACGACGTAACCTTCTACCGATGTTGTGGTGTCGGGGATAGTAGTAGTGGTAATAGAAGCTGGATCATCAAAGAGGAATCCGTAGAGAGGTGCATTCTTGGGATCACTTTTGAGGTAGTCATAGTCTGATTGGCGTCCGGTGCCATTGGCGATTGATTCTTTGACAAGTTTCTTGAGATCATCATACCCATGTCCATAGCATTTTTCTTCTGCTGTTTGGAGGGTTATGGAAAGTCCATATTCAGTCTGTCCTGCGATATTCCCAAGTGGAAGTATTCTGAATTCTTTGGTACCGTTTATGTTATCGAGAGGTATGTCAGGATCAGTAGATGCTCTGTCTCGAGCATGACTGCTGAATACTACAGGGTATACAGATGTATTGCTACAGGCAGGATCGTTGTTTGTTTTTATGATGAGGTGTCGCTGTACTCCTGACTGTCCTGTTCCAGGGAAAAATGGAACACCTTCACGTATATGTGCCTGTGAGGGTGCAAATGATACTGAGGCTATCTCGCAATCAGCATGAGTGAAGGGCGCAAGACACAGGAGGCAGAAGATGAAGACGAGGAGGCGCATGGGTAGAGTATATCATTGGGGAGAGAGGGGGAGGAGGGTTCTTCACAGGTTTGAATACATTAGTGCGACATTACTCGAAGAGTAACTTTTTTGTAACTGATATCTCTTGCAACAAGTGATTGACGCTCTGTATTACAACATCAGCAGTAATTGGTGTCGAACTGCGCGAGATAAAGATAGAGCTTTGACTTTCATTAGTATTATGATTATACGGGATTTGATTTAATAACCATTCTATTGATAACCCTCGAAATCCTGCGCGGCTAGATACTCCATACGGCAACAGCTGTACTACTGCGTCCGCACCATAGAGCTTCAGAGTGTTTCCCTGCTCGTACTGTGAAGATCCACCGATGTTCGGCGACCAGATTCGTACATCCGGTTCTGACCGAGGAATGGTTACCTCGCCCTGCGATTGATAGTTACCGTTTGCGGAGGACACTGTAACAGATATATTCATATCTTCTATCAGAATACTATTTCCGACAATAATACTATTTTTTGCATACCCTGACAGCGACCCTAATGACTGCCCCCCTTGTTCCCATACAAAAAATAATCTATCCAAGGTATCAGCACCTACTGGAATTGCTGTAATTCTCACTAATCCTTCAGCGGGCATTAATGCCTTGCCCAGATACCAGGGCGGCACGTAACTATCAACTGCTTCCCACAATAATATGACATCTCCAGGCGATATCACCACCTGCCTGGTTAGCTGGTTTGCAATATCACCAATAATTGCTTGCACAGTGTATGTTTTAGGGTCAGGCTTGACCAGAAAGACTGTGCTCGCTTGTCCTGTGCCAGAGGTGACTTTTTCTCCATTTATGTACCACGATATTTGCTGGAACTCTAAATTAACATCAGAACTTTCTGCAGTTACTGTAACCTTGTCCCCTATTTTAGGGAACTTCGGATACACTACCAGATCCACTTGGGCAAACGACTGTGCGAATACTACAGGAATGAATCCGCAGAATGTAACTAAGCATAGTACAAGTATTGAGAGATATCGCATATCCTTATGCCATTTCAGCATTCAAAGCGTCCCGTGCCTGTTGCGACCTTGCTAATATTGTTTCGGGACTTGAATTAACAATTTCCGCCTCTGTTGCAGAACCAATAATACGAATTGCAGCATGGCGACGCCCTGCGAAAAATATACCCTCTCCTACTCCAGCCTCAAGCAATAAGTACTTCTCTTCATCAGTAAGGTTAAATGTTTTTTGTAGAAGATCAATAGTGCTGGGTGATTGCTTCAATAATAGCTGCATCGATGCATTGGTAACAATGGCCATACCATACTTCGAAGACATAAAGTCGCCAACATCCTGCGTAATAGTCGCCAGGCCTAGGAAATATTTACGCCCACGCTTTGCGATACCATACAGGAACGATGCAGTATCTTCAGACTTCATCATTACCCACGCCTCGTCCACTACAAACAAGCGACGCTTTAGATTTTTGCGTATCTGATTCCATATATACTGAGTAATGATATACATTGCTGCAGGTTTTAACTCTTCCTCCATATCACGTATGGAAAATACTACGAGCTTTTTGTTGATATCAACATTACTGGGCTTATTAATGAATCCTGCCCAGGTCCCCTGTGTGTATTTCGTCAGACGCTTTAACAGTGAATCTGCACCCTCGATTGAAGCCATCACCATCTCTAGGTCACTCATCAACGGTGGGTCAATTTTTGTGAAATCTGATTGTGGAGTTATGTCGCGTAGTGAATACGTTTCATTAATTGCTCTATCCATAATTGCATCTTCTTCAGGAGACAGGCCGCCCAATAGTACTCGGAACAAGCCTACGAGCGAAATAATATTAGAGCGTAGAATATCCGCAGGATCTTCATCAGGCAAAGGCACAGGCAGGTCAAAAGGATTGATATGGTGCTCACTCGAAAGTGATATGTTAAAGTATCGTCCGCCTACTGCTTCCGCCAGATACTCGTATTCACGCTCGGGGTCAATAACAATAACATCCGTCTCGAACATCATGGTGCGCAGAATTTCTAACTTTGTTGCAAATGACTTTCCTGCTCCTGACGTAGCAAACGTTACCGAGTTATAATTTGGTAATGAATATCTATCAAACAATATCAAACCATTGGTATGACGATTGATGCCATACATGATTCCTTTGTTATCTGATAACTCAGAAGAGATGAACGGGAACATGGACGCCACTGGACCCGAATTCAATTTTGCATCGATCAGTAGCTGATCATCTGCAATAGGACTGGTCGTATGAAAACCCTTGTCCTGTTCAAAAAGGGCTGGTTTTATATAAATCATCTGAGCTTCCAAGGTGGAGCGCAGTTCTGATTCTAATTTATACAGACCGTCTTCTGAGGAGGCGTAGATGGTTACATACAACCCTACATTAAATATCTTTTCCTCTGACTGTTGCAACTGATCACGCAAACGCTCCAAGTCTCGGTACGCAGAATCCAGCATAGGATCGCGTACTACTCCTTTTTCTTCACGTTCTGAAATACGTGATTCTACCTCTGCCACCTTTTTTCTGAACTGACTGAGTACCTCGCTCGTTTCCACAGGGTGAACATGGATAGAAATGTCCAAAATAGCATCCATTGTAATGATAGATGAGAGCCATCCAGCATTCAGATAACGCGGATACGTCACTATAAAAAATGTTTTGGTAAACTTTTCAGCCATCATTAGCATTTTAGGGGTAATTTTGATAGCGTAGGGAGCCAGAATATCTCGTAACTCGAATGTTGCTTTTGATTTTATTTCACTGACCGATACGTTGCTAGCAGATCCTGTACCTAAAATACCCACATTTTCTGCGGTGATTTTTTCAGGCACACCAGGTGCAGATGGTTTACCTCGCACGAGGCTTAATAAATCAGAAAATAATCCCATAATACACAATTAGTATATCAAATATAATGATATTCTGGAGAGAGTTTTCCTACATAACAACTCTCTATCTATTTCGCACATCCAAGCTCCAGGCTATGTCACGCAGTTTTTGGTCGGAGAGTAATTTCTTCTTCTCATTTTTCATTTCTACTACCTGTTCACGTAATTTTGGCTTGCTCGCACGCTCGAACGACCACAGGTACATTTTGGTACTGACCCAGTAGGTCATCATAGCATACAGCATAACTGGAAACGGTCTATTGTTGATTTTTACAAATGCCAGCGCACAGCCAAAACCTATTAACGCAACCGCAACTACAATATTAATAATACTAGGTAGAAACCGAAATGCGACATATGCCCCGCCTGCCCCGCCTGCAACATAGAAAAACTGTGCCAGCGTCAGTGGCCCAACAATGCGCTCCTCTATCTCAATAAACTGTGGTACCTCGTATCGCATACTAGCTGACCCCTGCCTCCTGAACCAATGAATTAGCGCCGCTTACGGAATCACCAGGATTATATAGTTCGTAAAATAACTCGACCAGTTGCTCTGTAGTCAATTGCTCTACACCCAGCCCTATGGCGGATAGACCACTTATCACCACGTTCATACGTTGCTCTAATTGGGCAATGCGTGCCATCATTTCTTCTCGACTCTGCGCCCCTGCCACCCCTGCTGCGCTGTCGATCACGGCCTTTAAACCAGTCGAACCTGAATTAGCACCATTAGCGCCTGTCCCCGAATATGGTACTGCAACATAAAATTCTTTTTGCATGATATTCTGAGTATCTGATATCGCCTTTATATACTCGATATACATCGCAGTTTGAATACGTAAAAGCTCTTCTGGAATTATCTGCAAACGCTCCTCCAGGGATTGGATATAGGGTCGTATATCAAAACTGCGCGAATGAACGACAATCTCTATAGAAAATTCAATAGTATTTAGGAAATTTTGAAATGCTAGCATTGTAGCCTGCTGTTCATCTGGTGATTTCAATGCCAGATTCGTTGCGGAAACCATTAGTATACCGACCAGTGTACCATCACGTCGCACAACAACCCCATGGTCGATATCAACTACGGGCAAGAAATCTTGTGCTGGCGAGGATCCACTGCGTGCCATGTAGGTAATAGTATACCACAGAAACAAATGCCGCCATGATGAATGTCAACCAGTAATGTGGTTTACTATACAGGAACCATCTATGTCTGAAACTTTTGATGTACAAGGAAGTGGCAGCTTACTACCCATACCTTATGGAGGTTCTTTCGTAGAGCCAGCATACCATGACCAGAACGACACTAATACCGAGACAGTAGCAGGCATTGAAGAAAATCCACCTTCTATTTTAGAATATAAATATATTCAGTCGCAATTAGAAGCCCTCCAGAAACGGGGACAGAGAAACGCGGAAGCCATCATACAGAAATGTATAGAAAAATTCGATTTTAATATTATTACCAATAGGATTCAGGAGGTTACAACACGCGTACTGGAACTAATAAAAAAATATGAAAACTATCAGCGTCCGCTTGCTCAAAACCCAAAAGGAGAACAAAATTTTAAAGAACCTCTCGAGAAGGAGCACTATCTAATCACCACTGAATATAAATACCTCGTAGACTATATTCGAAATTGGAAAGTGCCCATTCTAGAGAGTCTCAGCACATCACATCAAAAGAGAGAGGCTCTATGGGGTCAGGAGTTTTCGCAGAATACTGCTGCAGCAAAAAACCCTGGAGAAGCACTAAACATATTCAGACACACCTATCAGGAGATACCCGAAGAAAAAGTAATAGACCCTATACATATTACTGGACTCGAACATGCTGTTCAGACATGGCTACTAGAACAACCACATCCTGACAATATCCAAGCTTTGAATAAAGCCTCAAGGGAGCTCTACGAAGCTCAACTAAATAATCTCATTCGCACATCGAGAACAAAAGTAGTTGAGGATACTATTGTTGCTTATAAAATCAACCTGGCGCCTGATACAAGGAGAATACGAAAAGAGATTGGCGATCTGGTATCAGCCCATTATCGACCCAATGACACACCTCCCATTATACAGATAGGCGCACTGAATGTATCGTTAGAAAACGCTGCGGAGGAAATTTCTGTAGATGACTTCATGGATCAGCTCAACGAAACCTTTCAACAGCAATGGAGTGATCCGTTGTGGGATGTCGAACATGCACTGACTGAGGCACAACGTACTATAGATAATAATGAATACTATGAACTACTACTAGATCGCATCGATAAAGTAAAGCAACAAATTACAGAATCTGCTGAACTGACACAGGGACACAAGGATTCGCTCGCAAGAACTGAAAACCAGAAAAGTAACCAACCTCCCTACACCACTGTATTTACTAGAAATGATGGAATAGTGCGCTTTCACAGTACCTACGACGAACATTGTACGCTCACCGACGAGGAGCGTGACGCCTTGGAAATAGAGATTGCTATCCTCCTGGAGAGCATTGATCCAAACGAAGACATAGTGTCAGAATTAGAAAAACTGAGAGAAGCCCGAATTTCGGAGTATATAAAACAAAAACGACTAGAGATTCTGAGAAAAAAGGTGGAGGTATTCGAAGATAAAATGCGTATAGACGAACCTATAGATCGAGTGCAAGAATTATTGACCGAGAAGAGTCAATATGAATACTTTACAGATCCAAGCTCAGTACCCAATCTCAAGGGGCTGAATGCTGACGCGGTTAAGAAAAAACAGAAATCAGCCCGTGACAAGTTTGAAAAAGGATTTAATACTAGGAAGTTAATTTTTACTCCAGAGTTTTCTGCATTCTTGTCAGAGAACGTGGAGGATATTAGTCGTGCAGAGAACCACTTTATTACTCTTCACTCGGAACTAGCACAAACTATGCGTAACGATGTACTCGTTAATGACTTTGACCATGACGCCAGTGTAGATATACAGGCATTACAGAAACAATTGCGCATATATCACGAATCTACATTGTACTCCCCCATTATCGAGGAGTATCGCAACTATATACGTAATACTAACCCCAACGATCTCAAAACTAGTCATAACGGAGAAGCTGTGAAAGATACATGGAGAGATGCGGAAGGCAATACCCAATCTAAGGCCGTTCTAGAGTCTGCAGCAAAACGAGAGATGGAGAAAAACTTTGAAGATTGCTGGAAAAAAGGCAATCCGCTACAACTACATATACTTCTTGAAGAGCTCCAGCGTGAGTGTGAGGAAAAAGAACTAACGGCAAGCTCTGCATACCGCCTAGTGCTTACCAGCATCGAAGCAACACCCGTAAACCGATCATTGCCTGAAATCACAGATAACTGGAAAGCGGCTCAACGAGCTGTTTTTGCACTGGAAGTCCGCATCAAAGAATTGCAGAAGTACGCAAAGCTATTGCCTATACCTAATAATCATGAACCACGCATAACATCAGACAGAAAACTGGTTTATACTGAAGTTCTCGACTCTACACTGAATACAGAACGACTAAAAGCCTTACTGAACGACCCGATGGCTATTGATGAAGTAATTACACTCATCGACGGAGCACCTAGCCCTCTAGGAGAGATTGCATCGACTCTACAATGGGTTCAGCACACGCTCACTAACCCTATGCTGGCAACCCCGAATTATCGCCAGGTACCTAAAACAGAACTGAATACCTACGTCGGATCTGCAGGAGTAGATGCGGTACTGACAAACTTGAAAAAACTACTCAGTGATGAAATCAAAAAAGCAGTACCGAAAAATACTACCAATGATTGCCCTTTACTGACTCTCAACAAACAGGATAGCGACAAAGACCTACGAGGATTCTATACTCTGGCTATCGCCTACTTGGAGAAAAAGCGATCAGAGTATGAAACAACGTTCCTTGAAAACTATTGTGATATTTTTGCAACCCCACACCCAGCAGACAAAGCGTACCAACAAAACCTGCGTGACCAGTGTGGCGCGATTTATGATGCAATGAATAGCTGCTACCAGGAAAAACATGCGAATGATCACGAAAAAGCAGAAAGGCTTCGAACTATTGTAAACGAAGCGTATTACGCAGCGAATAAATCCACCAAGACTAAGTTCTCTATCATGCAGAAAGGACCTGATGCAAAAGCGGAAGACGATCACTCGGTAGTAGTGGCTGTGGGCAATGATCGAGTTATTAACTATGGCGAAATTACACGCAGGGCAATTGTGCGATTTATCAGTGATACCGCAAAACAACCACCATTCGCTACAGTGTTTGAACGAGACAACCGAATACCGCCCTGGATACCGACAGATATGAAGTCAAGATTGTCTGACGAGGATCTTGCACAGATTAATATGGTCTTGCGAGAAGATCACTCTAGAAAGCATCCTAATGAAATCACCGACTTCGAACTAGGACGAGTGGAAGCGACACAAACAGCTCTAGAGCGTCACATCGCAAGTAAATCAGTAAAGATTACAGAAAAGTTTACAAAATTAGAGAACCTCTACCGAACTACATATCCCACTCTCTATTATCAGGCACAAATATGCAACAACACATTGCAGGATATCGTACATGAGTTACAAGTAAGTGGATACGAGTTGGAGGCAAACCTCGGCGATATACTGGAAATCAAACAAACTACCAGTCCATCAATAGAGATCCTCCGCGAAAAAATCAAAGTTTTTAACTTAAAAGAAATCAGCACCATTACTATCCAAACCCTTCTGGACAAAATTCTCTCGGCGAGTGAAAAGTTCATGGATTTCTTGCTGCCTACTTCAGCAGAACCACGCCAGGCTTCAGGACTACTAGTCAGAAGAGAGAAACCCACGTATGGTGATTTGGTGGTACAAATTACAGATGTCCTGGGAGAACCGCAGGCACCCCATTATTTGGGTAATCGGTTTTTGTTAAATCCTATGCCAGATGCACCTTTTGCCCTGCCTGCTATGCCGCAATCAGCCACATCGATACAGCAGGCATACAATATACTGATTGATTTTAACCCTCTCTATACAGCAGAATCGGATACACAGCGCCTCCGCGTAGTACTGCTCGACACAATCGATACCCAACAATTACGCAACAAAACTGTCACTGAATTAGTAGAGACAGACCCTCTAAACCCTGAACGCTTGCCTACCATCATGCGTGTAGCACTTTACCGAAAACTTATTAGCGAGCCATTATACGAAAAACTCGAAAATAGCTGGAGTGCGTTGACTCAAAAATTTGGAAATATGTTTAGGCGAAACTAGAACTGAACCCAGCTCGTTCAAAAGAAAAACCCTTTCGCAAGAAAAATAACAAGTACTACAAAAATTGTATATTTTTCGAGAAGAGGGGCTTGGTACAGTTAAGTACCTGTGATTTTTCAAGAACAAGTCGGATTCAGATCAAGCATTATCAATGATATTTAATCAATAGGTTCGTGATACGGGTCATGGTTAGGAGTTGTTTCTACTATAGTAGTACTTTCCAATGGGTTCACGAAGGGATGAATTTCTACTTGTTGTAATTCATTACCGTTATTTCGTAATTGTTGCGCCAGAACCTCGGGCGCGTCACCCACTATACGCTCTAGTTCTGTTTGTAGCCTACTAATGATACGAGTTTGAACATCAATAATCATGTTATGCGCGATCATCTCAGACACACCTATGTGATTCATAATATTGATCTTGAACAGCTCCGCCTCTGACAGTTCGTAAACAAGCATGACTACCTCCATCATGAATGCTTCCTCTTGACGTTCGGTACAACGATATTTTGCAGCGATCTCGGAACAAATCGACAGCCAGTCAAATGAATCAAGGGTTTCTTGAATATACTCCGGCAGTGTCGGTTTGTTACTGTTTATAAATTCTTGAACTTTGGATGGAATCATATAATTTCTTATAAAATACTATTTTTTACGCATTCTTTCTGTTGAACGTTCGGTCAATGAATCATCATACGCAACACGCTCTAGTTTTTCGACAACATTTTGTAAGCCGGCCCCAGCCTTACCAGTCACCTCACCAGCTTTGTCCGCGATACTAGTACGACCTGCATTCACTGCAGCACCAGTAATTGCACCCGCAGCGACTACGGCCAACAACGGAGCACCGGCAGTCGCCACAACTCCTGCCCCCGCGACAACCGCACCCGTCGTGACCAGCGCAGCGCCTACTTTCTTCCCAATATTTCTATAGCCATTTTTCATTCTTTCAATA
The DNA here is from genome assembly GCA_964601935.1 of uncultured Candidatus Saccharibacteria bacterium. GTDB lineage: Bacteria > Patescibacteriota > Minisyncoccia > Phycocordibacterales > UBA1006 > JANPGR01. The sequence continues at coordinate 320,577 of CAZROP010000001.1, read as the reverse complement.
GACTGCTCTGCTATGTACTGTTGCATCACTTCCTTGTCCAGTGATGCTTGTCCAATTAATGCCTTTTCCAACGACAACAGTGCCACCTGATTATCTTTGTTTTCTTCTTTGAACTTTGTAATTAAATCAGCATGGAACCCTAACTCTTGTAAGAGCTGCTGCTTACCTTCCGGAGATGCTTTTTTATACTTTTGCTTTAACTCTTCCAAAGCCTTTGCATGCTGCAGAGCCTCACTATCATCATATAAGTATGTTTTTTCTTCAACTGATTTTTCTAGTTCGGCTTTTTTCTTTTGGCGTGCCTCAACAGACTTCTTGAGAGCGTCTGCTTTCTTTTTGTCATCTTCAAATTGTTTTTCCCTTGCTTTCGCGGCATCTTGCTTGCTCTTGGTGTTGGCAGCATCCAGAGTGAGTTTCTGTTCTTGAGTCTTTAGGTTAGTATCATCTCTATTGATACCATCTTCAGTCAAGGCAAATGCATCCATCCTTCTAGTATGTAAATCCTCCTGTTCTTGGGTAACCGTACCTGCTGCACGCTTATCCTCCATAAACTTCACCTGAGCAGCTCGTAATTTCTCTAGGTCAGTCTTTCTTTTTTCGAGTGCGGCTCGCTCTTTTGACAATACGCCTTGTGTTTCCTTTTGTTTCTTTTCCTCTCTCTCTAGCGCTTCTTTTTCTACTCTCAATGCCTCTTTACCATTTCGAATATTTGCCTCCAGCATAGCAACACTACCTTCCATATCGGTAATGCTGAGGTGAGAATAGTTTTCTTTATTAAACTTTGTCTCTTCAACTGTGCGCTCTGCTGCAGCCAAACGCTGCTTTACAGCCTCCATAGCCTGGTAACGGGTGCGCATCAATTCCTTATCACCCGATGCCTTTGCAGTATCGTAATCTGCAGTTGCACTTTTGAGCTCATCCTTGATACGTTTTGCCTCACCTTCCGCCTGGGCAATATCAGCTTGACTATACTGTCGTGCATTCGTTCTATATTCAATCTGAGCAATGCGCAAATCACGCTCTGCAGCCTGTCGCTGTTCTGGTGTTGCATTCGGCGGCAGGCTATTTACTACTTTTTGTGCTTGATGTACCAATGCTGCTGGATCGTCCATAAGCGCAGCATCTACACGTACCTCTGCTGCTCGTTGCTGCCCTACAGCAGAGTCAGCGGCTGTTCGGGCAATCTGTGCATTACGATATCCTGTAACATCATCCATCGATTTTTGAATATCTTTTGTATACTGTGCAGCACGCTGTTCTTCTTTATGGCTACGCTCTTTATCCTTTACATTATAAGACTTTTCTATGGGCTTACCCCATTTTATATCTGACACCACTTGCTGGCCTGTTTCGTTAAGAAATTTCTTGCCCACACTTGTACCTGCAAACTTTTTAAATGTTCCAGTATTTTTGATCTGTCGAGGATCATAGGTTGCTGTGTTAGCCATATAACTACCAACATTCGACAAGCGCGCAGAATTTTTGTCACTATATCTGTTACGCGCCAGGCGTGCACGCAGGCTGTTTTTGCCGCTCTTTGCTTCTGCTGCTGCGATACGTGATTCACGCTCTTCTGTTGTCAGTGCACCAGCACGCTGTAATCCACGACCCAGCCGTCCTCCCGCAATACGAGTACCTCGTGCTGCTAGACCTAGCGCTCCGCCGCCCACCATTCCTATAACAGTGTTGAGTCCACTGGTCACCAATGCACCAAATGTTCCTGAAAAGTCCTTTGTTATTTTTGATGCAAACTTTATGAGAAAGAATGTAATGATAATAGGTAGCATTGCAGTAAATACAGAACCTATGAACCCTATACCTGTCGGCTGCAGCGATTGGATTTTGGAATATCCTGACTGCACTATAACAATCAGGTAGAGAAAAAATACATAAACAGGCGCCATCGCAGACAATTTCCAGTATTCTGTGAACCAGTTTTCTAGCGAAAATACTGACCCTGCACCTTTCATTTTCTGCACAGCGGATTTTGCAACAGGTATTAGATCAACCACAATAGGTATAGGTACCAATATAGCCAGTACCACCAAGGATATTGTTCTGGTTAGGAATAATATAGCCATTGATAAAAATACAAATATCAACATGATATTTACAATTCCCATCAGGAAAAACATGGTGAACATTTTCCAAATAAAGTCAGAATCTGCTTGATCACCAATATCACTAAACAATACCGCCTGCGGATTAGAGGTACTGAGTATGGCCTCGGATATGCGTACCTGACCTGGTAACGTGGATATGCCTTCCGTACCCGGTGTACTACTGTATTTAATCTGAGTATAGATAGCTCGGGCTGTAATATTCCCAAAGTCAATTATCAGACGTGCTCCGAATAAACTAAAATTCACCAACAGAGCGCAGAGAATAATACGAACAAGAATACGAGATCCATTACTCTTTCCTAAAATTAATTGAACACCTGCATACAATAATGCGACGATAAATCCAATATTTACAAAGTTTCGAACAATTTCCCACCCACGTATCATAAGATCTCCGAAACGGTAGAAATTACTCTGTACCGATAGCCACAAAGCATAATCTGCTAGATATGCAGCCAGCGTAGCCAAAGCGTTGGTCAAACGAAACCATACACCATATACAAAGAATATACCTATCTGACAACCCAAATCCCCCAAACCTGTCAGGCCTGTACTACACGCTCCATAAGGAGTCAAACTCTGAGTGCCCACCTGCAAACTCGCCCCTTCGGCTATGCCCTGTGCATATACATTAGGAGTATCAGCAATATTAGGTATATCCAAAACAACTCCGCCTACGACTAGAGCACATACCAATGCAATACTAACTAACAAGCGCTTCATGCTCTATCAGTGTATCATGGAGAGCATCTAGAATTCTGCACGTAATGCACAGTAGAAACTGAGTACTAACATCCTCCGAGATACTATCTATTATCGTGAATCTGGGTCTATCAGATCTAGATAATCTCCAATAGACGACCTATAGATACCTGCGCAGGACGCCTTGATAGATGCCATTAAGAATGATTCTCCTGGCGTGTTATGACCAATAATAGGGCATTGATACGAACCGCAAGGCGCCTCATCATCACCATTGTTACATATTACGCTTGTTTCATAGCAGCGATACGGAACAGTATACTCATAGGTTTCGCGACGCATAGAAGAACTTCGATATTCCTCATTACCTATTCCTACAGATGCAAACCCTCCGAACACATCATAAGTCGTCTGATTATTGCCGAATATTGCATTAACACCCAGAGCGAGTGGACTCAGCAATAGTAGCGAGCGTAGACCAGATTGTCGTTCTTGCTGAACAATTTCACTTATAATTGACTGGCGAATATCACTGGATAGCGTATTAATTTTGCTATGATCTTGGAAACCACAGTACAGAAGACCCATTTTATCCTTTAGGTAGAGTTGTTCGTAACGTTTTGCGAGTGCTGCATCTTCATGATATCTCGACAACCCTCTGTGTACATCATTGGATGCAACATCAGTGCCTCGGTACTGCTGCAAGTCCCCGAACCGTACTGCATACCCATCCTGACTACGATATTCTGTAGTACCCATCAGCATCTCCCCCATCAAATCATAATTAACGAGAAGACTCTTGAGCTTGCTTTTCTCCTCTACCACATCGTCATAAATAGGCAATTCACCGCGAATTAGGCTAATTTCATATGCTATCTGATTTTCTTTTTTCGTACGTTCTGCACGTTGTTCCAATGTTGAAGCAGGGCTAATGTACGGCAGCGACTCGTACTGTACCTGCAACTGTTTCAGTTTTGACTGTACAGTACGCAATGTCGTTCCACGACGACGATACGTATCAATAACATCGGTGAATTGGCTCTCTACCGCCAATGTAAGTTCACGAATACTCTGTGCTTCTGGAATATTACCTACTGCTTCGACCTGTTTTGTAGTTGGATTAAACCATAGACCCGCATAGGTATTCATAGATACGACGTCGTACTCTGCGACAGATCTATCATCTGCGCGTGTCAAAATCATTTTTTTAGGAAATGTTTTATTAAGTAATGCTTGATAATTCTGCGCAGTAACACCTGTCTGTGGCAAAGGTGCGCCGGTTGGGCCAATTGGAATTGTTCCTGGACCTGTCACAGGATATTTGAAATCCAAAAATGTGTACTGTGGATTAGTATACACAGCTCCGCCACGCACTAATACAACGTCCGACGCGGTATCATCTACTGTACTACCGGTAATACCCGCTTCGAACGTGCGCTTAACCGTATCATATATTTCCCGAAGAGCACTCTTCTTGCGCGGATTGGTTTCCGCATCGATTGCTGAGTTAACCTTGTCATCCAAACGACCATCCCATCCCAGATCAGGTCCTGGTAATCCCTGGTCCAGAGCCATCAAACGACGAACACCCAACGTTCCTACAAACTTGTGCTGAGCACTAATTGTCTGCTGTAGAGTTGCTGCTAATTCAATAGAGCCATTTTCTCGTTTATACTTTGGTATCTTACTATTTGGATCCAGCACCGCATTCCCATTTGCATCACGCAATATAATGCGATTGCCTGATGAGTCGTATTCGTACAGATCAGTTTCGTTACCGCTCGCATCTAATTTCTTTTTATATTTATAATCCTGAACGAGCGCTCCAGTCAACGGATGTGTTTCGTACAGTACTGTATATCGTGGACTACCACTTGCATCTAATTCATGTTGAAACGCATACTGTGGTCGTGAATAATCAATAGTAATAGTAGGCTCTAATGATGCCAGCTCACCAAAAGGCTGCGGTCTACCAGAAAATGGTATTGCTGTGTAATACAGAGTATCGACACCATTCACGCGACGTGTCTGTTCTCGGATACGGTACTGAGGTACCGCTTGTTCATTATAGGCAACATATTCTACCAATTGACGATCTGCATTACGTTTTTCCCTGACGCGATACCCATTCGGATCACGGCGTTCATAAATAATATTATCATTTGCATCTTTTTCCAAAACCAACGGTCCATATAACACATTTTTTATATCGACTACATCGTCAGCTGCTATAGTAGCCCCTCCGCTATTGGTTATAGTCTGACTACTGGCAACATTAGTCTTTCCATAAATATCTTCATCACAGGATCCTGCGAGACATGCCAAACCCTTGTCGATAGCGTTATTAGCCAGAGGCAGTACTCCTTCTCGCAAAATTCCATCGACCAGTTTTACGCTCGTAGTAAGGAGCAGATCAGTCCAGTCATCAGCATTATTCAATTGGTCATATTGTTGCAAGATACGCTTATTAACAGCTTCACGTATCACGGTACCAGGAGTATTTGCCTGATAATCTACACATATACGTTCATTTCCTGCTGATGATTCCACTTCACGATATTCTGCACACTCTCCCTTATCCAAGAAACCACCGCTCCGCTGGAGCTGTGCTGACTTCTGCCCCAACTCCTGTGCCAGTGTATTTGATAACTCTGCTTGAGCTAAATATTTTGCACCCCACGGAGTATTTTCCAACTTTGCTGATTCTCCCCAAGCAGCCCAACCCCCTGCCGATGCGTCAGTCTTGAATGACTTCCAATTACTTGATAACGCCTTGATGTATTCGGAACCAAAATTTTCGAAATTAGGCAAACCTATACGACTAGCAGAGCCTCTTCTACCATTCCGATATGTCTCACCAATAAATTTTACCAAATCATTGGTATAGGTTAAGCCTGTGACCTTTATAAACAATGTCTTTTGACACACATCAAGTTTTCGTATTAGTTCCTGCATGCGCTCGAATCCTACAGTCAGCCCTGTTGCGCGCAAACGAACAGGATCAGACATTATGTATTCTTCTAAAAATGTTTTTAATGCCTTTTTGTTGTACTGACCATTTCCTAATACGTAGGATGGATACCCCAAACTATTCAAGAATGTATTAAATTCTGCTACACCCCCTTCACTTTTCAGACTCAGAAATCTTCCACCACCCACAGCAATACCTTCGTCAAAGAGCGCTATTTCGAGCAGACTATAATACTGATCATATTCTTTTTTGACATCATTACACTTTTTGAGCTCCTGCTGCTCTGCCGTAGTCAAAGACTTGCTAGCGTACTCTTCTCCCTCCTTTACAATTTCATCTATGAGCAGTGTCCCTGTTTGTATTGCGAGCCCTTCTGCATATTCATCAAAATTACTAATAAATGCTGGTCCTTCTTTCTTGAATCCGCCTGCAGCCCATACAACCACTGAGTCTGTCATTTTATCTAAGAGCTTTTTTGCAATTTTAAGTGGTATTTTATCCAACTTGAACTCCTTGAGGACCCCTTTGGCATCCTGAGTAGCACTAAATGCATTCTGTATAAGGTTCGGGATATCGATTGTAGGCAATCCAGGTGGCTGTGCATAAACGAGCGATACATTCCCTGCGCCCAGAACTGTAATTAAAATGATTGTAAGAAGTTTTTTCATATTACGATTTAAATGACAAAGCAAACTGCTGAATATACCTATCCAGATTTTGAACTACATTCTCCATGGACTGTATAGCGCCAATCGAACGTGCTGGATCAATATCATTCAACGCTATCAGACGAACCATTTCTAGATAGCGATTCAAGGCATTCACGTAGTTTTTGTAAGCAGGCAGCTTGGTAGTAGGGATAAGAACAGACAAATGCTGCGTCACAAACTTGTTATACTGCGCTGAACGTTCAATGATATCGGCAGGAATTGATGAGTCATTTTCTATAGCCAGTAACACCCTGCGTAAATCATCTGGACGCAGAGGTGATTGCTGTTGGATTTTTGCAAAATCATTTACGAAGTTTGTTCGTGCGAGCGACGAGTCTGGAACAGTCTTGAAATCCACATCCTCATACTGACGAATAGAAAAACCTTGAGTTGTTTTTGCTGCAATAGTTGCCAGTTGTTCTGTGTCTGATTCTTTCAGTACTCCTCCTGATTGTTGTTTTGCAATTGAAAGAGACGTATATAAATCACGCGCCAACGAATCAGTGAGATTGTTCGGGTCAAAAGCATCTACTGCTAACACACCCCCAATTTGTTGCCCCAGAGGGATCGTACCAGCCAGCGAGTCGTTTGCTAGAGCGACAGAAACTGCATGATACTCCTCAAAATCTGTTGTGCCGTCTGAATCAGTGTCAGCTAGTGTGTGATCGGTGCCAAAAAGCGACTCTTCCCAGTCAAATAATCCATCTTTATCAGTATCCAAAGTACGGTAATCGCTGTATGCATCTTCGTTCTTTTCTGCTGAGCCCGCACTACCTTGCTGAAAAAAGCCTGATATGACCGCACGTATTTCTGGAGCTCCTGAATATATTACATAAAATAGTATCCCAGCAACGAGAACACCGAACACTATGCGCACAAAGCCCGTAGACGGCAAATAATCAGTATCCATAATACTGATTCAGTATACCACCCTACTCTACAAAGATAATTCCAATATCCACCGCTCTATATAGGATTCAGCCCCGATCCCGCCAGTTGTCGTACGGGCACTCGTGATCGATTCCAAAAACGCCAATGCCATGGTTACCGCGCCTGCTTGATTCATTTTTTTTTGCAATACACTAATCTTCTTTGTTACATAGGGAGAAACTGACGAATCTGCGCTATACACCTGCAAAATGGATTTGATCCCCCACCAGAGAGTAATTGCTAGCTCATCAGGCGTATATCCATCCCGGATTAATGTACGGTACTGAATCCATAGCGTGCGTTTGTCGCCAGCAAAGAGCGCATCTGTTAGAGCATACGGTCGAGTATCACGTTCTGCTACAGATTTTTTTACAGTCTCAGCTATGCCGCGAACTATGGTGGCCTGAGCTCCAAATAATGTTGGTATAATAATGTCTTCTGTAGTCATACTATTATGAGGTTATATACGGCTTAGTCTGGCCCCACGATGGACCAACTTCTGTTTCTACAACCAACGGAACCAGTGCAGCAACATCAGGTTTGTATACTGACAGTATCGATTCTAGTGTCTGTTCTATATCGGGAACGAATTCATTCACTACACTTTCGGGAACCTCAAATAATACTTCGTCATGCACTTGGGCTATCATATAAGCATTATACTTTTGACATACGGTATCAGCCTGAATCATTCCCAACTTCATTACATCTGCTGCGGTCCCCTGTATAGGCGCATTCATAGCGATCCGCTCGCCATAAGCACGCACCATGGGTGATCCCGAGCTCATTTCCGGAACAGGTCGCCTACGACCGAATAACGTCAGCGTATATCCATGGTTGCGAGCATGCTCTATATTATCCCGTGCATACTCCTGTATACGAGGAAATCGTGCATAGTATGCATGCAAATACTCTTCTGCCTCTGATCGGATAGTACCCAATTCCCCTGCCAACGCTGTCGCACCCATACCATAGAGTATCCCAAAGTTAATAACTTTTGCGCTACGACGCTGATCGCGCGTAACATCTGATTCTGGCACACCGAATACACGCGCAGCGACTGCAGTATGAATATCGTCATTATTACGAAACATTTTGCACATCGTGTCTTCTCCTGACAGGAGTGCCGCCAGACGTAATTCTATTTGCGAATAATCACAACGCACAATAACATAACCAGGCGGCGCCACGAATGCATTGCGCAATGTTTTCCCTAACTCTGTACGTATAGGAATATTCTGAATATTAGGATCCGTACATGAAAACCGACCGGTAGCGGCCCCATCCTGGCGCAACCAGGGATGTATGCGTGAATTTTCATCACAGAATCGAGGTAGCGATTCGATATAAGTTGATTGGAGTTTTGCCAGACCACGGTATTCTAAAATATCAGCGATAACGGGGTGCAGGTGACGTATTTTTTCTAACTCTGATTCCTGGGTCGAATACCCCCCAGACTTGTTCTTCTTTATTCCTTTTCCTGTGATATTTAGTGTTTCAAAAAGAATTTCTCCTAGTTGTTTCGGAGAATTAATATTAAACTGTACACCAGCATGATCTTGAATCTTTTTCTCTACAACATGTAATGACTCCTGCACCCCATCACCGATGCTCGATAAAGTTGCCTGATCTAATAGCATGCCGTGTTCACGCATACTTGCAACAATAGATATTAGAGGATCCTCTATACTGTTCCAAACGAATTCAGTCTGTGTATGCGCTATTTCTTTGTCTAGCGCCTCCCAAATACCCGATATCGTAGCCGCGCCTGACCAAGCATATAATTCTGAAAGTGTGTAGTTACTCCGAGAAGGATCAATCACCCATCGGGCAATCTGCATACGTCGTAATTCTACATCATCAACAGACTGATGCGCACTATCTAGCCCATCCAACAAAGAAGGTGTCTGTTCTGTAATAGCCTGTAATGAAAATAAGTTTCTCACGCGATTGATCAACGAAGTAAACGAATAGGTGCGACATACTGACAAGATAGCATCTGCTGATGCACGTTCCCGCCAAGCCTTGTCATATGCCACAATCTCTACCGGAGCATCTAATCGTATTTCTCCCAAAATGCGCGAAAAATCTGCTTCTTCGCGACCATTTTTCAGTAGCTCAACCATACGCTTTGGTATCAGAGTTTGAATACGCTCAGGATCCGTTGTTAACACATCATATATAGTATCTATACTGCCGACTTGCCCAACCAATGTACGTGCAGTTTTATCACCTATTCCACGAATCCCTGGAATATTATCGCTGGAATCCCCTGCTAGTGCCTTGTAATCTGGAATCAGTTGCGGAACAAATCCGTAATAATTAATTACGCCTTCTTCGTTAAACACTATGCTTTCTTTGATATTTTGCTTTAATGTCCAAACCACCACATCATTATCTCGTACTAACTGTAGAGTATCTCGATCTCCTGATGCTATTACTACATGGTATCCTGCTACATGATATTTGTTTGCTAATGTACCTATGCAGTCGTCAGCTTCGAATCCGGGAGCATCCACTACTGGTATACTCCACGCCTCCATAATTCCTCGTGCGCGCTCTATTTGAATCGACAATGCATCATCAGTTTTTTGACGACCAGCCTTGTACCCATCGAATGCGGTGTGGCGGAATGTATCAACAGGCAGATCAAAACATGCCACCACATCATGTGGATCAAATTCGGACATAACATGTAACAACATCTGCGTCAGACCGAACAGCGCGCCCGAAGGCTCTCCATGAGGAGTAGTCAGATTAGGAAAAGCATGGTACGAACGATGGAGCATTGCATGACTATCCAGCAATACTACGGTGGGTTTGTTAGTAATTTTAACCATAGACACATTATACAACGGACACAGTGAATGAACGAGTAGCAGCATCGACGATAGCAATATCAATATATACACCTGCGCCGGGTAATGCAGAGGTAATATTGGTATACCATTCGATACAGATTAGATTGCTCGGGTCGGCAAAATACTCGTGGGAGCGCAATTTCTCCAGATCATCACCAGAATCCAAACGGTAGGCATCAATATGAATCAATTGTGAAAAGCGGCTATGCTGTGCTATCGGATACGACTTCTGAATAACAAAGGTAGGACTCGTTATCACTTCACCAATATCCAGCACCCCGGCTAATGCTGTGACAAATGTAGTTTTACCGACACCCAAATCACCTCCCAAATAGAAAATTGTTGCAGATGGTACTTCGGGTATACTATCCAGTAAAGATTGAGCGAAATCAGACAAAGCATCCAGGGTAACGACAGTGGTATTCGAGGTCATAGGACTCTAGTATAGCATGTATGTGTGTTTGTGGATTTATAAAAAACACCCCTTCGTAAGGGTGTTTTTTAATGAGTTCTTATTCCGGCTGATAGGGTTTGTAGACAGGACCACTGCCCGCAGAGGGCGGAACAAATGGATCACGCTCTGGCTCTGACATTCGTACTGGCACAACGGGAGGCGTCTGTGGACCAGGGGGAGTATAGTAATTATGCTGATTATAACCTCCACCACGATACTGACTCGCTAGCGCATGATAACGCGCGATGAGGAATACCAGTACCATTAATAGAATAATTCCTATGATCCATATCCAATTGAATGAGAATGGATTCGCAGCAGCCAATACACGGTCTGCCAACACGTCTTCATCATAATCAATAGCGTTTACCTGCGCGTCAGTTTTCGGCGCATCGAATGCAGCAATTGCTTCAACTACTACAGGATCACCTACTGCGCCTCCGGTGGTTACCTTGACCGTAATGAACTCTACTCCGCTGGCACGTCCAGGAATATCTCCTATAGTCATGTATACGCTATTTGAATCCTTGTCATAGATTCCATTTGATGAATTCATGAACGCGAGCTCGCGAGGCAAATTCACACGGATTTTGCCGTCACGCAGCATACTGGTAGTGAGATTTTCCCAAACAACCCGATATACCACTACTTCTCCACGGATCACAACCCGAATAGGCTCGTTGTCTTCATCGGGAACATCATTGTCGTTCGTAACATCTAAACGCAGATAGCTGGTACCCGCACCTGTCGCCGTGACTGATGTATCTACTATACGTTCAGTTACATTGCGAACGACAGTAGTATTATTCGTAGTAGCCTGTGAACCCACAACATTGATAGCTCCACTGGCAGTTACGAGTGATTCGATAGCTCCCAAACTCACCCCTTTGCAGTTTTCTCCTACGATACGATAGTAGTATTTTGTTTTTGGCCGCAAATTGGTTGCAACAAATTCTACGTTTCCATATTTATTACTCTGAGTAATACTATCTGAACGGAATTCCAAATTACCACGTTCTGGTCCGTACTCGAACCATGTGGTAATAGCAGGACATCCATTTGCGTTGAAGTATCCACGCAATTTTGCAGATGTTTTCTCTACAGATCGCGCTGACAATGTGCGTACGATGGGAGACCCTGCGATTCCTGATACTCCGCCATTGTTTGGGTTCTGGTACTGATTCGGTGGAATATTCTGTGCGATGAATTGTATCGTATCTGACGCATCACGCTGTGCCCCATCAGGATATAAACAACGAATACGGAATGTTTGGTTACTACCTCCTGGCGCACCCTGAGATGTGGTATACACACGAGACCCGTTAACGTTGATTGACTGTGCCCAACCATCTATTGCCTGACATGATACTGCGCCATTGCCGCCTGACCAGGTCAGATTAACCTGTGCCCCTGGATACACGGAATCAGGATTCGCATCAATGGTCGGACTACCATACTGTTGTGGCGGATTTACATTTCCCTGGAACGTAATAGTGTCTGTTGCACTGCGTACTGACCCATCAGGATAATGACAGTTGATAGTGAACGACAGCCCTGACCCTGGCGCAGCACTAGACGAGGTTGGATATGACTGATTGCCTGATGTGTTTAATTGTCCTGATGCCCAGCCACTCTGCGCTAAACAATAATTAGCCTGTGTACACACATTGTTAGGCAGGGCTCCCCAACTAATATTCACAACAGCCCCAGGAAACACAACATTGGGTGTCGCGTCCAATGTTGGCGGACAATAGTTGGTCGGATTATTCTGCTGCTGAATATTCACTGTCGCACTATCCGTTGCGCTCGTTCCATTCGGATAATTACACTGTATAGTATATGTCTGCTGAGATCCTGCAGGTGCAGTAGTCACGACAGTCTGACTACCTGTAACCGGAAGAGATCCTGACCCCCAACCGTTCACAGCAGAACACGAAAGAGCCAGTGTACAGTTATTCGTAGATGTATGCAACCAGCTGAGAACTGTCGAGCCTCCGAATAATACTGTTGTAGGATTAGCCACCAAATCTATAGGACAATTGCCCTGTGGAACTACAGTAGCCTGTTTTACAATACTGTATACATTTTTTAGACCAACCTCAAAACCCCAGGTTTGTGGCTGGTTGACAGTTGGGAACCAAAATACTCCATACCCACTACAATCAAATGACGATCCGAACGCGTTCCCACTCGGTGGTACAGTGAAGGATGTGCTCGACACGGCACTCGGCAATGAGCTCTGTGCATAAGGGAACGATGAACCCTGAGATGCCTGTCCTGTACGAACAACCTTGTAACTATCTACCAAGGCTATTTTAGTAAGAGCTGGAGAAGTATTAACATTGATTGCCTGATTTTTGCCATCTACCGTAACCGTAAATGAGTGTGATGTTGCATAGGCACCCGGAGTACCATTATACTGGATGCTGTAATTTACATTCCCAGTTGTATCACCAGTATTAGTTGCCATGGCCCGGATACTGACCGCTGCTGCGGTATTTCCGTAATAAATATAATCATTGGAAAGCACATTGACCGAAATATCATTATTGTAGAATTCTTCGTTAACAACGATCTCCCCTATAGGCTTACATAGAGATTCAGGCCCTACTCCACTGTCTACGTTGATAATAGGCGCAGCCAATACTGCAAATGGCGCAATAACAAATGCAAGGATCGACAGAGTGATTGATTGGAGTAGTTTTTTCATACGATATGATATATTATGTCTTATTTATTGAGTCATGTCAAGCTATTACTGTTTAGTTCCGCGGCCCCTTATTATTGCTTCTAGTGGCTGGATTATTGCCTGGAGTACCCGAATTACCATTACTGTGACCACCTAGACCTGTTCCACTGTCCCCATCCGAACCGATTTGTTCACCTAGCCCAGTTCCCCGATCCCCGTCACTCCCCACTGAATGATTCCCGTTCAATGGTCGCCCTCTATCTCCCGAATCTCCTTGGGACCATTGTTGCAATCTATTGCGTGCTACATTGAAACATGCCCCTGTTTTTTGGTTCTGTATACGGACAAGATCCAGGTGCAGATTAGCGCTACCACTTACTCCGACGCGACTTTGCTGCTGCTGACCCTGAACAATTACCGTATTCTCGATATATCGGTATTTTATGAGCTCCTCATACTGATTATTGGTTACCGTAACCGTATCGGCAGTATTAACGATTTCTCGCAAACGCTCTCCGCTAACTGTCGGGATGATGATAGTTGGATTAATACACCACAAACTACCCACGATATCACCATCTGTGGTCATTAGGAACATTTCTCCTGGATGCACGTTTCGACTATTAATCATACGTACCACTCCTCCATTTTCATTCTCTATGCCATAGAGAGTTACTCTACCTGTCGTCGTTCCTATTTTCAGACCAAGTCGCGCCAACTCTGCAGAAATGCTCCCAGGGCTCTTTAACATTGCACTGAAAGCCTTATCAAAATGGGCACGCAAATCTGCATCCTTCAGGGATCCTGTATGGCTATCTGCTCTCCCCTTGTTTGCCCACGCCTCGCGAATAGTATAATACCAGTCATCTGCAGTACGAGGATCAGTGAATGCTTTGTACAAGTTTTTCATCGCACCCTGTGCTGTAGTAGGCTTCGTTTCTGCCGCTGACATTCCCAGATATTTCGCATATGATAATACGTGGTAATTATCTGCAGCATTCGCACTATATTCACCACTTCTCACATTATTATCATGCTGAACAAATCCCAGCGGAACTTGGTCTCGCGGCAAACCACTGTATGATTCTGTGATTATTTGTGTACCTTTTTTAACCTTGGTTTCAGTGGTAGATGTCTTCTTGCCTGGAGTACCCGATGAACCTGGTCCACTGACATCGAAATATTCTCCAGGTCGGAGGAATCTTCTTTGTTGTGCGTACATCTTTAGTAGCTCCATTCTTTCCTTCTTTCCAGTCTTCGGGTCCCTGATCTTTTCCAAAATAAGACGCAATCCAGGGTCTGTTTCTACCTTTGGCAACATATCTTGTAATTCTTTCAATTCTGCAAGAGTGAGAGTTCCTGACTGTGCCTTTTCCATCAACGCACCATATAACGCATTCGTTGCATCCATAGATGCCGCATCCATGTTGGCCTCTGCTGCTGTGCGAATATCGCCGGCGTTCTTCGCATTACGCTTTACATTTCTTGCGTCCTCTTTAGTAAACTCACGAGGTTTGGTTAGCTTCTTCAATGCCGCTGCATTCTTTATGCGAGATTCTGCATCAGCTAATTCATCTTTGCGCTGACCTGCTGCTGCATTATCTGCCCGAACTCCTGCAACAGAATCGGTTGCTATACCCAACTGATCTGCTGCTAATTTTTGTGAACTGTCTACCCACTGCTGCGCATTATCTGCCTGTTTTTGCAGAGTTTGCAAATGTGTCTGCAGTCTAGACCACAGTGCATACTCTGCATCAGTTCTGCTGAGCGGAACATCTAGACCATTTTCAATAACAAACTGTTCTATTTCCCCCATTCTCTGCTGAATATTAAACAGTGCGTCAGATGCTTTCTGCCCTGCATCCTCACCCGACTTGAGACCAGTATCATATCGATTCGATACACCAGGCACTGGTTTTACCAAAGTACCCACCTCTGTTTCCAAGGCATTCATTCTCTGTATCTCTGCCTGAGCCAGCGCTGCTGCATTTTGTGTCGCATTCGCCCTATCTACTTCTGTCTGCCAACGATCTACATTAGCCTGTGCAGCTACTAATTCACCATTCAAATCTGCTAGATCTAGTATAATAGTATTTATTCTATCACGTACCGGTCCGAGTTTAGCGTCAGCACCCTTCCAAGCTGAAGAACCTTTAACATTCTTTGCCATGATAGCTTTATATGCGGTTTTTTTAGCATCCAGGCCTTGTAATTCTGTTCTTAACTCGGCGACCTGGTCTTTCAAACTGTCTCTCTCAAGAACTGCTGCTGCTAATTCCTGTTCTGGATTACCATTGCCTCCACCTTCTAAATCAGTATTCTCGTAATCACTCGCTCTCCATATTCCGGCAGGTGTTGTTGCGTCATATGAAAATGATGCAGTTTTCTGCGCGCCATTGTTTACAGGACTTGCTTGAGGCATATCTGACGCGCCATAGGCTGGATGTGCGAGCATCCCAGTGAATACTGCCGCGGCTGCCCTTCCAAATCGCTGCAACTTGGACACCAATCTTTCACTTTTATGTAATCCACCTTTCTCATACTCATCACTAAATCCATCCAATAGCGTAGCTAATTCCACGCGATTATTGGCGGACCCTGTCTGCACATAGAGACTCAGCGCTGTATATATACTTTCAATAGTTATCGGATTGCGTCTATGATCACGCCTATCTGCAGCCAATTTTTGCAATACTGGCCCTAGATTTTGGAACTGTTCGCCATTCACTATTTCATCAAATCGTTCACGAGCAGGAGTTCCAGGAAGAAAAGCGTCACCCAGATCTTCGAACAGAATACTTTCGATAACCTTTAGTGTTTGTGAAAGAGGCTCACTGGACGCTTCCATGCCTACTACATGCTTGGGTGCATTTTCTACAAACTCAGGAGCTTCACCATCTTCGATAGGTTCGTTATAATTTTCAGACATACTCGTGGACGTATAATTTAGTGAGAAGAATAAAGTATTGAACAGGGTTACAATGCAGAGACTACTACATTCGTATATAATTGTATCATGAAGTTTGATACGACTATCTCTAGTAATACACAGGTGACTAATACTACTGCTGATGCGGATGATGTGGTTGTGCCGCCGGCAGATAGTGATGTCGGTGCCGATACAGGTACAGCCGGCGGGTTGTCGGTAACAGAAATTTTGCGCAACAGAAATGCTGGGCTAACCACTGATACTGCATCACCACAACCTGAAGAGTCTTCGTCTGCCAAAACATTACCCAATAGTGCCGCAACACCAAACAGTGCCCCTCAAACAGCGGCGACTATTGTCAACGATACTCTAGAAACACCTCCAAAACCCAGCCCAGACGACACGCTGGCGCTAGAAGCTACTACCAATACTGCACCCGAACCCTATGACACCATTGCACAAGGTGCCGCAGACCAGGAAGAGGTTCGCAAACATGCAGGGATTGCAGATTCCCATGACTTGGACAAAAAGCTGAGCGATATACACAGCATAGAAGAAGAGTTCCTGACGAAAAAAATAGCACGCGACTGGCACCTGCCCTACGTGGACCTGTCGGGCGTTACCGTAGAATCCGATGCACTGATACTGGTGCCACAAAAAACAGCCGTGCGTGCGCATGCGGCAGCTTTCAAAATCAATAACAAAGATCTATCAGTAGCAATCGAAAACCCGAACAATGTAGATTCGCAGGCAGTCATCAATCAGTTAATTCGTGATGGATATACTGTAACCACCTACATGGTGTCCCCGCGTAGTATGCGCAAACTAATAGATCGCTATGCAGATATACGCCTGACCACAAAATCACACGGAGGCATGGTAGATATGGACGCATCGCGCATAGCAACCATATCTGCACGAATTCACAAAAATAGTGATATTAATGCAGTGATTACGGAACTATTAGCGCGTCCACGCGAGCAGGGTGTTACCAGCGAACTGATGGAAATCATCATGGGAAGCGCAATTGCAACCAAATCCAGTGACATCCATATCGAATGCCAAGAACATGCAGCGCGCCTACGCATGCGCCAGGACGGAGTATTAGAAGACATCTATGAAATTCCATTGGATATCAACAAATCTGTTGCGTCACGCATCAAAATACTTTCGGGACTGAAACTGACAGTCACAAAGGATGCGCAGGATGGACGATTTACTGTAACCTTCGACGGTGTACAAATAGAAATACGTGTATCAACTATCCCCGGTCCGTATGGCGAAGGTATCGTTATGCGTATTTTGGACCCGCGCGGACTGACAGTATCATTCGAACGTTTGGGGATCGAACCAAAACTAATGGAGGTATTCATGCGCGAGATAGCAAAACCCGAAGGAATCATTTTGACCACAGGACCGACAGGATCGGGAAAGACCACAACACTGTATAGCTTCCTCCAAAGTATCTACGATCCAGAAATAAAGATCGTCACCATCGAAGATCCGATCGAATACCACCTCGCTGGCATACAGCAAACACAAGTAGACCATACCAAGGGCTACGACTTCCTATCAGGGCTACGCGCTGCAATGCGTCAGGACCCAGAGGTAATCATGGTTGGGGAAATCCGTGATGCAGAAACAGCAATTACTGCAGTACAAGCAGCACAAACAGGACACCTGGTACTATCTACACTGCACACCAACAACGCAGCGGGGGTCATTCCGCGATTGCTCGTATTAGGAGTTAATCCATCATTACTAGCATCTACGCTACGCCTCGCAATTGCACAGCGATTGGTGCGCAGACTGGTTCCTGAAACACGAATCGAACGACTGACAACACCTGATGAGCTAACAATCATTCACTCCATTCTCGGCAATGCTATTGCTGGCGGTAAAGACATCACACGATTCGGATTCGCGCATGACGCACCGTCGTACACCGTATATGATGCTGATACGAGCAAACCTGACGAGCCAGGATATAAAGGTCGTATCGGTCTATTTGAGGCGATATTCATGGATACAGAACTGGAAAAGTTACTGGAAGGTAACCCGTCAGAACGTGAGGTGCGAGAAACAGCGATACATCAAGGTCTGCTAACGATGCAAGAGGATGCTATCATAAAAATTCTCCAAGGCGTCACCAGCTTCGAAGAAGTCACGAGCGCTATAGATCTCGGTGTAGAAACTATGCATGCGGAGCCGAATCACGATACACACCCCGAACATATGTCCTTTACAAATCCCCTACCTAATTTCCACATGGATACTGCTCAGCTGGAGACAATGTGGAACTATCTGAAAACACTGAAATCCGAACAAGAATTACTCCCTACCGATGAACGCGCAGAGCAGATACGTGATACCGAGAGTATTATTATGGATATTATGAAGCGCAATCATGGCATCAATAATGCGTCGCCTCAAAATACTAGTGCACTGATACAGAACGAGGTAAAGGATATAGAACAAGAATTGGCAGAACTGCGTGAGCATGCACTGAAACATCCTGATCCTGAAATCGCTGCGAAGCTAAAACAGATGCATGCGATGATAGAGAATATCTAAATTAAAGAATAATCCCTACAAGCAGCATATGCTTGTAGGGATTTGAGTTTTCAGTAGCGCAATCAGTCCTAACCCCATAGCTCTTCCAGCGAGAGAGCTATGAGTATAAACCACACAGTCAGGTCAACCAGGAACAATTGTGTCCAGCTGAGTCCCCACTTTTCTAGCAGTGGGCGAAGTACCAGGAGATGTCCGCTGAAGACAATGATTACCATCACTGTTGAATATTTTCATTTATCCATTCGCCCACCAGCGGTAGCAAGTACTCCCAGTATTCGGAAAAAGTAAGGTTCGCCCCTCCGATTAGAATAGCGCCCTCAACATGAGAAATTACCTTCCTGAATTCAAGCTCCCGATTGTCCCGAGTAGTGAGCATGAGACTCACCTGACAGTTTCGCTGCAAATCACGGTAATTTTCGATTTCATAAGAGAAACCACTGTAAGACCATCGTGCCGTTTTCCCTAAGTACTGAGTAGATATCGTGAGCTCCTTCAGCGCCCACAAGCAGTTTTGCTGGAGAAGATACGCCGCGACACCGAGGATAAATGTGTCGACCTCTTTGATTAATTTTGTCTGATCCATGATTCGTATGTTTTCCAGCATATCACACATAAATAAGGTAGTGTCAAGGTATACCACCGCTCTGCTTAGTGAGAATATAGACTCTGTGAACCTTGAAATAAATTCATGGTGACAAGTTTTCCATCTTCCCAAACACAGCGATAGCGGAGATCTGGGACCCAGGATTCAGAACACTTACAGAACTAATCTTTATTTTTCCAACTCCTGGATCCCAGCTCGGAGGCTGGGAAGACGGAAAGAGGACCCATACACCTCCTACAAAACATCCTGCGATGATACTGCGTTAATCCATGCTGCATAATCGCACCCCTATGTGCCCTGCTCCCATATCCTACATTGGTACTCCAACTATATAACGGATACTGTACTGCCAGATCGTGCATATATTGATCTCGCACTACCTTTGCGACAATGGACGCAGCAGAAATTACTGGGTAGTCTCTATCGCCTTTTATATGTGTACTCTGATGTATCCATGGTGTGGGTGCGCGCAAGCCGCCATCGAGATACACATGTACTCGCGATGCAGGCACATCGATGGCGGCAAGCCCTTCTGCAATACACAGACGTATCGCACTGACGATGCCTATACTATCAACCACGCTCGCATCCTGATATGCCACGACATATCGCGCACTTCCGCCAGACGCCATATCGTCCAGGTACTGAAAAGCACCCGAGCGCCGTCCGGCGGAAACAGCCTTTGAATCCTGCACATATGGATGAACTAGTGCGTCCATATGTTCCGCGCGAATAGCAAACACACCCACCATCACTGGCCCTGCCAGACATCCACGCCCTACCTCATCTATTCCGATAATCCATTCGGGCATAGTGTATGTCTACACACCTGCACCACTGCAACTCTGACACCGGCAACCCTTGGGCTTTATATATTCATTGAAAAAGTCCTCGCCATAATCAAATGTTATTTCTTCACCCACCTCTATGTCGCATGCTGCCCGTATCCAGGCACGACCGCGCTCGACAACCAAATACGCGTTCGGGTCACAACTATGATTCACATAACGAGCAAGATTAGTCCGCGCTGATCCATCTATATACACATTCTTCCCCACCTCCATCAGGAATTGATTGGGCTTGTCAGGAACCTGTGACAGTTTCAACCGTACACCGGTGTACTCTATTATTTTTGTATCTTCGGCAATAGGCGTGGTCGCGCACAGTCCTAGCCCTGATAATCCTCGGAATACGCGGTACATACAGTATTGATGCATGCAGTATAACACACGGTACGCAACTGCCAACAATATACCGCCCAAGAACAATAACTATCAAATGACTAGCAATTCCAAGACTTTTCAGTAATATACAAACTCAATTCAATTCTTCATTACTAAAACGAATTAATCATGCCGGAGATACTCCAACCAACGCTGTGGGTTATCGATATAAACCCAAGCGGCACAGTGGTATTCCAGAAGGTTCTGGAAATACCGTGCTTACTTGTAAAAGGAACCCAACTCTGGGGAGCGCCTAAAACAGAGGATTGGCCTCGGAACAGCATAGGAATGGATTTGCCGCCCCTCGAAAAAGGTAAAGGAAAGACACAGATCTATGCCTCTACCGAAACGACGACTAGTCAATGGTGGTTTATCTATCAGCATGAGACATTGGGCGTGCAGCAAATACATTTAACACAAGATTACGCTATAGAATATACCTCTAAAGGCGTATTCTTGGTATGCAATACAAAAGACCGGAGCCGCGCTAATAGAGCGGGAGCTCGTCTTCGAGAAATTGGACTGCAGTCAGATGGTCGCGGAGGCTTCATAGTTCCTGACCAAGCACGTCTTGAATTCAGAGAATCTGTAGAATAACAGCGAGGATCGTTCTATTCCAAAATCCGATTATAGTGCAATAGGCATATATAATCGGGTTTTATTTTTGCCCAAGCACCATCCATAATATGTTATACTACCTCCACTATGTCCTTTGTTCACCTGCACTGCCACAGTCATTACAGTCTTCTGGACGGACTATCAAAGGTTAAAGACATCATAAAACTAGCCAAATCATTCGGCATGCCCGCAGTTGCCCTGACCGACCACGGTGCTATGTATGGTGCGGTAGACTTTTACAAAGAATGTAGGAAAAACGAAATAAAACCTATTATAGGTTGCGAGGTATACATGGCAGAACGATCACGCCACGATCGCGTTCATGGTATTGATAGCAGACGATACCACCTGACTCTACTAGCGAAAAATACGAAAGGTTATCAAAATCTGATGAAGGCTGTCACCATCGCCCACACCGAAGGCATGTACTACAAACCCCGTATGGATATGGATCTACTGCGACAGTATGGCGAAGGTATCATCTGCTTGTCAGGCTGCCCAGGATCCCGGTTCGTACAGTTATTGAAAAACGGCGCTCGCACTGACGCAGAGGATCTCATAGATGAATACTGCACCATATTCGGTCGTGACAATGTGTTTATAGAAATAATGAATCATCCCGAGGTGGATTGGTATGTACCCATCATGCCAGTACTGGTTGATATCTCGCGAAAGTTTGAACTACCTCTAGTTGCAACATGGGATAGTCACTATCCGAAACGCGATGACAAGCAAGCACACGAAACACTGTTAAAAATTAACACCGATGACGGTGGCAAGAAAAAAGGCATGTCCATTCCAGGTGACTATAGCTTCATCAGTCCCGACGATGCAGTAGAAATATTCCGCGATTTCCCGGGAGCAGTAGAAAACACACTCAAGATTGCTGACATGGTAGAGGAATACAATATTCCGCTTGGTGATGTTGCTGCAGGAACCTGGGCATTCCCGAACTATCCTGTACCACCAGGAACTACTGCGGAAAGCGAATTGCGGAGACTCACCTATGAAGGATTTGAAAAGCTCGGCGTAGAACAAACAGAAGAAGCGGTAAAACGCGTAGAATACGAGCTCGAAGTTATTCAGATGAAGGGTTACCCTTCGTACTTTCTCTGCGTTGCAGACCTTATAGAATTTTGCCGACAGAGCGGGATTTATTCTAATACGCGAGGATCAGCCGCAGGATCTATGGTGTCCTACCTGACAGGCATCACCAATATCAACCCGATGCAGTATGGTTTGATTTTCGAACGCTTTTTGAATCCAGAACGCCCTTCTCTACCCGATATTGATATGGACTTTGCCGATGATCGACGCGACGAAGTGATTGCATACACCAAAAGAAAATATGGCGAACATGCCGTAGCACAGATTGGCACCTTCGGAACTATGGCAGCACGCGGTGCGGTACGTGATGTTGCGCGCGCTTTGGGATACCCCTATGGAATCGGTGACAAAATCTCCAAAATGATACCTATGGGCGCGCAAGGATTTCCCATGACGCTGGACAAGGCGATGGACCTCGTACCGGAATTGCGAACAGAATATGATACTGATCGTGCGACACGCGAAATAATAGACATGAGTAAAAAGATCGAAGGCAACGTCCGACATATGTCAGTACACGCAGCGGGCGTAGTGATTTCTCCAACAGGACGTATTGATGATTTTTCGCCGGTACAAATCGACTCGCGTGAAGGAAAAATTGTCACACAGTATGATATGTATACTGGTGACCGTGAAGGTGTTGTATGTATGCCAAAGTTCGACTTTCTGGGAATTCGAAACCTTGCCATCATGGCAGACGCAATTGATCGTGTACACAAAATACGCGGAGTAGAGCTGGATATTGAGCGTCTGCCAGAAGGAGAACCTGCAGTGTACAGTATGTTATCCGAGGGCGACGCGCTAGGTGTGTTCCAATTCGGTAGTGGCGGTATGCGCCAGTGGCTGAAAGAATTAAAGCCCAGCAATCTCGATGACCTGATCGCGATGGTGGCACTGTACCGTCCAGGTCCGATGGCCTTCATCCCTGATTACATTGCACGCAAACGTGATCCCAAGAAGGTCGTGTACATTGATCCCCGACTAGAATCTATTCTCTCGCGTACCTATGGAATTATTATTTACCAGGAGGATATTTTGATAATCGCCGTTGAGTTGGCTGGATACAGTTGGCTGGAAGCAGACAAATTCCGCAAGGCAGTGGGAAAGAAGTTGCCCGAAGAAATGAAAAAACAGCACGAGAAGTTCAGCAGTGGCTGTGTAACCAATGGCATGAAGCCTGCTGTAGCAGAAGAGTTGTGGGACATGATCGAAACATTTGCAGCCTATGGATTCAACAAGGCGCATGCAGGATCCTATGCACAGCTTGCTTATCGTACTGCATACATGAAGGCTTTGTATTTCCCAGAATTCATGACCGCGTCTATGACAGCCGAGTCCGGAAACTGGGAAGAAGTCGCGAAGTATATTCAGGATGTACGTGCGCATGGATACGAGGTTTTGCCTCCGAGTATTAATGAATCATTTATGGATTTTACAGTGGTTACAGAAGAACCGAATGAAACAATACAGTCAGTAGAAGAAGGTGATGTGTTGCCCAGCGGACGTATACTCACCCGCAAAATACGATTTGGACTATCGAATATAAAAAACTTCGGGGATCTTGTTGGCCGCGAAGTACTGCGTGAGCGCAAAGAAGGCGGTAAATTTACCAGCTTAGAAAATTTCCTAGAACGCGTACACGATAGAAACCTGAACAAAAAAGCATTAGAAGCATTAATAATGTCAGGAGCACTGGACGAATTCGGTGAGCGTGGATGCCTGATGCATAATATCGAACGCATTCTTGCCTTTCACAAAGACTCCAGCAAAATCAGTCAATCAGAACAGTTATCGCTATTCGCAGGATTTGCCGAAACTCCTGTATCACGATTGGTTTTGGAAAGTTGTCACCCTGCAGTAAAATCCCAACGACTGGCATGGGAAACAGAACTACTCGGCATGCCTATATCAGGACACAAACTCGACGCATGGCGAGATCGTCGTGAGTTTCATTTTATAGAAAAACTGAAGCACGATACAAGTCTGCATAACAAAAAGGCAACTATCGGAGGAGTTGCAGGAAATTTCAAAGAAACAGTAACCAAAAAGAAGCAGGAAAAAATGTGTCTGTTTGCACTGGAAGATTTTTCTGACAAAGTAGACTGCGTTATGTTTCCGGAAAAATACAAAGAATACAAAACCCTGATTAGTGATGGGAATATTCTCATACTTGGCGGACAATTCCAGATACGCGAAGGTCGTGAAGGATTCATCGTAGACACTGTACGTAAATTGGAAATGAAAGAGGAGTAAATCTTCTATACCAAAGACACATCTCATCGAACAAAAAAAACACCTCTTGCAAAAATACAAAGAAGTGAAGAAATAAAAAATCGGCCGATCCAACTACAATCTGTAGTGGATTCGGCCGATACCTCCGGGGCTGCTATGTGCAATCTGATGCGTGCAGAACGGGAGGATTTTTTTGCTGGTCGATCTTGCCTCGAGACACTCCGATTGAGCTCCCTTCTTAATGAGGACTTTGACTCCTGCTTTGTTTCAACGAGGATGAGTATGGACTGAACAGACCCATATACTCGAGCTATTGACTGCCTGCACTTGGGCAATCGTCTATAGTATCGGACTTCCACCGATAGACGCTCGAGTTCCTCTTGTCGGTACCTTGATGCAGAGCATCAAGATTTTTTTAAGGTTAAGGAAATACACAGTGGGTGACCCCGATGGCAAAGCATCTCGAAGGACACCCGTTATGGGTCAACGCGGGCTGATGCGCAGGTATGCTGTCCCGGCAGTGCCACGGCGGCAGTTGTACCCCAATCAGGATTTCATCCGATTCATACTATCCCGCCACGACCCGGCGAACCCGATCACGCAAAGCAATAATATGAGATAGAGAGCAATTATGTCTCTCTGGTGAAATACTGATTGGGATACAGCTAACTCTGTCTCCACATCTAGTATCATAGCATATCATTATATTTTGTCAAGTACTTTGAATGTACTGAAAGTCAACCAGTTTTACACAGTTTGGGACAGAGGCAGGCTCGCTATCCACTGCCCCACCCTGCACCCTGCTGGCATTTGTTTGGTACAATGTACTTGTTCCTTCGTTCTCGTCAGTTCGAGGTACAATAGGCCTATTACTCGTTAACTATAAAGATCCCACATTCATACTTATGAATTATGCTCTTACATGGAATGAGGCATTCACCGTCTCTCTCCAAAACCTCTGGGGTTCGGTTATTACCGTACTTCCCAAAATCGTTCTCGCCATCCTATTATTCGCTGTTGGCTGGCTGATCGCTGGTCTGGTAAAACAGGGACTACGTGAAATATTCTCTGCGCTGAAACTGGACAAGGCATTGTCACAGACAGGTCTGGACGAAGGCCTCGCAAAGGCTGGCTTCAAACTAGATTCAGGATTATTCATTGGCGAAATCGTACGATGGTTCCTCATTGTATTGTTCCTCCAGCTTTCTCTGGATCTAGTAGGGCTATCAGGGGTTAATGATATATTGAAAAACATCATCCTCTTCCTACCAAAGGTATTTGTATCAGGCATCATTGTGATTGTCGGAACACTGCTGACAGGATTTGTAGTACGTATGGTAGAAGGCTCGGCACGTCTCACATCAGGTCACAGCCATATGGCAGGATCTATCGCACGTTGGAGTATGTGGATTTTCACATTCTACCTGGCGATTGCATCTCTGGGTATTTTCAACAGCGTATTGCTGCCATTGCTCTACGGAGTAATCGCTATGCTGGCACTGGCTGGCGGATTGGCATTCGGACTGGGCGGACGTGATGCTGCATCACGCGCTATCGACAAATGGACAGCAAAGTAATCCATTACAACTTTTGCAACAAAAAACACCTTTCATACAAAGGTGTTTTTTGTTATTGCTATCTACTAGATACCGCCGAGTATTCTCATCACTTTCCTTTCCACGAGCCTGTGAAAAGACGGGATAGAGTAAGGGGTTCGAAAGACATCGTGGATACAAGCCCACGCACCGTCAGAAGCCTCCCCACACCCTGAAACGAAAGTAATGAGAATACCGAGCACTATAGATCAGACACGATAGTATTCTCACTATATACACGAACGATACAAAATCAAGGGACCGTTTGGGGGATAACTCGGCGTCAACCGAAAAACCCACAGAAATAGAACCTATGCATACAATGTATCATTATATTATATATATGTCAACTACCCAATCTTGGACCCCTCTTGACAACGCCACGTAAGGTAAATTACACCACTTTCACAAAATGTAGTTTACCACGAGACACAATATCGCCCGGTATTACTACGTGATCCAATAGATGTGTTGACTCCTGGTTCACCCGAATTGCTCCCTGTTCTATCATACGACGTGCCTCTGTTTTGGATGATACCAACCCAGACTCTATCAGCACAGTCACAATATCCCATTCACTGGGCGTAATTTCTGGAATATCTTCGGGTAATTGGTTGTTGCTGAACTGTGCAATCCAGCCATCCTGCGCTGCCTGCGCAGCATCTGCACCATGATACTGGGCAGTGATTGCATGCGCCATCTTCATTTTTATATCGCGAGGATTTACCCCTTGATCCAGCTGATGCCGCATCAGCGCGATATCGCCTATTGGTTCGCGTGTGAGTGTTATCAAATATTCGATAATTTGCTCATCGTTAGCAGCCATTAACAGTCCGAACATATCTACCGGAGAATGGGTCAGGCGCACTACATTGCCTTTGCTGGAACTCATTTTTGCGCCATCGGTACCGTTGATAATAGGGCCTACTATAATACTTTGAGGTTCCTGCGATGCAGATTTTTGCAGAGCGCGTCCCGCCAGACAATTGAATCGCTGATCAGTACCACCCAACTCTACATCAGCACGCACCATGACAGAATCATAGCCCTGCATTAGAGGGTACAGCATTTCTCGCAATGATACACGCTTGCCCGCAACAATACGCCTATCAATAACATCACGTGATATAAATTCGTTCACAGAAAATTGATCACACAATTGTGACACCTGTGCGAATGTCAGTGGCTCGAGCCATGTATGGTTGTAATGAATTTCTGCACTGGCAATGTCAATTATTTTTCCTGCTTGATCTAAATAATTCGTCAGGTTCTCCTGAACTGTTTCGGCGGACAGCATGGGGCGTTCAGCGTCTTTGTCACTAGTATCCCCCACCTGGGCGGTGAAGGTTCCGACAATTAGCACAGCCTGATGGCCCAGTGACTGGAAATCACGCAATTTTAACAGCGGTATAGAGCGCCCCAAATGTATATGCGCACTCGTCGGGTCAATGCCGAATTTGATACGTAACTGCTCGCCTGCCAACATTCGTTCGCGCAGGCGCTCCTCGCCAATAACCTCTACTACACCACGGGACAGTACTGCATCAATTCGTTCTGGATCGGTAATAATATTCATATGAATATAGTATACATGAAAAGGTAGCTGGTGCGAAGATGTTTTGGTTACCATCCCCTAGCAAAGGGGAGGGACAGGGTGTGGGGTTTGGCTTTCGGGATTCCTGTCTCGGGGTAGAAGGGATTCAATCCCAACCTTTTTAACTCTTGCAAGAAACAAACCCCCTCCCAACCTCCCCCTTTGCTAGGGGGAGGAGCAAAACCCAGAAAACAAAAAACGCATCACATACATTCAATCGAATTCTACCAACAGGTAGTACCGATAATGTATGTGATGCGTTCTGCAATACACGTAGTCATTTCTCTACTTCAAGGGAACGAACAACGTCCAGGGCTGCTGCCATTTTCTTGACAGCATCACTCCCCCAGCGATACGTTCTATCCGTTGCTTCAGACCAATGGTCTGCACGAATGTACTCCGGCCATGGATTGCGAGACTTGCATTCCAGCTCTGCAAAAACCTGATCCAGTGTAGCGGACCACGATTCGCGCAGGTAGATAGGATCTGCGCTCGAGAACCATCCTGGCTGCTTGTACAGCCACAGAACTGGCTCCTCGACCGTATCATTCGCGTATTTGTCGCGAACAACTGTCTGAGTGTCGGCAATACTGAGCGTGACCACCTTCCAGCCTTTTCCCCCTTCCTTTTTAATACAGAGCGAGATGATCATATTGTTCTTGCCATCCATCGGGAGCGTGTACTCTCGAGTTTTTGGGTTTTCATTTTTTTCTTCCTGTATTACCCCAATCTGAGTCGGGATTTTAGTCATGTTGTTCGTAGTAGCTTCCTGGGCAACCTGCCCTGGACTGTCGTTCTCATACTGCTCCAACGGCTCTTCGGTAGCGGAGTTCCTTTGTTCATTGGCTAGAGAAGGCATTGTGATTAACCCTGCAGAGTATAGCACCCAAATTGTGAGGGCTACGCCCGCCATAGCCCCTAAGAATAGGATCTTGTAAGTGAACCTTATCGCAGCAGGCTCGTCACGAGCCTTCATCTCTTGGAGGCGAGGTCTGCCAAGAAGGTAATATATAACGTAACCAGATCCTCCAAAGAGGATAGCTAACCCTATAATAAGCGGAAGATATCCCATGATGTATTATTTTAAAGATTTTTGAATCAGTTAACTATCCTATATATTACAATACTATATTGTAATGTCAATACATTTGGTCTTCCCCTTCTAGCTAGAGGGGGGACACAGGAGGAGTCGCTATCCCCAACAAAAACCGCATAATCTGCCATATAATATGACTTTTTTGGTCATATATAATGCAAATTATGCGGTTGTGAAACCTCTGAATCAGCGGAATTCATGGCCTCGTGACTCTTACCCTTATTGGCCTGGTGACACACGAGCAGCCCGGGACCAACGGTAGCTGCGGGATGACCTTGGTGCAAAGATCGTTGTCCCGTGCCAGCTCTTCGGTCAACAATTGGTAATTACTCCCATCCCAGGTGATTCCCACCACCTGGACTTCACTTCCCTCGATGCCCTCCTCGTATGCCGCCAGCACTTTGGAGGTGTGATGCATACCACTCAAGGAGAATGCTACCGTGACAACTATTGCCTGCAACTGCATAGTACGGGCCTTTCCCTTTTCCAGCATACGAACTCCATGCTGTGCCTCATCACCATGCTGAGTAATGACTTCTGCCGTGATCATTTTGCCTGACTGGAGCACCTTAACTACTGAATCGTCCGCAGATGTAGTGTTGTAGTTGTAACCCAAAAAACCCAAAACCAATAACAATAGACTTTTCATAACTGTTCTCTTTTTATAACGTGACAAAAGTAGATAGTTTGTATGCAGTATGCGTCCAGTAGCACCTGCCCGCAATAGAACTATCAACAGACCCAGGCTTGTGAATGTATGAGAGCCCCTTGACTGATTCCTTATCAGGTATATGTTATATATAAACCCTATTTCTTCACCCAATAATATAACAACTCATGTACTACCTGGATTTAGTCATGCGCTATTCTACTATGACACTGTGCCTAGTCTTCTTGATCCAGGCAATATTCAGTGCAGCAAGCTTGGCGATACAAAAGTATCGACAACAGCTTTCTTATGAGATGACACTGGATGTACCACTAGAAAACATCACCGCACCCTGCTGTACATCATGGCTACTCATCGCCCCCAAAACAAAGAAGGCTTACGCGCTCCAAATACTAGCAGGAGCGAGCTTACTCCTAGCCATAGGGTGGGTTCTGGCATTTGGTTGGATCTGCGTTCAGTTTCCGTTTGATTTATGGCTATGTTATCCACTTAGCATAGGGCTCGGGGGAGGGTTCAGCAACCTGTGCTGTATAGGCGTCTTGAGCAACTGGTGGCCCAACAAGATAAAGCCAGCCATCGTCATTTGCCTGATATTCAGCTGCCTATCAGCAATTCTGACTATCCCGCTCATGCTCGCAATGATTATGGAACTGTGACCTATTTGCATAGACTACTGACTACTGAACAATTTGAGAAAATAAAAAGCTCTTTGATCTAACTGACCAAAGAGCTTTTACTATAAACCTACCTCTCATCATTCCCCGAACCTCTGAAATCGAGGTTCTTCGGCAGCAACAGGACCCTGATTGCAGTACAGACCCGCAGTATCCCGCCCCCATTGCTTGGGCATCGGCCAGCTCAGCTCTTTTGCATTTTTTGCGGCTCTATCCAGCGCCCTCCGCTGTGCAGGCGAGAGATGTTGGAATGAGGAGGCATCCGGCAGATCTGATAATCGCATAGCCCATGGAGCAAGCCCTCCTGCCACCAGAAACAAAATACTGATACAGAGTATACGGGCTTTGTGTCTCTGCCACAATTTTCGCAGACTAGCAGTTCGCACCTTCATGGTCGTTGGTTTTTTGGATCCACCTGACTGAGCCGTCCTCCTGCCGCCCAGCCTGCCGGCCGCGTAATAGTCCCGACCGGCAAACCCCGGACAGTGCCTTCGTGCATTAACACCCAAAAGCCAGACTGGCCGGAATAAGGTGGAACAAAAACAGCAGCCATCGGGATTGAGTCTCCTTTTGTCGAAGCCACAGAAACAGCGCAATTGCTGATACATTCTGGTTCTTGGGACCCCAATTGAAAGCAAACTTTCGCTAGGGCGCAGTGCAGTGTTTCTACTCCTTCAGGTTTAAATTGGCTTTGGGCGCTATACCTGGGTATAGTTTTTCCGTACTGGATATACAAAATGGTATCGCCTTGAACCTCCCATACCACTCCGGATTGAGGGCTATTTTCCAATGCCTCGAAAAGATAGCTACCTGACCCCAGGTCGCTCTGAATTTCATTTTTTATTCCCACGCAGGAGGTAAGCGCTATAAATAAAGCGCAAACCATCACCGCAAATCTGAAACTGTTTAATGCTTTCATCATCAGTGAATTTTATGTGAATGATTACCTTCACGATATATCTATACCATAATATGTCAATCGTTTTTTCACGCTACAGAATTGTTCTGTACATTTGGCAAGACAAGCACACTCGCACCTCCTCTTCCGTCTTCCCAGACGCAGCCATGGCGAAGATCTGGGACCCAGGATTCAAAACACTTATAGAACTCCAGTTGGTTTTTCTAATTCTGGAGCTTTGCATGGCAAAATATATTCGCTATCGCTCATTATTTTGCACATCCCAGCTTGGAGGCCAGGAAGACAGAATATGAAAAAGACCTGCGCTATAGAACATCCAGTGATGCTATCTATAGTGCAAGTCTTTGATTGTGTCGTTCGTTCTTAATCCTGCGGTAATGTGCGAACCTCTCCTGACGCATTGAGAAATTCCTGGATTTGTTCAGGCGTCATATTGGAATCAAGAGGAATCAATATGACCTGCTCAATAGAGACTTTCCTTTCTCCAATAGCTGGACACTTTGCTGGCTGGCATGCAAACCATACGCCATAGCCGACCAGTACCAGGAATAGAAAGATAGCGACCATCATCCAGATAATTTTCTTCCGTTGCTTATCCCACGAAGACGCTATACGGATAACGCTGAACCTCATGGCTGTTCTCTTTGATGGGCGGGCAACAGACGCTTCTCCTCTGACTCTGAAAATCGAAGCCGCTTCAGTTTTACAGGAACCCGTCCTTTCTCGATGACTATTGACTCTTTCGTTTCTTCGTCTACAAGTATCACAAATTCCGCAGTAGTGCCGGGCTTGGTATCTGTACCAACCCGAACGTCGTCGTACCAAAACTTTTCGCCATTACTACCCTGAAACGCTACCATCGCATACGCAAGCGTATCGTAGAACGTCTCGAGGACCGTAAATACACTCATACCGTCCAAGGCCCGAGGTTCGGCATTGTAGCCGATACATCCAACGCGAACGCGCTCGAACTCACCAACTTCTTTGACGGCACCGCGCACGGCCCCCTTGTTTTCCCTGAGGGTGGCAACGAGGGGATCCGCTGAGTCGTTCACATCCAACGAACGAGTAAGTCCACCATTTTCAGAAGCGCACGAGGCGAGCGACAGCATAAAGCCGCACACCATCAGTGCAAAGAAGTTTAATCTTTTCAATGCTTTCATGATACAAATATTTTTGATGAATTTTAACCTAACCCTAACGCTATTTTGTGGTATGTCAATACTTTATTAGGTTTCAAAACCCTCACCCAAAAGCATCAAAAACATACTCGTGAAAATAAAAAGCCTGCAGAATCGAGAGCCACCCAAGAGGTAACTATTCAATTCTGCAAGGCTTGTTTGACCGTATCTGTCGTTCAGTTACTCAGTAAACGAGCAGCGTTATTGGTCGAATCTTTTTCTTCGTTCGTAGTAGGTGGCTGCCATGTATCAAGTTGCCCTAGGGCCTCGCGAGCAGCGCGAAGGTCCGCATCTGTCAAATGCTCAGGAAGCTTGCCCACGATTTGGACAGACTGGTCGCCTTGAACTGGATTAGTAGATGACAGTATCCAGCCCCAGATTAACCCGGCAAAGAGCAACCCCGCAAAGGCAATCCATACAAGCCACCGTTTCTTAATTCCGTTCCAGATTTGCGCACGATCCATTACTCGTTCTTTTCGTTGGTGTAATCCTCCTCATTATACGAGGTCTTTACTGCTTTTGGCGCCCCTCTCCAAGAGTTGACGTTCGGAGTATCGCCAAGTATTCGTTCGTCCACCAGCCACCAGCCATTATATTCTGCCTGAGTCGGCATTAGGACAGGAACAAATGTCACGCGGTCCTGTTTCTTGGTACCCGGGGTTACCAGGCAGTTATCCAGAGCATGCCAGTTTCCGTTAGCATCACGGAATGAAACGGCAGCTTGTATTGCAGTACGACGAGAAACCGAGTCTTGATCGAATACTGACCCTTCTTTCCCTACGAGCCGATTCTTGCCATGCTCGGCAATTACTACCGTCTCCTGACTCCCGCCGAGAATCTGAACCAGCCCTTCTGCAGAATTACTGATAACAGCAAGATTGCCCGGTACCCAATTGTCTACGAGTTCAGACTGGGTATTGCAAGAGACGAGCATCAGCGAGATACAAGCCATCAATGCAAAAAAATACGCAAAACCCTTGTTCAGTGCTTTCATCACCAATAAGTTTTTATAGTGTGAGATAAAGTGTGTAAACTAAATTCACCATACAACTAAATAATTCTGTGTCAACTTATGAAGTACATTATGAAACATGATTATGTGTTTGTCTAGTGGTTCGGGTTCCCCTCCCCTAGCAAAGGGGAGGGGTTAGGGGTGGGGTTTGGTTGGTCGCGTCTACGACGCGACCCGAACCGTTCGTTCCTCCCTCTTAACTCTTGGGAGACTAGGAGGGAGTCACTTTTCAGGGTGATGTCTCTTACTCCCCTCTCTGCAGCCTCAACGTTAGGTTTTCAAAGACTACCTATTGACACACTCATTCATAGGTATATACTTTCTATAAGTTTTTTCTCATATAGCGTCTATATTAATTTTGTCTGAGCTAGGAGAAATCGTTATGCGATCCTCCCTAGCAACAGTCGGGTGATTTCCTACGAGAGCTTGTGCGGTATTGTCCGGATAAGCTCTTTTTTGTTATCCAGATTGAATTCAAATCAGAACATGTTACAATCTCTCTAGAGAAAGCGATTCTTTTCTTCATACAACAAACTCTCGTCATCGCTGCATAGCAAATCTCACGCTATGCAGCCTTTTTCTTTGGAATAGCGAGACACCCCCAGTCGACAACCTGAATATGCTATAATCCCCTCATATGTCCTCTCATCTGAATCTCGACACACTGCTGCGCCCTGCCAATTGGGATGAATATATTGGTCAGAATGACACCAAACGCGCCATTCAGGTACATCTCTCCGCCAGCCGCGAGCGTGGTCACCAGCCGGAACACATGCTGTTATACGGACCGCCTGGTCTGGGCAAAACCACCCTGTCCATGCTCATCGCATCCGAAATCGGCGGACAGCTGAAAACCACATCAGGACCTGCTCTGGAAAAAGTCGGCGACGTCGCCAGCATGATTACCAATCTGCAGCCCGGCGACATCCTATTCGTGGACGAAATCCATCGCCTGAACAAAATGATAGAAGAAGTCCTCTACCCCGCCCTCGAACGCGGTGTATTGGATATTATGGTCGGTAAGGGGCCTAGCGCACGCACAATACAGCTGGATCTACCACCATTTACCCTAGTTGCAGCAACTACACGTATCGCCCTATTATCAGCACCTCTGCGCGCGCGATTCAGCGGTGGCGTATACCGATTGGACCCCTATAATGATGCTGAAATGGCGCATATTATTAACCGCTCTGCAGGATTGCTGAATATAGCACTGGATTCTGATGCTGTTGACGTGCTGGTATCTGCATCTCGCGCTACACCACGTACTGCCAACTATCTGATAAAGCGCTTCCGTGACTATGCGCAGGTTCACCATACCGCGTACGATGGACCGTCGGCTGTGGCGGCTCTGGACATGTTGGGCGTTGATCATCGTGGACTGGGCAAAATCGACCGTGACTATCTGAATACTCTGGCACACAAATTCAATGGTGGCCCCACGGGTATCAAAACCCTGGCAGCAGCCCTGGACGAAGACGAGGGGACCCTGGAAGACGTCATAGAACCCTATCTGATGCGCCTGGGATTCATCGAACGTACCGCCCGCGGTCGCGAACTGACCGATCATGGTCGAGAGCATATTGCGTAATTGACCTCTTTCGGTCTTCCCCCTCTGGCTAGAAGAGGAGTCGCCTGTGAAAAAGTAAACCGTGTCACACACTACGCATTTCTGCGTAGTTTTTTTAGTGGAAATAGTATCCATCCTATGACGATCCCTATACAACAACCCTCCTATGATATAATCTATCCACATGGATACACGCCAGTTATCAGAGTTTGAATCCTTCTACGACCGTAGCAGTGACGGATTATACCGACATATTCTCTTCAAGACAGGCAATAGTGACGTGGCCAGTGATATCGCCCAGGAATCCTATGTACGTGTTCACACCCGCTGGGAGACCTACGAGTCTGACGAACACCGTATACGCGCACTGTACACCATTGCCCGCAATCTGATAACCGACTATTACCGACGACGATCCCGTATTATTCCTGTTGATATCAACGCATGCGATCTAGCATCTGATGCAGATACCTCTGACGAGCTAGCACATAAGCAGCGCAATATAGAGCAGTTAATAGAGATGCTGCAGCAATTACCCGATACTGACCGCGCCATCATCATAGGACACAGCATTAACGACCTTTCCTATTCTGAATTATCACGACAACTGCACAAACCCGAACCAACTATTAGAAAAATTCACAGCCGAGCATTACAAAAAGTAAAACAATTATTTCAATCAAAGTATGGAATCAATTACCTCCCGTATTAAACAGACCTCGCAGTTAGTGCGCGCACCAGAACATCTGAAATCGCGCATCATGGAGTCTGTCACAAATCCTGCTACTATCCGTGATAGTAATGAGGCTGGTGTACTGCCACGCCTGTCCCCCTATCGTTCTATCATTCGTATTCGTCGGCTCACATTTGTGACAACGCTTTGCCTGGTACTGATCGCAACTGGATCATCTCTGATATACACATCTACGACTGACAACCCGTTATTATCTAGTGCGGATAGTATTATTAGCAACAGTACCTCACACTCCACTAATACAGAGTTATGGGACGATACAGCAGTTATTATTAATCAACTACAAACAGTATCTGATCTCGTGTATACTGATACAGTATCCCTGAATGGAATACTATAGTCTTTCGTCTAATAAAAAATAATCAAGCACTTATGAAAACAACTCGTATCATTACAGGATTTGTATTAACAGCCATCATCAGCCCTATTGCATTTGCAGAACCACGCCCTTCCCTACCTACTGAATTATCAAAGGGGGATTTCTGTACAAACATCACAAAAATCACTGAATTAAAAGACAGCATGCTCGGTAAGATTAGTACAAAAGTAGATACAAAATCGCAAGAACACTCTGAAAAACGTGACGATAAACACCAGAAAAAAGATGATATAAAGTCAGAAAACCATGAGCAGCGTAACAATGACTTAACAAAGAGATTCGAAGCTCTTCGCGCACAGGCAACGACCGACGCAGAGAAAACAGCCGTAGAAACATTCATCACCCAGGTGACTGCAGCTGAAACAGCAAAGCGAATAGCAGTGGATACACTAACTGCGCAAGAGCGCGCACGAGTAGATGCGAAGGTCAAAGAAAAAACAGGTCTTACAACTACTGGCATCAGTGATTTGAAAGTTAAACTCGATGCAGCACTCGCAAAGGCAAAAGCTGACTGTGCATCAGGCGTAGCATCAGCAACAGTAAAGGCTGAACTCAAAAAAACAATGGAGTCAGCGCATTCTTCATTCCGCGATATCCGCCAGGACAAAACTATACCTGACGAAGTAAAGAAACTCCGTGATTTACATCAGACAGAAACAAAAAAGATAGAAGATACTTTTAAAACTTCTTTGGAGTCAGCCAAAACTGAACTAGCAAAAACTCTCCCTAACGCACAGCACCCGAAAAAACCCAATGCAATCAAAAGAGTAATGAATAAATTCTTCGGACCAAAGAGTGTAGAGATAAAAAGCTAATTTCTATTCACCCAGAAAATTCCCTTCCCATTGCAGAGGAAGGGAATTTTTGTATATCCAGACTAAAAGACGCCACTCTTGAATATGCTATGATACCCTCTATGGACACTACTATTATTTCAGTAGACCCTGGATATGATCGTGTAGGGATTGCTATTCTGAACAGGATTCAGGGGCGCGAAACATTGATATACTCTGAATGCTTTACCACGGACAAATCAGCCTCACTGGATCAACGAATACTGGCTATAGGCAAGCGCATTACTGCATTAATTCACGAATACTCGCCTACCGCCCTCGCTATTGAAACGGTATTTTTCACTACTAATCAAAAAACTGTCATGGGTGTATCAGAAGCGCGTGGAGTCATTAAATATGCTGCCATGTGTTCTGGTATACCTGTATACGAATACACGCCTCTACAGGTCAAAATCTCTCTCACAGGCGATGGTCGCGCAACAAAGGACTCGGTAGCCTATATGACTGAAAAAATCATCCAATTTGACCGTATAGCCCGGCAAAAAGCTATGGGCGGCACCTCGACAGGTATCGACGACGAAATCGATGCAATAGCTATAGGAATTACCCATTTTGCGCATCATCGAAAATAAGATCTCAGCTCAGGGACGTTAAAGAGTCTTGGAATACCTAGCAAAAGCCGCTTATTAGACAGATTATCCACACCTGTGAAGTTATTGTCTAGTGCCGTTTTCCCAAAATAGGCGTATACTAGGTTTATTAGTAGAATTACATAATCTGTTATCCATTCAAAGTATCTATGAAAACATCAATTTCTGTTGCCCTGCTCATTGTTATTACTGTTCCTGTGGCATCATTTGCACAGCTGAACGACAAGGTTAACAGCAACTCTTCTGCCCAGACCCAGACAACATTCGATCAAACGTGTGTTGCAACCGCCCTTACTATTCGCGAAGATGCTCTAGCGGGTGCTTTTGCAAAATTCACCCAGACTCAGACCCAGTTACTGGCAGCTCGCAAAACTGGGCTTATCGAGGCTCTGTCTCGCGGTACTGCACGCGAACGTACCGATGCACGTAAAGTAGTGTGGAGCGCCCATCGCACCGCGAGCAGAGCCAACCACAATGAACTAAAGTCTGCCCGTCAAAAGGCATGGGCAACCTACAAATCATCGACAGGCCAGTGCCGTGGCGGCCGAGCAGAAACTGCAGGGGATACAACATCTGGCAGCGGAACCGAAGCAATATAATTGTCTGCATCTCCAAAAAATAACCTCTCGATTGCACAGCAATCGAGAGGTTATTTTAATGACAGACCATACGGAAGTTGACACAACTACACCCTACCAAGAGCGTGATATTTCTACACTATTCCTGTATACTTGTACTATTACACTTATGAACAATGTACGCAACAATTCACTACACAACCCATCTGACTTTACGAGTCCAAATTGGGAGTCAGTCTCGCCACGAAAACGCGGGTCAACTCTAGAATCATTACTACAGCGCAAACGCGCATTTGTGAAAGATGCAAAGTCCACTCATAAATCTGAACCGTGGTTTTGGCCTACACTCGGTGCTGTCAGCCTGGTTGGAATGGGCTCTGCAGCAATATGGATGTCTACGCTATCAATACCCAGTCTCACTACATTCCAGGAACGTGCGTCATCCAATAGTACAACTATATACGATCGTACTGGCGAAATCATTCTGTATGACGTAGTTGAATCCGCGGAACGCACCGAGGTAAAATCAGAAAAAATAGCACCTGTTATGAAGAAAGCTGTCGTTGCGGCAGAAGATACAAAATTTTATGAACACAAAGGTGTACGTATTGACTCAACTCTGCGCGGTGCAACCAATACTGTTCTCGCAAAACTCGGGTTGCCGGTACGCGGATCAGGTGGATCAACTATCACCCAACAGGTGTTAAAAAATACCATCCTGACATCGGACCATAGTATAGTTCGCAAAGTAAAAGAATGGATTCTCGCAACCAAATTGGAACAGGTCTATGACAAGGATGAGATTCTCACGATCTATCTCAATGAAGTTCCTTTTGGAGGAAACATTTACGGGGTCGAGGCTGCAGCACGCCACTTCTTTAATACTACTGCGACTGATCTCACAACTGCACAGGCAGCGTATTTGGCAGCTATTGTAAATCGTCCTTCATATCTATCACCGTACGGAAAACACCGTGAAGAATTAGAGTATCGAAAAAACTATGTGCTAAAAGAAATGTTACAGAACAAATTGATAACATCAGCAGAATATTCTGCTGCGATTACCGAACGCGTAGTATTCATAGAGAAAAAAGACAATGATTCGAAGGCGCTGCATTTTGTAGAGTACGTACGCCAGCAAATTGAACGACAGTATGGATCAGAGGCAATGACTACAGGTGGATTCAAAGTTATCACAACTCTAGATTGGGATATCCAAAAAGTTGCAGAAGAGTCTGCAGCAAAGCGCGCACTCGAAAACGAAGCAGCGTACAACGCATCGAACGCAGCCGTTACCGTAATACAACCTCGCACGGGTGACATATTAGCAATGGTAGGATCACGAGGATACGAAGATGAGAATGTAGATGGTAAATACAATGTCACCCTAGCGAAACGACAACCTGGATCAGCATTTAAATCAATCGTATACGCAGCAGCGTTTGAAATGGGCTATAATCCTGATACTGTGCTATTCGATGTTGCAACACAGTTCGGCACAGGATGCGAGCCATCGAATATCACCACGTCAAAAGACGGCTCATGTTACGCACCCGACAACTATGATGGTGCATTCCGTGGACCTATTTCTCTACGCACAGCATTAGCAGAATCACGCAACATTCCTGCTGTGAAATTACTCTACCTCGTAACTCCTACGCGTGCACTGCAGCTTGCAAAGACTCTCGGTATGCAGTCACTGGGCTCTACCGGTCTGTACGGACTTTCTCTCGTGCTGGGAGGCGGTGAAGTTCGTCCACTGGATCTGACGGCAGCATATGCTGCATTTGCTGCTGATGGTATCTATACCCCTGCGCATGGCATCCTGAAAATCCAGTCAAAAGCGGATGATAAAGTTCTATTTAGCTATACTCCACGCGCTGTACAAGCAGTATCTGCCGAGGCAGCACGCATGCTATCGTCAATACTTTCAGACCCAGAGGCGCGGCGTCCATTGTCAGGAAACGCCCTAAACGGATTTGGGGTACCGGTTGCTGCGAAAACAGGTACTACCAACAACAATCGTGACGCGTGGCTCATGGGATACACCCCCGATGTTGCGGTTGGCGTATGGGTTGGAAATAATGACAACACTCCGATGAAAAAAGGCTCCTCGATCGCTATACCACTCTGGCGTGATGTGATGACAGAAAGTCTGAAAAATATAGGGGCTCGCACCTCGTTCGTTCCACCTGCCCCACCTGATCCTACGCTACCTGCAGTACTGCGAGGATACTGGTATGGCAATGATGCATTTACCGTTGACACAGTATCAGGAAAACTTGCAACAGATATGACGCCTGTCGAAACACGCAAGGAATATGTACTCGGCACGACAGATACTATCCTCGCCTACGTCACTCCCGGTAATGCACGCGGAGGCATTGGTGACCTCTCCAGTCACATGTATCGTAACTGGAGCTATGGAGTCAAAAAGTGGGTTGCCAAAAACGGAGACAAAGTACCCACGGCAGCGACAGTAAAACCTACCGAGTACGACAACGTACACATTCAGGCCAATTTACCCGTAGTATCAGTTGCTCCGCTACCGGGCCCATTATCCAGTGACACGGAAACAACCTTGCAGTATCAGACAACAGCAAACTACCCATTGCAATCGATACAGGTATTTATAAACGATGAATTAGTAACACAATCTAATACTGTATCCGGCGTCATCACATTCTCGATACCAGAAACAACTCCTGGACCCGCGACCTTGCGCATAATCGTAGCAGACCAAATCTGGAACAAAACAATAACTGAAGTACCTATTACAATTCAGTAGATCGGAGATAAAGACAATAATAAAACACCCGGAACAAAACTCCGGGTGTTTTATTATAGAGAGCAATAGATTGTAATTATTCTGGATTAACGACTTCGGCATGAGGAGCACGCCGCTGCGCAATCACTCGTTCTGCAAATACCACAATTGAAATAAATATCAGCGACTGAACAACGGGCATCAGGACAAATGTCAGCATACCGACAATTCCTAATGCCACCTGCAACAAGACCAGCTTGAGAAACTTTATTTTGTGATTATGCATAAAGTTCTTGGATGTCTTGGGGAGTGTACGAACTTTGTCGGATGTTGTGAATGCGAGATACATCATCAATATGTATGATAGCGATCGAATAAATGCAATGATCGCACCTACAACAGCTGCTATGCCCATAGCAATCAATGATACTGTAGTTCCTGAAAAAGAATCACTTGTGATAACAAACCCTAGTACACCGGCAACAGCAATCAATATAAACACGGGCCATAGAATGATAAATCCCATCCAGATATTGGTACGCAGTATACGCCATAGTTGACGAACGTTCATTGCTCGCAGATGCTGTTTGGAATCTGGAGTACTACCAGAATGAACTTTGATAATATACGAGGTTTGATATACGTAGGACAAGAACCCGAGGATGCCTGCGAGAAGTGATACTGCAGATCCTCCGATCGATGAGTCGAATACGAATTGCTGCAGTAGAGAAACAACGAACGGTATTAGCGATGCAATCAAAAGCACTTTCCAGTGACGTTTGTAAATACTCCATACCTGCTGTGATATTGATGTGATTGAAAGAGAGCTCATAGAGATAAATGATATTAAATTGTCCCAAAGGATAGAAAATTCTATATTCTAATAATAATTTCAGGACCCACGATAGGTCTGCTGAATTATAACACGTATAACCCTGATTCTGTAATAATTTCAGGACCCTGGGCTGTAACTATAATAGTATGCTCGAAATGTGCTGCCCTATTTCCTGATTCGGTAACCACCGTATATTCATCGTCCAGGAAAATGACGCTGGCAGATCCTATGGTCAGCATTGGTTCTATAGCTAACACCATTCCAGGATGCAGTACTGCGCCACGCCCCCGCATTGCATAATTAGGTACAAATGGGTCCTCGTGTACCGCATATCCTACCCCATGCCCTGACAATTCGCGTACAATGCCATAACGCCCTGCAACGAATTGCTGAATATCTCGTCCAGGGTCCAGGCTCGTAGCACCAACACTGCAGGCATCTATACCTATATACAGAGCATCACGACATATATCTACCAACTTCTGTTGTGCTTCAGGGATAGTTCCGATCGCAACAGTGACCGCATGATCTGTGTATAGTCCCTGATAACGTAACCCACAATCGATAGTTACTATATCACCCTCTACTAATACTTTACTGGCAGAAGGAATACCGTGTACCACCTCATCATTGATCGATACACATACGCTGGCAGGATAGGGGCGCGTGACGCCATGAGGACGATATCCTAGAAAGGCAGATTCTCCACCCACCTGCGCAATTAATTCCCGCGCCTGGTTATCGATATCCAATGTGGTCATGCCAGGACGCACAGAGGCACACAGACGCTCTACAATAGCACCCAATCGAGCACCTCCTGCGCGCAATATCTCTAACTCTTCCTGTGACTTTATATTAGGCTTCATGAGGTGATACTACAACAAAACTGGCAGGATGACAATAATGTCTACTCTCCCCATATATGCCCTACGATATCATGATGCACTGACTCAATACTTTGCATTCCGTCTACTTCGAAATAATCATAGCCCTTCTGATTTTTGAAATACTCCAGTACTGGTAAAGCGTTCAATTCAAATGCATGGAGGCGTCGTTCGACGTCATCAGGGTTATCGTCAGCACGCTGTCGTGCCAGCATGCGCTCTCGCGACCAGGCTGGAGTTACATTAATATGAACCACATGTACATTGGTACGACCATAAAAACGTAAAGCGCTATCCAGTATTGGTGCCTCGTGCAGACGTCGCGCCAGCCCGTCCAGTATGAGATCCTGTGTATTATCAAACTTTCGAATCAATGCGTTGGTCCAGATCCAGATCGGCACAAACGGAGGAAGAAAATCTCCGTTATTCATAACTTCTCCAACTAATTCTGCTGTGGTATTTTTTTCTTCTGCAAAACTGCGTAATTCGCGCCCTGTTTCGATATACAATACCTCGCGCCCCTGCGATTCGAGACGTTGCTTTATGAGTCCTGCCTGAGTTCCCTTTCCGCATCCTGATCGACCAAAGAATAGAAATGTATGATGAGTATCCATGTGTAAAGTATACCATTCCCGAAGTAGTTGTTCGAGTGTTCTCTGTTCAATTCACCAATATTATCAAGAGAGGCACTTGAAGTATAGCGGTTCTTCTTTGTTTGTCTTCCAGGATTCAGCATACTTATAACACCCCTGTGTATCTTTCTAACTCCTGGAGCTTTGCATGGCAAAATATATTCGCTCTAGCTCATTATTTTGCACATCCCAGCTCGGAGGCTAGGAAGACGGAAAACTACCCAACAAAACTTACTACACCCCCGCAAATACTCTCGCGAACCATAGCACTACACCATCCAAGTATCGCTGAAACAATAATACTGCGATAACAATCATGATGAACCCATATCGCATACACCAGTCATACACACGCGATGGAATACGCAGTAGATATCCAAACACATGATATCCGTCAAATGGCGGCAATGGAATCATATTGAATACCATCAGTACCGTGTTAATAATTACTACTAGTAGCAAAAACTGCTGGAATGCTGGCGGCAGTCCTGCACCCCATATCCGCATCACCAGTCCCGCTGTTCCTGCTAATACTAGGTTGGTCACAGGTCCTGCTAGCGCAACCCAGGCGGAGGCGCTTTTAGTGCGTAAATTTGCAGGATTTACAGGTACAGGCTTTGCCCAGCCGAATACGAAGGGTGACCCTAGCATAAACAGTGCAAAAGGCAGCAGTACTGATCCAAATGGATCGATATGGGATAAAGGATTCAGCGACAGTCGTCCTGCACGCAATGCGGTTTTATCTCCGAAATAGAGGGCTGCCAGACCATGCGCCACCTCGTGCAATGCAGTAGAGAAAATGAGTATAACAAGGGAGATAATGGATTGGGAGATGTCTTGCATAGATTACCAATATATGATAGCATCAATTCTATTATGGCAAAAGTATGCATCATAACAGGCAAGCATTCTCAGGTAGGCGGAGGGTACTCTAACCGCGTACGTGCTACTAAATATAACCCTATACCGGCTCGCCGACGTTGGGCTAATTTGCAGACGAAAAAGATATTCGTTCCAGAACTCGGCGAATCTATCCGTATGACGGTATCTACTCGTGCTCTGCGCACCATGAAGAAAAATGGCGTAGATGCGACATTGCGAAAGGCAGGAATATTGAAATAAATATCAATCGCCACTACTAAAAACTCCTGCGCCAGCAGGAGTTTTTAGTGTATATTATTAGTTAGACTCAATAATTGTAGGGGCTGTCGCATCTAGCCCCT
This sequence comes from uncultured Candidatus Saccharibacteria bacterium, assembly GCA_964601935.1. Lineage (GTDB taxonomy): Bacteria > Patescibacteriota > Minisyncoccia > Phycocordibacterales > UBA1006 > JANPGR01. The sequence continues at coordinate 276,043 of CAZROP010000001.1, read as the reverse complement.
CTGAAGAAACAACGGGGCTATAGTTGTTATCTCTAAACATCCGCATCCATATAATGGTCTGCCATACCTCTATTAGAGCAACGTGGAGGGCTTGTAATTTCTCTGGATCGTGCTCGGCATGATGCATGCCCCCCAGAACATTTATGACTTCTGCCACTCGTTCTTCAATGATAGACTGTACTTGTGGGTATTGTTCTAGGTAGAGTTTATAATTATCAGGATCCTCGAAGTGTTGCACCAGCTCATTTATTTTAATACTAAGTAAATCAATACCCTGCTGAGTATCCAGGACATTTATTGCTTCTTTTATAGTCTTTAACTGAGCAAGAATCTCCTGCATTGCAGGTGAATGTTCATCAGTAGGCGCTGAGTTGAGGTTATAGGTCATACCTATATATGATCACATGAATATTCATCAGACACAACATATCCTTCCCCAGAAAAGCACATCCTTAATTCATATCAAATATGCTCTTTCGCTGATTGAAATATGCAGTAGATAGTGGTGCTATATCCTCTACATTGGTCGCGAACACTAGGACCTTTCCGCTCACCATTGAATACGCAAATACGTCAATCGGCCCATCGGCGGCTAGAGCAGATTCTGGCGCAGTCAGACTAGCTCCATTCGGCAATGTATATGATAGTGTCTCCTTTCCTACGAGGGCGACAGCTTCTGATAATGGTAGTGTCTTGAACACCAATTCTGTCATTTCTCCCTGCTGCAGAATATCTGTAATCTGAACGATTGCGGCTGCCCCACCTAGTATGGGCGCAGCTGCTTCATCCGGTGATTGTGAATCTTTTGTTGGCTGAATTTCTTCTTTGTCGGAACTTTCCAATGCAAAGAGGTCTCCGGGCAGTATTTCCTTATCGAACAAAGGTGAGTTAGCAGCTATGCTAAATGTATTTTTAGTGCGCTTGAGAGCAGTCTGCTCTACGGGAGATATTTTGAACAAATCAATGATATTTTTCTCTGTTACTGGTTGTATAGGTACTATCGATGCTGCCTGTGCTACTGCATTTGCCGATATTGTCACTGACTCTGCTGTAGGCAGTGTTGTTTCTGGTTTTTTGAGAGTGGCACCCACGGTAGTATCGAGCGGCAATACAGGGGTCGAGGTATCAGGGATACCATTGGATTTAATAACGGGTTTTGTAGCGTCATCAGTTATTGGCACAACCTGATTTTCTTCTACCACGGTACGTGGTCGGGCGACTAGTACTCGGACAGCATTATTAGCAACAATACGGTCTTCAAATACAAATGTGTATTCATCTGGGTTTATGCCTCGCCCTGCCGCAAAAAATGCTACCAGATCACGTGGCATCACCGTCTCCCACGTTGCTAATTCTTTTGCCATTTCTGATTCAGAAGATTTGAGAGCAAAAACTGCAAAGTTACTAGTCTTTTTCTCGCCTTTGATACCACCGAATGTATAGAATGAATCGACCTTGGTATATGCAGCACTGGGTGTTGTGCCACCTATCAGGCGCATTGCCGCATCTGCAGGAATCTTTGAATCATCAGCATCTATCAAGCGTAGCACGCCAATGTCTCCTGGGTTTTTCAAATTTAGTTTGGTAATTCCAGCGAGGATGGTTTGTACAGCATCCGTAGGTAGCGCGGTGCGATTTACCTTTACCTCTCCTACTTCTTCGGCATTCAAAGGCGCTATTTCCAAATCTCGGATGGAGGGCAGCGTTTCGTTAAAGAAATATACACGATATGCAAAGTATCCAGCACTGAGCAACAACAATACTCCTATAATAACCACAGTTACACGAAACGCCTTCATTACTTTTTCTTTTACACCGTATTCTTTCCCCTTTCGATAGTCATCTAGTGTCTTTGATACATCACGCGCTTCGGCATTGATGAGAGACGTGCTGAAATCTGATACCAGCGAATGTGTGAGCGGTTCGGGTCCTTTTGCAGGTTTTGGTATTCCTGTATCAATAGCACCAGATGTTGGAGCCATCGAAGACATGCTAGCAGGGACAGGTGCCACCATAGATCCGAACTGCTGTTGTACTACCGGGGTTTCTAGAGTAGGCGCGATTGGTGATACGACTGGCTGTGGACTCTGCGCTATTCCCTCTGTTGTAATGCCACGCGCCTGCAAATCCGCCAGTAATCGCTGCAGTGCAGCGACATCGGTGGTTTGGGTTGTACTGACCTGATCTGCCAACGCGACAGGGGCAGCGGGTGCTGCGACAGCAATAGGCGCCGCCGGAGTGCTACTGGGCACCATGATCGGCATATCTGCTAACAGTGGCGCTGGAGTACTAAAAGGTGCCGGCGGCGCTGCCACAATATCAACTACTTCGGGCAACAATCGTACACCATTCACCGCGCGGAAATGCCCCTTACCTGTCAGAGTAGTAATACGAGATCCAAACATATCGGCAACCTGTTTGCTCTGGTTGTAATCAACCAAAAGGTCGTTATCAGAGATTACTACCTCTACCTGTCCCATTCGAGGCTTCAGCAGTGTGGCATCAAACGCAGGCAGCAAAAAACTCTGCGCCAACAGCTGCTCGCTGGGATTGGCGAGACTGGATACGAATGGGGCAAGAAACACCGTCTTTGCAACCGTAATATCGTGCTCTGATAGGTAACGTAGTATAAATGCACACCCTACCCCGACACCAACCAGAGTAGAGTCAGGCTGAATATACTGCGCGTAACTTTCGAATAATACCTTCCATGAAATATAGTCCTGCCCTATCGGGGTTGGGAATTTGGGTGTATATACAGTAAAACCACGCACTTTCAGCTCGTCTGCTATAGATACTATCCATGGCTCGCTGTTGCTGGAATACGAATCATGTATAACAATAACGCTCTTCATACGTCCTATCATATCATACTAGTACGGCTGGTTAACGGATTGGTAGTGGATAGCTCTGCACCGCAGATCCTCTGCAGCAAGATACCGTTGAACTGAATTGTAAGTCTGTATACTTGCAATTCCCTATGATTTCCGTATCCTTGAAAACAACTTATTTATAAACATTTTTTCAACCAAAACGCTCGTATACGGGCAAAACAACAGCCATGGCACAGAAAGCCGATAACTCAATCCACTCAGTGCGCCTCGCTCTGCTCGGCGCAACTCTCACCACTTTCTTTTTCCTCACCCTTAAACCCACCGGACTGGGTCAGTGTCCACTACCTGAAACAATCATAGTAACGACCAGCACAACTACAAGCGCGCCAACTGACTTTGAGGTTACGTATTGCGTAAATGTTGCAGCAGCTGAATTTTACTTCGGTGGTAACAAAAGACATCTTGTACCACCCGCCGAACTGCATGAAATTGCGAAGGTGGCCATCTTATGCGTAAAATCCTACGCATTATCCAGAATGCAGAATGGGGCCATTACTAGCGGCACCGATAGCCAGGTCTGCCTGCTGGACAATACTGGCAACGTAGTAGCACTTCCACAAAATGGGCCCTGGGAGTTTCTTTACGAAGTTGCTGAAGAGCTCCGAGGTGTCTATATCGCTTCCGATCCTGAGGGCAATCCAGCCTCCTGCGAGTTTGCCCGCAGAGTCAATGACTTATACGGAGATAATACCATTGCGGATAATCGGAGCGGGTACGGTCGCCACGGAAATGGGTATGCGCAGATACCTGGAAATACATCTCAGGCATCTGGCGTGCATATTTCTTCTTTAGGACAATTCGACTGGGAATCACATCCACGAGGGGTTGGGCAATATAATACATTTACAGAAATCACAGGAAAACCTGTGGGCGATAATGCTGTGTTTTCTGCCAGCTCCATTTTGCCCACTCAGTTTGATGGTATTAATTACTGCAAAAAAAGTGCATATGAGGTATTGTCTAACTCTTACTCTGGAGACTGGAGGGTCACAAACTGTACGAATGGATCATCTGTTGAATTGAGTACATATACACCCAATTGCACCACAAACAACCCCTTACCTTTTACTGCACCGAATAATACGGAAAGATTCAGATGGTACGACTATACGTTAATTCACCCCGTTGATATACAACACCGCGTGACAGGGTCTACTACGAGCGGTAGTGATGTAGTTAATGTCTATTCTGTAGTAGCAAATACTCTGCTCGCTGGTCGCGAACGAGTGTATAGGTTTACAGCAACTTCATCATTTAGACTACGTGCATATTTAACTGATCTCTCCTCACAACAAAAACTGCGCCTGATTATAACCAACTTGCCTGGTCCTTTATGGTCGCGAACGAGTAACTGGGTGGACAATATCGGAAATGATGCCTACTTAGAAGCCGATATAGTAGCTGGCACAGATTATTATCTCTGGGTGGACAGTCCCACAGGAGCTGAAGGAGATTTCGAGATACATTTCTCCCAGGTTAATCTAAATGGAACTATAGTGCCAATAAGTGGTAGTACCTATAATTCACCCGGACCAAGCATTGTGGACAATATACCTGATCCAAACGAATGGGATACGGAACGCAAGACTCTACAAGGAACTACTAGTGCCCATACTACTAACAATAGCTCGATGGACGCAATGCAGTCCTGGGAGTTTGAGTATATTGGCCGTGATTTCTCTGTCACAGGAACAACTATAGGTGTAATTACTAGTGGTGACATAGATTGGTTCAAAATTCCTTGCAAATACGGAGGAGTCGGACGAGTCACCCTAACCGGATCAGCAGGGCAAATAATGGAATTACAAAATGGTGCGCAGACCGTATCAGGCACTATCACCGGTACTACAACCGGCAAAGAAATCTATATTCCAGCTGGCGGCGTGTTGTATATCAAGGTTTCTGGGGCGATAGGAAGTTTTACGTTGCGGGTAAAATGGACGCCTGGCCCACCGCCCTGCACCCTAACTGCAACGACATCTATCACAGGTAGTGGTCCATGTACTAGAACAATCATAGCAAGTCCTGCAAATGGGACTGCGCCGTATACATATGCATGGAATACGGGTGCTACTAGTTCCTCCATTATAATTACCCAAACAGGGACCTACATTGTCACAGTGACTGATGCAGCTGGGTGCACGGTGGCGAAAACTCGCCAAGTAATACTTGGCGGCACACCTCCAACAGCAACGATACAGCAACAAGTACATGATGACTGTAGCACTTCTGAGCATGAGGGCAGGATACTGCTCAAGACCATGAATATGGGGACCACCCCTATATTCACATGGAGTGATGGGGTTATTACGGGTAGGCTGCGCACAGGAATGTCCGCAGGTATATACGGAGTCACTATTACAGGTAACGGATGCAGCATTGTTATTTCTAGTATTAATATGAGCGCAACCAACTGCGGACTGATAACCCTGTCTCTCCGTGATGAAGACTGCAGTACGCTAATACTCCAGCCTCAGCTGCACACAGCACTGCCAGTAGCGCACTGGCACTGGGTTACGCCTCATGCCCCTCATCCCCAAGTATTCACCTGGGAATGCCCGGTGTCTGCTACAGGTACGTATACACTGACCGCAACCCTTGCTGACGGAACTGTTACTTCTGCTACATACAATGTAGCAGATGAAATCTCTGGGTTGTATAGACCGTTGCCTGGCCTATTTGGACTAGGGTATGGACCATCGAACGGTGGTATTGCTGGACTTATAGCAGTATGTAATCTAGCAACCATTAATGGATCATCTCTAGAAGATATCTGGTGGCAACAAATACCTGGTACAACGGTACTGCTCGACGGCGTAACCGCCAATGCGATTACAGAGTCAGTGCGAACTCCAGGAGCACACGAGTTTACTACTATTTATTCGGACGGGTGCCTGGTCACTCAACCTTATACAGTAACATCCATAAATACAGATACATGGATACCGATAAGCACGACTGCAACAGAACAAGGAACTATGCTACGAGGAGACCTAGGAATACAGGGTATTCCACTAGATGAAATGGTGATGGTCTACGAATGGAGCTACTTGCACACAGACGGGCAGTATCATTGGATCAGCCTACGGTATACAGATTCCGGTATCGCAGAACTACCGGAACAAAACGTACAACCTGGCGAGATGTATAAGGTTGTAGCTCGCCCACTGGGCGACCTCTACTGGACCCTGGAGGGCACATATACAGTGCCCAATAACCTGGAACTACGGGTCAGCAACACAATGACACGCGGAGCGACCATCTGGCCCAATCCGACAACAGATGTGCTCAACATACAAGGAGCTGGTGGCTACGAACTACTGAGTAGTGATGGCGCGCAAATTGCCCGTGGCATGCTTAGCAAATCTGTGAATACGCTACATCTGAACAACCAACCTGCGGGTATATATTGGCTCAAAGTAACAAACACTAACGAGTCAGTAACCTATAAGGTAATAAAGCAATAGGATATTTTAATTTTAAATTGCCATCTTCCGAGGACGCGAAGGTCGCAATTATTTTTTATTCAGTATCACAGTAATTTTTATCAGGATCAGCAGATGTATTTACAAATACACCTTGTTTGGAATCCCAAGAATATATCGTTGCACTACATACGCTCTGCAATTCTGTCGCTTCTATAATTTGATGATCGGGCGACACTATTCGGACTGTGCGCTTTGATCCGCCTGTAGACCATCCAGGCAATAGCTTCAAGATTACCCCTGTATCACGTCGAGCAACCTGGTAACTATTAGTCCTACTAACCATCAATATAGAAGTTCCATTGCCAGCACAAAGCTCCTCATCTTGCGAACATGCGTCGATTCTATAATGATAGTCATCTTTATCATCATAATTCATATCACCAATGCTTTGTAGAAACTTAATACTTCCCGTAGCAACCCCCACCTGTCTCGCTATCTCTGCTCTGACTTCTGCGCTATTCGGATCCAGGATGGTAATAGGATTTAGATTTGCTGATACTGTAGGAGACTTCGTAGTACTAGGTGTAGTAGGATTTGCACTAGTGCTTTTTATTGTGAATGTCCTTCCTGTCCCAGACGTAACTATCACAGACTTTGTTCCCTTGGCAACCCTGTAATCCATTTTACCATCAGCGTTTATATCGCCTGCCTTGCGCACACAGAGCGTATCCGATGTACTGAATATACCATTAGTAAACACAGCTGCACGAACAGGGTTGGTAATGTTTTTTGCACGGATACATGACACGGACTGGGCATATATAGTTGATGGCGTAATGACCAAAAAAGCTAACAACAAAAAAGCTCCTGCAGTATGTTTATTCATATATTGGCAGTATACCCCTATTTCGTCCTCTTCGGCAGGAAATAATACACAGGCGGAACAGCCAGCAGAATATAACCCAGCATAGGAGCGAATAGTAGCGCAACGATAGCGAGCGCATAGAGAACAGGGCCTACCACACTACGCTGCGCTGATAATGCGGTGATAGATTCGTGATGAACAAAATACCGTAACACGGAAAACATCGACGAGGCACCGAACAAGGTTACTGCGTACAACAGAACACTCAGAATATGGTACTGGTTTTCTATCATAGTACTGGCAGCGAATGGAATCAGAGTAACGAAAAACATGAGAACAATATTCGCCCAGATAGCCCGGCGTGAAATCGGTTTTGTGTCAGTATGCGAGATATGCTGAGTGAGCTGATGATGATTGACCCAGAATATCGCGATAGTGACAAAGCTGAGAACGAACGCTCCAAATCCAGGCAAATATGGGACAATATCACGCACGGTCAAAATTGCATTCGCATACATCATATCAAAATGCGGGACACGCAATTCCAGCGCCAGCAAGGTAATGGCAATCGCCATTACCCCATCACTGAATGATTCAATGCGTGCACGCACTGTCGATTTTGCAACTGCTGCCATATAACACCGATTGTATCATACTAGTGCACGACGACATGAGAATATTCAACATGCAAAAAACCGTCGGACCCAAACTCGGGACTCGACGGTTTTTGATGAAATATGATCCGCTCTTACCTTTCTTTGCAGAATCACAGATGAATAACATGAGGGTTATTCTTTTTCTCTTGTGTCTGCCTCCACGCGATGTAACGTTCCCGGAATTTAGAGCTCCGCACATGCGTTTCAGGCTTGTGATTAGCAAGCCATTCCTGCAAGTTCTCGACCGACCGCAAGACTTCCCCTTGTCTCCTGCAAATAACCTCCTCGAATCCATCGGTGGTCGTGATGGTAATTCTAGGGATAAATCCCGTGGTTAATCCAAATTCGACTACAGTAATCAATGTTACGAGATCTTCTTCCACCTTGTCTACTACTGTGCGCTTATACCTCTCTGCTTCTTCCCGCTGACAATCGGCGAAACCTTTGACAATTTGAGTCATCAAACCAGCTTTCTCTGGATCGTATACCATTCCGTCCTGCGTAACCTCGCAGGAAATACCTGAAAATTGTGCCGGCGTGGCAATTGCCGAATTATATAAGCAATTATACATAACCCCCCACTTCCAAGTACTACTGTCTGGTGCGATCTCGTAGCGGGAGCACACCGAACCTGTATATTCCTCGGGCTCATCACCATAGACACTCGCCATCAAAGAAAAAGGTTGCTGACCCTGCAGCACAATACGAGAATGATACAGCTTTAGACTCAATCTACCATAGAACGGCTCTGGAACAGCGGGCTTTGATTCCCGAGAAGGCTTTTCGGGGATGCCACGAATTATATTCTCCAACGCCTCTGTTAGTTGCCTGCATAATTCATGATCCCACAGCGCTGCCTCAACGACAAACCACCCCGCTGCAAGCCCACAGCCCTCTGTGTAGAGCAGATCTTTATTGTGTCCTTGCAATTTGACCAATAGCAAACCGTCCGAAGTTGGTCGTGTTTCCCACGTAATCAATGACCCCTGTACAGTCCGCGCCAAGCCGTCAAAGACAGCCCCAAAGTGAAACCTTCTACAACTGTCAATCTTCAGTAGTGATTCTTCGTCCTCAATTGCTAAATCACCGAATGAGAGGAACTCAATCGGGAATCCGTGCTGCTGAGCGGTCTGTAACCCGAGAAGGGTGTTCCCTGCCGACAGGAATAACTCGCGAGCTGTTCCTGCCCGTTCTGTTTGGTTCAGCGCGATGCATACCGCCCATAACTCTTGAGCGTAAATAGGACCCTTTTCTCCTTCAGCAATAACGAAATTCTGCGGACTAGTAGGTCTGTATGCATCAATCAGAACTTTGACCGAGGAAATAAATTCCATCCAATCTTCATGAGTAGATTTATGTCGCGGAGCTTCCAGCGACTGAATCGCCTGGGCGATTCCAGAAAAGAATCCATTCTGAACCAGTAATCGCAATTGAACCGCTGTGACGCCAGATAAGCTCAAGCTGGCGTTAATTTCGTTTCTCATTTTTTATGTTTTATTGTGATGAATTAGTATTTTGAGTACTACACTACATTATATAGTGTTATCGTCAATACCTACATCCTCCTCAATTCTCGGGATAATGTACGGTAATGCGGGATCGTTTCCCCGACTAGTGCCCAGAACGCGGGAGAATGATTCATCTGCGCCAGATGGCACAGCTCGTGCACCACCAAATAATCCTGAAATTCCGGGGTCAAGAGTGCAATACGATAATTGAACGACAGCGTGCCACGCGATGAACAGCTGCCCCAACGTGTAGATTGGTTGCGAATAGTAATACGCTTGTAATCATAACCATAATGTTTGTTAAAATGCTCCACACGTTCCTGTGCGATTGTTCGCGCTATTCTGACCAATCGGCGATGCTCTGCTGCATCATGCACTATATCCATGATGCGACCCCTATGACGCTGCGCCAATGTTTGTGTATGTATCCATTCGGCGCGCTCTGCGACAAATTTCATGATGTCTGATTTTGATACACGTGCTGGCGCAGTTGCCAGCACCGTACCATCTCTGCGTACACGCAATGCAATATGTCGTGCACCACGGACACGGCGTATTACCACGGATGGCAATTCTCCTGACGCCCCATCACCCTGACCTGCTACAGGTCGGCGAGATGGCGGATGTAGCGTATCGTCCGCCTTATCAATCATATGTATCAGCCAGTCGAATAACATGGAACTACTATATCATACCGAAATAATGTTTCTCCTGTGATAGAGTAGCCCTTATGAACATAACTATTCTCGCCATAGGCAAAAAGCGTTCTGAATACTACGAGCCAGCTATGAACGAATATCTGCAACGCATCGTGCGACCATTCAGTATAGAGGCGCACATAGTAGATGCCGCGAATCACGAGGACGGGCGCATATGCAAAGAACGCGAAACCACACGCTTATTAGAGCGCATACAATCACGTGATTATGTAATCGCACTGGACGAACGGGGGCGCGATAGCACGACACAGCAATTGGCAGACACGCTGACTCGATTACAGAATTATTCAATCGCCCATGTAGTATTCATTATTGGTGGTGCGTACGGATTCGATGATCGTGTGCGTGACCGTGCCAACGCAATTCTGCGACTGTCATCGCTAACCCTGCCCCACGAATTGGCACGATTGGTTCTGGTAGAACAACTGTACCGTGCAACTAATATTATCGGTGGCGGGAAATATCATCATGAGTAGTGCTCTGGATCCCTCTCCGTCTTCCCAGGCCCCGACCTGGGATCCAGGATTTGAAAATGTAAGATTTGTCTATAATATACGATTTATATGAATGCCTATGTATATTTAATAGCAAGCAAACGGAACGGGACTATTTATACAGGAGTAACGAGTGATTTAAAGAAACGAATATATGAGCATATCGATGATCTCCGAGAAGGTTTTACAAAAAGATATACTATACACAAGTTAGTACATTTTGAAGAGTGTGAAGATATCGTGAGTGCTATTAAACGAGAAAAACAGATCAAAGGGTGGAACAGAATATGGAAAATTGAATTGATAGAAAAGACTAATCCGCAGTGAAAAGATTTATCGTTGTCTTTCTAACCCTGGATCCCAGGTCGGGGCCTGGGAAGACGGAAACAGGAGAGGGGGCATTAAAACCCAGACATAATAAAAACGGTAACCACATATGAATGCGTTGCTGAGTTATGTGAAAGGGAGATCTCTGTCTACGAAGAGACATACCCTAAGCCACATGCTGCAATTCATACACCATAGTGATTACCGTTTGTTTGGGAGATAGATTGGAAAGTTTCTTTACACTTATCCAATCTATCTACCGTTCTTGAAAAGGAGAAAGTGTGTAATGCAACTACGCCGGTCAATTTTAGATCCGGAGTTGCATTACTACTTTTTGTTGCCCGGCGCCTGAGAAGTTACAGAAGTAACCTTGCCAGCCAGGGCGCTCCCGGAGAACAGTTGCGAGGTCGGTCGCACCAGTCGTTTCTGCGCGAGTCTGGGTTTTTGCGATTACGTTCAGGCCTGTTTCTTGATCTTGATAGCCCTGCGGTCGCATTTCTCCAGCGTTGTGTTGCCCGGTTAAATTTGCCGTTTCTTTCAGACCCGTCATGGTCGTCTTTGCAGCTACTGCCGCGCAATTTGCGCTGGCAAGTAAGGGCGGTAATGGAAGCTCAGCTTGCACGCCCCTGTGGTCTTCCAACGTCATCCCGGTGGTGGTTACAGCGTAGTTTTGTTCGTCATCAGTTGCGGCGTTCCCCACGGGAACGAGCGCAATTGCGGGCAGGTAGTTCGGCGCCAGAGCAGCGGCACCTTGGTCGGCAAAAATAGCGGTAGCGCTAGACCCTACGTCGTAGTCGGGGGCAGCGGCAGATGCAAAACTGATACAAACCAGTACCAGAATCGCGGAGAGAAAAGAACGGTACTTCATTCGAGGAAATTTAAATGGTGAAGAATGAAATATATGCGTATGCTTCTTTATCGGCATCCTTTTGAAACAAAAGGGATGACCGACAGTCGTGTACCGAAATGTCCAGTAGGACATTGTGTGCACATGACTGTCGGTCATTGCTGTCTGAAAAGAATCCGCTCATCTCTACCTTATCCCTATGACTCATCTTTCTTTTCAAGAAATTATTATGTGGAAAATTGAACATAGTATACGGAATGAAATTATCCTGTCAAAGTACGTTATCCACAATCCCGTATAAGGACGTGTCTGTCAAATCTTTCTCTGTCATCTCGACCCCATCTAGTCAATCCCCAAAACTATGGTACTCTACATGGTAAAATAACAAACATATGATGAACTTATCCAAAACACAGTGGTTATTTCTCGGGATCGAGATAGTGGGAGTCATAGTACTTATTCTAGTACTGACGGCTCTCACCTCGCTGGGTATCCCCCTAGAGCTATACCGGGCCGAGGCAGGATTGTTCTGTATCATGATGCTGGCGGTAGCGTTCAGCATTCTGAGCGGATTAGTACACATCGTGAATATCGTCAGTTGGAGAGCCCAGCACTATACAACGATACTGACAGAGGCACGCCCAGTGCTTGGGGTGTTGCTAGTACTCCTGGGAATGATTGCATTCTTTGGCTTGCCGCAGTACTTCTACACCCTCGCAGACGTCCTGACATTGACATTCTGGGAGCGTGTGAGCGCATATAGCTTGCCGGCTATATGCGTGGAGGGTGGGCTGTTTACGCTGTGCAGCACCCTGCTGGAAGCGCAGGAGGTCTATCTATCCAGAAGAGAACGAACATTCGTGCTCATCGGTATGCTATCCTCGACAACGATAGCAGTTGCAGGAAATTTCCTCGTACTGACAGGAGTGATAGACATCGGCGCCCAGGTCATCACAGCTAGGGCAATCTTGGTAGGTATCACCTTGATCGCTGCCGGATTCCTGATCTGGCCTAAGAAAAAAGTCTTATAACAAAGAAGAGTCGTTGATACCCGGACACACTACAAAACACCTTGTGCGAACAACCCCAGCACAAGGTGTTTTCTTTATCAGGCTAGTATAACTAATTCATCAAACGACGTTTCTGCAACGACTTCAATAAACCCGCAGAAACACTCACGCCATCTTGCTCTTCGCGTGTTCGAGGTATACGTTGTGCTAACTTTTCTGGTGTATTAAAAAACAAGCCACGACTCTTGTATTCAAAGTCATTTTCTGCACAGTACTTTTCTAGCTGCATCAACGCAGCATGCATTCCGACGATCGTCTGACTGATCAAAGGATCATGTTTACTCGAACTATAACCCGACGACTCTATGTCCTTCATTAGGGTCTCGCACTGCCCTCTGATATCATGATATGTTTCCTGCATCTTGAGAAACCCTGGAACTAAAAGAAAACGCTTATTATCAACCGATGCTTGCTGCCACAAGTTCGTTATATTGGAATAGAGACCGATCAGCTCTGATCTACCTTCGAAAGACTCTGACCCTTCATTTTCCCGCTCCATATCATTATATAAATCTTCTATACTCATACAGCTACAGTATACCAGCATTCAGAAAATCCTGCTATATAAAAAACTTCCTGCTGTAATTACTTACAATCAGGAAGTTGTATAATCAGAACGGTTATTTAGCCTGTGCTACTTTGCTGCCAATAGCTGCAAGTGTTCTCTATCGCGATTGTATTTGTATTCCAAATTCGCGATAAACTCAGACGCGGAAACAGTATCATTGCCGTTGCGATCGTATCTGGCAACATGCTGCCACACAGTGGAGCGTGAGGTGTACAGCACCGCATCTCCTGTTTTGCAGTACTGTGCATATTTTGCCGGAGCAAATATGAACAATTGCAGATCATGCAGACCTGCACACGCAAACCGCTCAATACCGAGACCCGATTTTTTGTACTCGAAGAATAGATCTACCAGTACCACCTGCTGTGCTGCAGACAGGCGATCCAGGTTCCGGACTTTTTTATTCCTACCCTTATTGTAGCGTTGCAGCAACTGTTGCCGAGCGCGTGAATCATAATTCAACCAAGATTCATTGGGTTTTAAATTATGCTCAGACCACGCCAGCCATAATACCGCGTCAGGTGATACACCATGACGTTCGTGTAGCTGATGCAGAGACTGCTGGAGTGCCAGCAATTGTGCATCGTACTGCTGCTGCCCACCACAATAGACAATTATTCGAGGAACTAATTCCTGAGGGATAACAATCTCTTCCCAAGCTAAACATTCTTCTGGTGGTGGTGGTGTCGTTGTTTTTTCGTTCTTGAGTACACAAGAGCTCAAACACAGCAACATCACAATACCAATTCGATAACTCATTCTCTTAGATTTAATTAAACAATAACACTGTACTAATAGTAACATTTAGAATGATATACGTCAACAACCTCTGCTACCCTTACTAACACCCAGGCTGGCAATCATCCCTCTTCGGCATCCAGCGTGTGATGAATTTTATCGCAACGAATACAGACAGTGTCACAATGAGAAATCCAACAACACTATTAATAAACATCCCCACCCTCACAGAACCCGCAACAATAATCGCACTGAAATCCGGCTGACCGAATGATAGTGCGATCAAGGGCATAATAATATCACTAACGAGTGAGTCTACAATTTTGTTAAATGCGGTACCGACCACAACTCCGATTGCGAGATCCAGAACATTTCCTTTCAAGGCAAATGATTTGAATTCCTCTACGAAATTACTCGTTCTGTCAGATAATTGCGCAATGCGTTGTTTCATATACTGGCAGTATACCATGCCGCGGACACACGAAAAGCCTGTTCATACTCCTGCATATAGTATGCAGCGACGAACAGGCTTTCATTGCTTGTAAGGCGCTCTCACATGCCCTCTGAAGAGCAGTGTCTGGACCTGAGGGTGGCGGATTATTTTCTGTACGACACGAATCTCTCGCTGCTCCCTACGCACAGCGGAATACAGTCGATTCATACCCTCATAATACTTTTTGTCAGCCTCCGAGGTGTACCTAATGGAGCTGTCAAAGTCTTCTTGCTGCCTTGCCGCTTCGAAATCGCCAACCAAGTACAACCATTCTGATCTTCTCATGACTTTCAAATTTGTCTTCACTATATCACTGCTTCATACATCTATCAACTAACCTCTACTTCCTAAATAGCAAAAAACACCCTTGAAGGTATCCCATGCACTGGTACCCTTCAAGGATGAATTTGGTAGGTTGAAGTAACCGAGTTCCACCAACGGCTTCTTCCTTATGCTTTTCTCGAAAGACTTATCAGCATAGTGGGGCAGACATATGTAATGCCTCACATATCATTCGTCGAGCTGAATGATTACAAAAACCCTAAAGCTTGTTGCTGATTACTACTAAACAACTGTTACATATACGAATGCTGTGCCCTGGTTTGAATTATCACGATAATTCCGACGACGCTGCGTCTACAAATCAGATTCACTCACCCTCGGATTTCGTTCCTCATTCCCATCTGTTTCCTAGTAGACCGTCTGGATGTACAGGCTCGTAGAGTACTGTGTCCATGTTACGAATCTATGAGACATGATTGATGCGGCAATCTATCCGACAGAGTTAGTATAGTGAATCTATAGGACACATGCAATGTCCTATAGTGGATAACTCTGGGGAATTGTCGGATACATGCTTTTCTGCCATCCTGGACGCGAAGCGATCCGGGATCCAGGATGACGGAAACAAAACCCAGGTAATAAAAAAGCCGGGGGGAGCGATAGATGAACATCATCTATTACTCCCTCCCGTCATGTTTTGAAGAGGAGGTACTCCCCACCGGCTCCGGATTGCAGTTAGTCAGACATGCGATCCTGCTACGGTCAGTAGTTTCTTCTTCTTTATATCAATCCCATTTTACCTTTATAAAATTCATTCCAGCGTTGTTGCTGTTCGAACGAATTCAACCCAGGCTCCAGGGCAAGCAAGTTAGTAATCCACTGATCTTTAGCCCTCACTAACTCCTCCATCAGCGCCATGTCCGCGGCCAAAGCCATGCGAGCATTATTGGTAGTTGCAACACCGATCTCATCAGCTGCAGAGTTAGTCGCACGCGCGGCCGCTAATTGCTCAGTTACAATGTCTTGCTGTGACGCAGCTATACTGATTTCGGCGGTCCTCTGATCTTGCTTGATGCGATCAAGTTCAATCAGACGAGCCAGGCGCGCCGTCTCATACTCCAATTGGGCAGCCTCTACTTGATTGGTAGCATGAATTCTGGCTTGTTCACGCCGAGCGCGTTCTTCCTGCTCAATATGCTGATCAGCAGTGATCTTTCGCTGTTCTGCAGCATAGGTTGCTGCCTGCGTCTCTGCCTTCATGATATCATGGTAATCAGTATGCGGTAGCATCTTGGCAATTGTTGCAGAGGTCATATAGACTGCTATGATAAGCAGTCCCACAATCAGTACAAAAATGAAATTTCCAAAACTATCGTTAAGGATATCCAGAAAGGCGGAATACCATTTCAGGAAGTCTGCGCTCCGGGAAGGATGCATTAAACGAGTTTCTTCGTTAGCTTTCTTTTCCCGCAACCGAGCTATCTCCTTATCAATGCCTGCTATCAGAGTATCGGCTTTCGTAATCTCATCCTGCCATACCTGGCAGTTCGGAGTCGTTGGAGCTGAGGCCAATAAGGCTTCTTGGGCTGCGATCTGCTCTTTCAGCTTATCAATCTGTTCACCCCGAACTTTGTATCGGGTTCCCATACCGGTTTCGCCGGAAGAACGGTCCCCTGATACCCCAGACCCCTCATCCCCCTGGAGGGCAATTGCTTCCCGTAATTCTGCGTTCAAGCGTGCGACCTCCTGGTTGATTCCGTAAATCTCACATTTTTGTTCGGCTATTTCGACTCTTTCGCGGATTGGTAACTTACGGGCTTCTGTCTGAGCGATTGCACTTTCGAGCACAGAATCCGAATGCATCACATCTTGCCGAGCGTACTCCTCGAGCTTGTCCTTGATTGGCTCCTCCATTCGTGACATGAGAAACAACTGAGCATCAAAGATACCCATAATTACAATCAGTACAAACCGTGGCCACAGCGACTTCCATGATACATCTTGCCCCATGGATACCTTTTTCATGATACTAGCAGTTATTTGCCGGTCCATCATGTAGACAGCCATACCCAGTACGCCGCCAATAACGAGACCATGCCAAGCGCTTCCTCCAATTTTGGTCCATGCCTCCATCGCTATCAACGAAGACACTATGGATAGAAAAATAATAGCACCCCCCACAAGTCCCAATAAGGTAATCGTGGCGTCAGACGCATTTTGGAGAGATTTTTGATTAACCCCTGCCCCCAACCATGCGGGATACGTGCCCGTTTTAAAGTTAGGATTCAAATTAATAGGCTTCAGAACAGTAACAAGCGCTGGTGGATAAACACCGTTTTTTACCTTGTACCACGCAGCCCAAATAATGAATGTAAGGGTGCTCAACGTGACTAGCGTCAACAACCAATGTTCGATAATGAAATTCCACATGACCGTAGGATTTTAAAGGTTTAAAAATGAGTTATTATTATAAATATCTAACGCTTATCTAAGTTGATTCAAGATTCTCAGGAGAGATCTTGACACTTCTGCATAAATATAGCGTTAATTTAAGTTATGTGAATATTAGCATCTAATACTTCTTGTGTCAAGTACTCTACCCATAAATACTCATCCCTGTATAGGTAATCTAGCTCTCAGATGGCTAAAAACCCGATTTATACCCGTGAAACCCGTCTCAAAAGGGCACCAAAACCCCAAAATAGCCAGAAATACCCCTATCTAGGGGTATTTCTGGCTATTTTGGGGTTTTAACAGCTATTACACCGTTTTCAGTATAGATCGCAAGGTATCCAGCTCCTGAATGACGCCTGGATTGCCGTTTTTGATCTCGCCGTTGATTTTCTCGCAGCTGTGTATAACGGTGGTGTGATCGCGTCCGCCCAGTTTCTTGCCTATTAGTGGGAACGACGTGCTGTAATCCTCGCGCAGCAGGTACATGGCGATTTGGCGTGCGTGGACCACCTCTTTGCGACGGGTAGCCTCTGACAGTAATTCTGACCTTAGATTATAGAAATCTGCCACCGCCTGGATGATTTCCTCAAAGGATACACGTTTTTTCTGCTGCTGAGCGAATTTCAGAACCTGTTTGACATCAGCCATATTGATAGGACGCTTGTGCAACATCGCATGAGACAGTAACGTCTGCATAATACCCTCTAATTCACGAATACTATTCGGCGCAGTTGTTGCTACGAACTCCAGTACTTCCGGCTCTACATCCAGCGACAGGTTGGCACGTTTGGTCTGTAGAATCGCCATGATTGATTCGAAATCGGGTGTCTGCACCTCGGTGATCATTCCTGCGCCAAAACGTGTTTTGAGGCGATCCTCGAGCCCCTGGATGAGGTGTGGATGCTTGTCAGAACTGAATATAATCTGATTATTGCGGTCATGGAACGCATTGAATAGATGGAACAATTCCTCCTGGGTTTTGTCACGCCCCGACAGGAACTGAATATCATCCATGATGAGAACGTCATAATTACGATACTTTTCTTTGAAGGTATGAATGGTGTTTTTCTGAATGGCGTGAATCAGGTCCGAACTGAATCGATCTGCGGAGATGTAATAGATTTTCAAATTAGGATTAGATTGTTTGAGCGCATTTCCTACCGATTGCATGATGTGTGTTTTTCCCAATCCGCTGGCGCCGTACAGGTACAATGGATTGTATACTCCAGGGCTCTGAATGGTCGCCAGTGCTGCAGAATGCGCTAATTCATTAAATGGTCCTACTACGAATGATTCGAATGTATAGCGAGGGTTCAGGTTGTCTTCCTTGTTCACATACAGGTTATGTATCGGCAGTGCAATGCGTCGTGGTTCAGGTGGGCGTACCTTGTGATTGCCTACGATGTAATCAATAGAGCGTACCGACATATTGAGCTCGCGCATAATGCGAAGTACTTCTTTGTGGAATTTTTTCTGGAACCATTCACGCGTGAAATCATTGGGTACACGGATGTGTATGACGCCACCGTCTTCGAATTCTGCAATGATATCTTTGAACCACATGTCGTAGTTTGCGCTCGATATTGTCGGGCGTATTTCGTTCATTGTTTTATTCCAAAGTTCTGCTACATCCATATGCCCATCATTATACATGGTGTGGATATCTGGTGTAGTGGTGTGACTGTGTCGGATATGGTGTGATAACGCAATAGATATGTGGTTATCTATCGGACACATGCATAATCACTACTGGGTTGGATAATATGCACATACACAGCAAAACATGTTATTTTATAGAATGTTTCTGATTGGTTACGGACAAATAGAGGCACCCTCTCCGCGCGCACATATGTCGCACTGTGACATTGTACTAGTATGGCAGTATACGGTGATCAAAGTATTCTTTTTCTGGTATTCGATCGTAGGAGTAATCACCCCTCTCCCAAAGGGAGAGGGGGCACTAAAACAAAAAACACCTCCGCATCAGTGGAGGTGTTTTGTAATTATTATTCGGATATCCTCAGGCTCGTGATCGAGAATACTCGAAGACTGTATGAAATTAATTTTTCATTGTCGCCAACTTGAAGGTGACAGTGAATGTATCGCTAATTACATTGTCTCCCAAATCCTCAAAGAATTTACCTGAACCGAATCGAATGTCCCAGTTGGTGCGGTCTACCTGCGCTACTCCCTCTATCATCATTTTACCCATCATTTCGTAGATGTAGGCATCAAATGTGATTTCTTTCTTGATATCCTTGATGGTGAGATCTCCTGTTACGGTGTACTTGAATGATGTTACAACATCAGAACTAGGGACTACGCGTGTCAATGTGAACTGTGCCTTTGGATATGCAACTGCATTGAACCAGTCAGCAGATTTCAGATGATCTGACAACTGACCCAATACATCATCTGTGTCGCCCTTGCCAGTCTGTGTCGCCCAGATTGACGTCATGTCAATATCGAACGTTCCTGATACCGGAACGCCTCCCGCTACCATCACGGTTCCTGTTGGAACCTGTATGGTACCACTATCGATCCAATCGGGTACTATAGTCTTGCGACTGGACCAGTCAAGGAATGACCCTTCCCACAAATTGTAACTACCGTCAGTGATAGCAACGGAACCTTCTGGGATAGTAATGACCTGTGCAGCGCTGTCGCCACGGTCGAGATCAGACGACCTCGACTTTACAACAATAATGGCAATAACTGCGACAACGACGATCGCAACTATAATAGAAAGTGTTTTATTCATACCAGTGCACTATACCATACACAATCACCATAACTGCGCCTGATTTCCACAGAATTATTACAATAAAAAAGCCTCCGATGCATCAATCATAGTGATTGATGCCTGGAGACTTTGTTTGGGTGCGACACGAAGATCGTTTCGTCACCCGGTTGTATATGTGAACCAATCTTCTGTGTTCCAAACATGAAAGAGAAGACCGGCGAATTATAAGTCATTGTACTCTTCAGATGAATCCAGTCGTAGACGAGATATCAAATCTGAGAGCAGATGTGGGATGCACTGACAGAACTGTCAGTGCCAGAGGACATCACCCCTGACTACTATATTTTGCGAGGATCTGGTAGTGCCGCCTCGGTTCGGTTATTGAATTAAGCTTCAAAACCGAAATGAAAAGAGCTTTTTCTTTAAAGCGAACCTCACCCCGACACCCCCCAAACGGAGAGGGAGAACCGAGAACGCGGAGCGTGATGGCTTTCGCTATCGCAAACCCACTAGTAGTACCAAATCCGCCTTTCAGCTTTTTTGGTTTTCACATTTTTAGCAGTCGCAGACGCCTTCGCTTTGTACGTCGTCAGTGCGTACTTCGCGCCCACCTGACCTACCACGGCCGTAGTGCCGTTGGCACTCCAGCCTGCAGGGTCAGTGACAACACTGCCTACAAGGGTAAGATCGCCAGCCGTGAAGCCCATTTCCGCACCCAGCATAAGCATGGGCTTTTCATAACCATCAACCTTCAGAGGCAACCACTCTTTCGCGGTAGCCCTTGGTCCGATGTGGAGCGACGTTTTGCCTTTTTCATAGGCAGTCACGGGAAGCGATACGTTCGCCTCCCAGTACGTATTATTCAAGAAGGTCGCATTTCCTGTAAAGGCGACATTTGGCGCAACCTGGTAGTTGCCCGCAATCTTCACTGCCCAATTTTGCGCAGTCACACCACCTTCCTGTGGGCGGTTAAACGCTCCGGCGCCGACTTCAAAACGGCTGTTTTGCGTGCGATATTCCGCAACCGCAAACGCGGCACCGATGTTGATAGGGTTGCCTTGTGGGTTTTCCACCAGCAAGGGGCTCACAGTTCCGGCTTCAACGCCCAATAAAAACTGATTTGGCGTTATGTGGCGCATAATGCGCACACTACCAGTACCTGTAGTCGCCTCGTTGGCACCCGTCCAGGACAGTCCTGTTACAGAACCCGAAAATTCCCAGATGGATACTTTCGGCAGTTCGATTCCCGTGTTTATCAGGGGTTGAGTCACAGAGTCTTCCTTGATCGTCACGGTCCGCAAACTGTCGCAAACGCGCAGACTTTCTTTCAGTTCAGTATTTTTCTGTTGCAACTGCTGAAGTTCGTTCTGGCGCCTTACGCCGTCTTTGCGGAATTGTTCATTTTCTTGTGACAAAGAGTCGCATGTCGGCGTTGCGCTTTCATCAGGACATCCGTTTGCGCGGCGGTAGTTTGTGGTCAGGTCTGCGCGGCTCCATCCAAGGTGCCGCAGTCGCAGCATCAAGTTTTTCGTCGTACGTGCCATGCCGCGAGGCAACTGGCCCAGGTTATCCAGGGCACAAAACTGCCCTGCTGTGGTAGAGGAGTGCGCATCCCATGCGCAAAACTGCCAATGTGCGGGTGCTTTTTTGTTCTGAGCCTGAACAGTAAAGATGGTCAGCAGGAACAAAACGGTCAACATGATGATGTTTTTCATCGTTGCTTTAATTTATGAGATTTACAAATTGTTCAATTGCAGGACTTTGGGTGTGCAGAATTCTCGGTATCTTTATATTTCAAGGATGGTTCGCGAATGCAAACCACCTGTTAATATTGATAATTAGAACCTCATGCACACTGCAGCCACTATGGAGTATATTAGCAGCATACTGTACAAATGTCAAGGTATATTGTATAGTAAACCCGCATACAATAGTGGTTTTATTGGGTTTTGCTACCAAAAGTGCTGATTTACCCCTCTTTATCCGTCTTCCCAGCCTCCGAGCTGGGATCCAGGATTGAAAAGATTAACTGGAATGTCGTGAGTGTACTGAACCCTGGGTCCCAGATCTCCACTATCGCTACGTCTGGGAAGACGGAAAAAGAGGCTCGAAACCCCTTATACCACTGAGCACTCTTGTGTTTCACACTACACCACCCAAACCCAGTCTAATCCCTCATCACGCTATGCAGCATCTGCACGGAGGCCTGTTTGGAAATGGTATCGAATCGGACCAACAGTACGTCCATCTGCCACCCATCGGCACCCTGCAGCCCCATACGACGCATATATTCTAGACAGGTAATAATGACCTTTTGCAGCTTGCCTCGGGTTACATTGTCGGCTGGGTTATATCCGACACCTTCGCGTGCAGGTAGGCGCATTTGGACTGATTTTACCTCTATACAGTGCAGCTGATTGTCCTTTCGGGCAATAATGTCTATTTCTCCCAATGGACATGACCAGTTGCGCTCTATAATGGCGTACCCCTGCCCCTCTAGCCATCGAACAGCCAGTGATTCGCCGAATTCACCAATGCGCTGTGTCTTTGAGGTAAATACCTTCATATCGCGTCCAGTATACCATTGTCGCTAACAAGTAACAACAGTATTGTTCAGCACTGCGAAACTGTCGTAGAGAGGTGCGAGTTATCCCCGAAACCGTGGTTTTTCCCCGGACTTTTCCCCTATTCTGGGGGATTTCACGCGTTTTTCACCAGATTTGGGCGAGAAAAGGTGGCAAACGGACATATTCATCACTTCGACACTCTCACACATTTGATCATTGCTTATCCGCCTTTCCAAGGCACGTTATAGCGGATTATGGGCATAACTGGGTATAAGTCCGTGGAAAACTGTCGTTTATGGGGAGAACTTTTTCAGGAGCGCTCGCACTAGTCCGGACGGCTTTCCCGTACCCACTTGCGGAGTATCCAATGATATGGTTATATAAGGTTCATTTTTCACCGTAAAAACACCTTTTATTATGGCAGCACTGGTACAACAACCCTTCCGTAATCCACCAGAAATTACTTTAAAAGGACTGAGAAAGATCTTGGGATATACCCCTCAGATTTCTCATTCTGATGGACTCCTCCAAATCCGCTGTTTACAGGCATGTACTGCTCCAAAATACCTCTGCAATGCAACCTGGCGGCACATTACAGCATTGTTGAAAAACACTGCGGAATTACAGCGGCTGGCCCGCATTAGTCCTATCTTGGTATTCGCTGGAACTCAACTGGAAAGTCCAAGCGGAGCAATCCTACACCCATGCCTATGCAAAGAAGGTTGTATTTGGGAGATACGGTATTATTCCAAAAAAGGGCTTCTACAACTCCCGAAGCCGCTAACTTCTGCTGCATTCGCCTATGTACAAACAGGCTCTGTCGGCAAAAGAAGTATTCAAAAGTTTGTAGAGTAAGACCCCAACTTTTCCATATATAACATACATAATATTCCCGCCAGCAGCATGCCAGCGGGAATATTTTTATGGGAATCTATAGGACAAAGTAAATTATAACCCTACAAACACATCGTGCCTATAGGGTTATTGCTGACTAGCGTTCTGTGCATCGCAGTTCTATCACAGATCGGATGCTGCCAATTTCTGAAGGAGTACATACTCATCAAAAGGCATATCTCTCAGACCTTCACCTTCACCTATCCAGACGACACTCCCTTCGTCCGCATATGCATTCTCGATGGTATCTTCTGCAGCGTCGCGCATCAATGCCTGAACCACATCGGAGCAATCATCATAGACACCCAGGAGCCTCTGCACTCCATACATACCATCCCTAGGTTCAGCCACAATAATATGCTTGAGATGCTCATAGATCCACGAGGTGCAATTTCCATCTGCCTTCCTGTGATACTGGCGCACCTCGACCAATCGATCGAAAAATAGCTGCCATTCACCGGGAGCAACCCGGCCAATATACGATGTGCATTCCAGCGGGGTAGCCCCTAATATAGCGCAATAGCCCTGCAACCGTTCCAGTGTAATTTTGTATTCCCAATGATCTTGCTGTGCCAGCATCTGTCGCAATGCCTGGTGCCTCAACTTGCGATTATACCTGATTCCCAATACTATAGTATTGAGTGTCTGCCAGGTGAGCGCACTAGGAAAAATTCCAGTCTCTATATCGCTCCAGTCTAGAATAGTTTGCACCACTACCGAACGGTAGCGGGATTCTGCTGCTAGCGCATTTAGCGATTGCAGCAATAATCGTCTGCAACTGTCATCGAGTCGCGGAAGTACTTCCGTAGCGATAACTTTGAGCTCTTCCCGAGTATTATCGTACCCCAACCTTGGCAAGTTTGCCACAAACCCCCTGAGTATTGCCTGATCCAGTTTCACAAACAATGCGTCCTGAAGCTCTGTGGAGTTAGTTCTATTCGATCGCATCATCAGTGCTGCGGCAATGTATTCCCATACTTCTGCAAGGCCTCTGCCAGCAGCTGCATACTGATCTGCAATATCTTTCCAGTACTCTGGCCCCGTTGGGACCAGTGAAGATTGCGGATTACTAATCTTTGTATTCATTTTTGATCTATTTTAGTGAAGAATTTATTGAGTACACTACATTGATAACAGGATATGTCAATGAAATGAGCAGGATTCGGTCACAGAATATACCTGCTCTATGTTCACTTCGTTCACATTCGCAGGTTATTCCGCGACCCCTGTTCGAACCCTGCCGGGAGGTAGCTACAAAATATATGGAGATTCGGCAACGATTGCATGCGATACTCTGCTCGCCTACGGCTTGCATGCGTTCACTGCATCTCTGCCCCGCCTCGCGGTCCCTCCTCCTGGGGGTCGTCGGGACATGCTCCGGCTTCCGAATCCTGACAGAAGTGCCGCAGGGCACTTCTTCTGGGTCCACGACAAAACGCCTTACGGCGTTTTTCTGTGCACCCGGCAGGATTCGAACCCACAACCCTCTGATCCGAAGTCAGATGCTCTATCCATTGAGCTACGGATGCATTCAGTACAGATACTACACTATGGAGATATAAAAGTATACCAAACATTGACACTTGCCACCAAATACTATAGTTTGTTACTAAATTCTGAATATAATTCAATCATAAAAAATAACTGAATAATGAGAAATTTCAATCTTCTCCCGCCAGTGGGAAGCAAGCTATTCTTTGCAAGACTGGGCATTTGCCTGGCTGCAGCAGCACTCCTCGGTCTTCTCCTGCACATGCTCGCGGGCGTACACTGGAGCATTGCAATATTATTCATGTCTGCGGCAGTATCTACTGGACTCCGCAAAATGACAAGAACTGAATACCTGAGCCCGCGCTGGGCGGACGACCTAACAAACCTGGTATATGCCGGGGTACTGCTGAATATACTGTATGTGTGGGTGGTACAGCCACTCGGCATACAACCCGAAAATGGATTGCAGCGAATCGCGCTGCATGTTCTCGGAGTGTGCATGCTAGAGTACGTGGTACTGAGCGGGATAAACAAGTACGCACCTGGCACGCCGACAGCACAGGAGATACTGACAGGATCTCTTGTCGCATTCGTGCTTATTATTGTCTGGCTGCCAACGGGTCTCGCAAGCCTGATTGTGCTAGGTCACGGGCTCTGGATGAATGACGCTACAGCAGCTGTACTCGGAGTATGGAGCATCATAGTCTTGTACCTATCTATCAGCACAATTCTCTGGTGGACTCGCCCAGGAGACATCTATCGTATAAAAGAAATCGAATACGCCATTGCCCAACATCTTGGCAAGCACGTACTGCATACTGACGTACAGCTACAGCACGACAAGAATCTGCACGCATGGGTCAAAAGCACGAAGGAACCGAAGACAAGAATACTCGAGATTGTTGATGCAATTCGCACATTAGTGACATGGGATGGACGCCATAGTGAACACGAGAAATACGTCCTATCTATTTTGCGGCGACTACTTCCGATAAATAATGACCAGTTCACCCAACAACTGATCGCTGCTGCTGATTTGCTGCAGAAAGGGGGAAGCAAACTCGATACTCCGCACTGGGAACACCTGCGTGAAAATGATCTCTACCAATGGGTTTGGGGAATCTGCTATGGACCAGGAGAAGTCATGCTTCCTGTAAAGGAGATCCTGAAGCAAGCACAGACACGACATGACCAATTACTCAAGCGACAGAGCAAAACAGAATGGATGCGAAGCACGTTCTGGTATGTGGTGCCTGTACTGTCGGGAGAGGTGGTATTACAACTGTCTTGTGGTTAGGTTATTCTAGTATCGATGCCTTTGCCGCTGGAGGAGCTGCCACCTATATAGGCGCGGCAATAACTGCTGAACGGGTCGCGCCAACGGATCGCAAAGAGCGTATTGTGATCATAGCAATAATGCTCCTGATCTATTCCATGATTGAAACCTTCCATGCCTTTTATCCCGTAGACACAGGGGTGAGGATCTGGGTATTATCTGGATTGGTTGCAGCAGTATTACTGCTCGTAGGAGCAAGAAAGCTGTATCTGCGCAATTAAGACTAGTTTTCATAGTATGTTTTGTACAAGCCTCCTGGAACACACGTGTGTGTTTTGGGAGGTTTTTTCTTGACCGGGATATTCATACGTGGTAGTTTGAGGGAAATTTAAATTCATCTTTTACACATAAAAAATATACGAGTAATGAAGAAGTTGATGGACTCCATGATTGACAGTCCTAGTCCAGCCAGCGCGTTTGCAATCGCACTGGCAATTGTCGCAGGTATTATTGCGACAATCATAGGAGTTTTCCTATGGGGACTATTAGGACTGTCCGCAGCATCTGCTGCGATTACTACTGCAACAATTGCCAGTATCGGCTATGCCGGACTGAAGCGCAAAGTAAAATTCCAAGATCCATTCTGGGTCACGGACGTACAAGAACTGATCTACGTAACCGCAGCCCTGAGCCTGCTCTGGCACTGGATAGTACTACCGTTACTGAATACCTACCAGTCTGGCTGGATGCATGACTTGACGTTCATGATGCACACTATGCCCTGGATTGGAGCAGGACTGATTGTAACAGGTATGGGTATCGCGACCTACGTTGCAGCCATAGCGATCCATCGCTATGGCAAACAACGTTACGGATTGGGGGAATACTACTATTGGTTTATAGTAGCATGCACTATGTTAATGCTCATGATATCTGCAGGTGCTATATTGATCAGTAGTATCCAGGGGAGTGGCATAGGTATATGGATTCTAATCCTAGCGCATCTCGCTGGCGCAGCATCGCTCTGGGCAACCACAAGACTGCTGAACCAGCATGGGTTTTTCCCAGGGCGAAGGATGCTCAAGATGAAGTACGAACTGGCAGAGGCATTAACTATGCCGCACTACAGAATCAGGCTGAACACGAACAGGATGAGCACCGTACCTGTTGAAACGGTAAAGCAACTTGCACAAGTCCTCTACCGAATAGCAACTTGCGATGAACGTTTCCAAGGACGGAACCATTGGGCATTAGTCCTGACGAAGAAGTATGCGCCTACTATCACGACCGAGGAAATCCAGAAACTGGAGGAGATCGCGACAGCTTTGAGTTCGCATGAGTGCTCTCACACACTGCAGTATATAGAGTGCGCTGATTTATCGGCGTGGGTAGAACTATTGCTCAATAGAAATGATATCGGGGAAATTGTAGCAGAAAGTGCAGCAGCCTGCTTAATAGAAGTTGCAGAATTGAACTACAACCTGCATGAGGAACGCAAAGCAGCACGGACAGTGGCCAAGGCGCATGCCTGGGCCCTAGCTAGCGCCACTTTCGCAGTACTCGGCATCATGCTCCTGACAGTGGTGCTGGTAGGAGCACCTGCAGTATGGACAGGTCTGGTTCTGACTATGGACGTTGGCATCCCTGGGGTTATCAGCTTCACCATTGCTACAATCATTGCCTATATGCTAGCACGGGGTGTAGACAAACTAGTGAACTGGAAGAAGGACCCGATGATTGCACTGGTCACCATATTCATTCCCTGTGCAGCAACCATGGCGATAGCACTGGTCCACGGATTTATACTGTCTCCCAGTGGAACAATCATTATCATTCTGGCTGCCGCCACATTATGGGTTACTCAGATTATGATCAAAAGTCACCGAATGGGAAGACGCTATTTTGTATATGAAGTAAGAAGAATAGTGTTTATTGGATTCATTGGAAGCATCCTAGTGACTCAGTATGCGATGAGGGTTCTGTCTGACACAGAAGTTCCTGCCTGGTATATGTACTTCTGCATGACGATAGGAATCATTTCTATAATTACCAGTCTCTCTACGCTCATACTGTTGCTCAAAGAGTATCGGTTCTGGGAACACGAGCAGTGGGTATTCCGAATTGAGGAGTATATTGCGGAAAAGTTGGAAGCTAGTAGGAGTATCACGGTCCTACCTGCAACTACCTGCAACAATTCCTTTTGGACAAGAGCAAAGGCCGCTGAACAATTAGAAGCGCTCTTGGGTGCTCTGCTGAATTATGTTCTATCTATTACAACCTGGCACCGGACATTCTCTGACAGAAAACTGTGGTCAGTGCTCGTGCTACAAGAACTAGCACCTATTCTAACCAACCGAGGTTACGAGAATATAAAAGAGCAGACCCAGGAGAACTCGACGGACAGCGAGCGTGATGCAGGAGACCGTTACGGCATTCAGTACGCACAACCGAATGATTTTATCGAATTCTTCCGAATGTTGAATGAGGGAGAAGACTACAATGCTGCATTAACAACACTGAAACGACGGATCCAAGAACGGATCCAGAATCCTGACACACTAGCAGAAGCACCTCTCACACGCCGCCAACGGATGCTCAATTGGATCCATGAAATAGGCAGGAGTTCTAACGATAAGACCAAGGTCCGCCAATAGTCTACAAAGGAAGAACCCTATTATACAACAGCCTCGTCGAGAGTTCTCGACGAGGCTGTTTTTTGTGATGTACAGTTTATTGCAGAGAGACTATCCGCGTATCAGCACTTCTATCCATGATCCTACGAAATAGGCAACACTGGCGGCAACTGCACCAATCACTAATGTCTCCACAGCAGCGCGCACCACTGACACGCCTGCAACACGACCACGCATAGTACCAATGAATATGAATGCAGCACCCGTAAGTATGATTGATGATACGAATTCATGCCCCTGCCCGATACCGAACGCGAATGATGCAATATATGATAGCAGCGGAATACATCCTACCAGGACGAATGATGCGAATGTTGCCGCAGCAGATGACAGCGCGTTATGATGCGAATGATCATCGCCATCACGCTGAGATTCTGATTTGGCGGATAGATAATTGGATGACGCCATAGACCATGCGTCCGCCAGAACGTTGGATACCCCCAACACCAACATCACCGCTGGTGGGAATCCCGCGCCCGCAGCGCCCGCAATAATAGCGAATGTAGTTACCGTTCCATCAATGGATCCGTAGACCACCTCGGGTAAATATTTGTGGAGTAGTGACATAGAAACACGAGTATATCATATAACCTGAGGAAGAAAAATGAATTATTATGACTGCTCGCGCGTACTATTGAAATCATAAATAGGAAGAATAAAAAAACGCGTTGGCGAATGATCCTGCATGCAACTGCACACCTGATCTCGCCAACGCGTTTATGAATTGTAGCAATAGGACTATCCTTTTGCCTTAATTTTTTATTTTGTACGGGACATGGTAAGCGATCCCTGCGCTCAGTGTTTTGTCACTGTCGTAGCGACCCCAGATACCAAATCCTCGACCCCAGTAGCCCAGTTGGGCATATGGTGCAACTGACACTACACTTCCTGTGAGATTGAGAGCATTGAAATCAGAGTACTGATACTTCCAGTGAGCGATCCTGACCTCTCCCCCTGCACCTACATACAGCCTGCCTGCGACTTCATAGTTGAATCCCAGCGTTGCGCCTATTACTTGTGCTGTAAGTTTTTCACCCGGCTGGAGTTCAGCGCCCCGAGGAACCATTTTCCCTACAGTACCACTGAGACCTGCCGATACCGACACGCGTCCTTGGATTGGAAATGCCCCACCTACATTGATTCCATAGGTCTCAAAGTCAGCGCTTTCAGCCAGACCCAGCCCCTCCATTCCTTTAACCATCCCTTGGCTATACTGTGCTCCAATGAAACCGCTGCGAGGAGCCCTGGAACAGAAAGTTTTAGGCTGGGCTGAAGTTTTTCCTTGGGCAGCCTGAGCCTGCTGCCGTAGCAACAAATAGATCAAGCTGTCATGATCGAGTAGCAAGGTCTCCAGGAATAAGATATCTTCCGCCTGCCCCCGATTTTCTTCTTCCAAGTCCTCAATCCGGAGTTGCTGATCCGCATTCTGTTCGCTCAGCGCAGTAATAGAGAGCGCTGCTGTAAACAGTGCAGCCTGAACGTCTATCTCAGTTTCGAGAGGGCTCAGGTTGTCCTCTTTAGACGGAGTTGCAGCTTTCGGTTTCTTGACCGGCATAAACCCAGTGCTACTTTTTGTTGCAGTGTAGGCTTCCGGGTTCAGGCTTGCGGCAACTTCGCGTCCGTTCGCTTTCACTCCCCAAAGCCATGTGCCAGTGAATTTCTTTTTTTCTCCCAGGTAAAGATAGGTTGCAGTAAAGTTTCCACCTTCGGAGACTTCTTTGGTCTTCTCGATGCCACCTTTCTGCAAGAGCCAGATACGAGGATTTAACCCCTTGCGATATTCAGTGAGCTGGTCCAGCCCTTGCGCAGTCAAAGATTCAAAAATTGTAGTAGCGGTCGTCTGTGCGTTCGTACTTGTTGTTGTCAGAGTAGTAGCAAACAACAAAAATAATGAATAGAGAAATGCCCTCATGGCTTTGTCATATTTTAGCCAGCGTGTATATGCGCCAGCAGTGAAAAAAATAGTTTATTTTATGTTCTTTCTGAGCATTAACCCAGATTGATACTAATCACCAAGCTACAGATTATTCGACGATTGTCAAGGGGGTACCCGCCCTCTCCTTTACACATCCCAATTCGAAGGCTGGTAAGACGAAGAAAAAGTAAAAACGCATCAGCAATTGATACAGAACGTAGTGCCACCAACCCCAGAGGGTGATGTATACTGCTCGTGTACAATTACTAATGCGTTTTTGAGAAAACTCTTGATACTCTTTCAGCGAACGTCGGCGAGCGGGAACCGAACCTCCGAGTCTCCACCCAGACTATTCGTCCACGACAGGATGAGCACACCCTCTTCTGTCTCGGAGAGGTTGATATCCGTCATCCCCTTGTCGGACAAGCCAGGGCCAGTATAGACAGTGCCCTTAAGAGTCAGCTGGAATACAGGCTCCCCGCCGTACCCATCTCGGAATGTCACTTCCACGACCCGGCCATTAGCGCTCAGGCCAACAACCTTTAGGCTTTTACCATCGGAGATCCGGGTAATCTTAGTTCCTACCGTCATATCTTCCAGCATTTTCTCCCCTTCATGGGTGCGGTCACCCACTCCTGCTGCCAAATCGGCGTCGGTTAATTCTCTTGCCTCCTCGGGTCGCCGATCCCTGGGGTCTGCCGCGGCATCCCCTTCAACCTCCACAACCTCGGGATCGCGGGTGGTAGTAGCCGCATTCCCGATGGAATTGTCGCCAACGGTAACCGTGTGATCGCCGAGGGCAGCGCGCTCTGTAATATACCGAGTCTGCTCTGCTTCCAAAAAGCTTTGAGGGCCCGTGTTGGGCGCTGTAGTGGCAGCGAACAGTCCTGTTCGCTTACCAAAGACATCCTCGCGGATGTCGCCCAGGAAACTGTTCGGGGCGATATTGGTAGCCAACAGGGTTGCAGCTACTGCGAAAATACAAATTCCAGCGATAAGAATGATTTTTTTCGCGTTCATGGCGATCAGTATTGTGACCAGGCTCATCACCTGATACGGTTTTGGAAATATTTTCAAGCCTTGTTTGGACTGTCCTACAGATAGAAACGATCCGTACAAATTACCAAATATTATCGCATTTGAGTGTATATATGTCAAGTGTACATTTCTGCCCAATTACCCATTCACCCTACCCGAACCCTCCTCACTATCCCTCCGTTTCACGTGGCACTAGATACCATTGGAACAATGTAGACAAAACACCTTGTGAGCTTACAATAAAGCTCACAAGGTGTTGCAATTGGTAGGATTCTACCCTTCCGACATTCTCAACTGGTGCTCGCCAAAAGCATCCTGTATCCGACCTTCTGGCCACAGCACCTGTTCTTCACTACCTTTCTCGCAAACGCACAAACCCCCGCCATCGAGTATATAAATATAGTCGATTGGTTCTTTCGTCGAGAAGTCTATAGAAACCAGGGCGATTTCGCCAAAATCATCTTCTCGAGCCTGTACCTGTAAAACATCCACGATGCACCCCTCTAGATCGTAGCCGACAACCAGGATCTCGTTCCGACCAGATGTCAGCTGCCAAAGCTGATAACACCGGATCAGTACTGTGATTTTGCCCGAGGATGGATCAGTATACTGCATAACCAATTGTCCATCCATTTCACGAAGAACCTGGTATCCGTTGAATAGCTCCGTGCCTGCGGCGATCTGATTTCCCCTACCATTATCCTGCTGGTAAACCCGCACAAGATCAGCCAAGCGCGCATGACGACGCTTTAAACATCTGATAATCAATAGGAGAATAACTAAAAGGCTCCCGATGATTAAGTAATCCTCATAATGACGCATAGCCTCTGCTTTTATTTTAAAAAATTGGTTTCAGAATTTTATGTCCATACTGCCACAAAGGTTGTTTATTGTCCATCACCACGTATGCAAAAACTATATTTCTGGTTTCGGTGTTCGGGGTTCCTCCCCTAGCAAAGGGGAGGATTGAGGTGGGGTTTGGTCGTACAGTTGATACAATAACTCGTATATCCTACTAACAACACTTTCTAGTTGTTCTCGCACTTCATTGTTTCCAAACCTGAGTACACACCACCCTAAAGATTGAATATACTCTTGGCGGACTGCATCGTATTCTTGCTTCATCAAATGATCCCCGCCGTCAATCTCTATAATTAGACGTTGCTGTATACAAGCAAAGTCAACAATATAATTATCAACACTGTATTGCCTGCGCCATTTATATCCTGTTTGCTGATGCTTTAGATAGTACCAAAGTGTACGCTCTTCTGGAGTCATATTGATTCGCAAGTGCCTGCGTTTTTCCAAATAGGCAGAGTTCTGTTTCGTAAAAATAGCCATACAATATACTTGCTACTCTAATATAATGCTCGTGAGTAATCAAACCCCACCCTAACTCTCCCCTTTGCGAGGGGAGGGAACAGAACCAGTGTGCGGCCAACAAAATATCTATACTCGGTATTCGCTTACGCCCATATTCGCAGAGTATTTCGCGACCCCGGTTCAATTCTCCGTGGTGGTTTCCGCAAAATATACAAGAAAA
Source organism: uncultured Candidatus Saccharibacteria bacterium (assembly GCA_964601935.1). Lineage (GTDB taxonomy): Bacteria > Patescibacteriota > Minisyncoccia > Phycocordibacterales > UBA1006 > JANPGR01. The sequence goes on along the minus strand of CAZROP010000001.1, from coordinate 242,540 downwards.
AACGCTTCTGAGGTCGCGTTTTTTCTTGTTATTTGTGCGGCCACGGAGAATCGAACTCCGCTCTCATCCTTGGCAAGGACGTGTTTTACCAATAAACTATGACCGCAATAGACTAATTACCTACAGATTCTAGTATACCGAAACCAGCCCCAAACGCAAATAACCCTGACCGCATTAACACCCATCTGCCCGACATCCATAAGATTGACTTTGCGCCACAACACACTAGAATGGGATTTTAGTATTAGAACAATATTTTTTCATTTAATTTTTGCGAATCATGCAAAAAACAACACCTATATGGGCGTGGATTAATGGTCCCAAACAAGTTTGTGAGCAGCAGTTACTACTGCTCCAACATGTATGGGGAGATCTTGCGATTTTTAACCAAAAAAGAAACGAGGGGTTCCCAGAAGATTTCGAGTGCCCCGATAAACCTCAGCTAGCTGATTTTGCGGGTTTGGTAACAGCCCACTTACTGCAACTTATGGGTGTCCAGATTATTACCTTGGACGGCCCAGGGAAAAGCGGTAAAGGTGCCGTCAGCACCGAAGCAGCTCGACAACTGGGCGGGGTCGCACTGTCTACCGGGGACTATTTCCGGTGGATTACACTACACAGGCTCAGAGGAGTGGCTACAGACGATATATACTACCCGAGCCCCAAAGAGTTAGGGCAACATGAAGCAGAACTACAGAGCAAATTCGTGACAAACAGTGTCGCGGAGTATGCACAGGATCTGGAGGTAAGACTCCTCGCAGACTTGATACTACTACAAGCCTGTATTGAACAGGTGTTCGTGTACGGCAATAAAGTATTGGTTGTGGAAGGTCGTCATATCGGATCTGCATTGTTTCCTAACGCCTATGCAAAGTTTTTTCTTACATGTAGCTTACACATAAGGATCATGCGAATACTTCCTGACTGGGAAAACAAACCAGATGAGTATAACGAACTCCATCTAAAGCTGACCCGGCGTGATCAACTCGATGGCTCTAGAGAAATACACCCTCTCGTAAAAACTGTTGATATGACCACGGTCATGAATGATGGACCAATGGAAGCAACAGTGCAGCAGCTGATCGCTCAACTGCCAAAGCCTGAGCAGTTGGTTGTATCTATATAAGAGTACAGGACAGTATATGCCGCCTATCTGGAATTTTTCCAGATAGGCGTTATTTTTTACCAATAACATCATTACAAAAAACCACCTGATGCTACAGGTGGTTTTTGCATACTCACACTATTCAAAGAATTATACTACACTCTCTGCAATCTTCTCTACTTCATCTATAGAGTTCTTCATCTCTGTGATAATCTCCATTACTACTTGTGCAAATACAGGAATACGCTGCGACAAAAATCCAATCACAGCATCCGGTTCTGCATCAGCGTCCAGCATATCATCCAGTATGCGTTGATCGTCAACACCTAGATAGCTGTATGATCGTGCTACTAAACGCTCCATCAACGTCACCAGCAGCTGTCCTGTCAATCCTGCACCGTTATCACTGGTATCGACAGGATCGAATCCGTACACCTGCGCGAACGCACTAGTAATGTCATGCAAATTTGTCATAGAATTAGTATATCATACCCAACTAGATTCAAGAGCAAGAATTACACCCTACATCCATTTCCCGCGTAATGCGCCTGTTACTGCGCGGCTCACTCCTGCATGTGTATGTACCAGCTGTCCTTCCGCATCGAATCCTACTGTATCACCCGGCTGCATAATGATTGAACGACCGAATGTATCGATTGCACGTACCTGTTCGGCAAACGCTCGCGCCTGTTCTGGAGTCATCTGATAATGACCGTTAACGATAGGTACATTATGTACTCGTGCGAAGTCAGTAATCAATGCTGGCACTTGATCTGTTGGCGTCACTGATAATAAGCGATTAACCGCCTGAGTAAACCCTTCGCCTGACCCATTTTGAATAGCAACAGTGTGTTCTATAAATGGGATGGGTGGTTTTTCGATAATAGGCTGCGTTGGTTTCGGTGCAGGCCCAGATGTTGGCGTATTAGTGTGAGCCTGCATCGCATCTGCTGTCCAATGCCCTGTTACTATTCCCACGAGAGAGGATGTAATGGTAGACACCCAGCGCGCAATACGTCGCTCCCGATTCCTAATTGCCGCTTCCTGTTGCGCATCAACTAACATTGCGTCTACATTTTCAGGAGCAATGGGTATGCTCTGGTCGGCACGATTCTGCGACCTAGTGACTGCACGATATCCGGCATCAATACCAGCACCCGTAGCCGTAGCCACTGTTGCACCTGCTATCACCGGCAGCAGTGCTCCACCCGTAGCAATGGTAAATACAGTAGGTACAGCAATACGCACCGCTACATGCTGCATCTGTGCAACTCGCTCTGATCCCAATCGCCTATCCACCCAACCGCGCACGCGACGACTGTGTGCCGTCATGGATTCTTGTGCTCTCTGTACGGTATCACTCTGCCCTGCAGTTCTAGTCCATAATCTCGACAACATACCTGTTACACGTGTGACACCTTGTCTGCCTCGTTCCATCACTGCTGCACCGCGAGCACGCGCAATATTTGCCAATTCTGGAACATTACGAACCATGCGCATGTCTGCGTGTTGCGCATACTGCTGTCCAAGAGTATCCAATGTGATACGCTCTTGCTGTACCACGCTCTGTTCTATCTGAATCAGGTCAGCACGACTGAGTACGCCGTTATTCTGCTGCCGGCGTTGATTCACGAGAGCCAGTACCAATTCACGACGCGCTATCTGACACTCCTGATTGAGTAATGTTTCTCTATGTGTAGAATTCGATAACCAACTGCAATGCGCCCCTCTATGAAGATTCAAATATGCTTCATTGTACGCAGATTCTAGTGTACTAGAATACCGTTCAGTTGATAGATGCACCTGTTCTGCCCAGTTATGGTCTTCTTCTATTGCTGGTGCAACAGGCTCTATTGCAAGATCCAGAGACTCCTGTACAGTTGATACATTTCTGTTTACCCTATCAACCAATTCCTGCAGAGAAATAGGCTCATCAGAATGTACCTCTGGTGCTACTGCCGCTGGTGCAACAGGCTCGCCGACTGTTTCTACATCGGGTACATCGGCAGATGCTGCTACCGAAGCAATCTGCATCTGAGGCATCTCGATACCATCCTGGTCATCTACAAGCGCCGCCTCACGCAAACTTACCCCTAGAGGTTGGCCTATTGGTATGATTTTTGCAGTTCGTGCTGATGTATCGTTCGAGGTAATATTCGCGGCTGAACGAGACAGTGACCTCTCGTATACATACGCCAGGTGCGGATCTGCTGCTGCCAAAGCCTGTTCTAATCGAGGAGTTAATCGAGCTCTTGTCGCAACAACTGCTTCCCAGGTAATAGGACTCGTAGGAGCGCTAACTGAATTTAAGATCTTTTGTTCCAGCGCAGAGCCTGAATGAACCCCTTTGGTTCGCAATGTTTCGAGAGTAGATGCAGATCGCCCGCCTTCTCTACGACCTTTCGGGATCTGAACTGAATCCCAACTACGCGAAGATTGTGCTATCACAGGCGACAATACCATACCCTCATTTTGCGCTAGAGACGCTTTTTCTCGCTGTAGTGCGTTCCACCAATCCTGTTCCTCAGGCAAAAGCCCGTCCGGATGTCCTACACCTGGAATCGGATCTCTTTGTGGAACAGTATTTTCTGGTGATGTCATACACTACAAGATCGGCGCATACCGATGTCTAACCCAGTATATCAATCAATTGCTTGTAATTTCAGGCATTATCCACTGTACTATGACACCGATACAGGTTTCACGTAGAACAAAACCCGCTGCCCTTGGCAGCGGGTTTTGTTCTGTCTTGCTAAAGACTGCAAACTTACTTTTCATTATTATCGCCGTACAACCGCATATACGCGTCAGCCACTACTTCAACAGATACATTTCCATCTACAACACCCAAAGCTGCTTCCTGTGCAGGCATTACAACATCGAGTGCATGTTCGTACACCTGTTTCGCATCAAATGGCACGCCCTGTAACCATTCTGGAGTACGCGATTCGCCTTTACTGACTCGCTGCAACACAGAATCATAATGGTCTAATGCTGTTTGTTCTGCAGGCGACAACCCCCATCGGGATACCAAGCCTAGGAATGTAACAATATCATTCTGCAAATTACGCAGTTCTAATTCTGAAATAGACTTACTACCACCAGACAGACGATTATATAGTGATCTTTTGAACGCCACCACATCAAAATCTGCCCCTATATCCGATACTTCGCCCTGTTTCATATCATAACCCAGGTATTCACCTCTAGTAATCATATTTATACACTCATTTTCCCAGTCAAACGATATATTAGATTGGTGTCGTGATTGTGTTTCTAATTCTGCTTGCAATACCTCGAGATTTTGCTCTATGTCTGTCTTTTTTGATGTTAAGTTTTTTATATCATCAAGCTTGTTGCCATGCTCAGTCCAGGTTGTGTTAACAATAGGAGGTGACACAACCAATTTATAAAGTTTAGACGAACTATCATACGCCCTACCCTTTTCCAATGAATCTTTCATGGAATCAGCCGATTTCGTCAATTTACCTATCTCGATCCCCAAATCCACGATTTGTCTCTCTAGCTCTTGTATCTCAGCATGTATATCAGGTAACATATCTCTTGGCCTCAGAGTAAAGCTGACTTCTCCTGTAAAGTTCCCCGCATCAACCACAGTCCGCGCAAACGTCTCTGGTCTACGACCTAATAACTCAGCTGCTTTTCGTGCTTCTATTACTCGCTTGTCTTTCTCGTGTTTCAGATACTTCGCCGCGTCATCAGGTGAAACGTATTTTGTTTCTGTCGCGGGCAGATGCAGTACTTCGTACTCCATCTGCGCACGAGCGACTGTCGTATCGACGAATCGAGTTGCGCTCTCCAGAGCAAGCTCCACCCGAGGCATTAGTTCTTGTTGCTTATTCTTTGCATCATTGTACCCGTATTTAGGAGAATACTGACCACGTGTAGGTTGATAGCTTTTGGGTACACGATTGTGGATGTGGATACCCTGTTTTGTCTGATTATATCCTACCTGTTCGGTCATGAACGTATAGACCTTATCCTCTACATCTCCTCTGAAAAGAGTATTCATCTGCCGCCAGATTCTATACTTCTCCTGCAATCCTGGGTCTGTAGCCGCTGGCAAACTCTTCAGTATTTCTATAGCACGTTGGTGATTTTGTATTTCAACCAACAAATCGGTGTAGTATGCCGGCTGCCTTAGGTTCTCTACATTAGAAATGTATGCCTCGAAGGTATCGCGCAGTCCTCCTCCGCTCGACTGTACACTGTTCGTGAGAGGCCCTCCCATCAGTAGTTGGTACGCCCATTTCTGCGCGTGCTCGTAATTCATGTGACCAGCCTCCGAAGAAGAAGTCTCTATCTTCTGAAAGAGCAAAGCCAGCTCATGTAAATCATCTTGTGCGCTCTCTTGTAAAGAACGAAGAACTTCTAAACATTCCTGTTTTGCCTGCTCTTGTGTTTCGTACCATTCGACCATTTCGGTAAATTGTGCTAGATCTTGGGCCTGTCTCGTTGCCTCGAGAGACTGTTTCACATGAACCACCCCCAGTGATCGCAGTTCATTTGCAACCTCTTCAGTAGGAGGTGCTATGAACCGTAGTTTCGAAAATGGAGTATATGCACGCTCTGGTCGATGCATACCCTCCTCTCCTGGCTTGACCTCGTCATACATGCACGAACGGTTCAGCATTGTTACTCGCTCATCTACTATCTTTTCGTGACTTTTCTCTTGCACAGATTCTAGAGTTTCTACAGGGAATAACTGTAATGCATACTGTAACTCTATATCGTTCAATATATGAGCATTTATTAATCTTTCTGGAGTATTCTCGGCGTTTTCTAGGATTTCTTCTCCGGGCGTGCGTTCACTCATATACCACTATTTTACTCTAGTTGTCCATATTCCTGGTGATTGTATCCACACAATGACACCAATCCATGTGCAGACTACAACAATAGTCATGCCCTGCACACCTTCCTGACAACCTACTCTACCCATGATATAATTCACCTATACTAAAAGGACATTATGACTACTCCTGATACCAATTCGGTTGCAATTCAATTCGATATCCCTACAGAACCAGCACGTGTTATAGAATTACTACAATCTAATGGACACGAGGCATTTCTCGTTGGTGGCTGCGTGCGCGACCTGCTGATGAATCGTGATCCTCACGACTGGGATATCACCACCTCTGCCACACCCGATCAGATGATAGCTGTAGCAGAATCTTCTAGTATTCGTGTCGTATACGAAAACCCCTTTGGTACTGTGTCTTTTATATTCCCTGATAACGAACAGTCGTCCGGACTACGCGAAATTCATGCAACTCCATACAGGACAGAGTCAGAGTATAGCGATAAACGTCATCCTGATAATGTGTCTTTTAGTACCAATCTGATGGATGATCTCTCTCGGCGAGACTTTACGATGAATGCATTAGTGTATGACACAGTGAAACATCTGTTACACGACAATACAGGCGGAGTTTCTGACATATTATCCAAGACTATTCGCACCATAGGCAGTCCGTTTGAGCGTTTTTCAGAAGACCCATTACGAATTATGCGAGCGATACGATTTTCAGCCCAGCTCGGATTTACCATTGAACCAGAGACCGCATACGCTATGAAACAACTCATGGACGAAACAAAGACCGTCTCTATAGAACGTATTCGTGATGAATTCACCAAAATGGTTATGTCTGCGGAGCCCAAAAAGGGGATAGAGGTTGCACATGAAACTGGATTGCTCGCCATTATTCTCCCTGAATTGCTAGAAGGCCATGGTTGCGAGCAATCCCGAAGCCATATCTATGATGTATTTACTCATAATTTGAATGCCTGTCAGAATGCGGTATGGCAGGAATGGCCGCTGCACGTGTGCCTGGCTGCGCTATTCCACGATATAGGAAAACCACGCAGCCGTAGACGCGATGAACAGGCTGGAATATGGACATTTTATGGACACGAGGTTATTGGCGCCAAAATGGTACGCAAAATAATGGAGCGCATGAAATATCCTCGAGATCTATCGGACAAAGTAGAGAAGCTTGTCCGATATCATATGTTCTTTTCGGATACAGAAACTATCACACTATCTGCCGTACGCCGTATGATAGTCAACGTAGGTGAGGATTTGATATGGGATCTCATGCGTGTACGGCGCAGCGATCGCATAGGAATGGGCAAAAAGGACGCAGAACCCTATCGACTACGTAAATATGAGGCAATGATAGAGGAGGCACTGCGCAGTCCACTGTCGGTCACCATGCTGGCGCTGAACGGCAACGATCTGATGAACGAGTTTCATGTGAACCCAGGGCCACGTCTGGGATGGATACTGAACACGCTCCTAGAAGAGGTCTTGGATGACGATACTCGTAATACACGTGAATATCTGGGTACACGTGTGACGGAACTACAAAATCTATCCGACAGCGAACTGAAAAACCTCGGTGAAGCAGGGAAACGAGAGCGCGAAATTCGCGAGGCAGAAGAAATAGCCCTGTTACGACAAAAACACCGTGTCTCCTAAGAGACACGGTGTTTGACAATACGACGTTATAGGACAATGTGTACCCGATTAACATCTGCAATTCTTGACAATGCCCGATAATTCCTGTAGGCTACGCCTCACTATTAGATCGTCATACGTTTTTTGTTCTGGGCGCCCCACCTAATGCCATGCGCCCAGATATTACTCCGCTTCATCACTCGTTTTAGCGACCGAGACTCCCGATGAAGCGGTTTTTTATAACCCCACCACAATAGTCACGCATTATATTTTCAGTATACTGGAAATCTGACTACACTTTTATAGCTTCAGAAGGCGAAACCTCGATCCTTGCAGTAGTTACCCCATGGGTGACCTTGCAGGGGTTTTTATTACCGTCTAGGGTTGACAAACCGGAACATGTCTCTATACTATTACTCAATTGACCCTATACCTGCTGTTTTTTGAATATACTGGTCGGGACAGTATTCAGGTCCCGACCTAATTCAAAGAAAACGAGCTCACTCCACATATACCCGTTGCGGACTCTACCAGAGGCGCAACAACCCTGAACGGGGCCACAAAGATCACCAGTGGCTCCCGTTTTTTAATACCTATTGGACAAATCCGCAATCGGGTGTAGAGTGGGCCAGCAAAAGGGGGATTTTTTATTATTTCATTCGTTGATTATCCTCTCATACACAGTCTGACCCGAATTCTTTTTATGTTTTCGAGTCAGCCTTTTTATTTGAATTATATTGACGATGTAGGATTATAAGCATATAATTATGCTAATCCGTTCGAACCGAATGATACAGAAAAAAATAGGGTTTTAGGTGTTTTTCGGGAGGTCGATACTGGCAGCAGTGGTCGACCTCTCTTTAATACCGAAACCCTCAAGACGTAAATTTGTTTCATGTGAAGCCGCTCCATTTTTAGCCCCTAGGACAGTTTTCCTTCGGTACAAAATCTGCGAGCGGTTTTTTGTATCTCCGTGAGAGAGGATGACACAGCGCCCGTTGTAACCATTCTGGGACTTTTTATTTTGACAATACTTACAAAGATACCCTGAATATGAACAGGCGTTCTTGACAATGAATCAAGAGGGTATATACTAGGTGTAAATTCCAGAGAGCATATTTTTTATAGAAAATCATTCTTTCAGTGCCGTAGCGTTTAGTTACAGCACCGAAAGAAGTTTTCATTTGGTTTTTTGGGGTTATATTAGGGGGTCATGATGAATGATCGCCGCAACAAGCTGCTGTTTCTCTCCGAGATGACAGCAGTTTTTTATTATTCCAAAATGATCAGGATGACTGGTTACTGTTGACTTTGCAATAAATACTAGTAGTGTAGGGCTCAACACTATGAACAAATAGAAAAGTTGAGCACCTAGTGCCCTGACCCAGAACAACAACGTGGTACAGGGGTCGCTGTGGCGCTGGGTGCCGACTTTTCAAAAAAAATCCAGAGGGAACAAGGGCCTCCCTCACAAGTTACAGATTAGGGGAATTCGGGGAGGACCCTCTGGACCAACTACTGCTATATCTGATCTGAAAGGACATAGCAGTTTTTTAATACTCCCTTGCATAATTATCTATACGGAGTACACTACTGAATAACAAGCTATACTCGCGCAGGGTCTCCTGGTCCTCTCCTCATACCTCCAGGAAAGACCCTGCACTTTTTTAGAAACTAGCTTTAGTCATAAAACCACCCGTAATCATAAAGATTATCGGGTATTTTTATATCCAACAAAAGAAAAACCTGATCTTACTGCAACAATCGAATATATCGATATGTTCGGTAAAATCAGGTCTTTTAGTTCTAACACTAGCGTCCTTCAATCAGGTAATGCGGGGCGGGGGAAATTATCCTTATTTATTTGAGTATAACCATCTGGAGGACGCACCTGATGTACCGAACTGTCGGCACCAAGTATAATCTCCTCTTCCTTACCCCAGATCACTTTGTCGACCCAAATACGCAATCGTAGCTTTCGACAATGCCACCAACGCTTTAACCTTTTGTGATAGGAGTGTGTCTTGACCACCTTCTTCACAGGAAGGGCAGCTCCTGAATAAATATAATGCCAGCACATCGCCCACGTAGTCAAACTAACAAATTTGGTACAGAAAAAAATGTATAACTTTCTCATAACCGTGTGGATTTTAATGAAATTTAATTCACAATAACCCATATTATACGAATGCGCAAGGCTTTGCGTAAATCTTCCTGTCTTCCCGGGGGACATATTCATAAGGAAGGACAAGGTCCGACTATATGAATAGTCAACCCGGGATCCAGGATTCAGCATACTTACAACACTCCAGTGAGTTTTTCTAATCCTGTATCCCAGATCTCCGCTATCGCTACGCCTGGGAAGACGGAAGAAAAAAGGTCAATAACTTTGCTTTTACACCCCACGCATGATACACTATGCGCGACATAGTATCTCTGGCTGGTTTTTGAGAATGTGAGTTTATTGGTACAGGCGAGTCATGACGTCAGTACTGGGTAAAGAGACAGGTAACAAGTAACGCGAGACAACATGTCGATTATAAAAACAAATCGACTCGTTTCGCATGAAACAGTCAGTACAACCCTTGGAATCTAGGAACTATAGCTCTCTGAACTATATAACCTAATTTCCCTCATTTTCTATGAAAATATACGTAGGCAACCTTTCTTGGCAGTCTCGTGAAGAAGATCTTCGCGAATTATTCAGCGCATTCGGTACTGTAGAAACAGCAACCATCATCATGGAGCGCGATAATCCAACCCGTTCACGCGGTATCGCATTCGTGGAAATGCCTGATGCAGAAGCAAACGCTGCAATAGCTGCCTTGAATAATACAGAATTCATGGGACGCAATATTATGGTCAACGAGGCTCGTCCTATGACCGATCGCCCACAGCGCCGTGATTTTAACGGTGGAGGTGGACGTTCAGGAGGCTTTGGTGGAGGTGACCGTGGTGGATTCGGTGGTGGCCAGCGTGCTCCTCGCCGTGACTATGGTAACGACCAGAACAGTGGTGGATTCGGTGGTGGTTACTAACCATTTATCGATGAAATCAAACAGACCACTCCGCAAGGGGTGGTTTTGTTTTGGACCAGATCGGCCGAATAATCACCCACAATCCAGACTGCTTGCACCTGTATAATCATCATGTAACAATACTGGTATATGACCGAATCACAACCGAGCGAGATATCTTTATTTGACCAAGCAATGGCACAATTTGCAGAATCTGTAACAAAATGCCGACAGCGTATGGCGAACATCCTCCAACGACTGGACGAGTCTGCCACGTATAAGTCAGCAAACTATGAACAGAACATGTCTCAGCGCATGGGTCTGGTACTGGATTTCTTCTCTCATCCAGGAAACTATGAACGCAGAGCACAACAACTCAATGGATCACTGCAAGACTGGCAGAATATACTGGTTCAGTTATCAGTGGACCTGGATGCTCTCAGCGAGGCAGACAGGTTAGGACACCTGTCCGAAGTCCGTGAGGTTATTCCTGGTTTTATTGAACGTATTGATGCCCTGGAACAGCTCGTCCAGACAATACAGTTACACAACGAGGATCAGGCAAGCATAGGCAAGAATATCCAAACCTTTCAACAATAATAACGAACAACCCCTGATTAATCAGGGGTTTTATACTACATACAGAAGACAGAACATATCAAACAGGGAAGTCCCAACAAAATGAAAACTGTTAATCCCAGTGACACGCATACATGCGGTGTATAGGATTAACAGTTTATCAAAATTACAGGACCATTACATCTTGCTTTCGATAAGGAGATACAGGATACCTTGCGAGATTAGCTTCTTCTCTTTATTAGTGAGTTTTCTCCCAACTCCGGCATCCAGATTGGTACTGAATAACCTGCCTCCGTCGCTGTTAGCATTCCAAGGTAGGATTGCTACACTGACGTTCCACTCCACGCGAACTTTTCCGCGGTAGAACAGCCAGAAGTAACATTGGACTTCGTACCAAACTTCTGTCCCCATCTCATGACGGATAGTGGTTTTCTCAACCTGAAACGGGTTGTTGTAGGGCCATACTTTCACAATATTCATTCCTGTTTCTGCAGTATCAGCCAAAGTAACCGTGGCCAACGCAGCAGTGGTTAAAAAATTATACTGGTCCATTTGCCCAGCAAGTGGATTAGCCAGAGTTACAAATGCAACGATCGCAAGAACAAAATTTACTTTCTTCATTGATTTAGTTTTTTTGTTTGAATCTATATTAACATATAATGTCTATTAGGTCAAGTATATGTACTTAATTTCCCTATCTACCCTGACAAATCAAAAAACCCTTGTTGATTCCTGGTTTGTGTACATATCGTACAATAACCAATACTTCAACAAAGGTTTTAGAGATAACCCATAATTGCATCTACCCGCTAACCACCCGCGAATGGTGCGTGTATAACTGATGGGCTACCGTTCCACTGGTACTGGGAAAGCTCGATCCAGAACTGGAGAACTAGCGCGGTTATCTCTACGGAGTTCCAGGGTACCGCTCCCGATTGAGCGGCATAATGCAGCCCGCCATCCGCTCGCTGCGACATGTAGAACGCCGCCAACGGGATAGACCAGCACCCATCTGCTGGGCTTTCACCCTTGTCCAGGCGCAGGTTCCCGAGGCAGCTTTGATACAGTACAAGGCTCCACTCTTGAGCCTCAGAGTTCCAGCGAATATTGGCGATAAATTCAGTATCTCCCTGGGTTGTGTGGTAAATCCGGGGAACCAGCGGGTTACCAACACCCTGCATCATGTAGCCCGCGGCTACATAGGATGGAGTGGGCTCCAATCCATTAACGGAAATCATTTCAGTTTGTGCCGCCAGCGGCACTGTGAATGTACTCAACCCGAGCACCATCGCAACGGTATACAAGATATTCTTCTTCATGGCAAAATATTTTATTTGTTTGCGCAAACACTACTATGATAGTAGGGAATAGTCAATATACGAGCTTTCGGGTAGGAATACACAATTGACAACAACATTTTTATATGGAGAGTAGTATATAATCATTCATATATAAAAATCGAAAAACAATGAGTAAGCTCTTTAACATCGCAGACCCATCCGGGTTTGTACAGTTCTCGGGTATTTGTTTACTTCTATTTTTCATCTTTCTTGGATTAGGAAGTATCGCAAAACCCACCGACTATCAATATCAATCATCAACAGTCAAAGGCTTTGCAGAAATGATGGATAGCGTTGCGCTCTCATTACGAGACTCGCTGAATACAACGATAGAAGATACAGGGGCGGTATACTATGTACGATACAGTAATGTACCCGTGTATATAGGTACACCAACGACACCGTTATATGTTAAGGACTGGAACGATGTTGAAACACCTGAAGTACCTTTTACAGAAATCGCATTAACAGGTAGGGTGTACGTGGATTCTTTCGAGAATTACTTATACTACAACACCTGGTACTTATTACAGACCAGTGAAGAGGCGCTCTATATGCCGCACTTTACACCACTCAATGGGTTGACAAAAAACCCATGTGAATCTTTCACCTGGGTTATATCAACTCAAAGCATGGAATATTTTTCTACTCTTGATGAATTTCTGATTGCAGCACTCGGCGACTCGGACACACAACCAGAAGCCGATAACTACTACCGCATAAAGTTTGCAATACAGGATAAGGCGAAAGGAAGCACCTGGCAGGAAAAAGTAGCCTGGTATACTCTGACACAGTTGTCGGCAGAGCAAACGGCCTTATTAGTGAGTAACCCGGATAGCCTCTTGCAAGAGTATCCTTTCTGATTAAGCAAGCCTGATACAGTAAATCCTTGAAAGTCCGTGAACAGTCAATTTGACTGTTCACGGATTTTTTCTTGTGATAGACCCTAGGACCCACGAACATATACAGCAACTATAGTATTTGACAAATACTCAGATGAATGCTAGTTTAATACAAAACATAAACATCATGAAGTAACTTACTACTGTTGTATTTCTGGCAGTTTGTATCTTAGTCCTCGGAAGCTGCGACCCTTATTATGACCAGCAGATCAAAAAGACAACGGAGGAGAAGAACGCCATCGAAAAAGCTCTTCACCAAAAAGAGCTGGATCAGAGACAAGATTCCCTAGAAAAGATTGATGGCTTCAAAAACAAAAAGATTCCAGATCTTCCGGAATCGAACTAACGAAAGATTTTTTTCATACTAGTCCGTTCGGATCCGCCACATCATTCTGATGCTGGCGGATTTCATTTTGGGTTAGATAATGAAGACTTTAATGGCTAAAACAAAACCACCCGCATTGCTACGCAGTGCGGGTGGTTTTTCTGCTGAAATGAATCTCCGTTATTTCAGAATTACCACCACAGGACAATGATCCGAACCCATTTGTTCTGTATCGTATCTGATCTCGTCGATGATCGGTAGTGATGACTGCCGCATCCACCATGCATCAATACGCCATCCAACATTGCGTGCACGCGCACCACTGATAACATCCCACCAACTGTATACCACTTCATCGCTATGCAGTTCTCGCCATATATCTCTCCACCCATCGCTATGCCATGCATCTAGTCGCGCACGCTCGACCGGCAAGAATCCTACAGAATTTTTGTTCGACTCGGGTCGTGCCAGATCAATAGGGTGGTGTGCAATATTGATGTCACCACAAACTAGTACATGATCATGGGATTTCTCCAGGTGCTCCATGTGATTCTGAAACTCGGTAAAAAATGCCAGCTTGTATTCCAGGTTCGATCCGAAGTCTGCAGCTGTTTTCAAGCTCCTCCCACTAGAAAAGGGGGAGGTCGGGAGGGGGTTTGACTCATCAGAAACTCGATTATTAGTCTCTACATCTCCACCCCTCTTTACACTGCCGCGCGCACCGTTCGGGAAGTATGCTCCTGTGATCGCAATCCGTCCGTGAATAGGATGTACGAGTGATACAGTCATAATGCGCTCCTCGTCATGCAATGCACAGTCATGAGAAAATCCGGTCTCGATCACAGCCGACAATCCATCGCGGACATACATGCCGACACCTGCGTATCCTTTTTTGTAGGTACTCGGCTGCAACATGAACGAGTATCCCGAAATCGATATTACCTCATCAGATAGCTGACCGATTTCTGATTTTGTCTCCATTAGAAATATCACATCATATTCTCCACTCGCGACGTAGGTGGGGAAGAATCCTTTTTTCGTCACGGCACGCAGACCGTTCACATTCCATGATACAAATTTCATATGGATGCAGTATAGCATGATAGCCATATATCCTGGTTCAATAATTTGACATAATCTATAAATAAGGTATGGTGAAACTCATATCTAAACAAATTTGATTCACACATAAAGCACTAACGTCACGTGAAGAAGTATCTCTTGCATGAGTACAGCAAAATCTTCACCTTTAAGAAAACAGAGGAATTTGATTTTGTTGAGGGCGAAGATTTGAGCGAGCTGGAAATCCAGCGACTACAGAAAGACCTCAAAGGTCATAGACGACGAGTATCGGTATTTTTCCGGAACTCGCAAATAATACTAGCGATTGCGGTCGGACTGAAAGCCGGTATGTATGCAGTATTCGTACAGCAGACATTTGGATTTCAGGGTGCAGCAACGCTACAGGCAATCTACCACGCTACCTATTTTCTATTAAACATTCCTTTTGGAATTTTGGCGGATAGTAGACTTGGGCGAAGGAAAGTATATTTGTTCGGAACGACGATGTTCCTATTCTCATACTTATTGTATGGAATAGGTACATGGACTACATCAGTATTGGCTGAAATCACATTCGGTATCGCAGGCGCGTGCGTGTCTGGCGTACTCGGTGTATGGTACCGCAATATTATCGAAAACACCTACCACCTCAAGGCGAAGCTTCAGAACCGGAACAAAGAAGGAATCGATACAGCCCTTATAGAGTTGGAATCAAATAACTTTTGTCGCAAATCAGCAAAAGAAGTATTTGGTTTCATATCGGTATTTATGTTTGCAACTGGGACTGCCGGAGGATTCCTAGCAACTAGCTGGAATCCTGCTGGGGTATGGCTAGTCGGAGCAGGGATTTGTGCTCTACTCGTTGGATACGTGTGGTGGCATATGTATCATCAGACGATACCCATCCAGGTGCAGAGTAAGCTTCCCTGGAAGGAAATACTAGTTGCAAGCTGGGTAACATTACGCAAAGAAAAATCAGTGAGATCATTTGTTCTCATTGGTTTATCATTCGCAACAATTGCCCAGGTAGTGAAATTGATCTGGGTACCCATAACAGAACCAATCGCGTTGATCCATCATATACCCATTTGGGTTGTGACAGCAGCGACAATTCTATTCAGTGTTATTGGCGGCATGTTTGTTGTTATGTTTGAAAAAACGAACAACTACAAACGTCGCAACGATGAAGGACAAACAAGAATGGAGTTTCTTGTACTGAAGTCATCAATCGTACTGATCGGAGTTCTTATGATCTGCACAAAATTTATAGATGGGCTTTTAGTTGCCGGAATAATACTGAGCATCTTTACTACTGCAGGCATATTTGGACGAGTGCATGCAGGATCTATAGCCGGCAGCATACCGAACAAGCTACGCCGACAATATGGAACGACCATGTTGTCGATTTATGAAACAAGGGTTGCACTGGCAGGACTCCTGATATCGCTCAGTATTATGTTAGCGATAAAACACTATGACTGGCAACCAACTACTGTCGCTCTGCTAACAGGAATACTTGCGATTGTTCTAGGTCTCTCACAACGACTGAAGACCAGCTAAGGAATAGAATCTAATGAAAAACCAGTATAACTATTACGGCCAACTACTCCTCGGGTAGTTGGCTTATTTATTTGCACTGATTATATAGGCGAGTGTAACGCTTGTTTTATTGGGTTACACACGTGTACTGGAATAGCTCATCACTACACTCTCTGTCACCCTGTACCCATAGGGCATGATAAATTCATTTCAGGGTCCAGAGAGGTTGCAGTATTACATAAGTTTAATCTGGGAGTGAGAGTTTGTGGATTCTAAGATAAACTCAGAATGACGGAAAGAGAAGGGATAATGAAACAAAAAACCTCCGACTACGTGTCAGAGGTTTTTTCTGTAACCGAGGTATCTGTCGGTTTGTGAAATTTTTTGAATACATCTTTTAGATGTTTGTCAGTGACATGCGTGTAGATCTGCGTTGTCCCGATATGCGCATGACCGAGCAGTGTCTGCACCGAACGAATGTCCGCGCCATTTTCCAATAGACCTGTCGCGAACGAATGACGAATGATATGTGGGGTCACCTTCTTTCCGATACCAGCACGTACCGCGGCGGCGGCGACAATACGTTCCACAGATCGAGGCGTTAGGCGTGCCTCGCGATCCGATGACTCTGCGGCGCTGGCACGCTCATCGACGAACAGAGCATCCTGTGCATCGGCACGAAGTCCGAGGTATTTTTTCAACCATATGCGAGCATCTGGTGAAACGAATACGAGTCGCACCTTGTCACCCTTACCGCGAATCGACAGTTCATCGCGGGATAGATCCAGGTCACAGTTTAGTGACACCAATTCTGATACACGCAATCCGGTCGAGTAGAGGAGTTCGAGTATAGCTCGGTCCCGAACACCTGAACGAGTAGTCGTATCAAATGATGACATTATTCTGGAAAGCTCATCAGCAGATATCATATCAATGTGACGATCACCGACACGGGCGAGTTCGATATTGTCAGGAGCAAACTGCGTCCAACCCCGTTTCATCGCATACCGTAGGAATGATCGCAGAGCGATGAGGTAGTAATTTTGAGTGCGTCGTTTCATCAGAGAATCTGTCTGACCTCGTGCTCGTGCGCCTGGCTGACGATTCAACCACAACCGAAACTCGCGAATAACATCTGCATCGATCTGAGCCACAGACTCGATCTTCATCACATTGAACAGTGTGGTCAAATAATGTTCATAGTTACGCAGAGTGAGCGAGGATCGACCACGTTCGATTTCTAAATGTTCCAAGAATTGGCGCAAAGCAGCATGACTTGACATAACTATAATATGGCTATAGTATAGCATTGTTACAAACTAATACGAACAATCGGTTACACAACTAGTTGTCTCGCGAACCATCTATGATGACTTCAAAAACAAAAACCAGAATTATCAAGCCTCATCAGAAATCGACGAACGATACAGGATCTGCTCCCGTACAGGTTGCTCTCCTGACTGCTCGCATAAAGGAGCTCACCGAGCACCTCAAGATCCACAAGAAAGATCTGTCGAGTAGAATGGGATTAGTGAAACTCGTTTCAACTCGCCGCCGTATGCTAAACTACATAAAAAAGCATGATGTCGCAGCCTACACTGCTCTGATCGAAAAACTGGAACTGCGAAAATAGTACTACCTCTTCCAAACAAACCCCTGAACAACTGTTCAGGGGTTTGTTATAGTTAATCAGCAAATCAAGAATCTAAAATAGATTAATTCTTGTAAGGTATCAATAAATCTACTCACAACTAGATTTCACATTCTCCACAATTAACAGATACTATCCAGCCTTTCACAGAATTATTCTGATACCATAGATATATAGAGAATAATACGTAAATTCTCTATCAGATTTTATAAACTTAACAATGGTAATATTAGAAACGTATGATTATAAAATTACGAGGTTTTACTCTGATAGAGCTTCTCGTGGTTATTGCCATCATTGGTGTTCTTGCAACAGTAGTGATTGGTTCAGTAAACAGTGCAAGAGTAAAAGCAGCAGACGCAGCTATCAAGGGGAATATATCGAATGTACGCACTACAGCAGAAACTATTTATGATGAAACAGGTAATTACACGAGTGTATGTGCTACTACCAGCAAAGGATACGAAGGTGTTCTCGCCGCAGCGAAAGTACACGGATCTACTATAACCGTAGCATCCAACACAACTGGTGCAGCAGCAAATACGGCATCAGGGATATTAGCTGTTTGCGTTAGTAATGGAGTATCATGGGCTGCTGTTTCTCCTCTCAAAGGAGCAAACTATTCGACTGCATGGTGCGCTGATTCATCGGGGTCTAACAAATCAGTACCTGCCGTTGTTGGTAGTGTAACCATCGCCGCCGCAGCTGGGACGCCTCCTACCGTGAAATGTCCATAAGTATGAATAATAAAAACTACTATCGACAGATAGTAGTTTTTATATTGTTCTAGATCTCCACAGGGTTCGAGAAAATTAAATATAAACAGTTATTAAGTCTGTTATTATACAGCTATATAGAGAATAATACGTAAATTCTCTATCATATTATCAACTTAACAATTTAATATACTATGAGTATAAAATTACGAGGTTTTACTCTGATAGAGCTTCTCGTGGTTATTGCCATCATTGGTGTTCTTGCAACAGTAGTGATTGGTTCAGTAAACAGTGCGCGTGTGAAAGGTGCTGATGCTGCGATCAAGGGTAATATATCTAATGTGAGAGCTTCGGCAGAAGTTATTTACGATGAAACAACAACAGGTTATCAAACTGTATGTGCTACTACAAGTAAGACATATGAAGGGGTATTAGCGGCAGCAAAGGTACACAGATCTGACGCGACAGTAACCGCCAATACAAGCGGTACTGCAACTAATACTGGCGCACCAACAACACTGGGTGTATGTGTTAGTAATGGGATTTCTTGGGTTGCAGCGGTACCACTACGAGGAACAGCAGGGTTAACAGCATGGTGCGCTGATTCATCGGGGTCTAATGAGCAGATTACACTGACCACAGCTTATACAGTATCTATTGCCGCGGCAGCTGGGACGCCAGCTACTGTGAAATGTCCATAGTGTGTTACATAACTAGTATTTACCGAGACCACTGTCAATCGACAGTGGTCTTTGTATTTTCCAGAGCTAGTGTACTCACTATGTCACACATACTAAATTGGTGCGTATACCCATACTAGATCTCCACAGTTTACCCAATTATTCATAATGAAAACTTAGTAATGACTGATATGATTGTTACATGATAGAGAATAATACGTAAATTCTCTATCATATTATCAACTTAACAATTTAATATACTATGAGTATAAAATTACGAGGTTTTACTCTGATAGAGCTTCTCGTGGTTATTGCCATCATTGGTGTTCTTGCAACAGTAGTGATTGGTTCAGTAAACAGTGCGCGTGTGAAAGGTGCTGATGCTGCGATCAAGGGTAATATATCTAATGTGAGAGCTTCGGCAGAAGTTATTTACGATGAAACAACAACAGGTTATCAAACTGTATGTGCTACTACAAGTAAGACATATGATGGAGTGTTGGCAGCAGGACAGGCCTACTTACCTGCGACAACAGTAGCTGCAAGTACAGCAGGTGCTGCCGTTTCAACATCAACAACAGTGGCAACTGCATGTTCTAGTAACTCAGTTTCTTGGGCTGCGGTCACATTATTGAAGAGTGGTGCAGGTAGTACTGCATGGTGTGCTGACTCAGCAGGATCCAACAAACAGATTGCTGCTTCATCCAGTGTAGTAACTATTGCTGCTGCTGCTGGAACACCTGCGACTGTGAAATGTCCATAATAGGTTTATCTAGTTAGTATCTACAAAAACCACTGCGTCATGACAGTGGTTTTTTGTTTGTGGAGAAACTACTCGCAGGAGTGAAAAGTATGCGTATACTTTATCTAATAACAAAAACATCTCGTTTCCATTATGGAAACGAGATGTTTTTGTTTATTCAACAGCCGATTACCCGAAAAACCTCTCTGTATCCACTGATTAGGTAGTCACTCGTCTATATGCTATACTCGTACTTGATCCACCAACCTGCTCGTATTCTCAGGCTCTTCATACTCTGAATATTAATTCACATAATCACTATCAGAGTCGTGAAATACACTACTCTGGCATTCTGGTTATGCTATTAGTATGAATACCCTTATGAATACTGGCGATTGGTTACAGATCTATTGATTAATCTAATCAATACTTTATTACTCGACATAACAGAACCATCTATGAAACACACAACCTATATAAAGGACATATCAGGAACCACAGTTACGGCGCACCTCACCGATTTAGCAGGACAGGCAAACGGGTCAATAATGCTATCAGCAAACGGAACAGTAGTGCTGGCTGCGATCACTATGGGTGATGATACACACAAGAATCCTGGATATTTCAATTTGACTGTCGAATATACCGAGCGATTCTATGCATCTGGCAAAATAGCTGGCGGTCCTTACCAGCGTCGCGAGGGACGTCCCAGCCTGAATGCAACGTTAGCATCACGTATTATAGACAGAACATTACGTCCTTTATTCGATAGCCGTATCAAAAACTCCGTACAAATCATCGTAACCGTACTTTCTGTTGGAGATTACGATCCTGTTGTCTTGGCTACAAACGCAGCATCTATGGCGTTACACATATCAGACATTCCGTGGAATGGACCTATTGGCTGTGCTCGTAGTGGTGTATTATTGAATTCAAATTCTCAAGAAATATCTATTAACCCCTATCAACCTAATATGTCGATTACGCCTTTTCTATCTGCAGATCTACTGGTATGTGGCAATGGTACAGCAGTAAACATGATAGAAATGGGCTCTGCTGAGGTATCTCCTGAGCTATTTGATCAATTATTAGACACGACTGTGTCTATTACAGCACAATGGACATCCTGGATAACTGAATTACGTACTACAGTAGGAAAAACAAAAAAAGTAATCGAATTCCCGGTATTTTCTCAAAAATTATCAGACATATACGAGACACGTATGCGACTGATTATAGAACGCGATCTGTTTGGTACTGACAGTAAATCTCGTATAGGACAGATATTCACTACCTGGAAGGAGATAATCGAGGAAGAACGAAAAGAATATAAAAAAGTTACTGAAGAAAACCCACAAATAGAAAAAGAATCTGATCCCTTTCACAATTCTAGTGACTTTTTGGATCACAAGATTGATGAAGTCCTCCACACTGCAGCACTACAAGACAAAAAACGTGCTGATGGTCGAAAAATGGATGAAGTACGTCCATTATATGCCCAGGCAGGAGGTATATCCGACAGATTACATGGTAGTGGCATATTCTACCGCGGTGAAACACATGTACTGTCAGTTGCAACACTGGCTGGACCCGATAGTAATTTGATGCATGAATCTATGGATAGTGCCGGAGAGGAGCGATTTTGGCATCACTACAACTTTCCTCCCTACAGCACAGGAGAAACTGGTCGTATAGGATCAACTGGCAGACGCGAATTGGGCCATGGAGCTCTGGCTCAGAAGGCTCTCGAGCCAGTTATCCCTAATGTAGACCTATTTCCCTATACTATCCGTGTAGTATCAGAATGTCTTTCATCTAACGGATCAACCAGTCAGGCCAGTGTTTGTGCTGCAACTCTGGCTCTAATGGATGCTGGAGTACCTATTACCCGACCGGTAGTTGGAATTTCTATAGGACTCATGATGGATGCAGTTACTAGCAAATATGCTTTATTGACCGATATTCAGGGCCCCGAGGATCATCATGGAGATATGGATTTCAAAGTTGCAGGAACAAGTGCAGGTATCACTGCCATCCAGATGGATATAAAATTAGCGAGTATCCCTGTTTCTGTGTGTCGCGAGGCAGTTCGAGCGGCCCGTGTTGCACATGAAACGCTTTTAAAGACGATTACTGATGCTATTTCTGTACCTCGACCTATATTATCACCATACGCACCGCGTATTGAAATACTACAAATTGATCCAGAAAAGATAGGTTTGGTTATAGGTGGCGGAGGTAAGACTATCCAAAAGATTCAAAAGGACACAAAAACCACTATCAGCATTGAGGACGACGGAAGAATATTTATTACTGGTCACCCAGAAAAAGGACTAGCTGAAACAAGCCAATCTTTTTCAGGACCTTCTGCGGCACGCAAAATTATAGAGGACATGACTCATGAATGGGTTGTAGGTGAGCGTGTAACAGCAGTGGTAGTTAAAATTATTGACGAAACAGGCGCCATTGTAGAGTGGGGGAATACTTCAGGTATGATTCATATCTCTGAAATATCCAAAGATCGCGTTTCACGTGTAAGCGATAAGCTATCGCAAGGACAATCCGTAGAAGCAATCATTGTTTCTGTAGACAAAGAACGAGATCGTATCGGTCTTTCTATGAAGAGATTGTCTGGTACAGCTTAAGGTTCCTCTGTCGTACCGTGCTCTCATCTAAAAACCCCTCTCTATACGGCAGGGGTTTTACTTTGTCATCCCAGGATACATATTTTTAAGGAAAAATCACTTTGATCTGTCACCCTGAATTTATTTGAGGGCCTATAGAGACTATATTATCACTTTAAGCTTATTCTGGGAGGTATACGCTTACGAAGTCCTGCTATCTTTCTAATTCCTGGGCCTTGCATAGAAAAACATAGTCGTTATACTCCTTGTTTTTATAACCCCAGGTCGGGACCTGTGAAGACAGAATATTAAAAGACATAACCAAAAAGCATCCAAGACAACAAAGTATTAGTTGAATATATTTCTAGTAACTTTGGATTAGCTCTCTCCACACTAGTGCACTAGTATCTGCACATTATAAAAGACACTATACTCAGTCTATCCACCTGTTTTACCACATTAATATGTCTTTTATCCACACAGTTGTTTTGCGTTACTTAGTAATAGACATGTATACTCGTACTATCGAAGTGTATAGGACATAATTCTCTACACTCGATGTGATACTTTATTATTAACAATCCATCTTTATCAATAACTATTATGAGCACATCAACTCTCTCTCATGTTCATATGAACACCCAGTCGTCCGTACGTACTTCTCGTGCACGATCAAAGACACAGAAGTTCACACACGCTGCAACTCCGTCACCGATTGTACAGGTATGGAATCGCGCCACAACGGTTACTGCACAAAAGAAAGATATTTCTGGTGAGTTCAAGCGCGCAGTATCGCAGCGTGCGCAAACACAAAGTTCTCTGATGGATTCTCGTACAACTATCACATCGAAATCTCCACGTACTCTTTCTAGTCGTATCCGACAGGAACGCAGTCATGTTTATGCAACAGCACCAAAAACTGCAACACGCAGTGGTCGCACAGTATCTACATCAACATATATCCAGTCTCCATACCTTATAGCTTCTACCGGAAATACATCTGCAACACCATCTTCCTATTCAGGAGAGCGTGCAGTATGTGTTTCCAGCTCATCGAGCCCACAGGATGGCTTGTGTCTTGATGATGGAGAACCTGACAGACGTAGACCCCTAAAGTATTCACAAGATTTCTCTCTATTCAAAAATACTGCACAAGTATTAATGCAGTTATCCAACTCTTGGTATAAATTAGTTGCTGTTGCAGTATGTACATTAGTATTTATACCTGCTTCCGCGTATGCACTACAGAATGGTGAGCTACCTTCACTATCAGAAATTACTCCTTTTACTGCAAATAGAGAAACCGTTCAATATATTTCTGAATCGAGTAACCTATCTGGGCACAGGCTTCGTATGGCATCACTGACTCCTGATGTATTAGCATCTCTATTACCTAATACTGAAACATCCATTACCACTATTATCACACCAGCAGGCGATCATTATTACACACAGAGTACAGAGCCATTACGTCTGGCACTCGGCACCAAAGTCATAACAACACCAGAAGAAGAAAACGCTATACAAACACGTTCGCTGCAAAACGTAGACTGGAAAACCTCTCTACGAACATTTATAGAAACTTATGAGTTATTACCTATAACACTAGGATTCTTGGCAGTGCTCTGTATTGCTACACTACTCCATCATAAAGCACACAAAGGAAGCACACGATCCCCTGAAACAGCGGCTCTCCATATCGCAAACTATGTTTTATTTGTTGTAGCATTAGTGGTACCCTTTGTACAAAATGTTCAGGCGTACAGTGCTTCTTCTGCACATGTAATCGAAAAGCTGCCCTATACCTGGTCACTAACAGGAGATATTTTATCTGATATAGGATTCACATTGATGATAGGAGGGTTATTCTATATGCTGGGCACATTATGGGGGCAGTATGCATCTATGAAGCACAAAGATACGCGGACACCAACCGTTATGCGTATGAAACGAATCACAACATCGGTACATACTACAAAACCTACAAGTAATTTCCTATTATTCACTATATTTATAGGTCTGATAGGGTGTATCGCACTCGGTGGATACGTTATGTATACACGAATAGTGACCTACTATATGTATACTGATATCTCTATCAACCAATTACTCTTCCTCCTTGCATCCATAGGAGCAATAGTACTAGGTAGTACTATTGTAATAGCTCTCATACAAGCACTATTCAGCAGTAGCAAACCAGAAAACAAATCGATACCGGTACATAAACAGATTCACAAAAAAGTACGTCATCAGGTAGCAAAAAAACATGTCAAAAAGGCGACTATTGCTACACTCCTACTATTATTAGCATCAGGTAGTACAGGATTTATACCGGAAAGTTCTGATGCATTTAATCTACCAATCCTCGGATCAATGGACGGTGTACTCATAACAGACAGCAGAACTCTGTCCGATTCATTATCACAAGGTACCGCTCTCGACAGAGGTTCGATTCGATTGGCTTTGGCTACTTCCGTAGATACTTACAATCCTCTTTCAAAATCAAGTACCACCGCGGTAAGTTCAACAGCAGAAAAAACACCAACTACTGTACCTTCTCTGACTACGAACACCACGATAAAAACGACAACTACAAAAGAAAGTATCAAAGAGGTATCAAAAAATCAGCCTTCTATAACAAAAGAAACGATAGAGACATCCCCATTCAACACAAACAAACCGCTACCACAATCTCTGGAAGAGTATCTATTTCTCAAAGACATGAACCAGAACCTCGGACCAACTTATCCTGAAGAAGTAAAACGTATTCAAGAATTCCTCAACTACTATCTTGGCACTGATCTCGAGGTGAATGGATACTTCGGACCTGAAACTACCCAGGCCGTGAACACCTATCAGAACAACGACAGCGATATTCTGATCCAGGCTGGAGTAGGTCACGCTACTGGCAACTTCTTCAAATTCAGTCGAGGTAAAGCAAATAAAGTCCTCAATGATGTACGAGTGCGTACCGGGCTACAGGAATTGGATATCCCCGATACAGAACCCCGCGTATCGACAATAGAACAGGTCGCCCTGGGCGAACAGTCCGTATCGGCATGCTCGGCACCATTTATCACTGAACTCACCCGTGATAGCACTGACACTTCAGAGATCCAGCGAGTACAACTCTTTCTAGTACAACAAGGCTATAGTATAGAAGTCACCGGCACTTTTGAATCCAAAACCGAAGAAGCAGTAAAAGATTTCCAACTACAGAACTACACCACTATTATGCAGCCGCGCGGACTAGAGGAGCCTCCTGGTATTTGGGATAGCCTAACTCGTGATAGAGCGAACACCCTGTGCGCACCCTAGCACCCTGGTGATAACCCGTACTCTTCCTGGGGATATACCCTATCAGTTACCCACAACAACCTGATAGTATCGGTATATAGTGAGGTTTTCCCCGAGTATTGAGCAATCTACCCATAGTTATCCAGTATGAAGCATCTCTATTATCTCTATACTGATAAGGGTGTAGTGCTCAATCCCCATAACCCACACCCCTAATAATAATAACTTTTTCTTTTTCATGGTTAACTATACCTACTATGAAACTGACCTTGCAGGGGAAAACTCTACTGGATGCGCTACAATCAGTATCAAAATTACCAACACGCCATCCAGCGCAACCTATCCTAGCGTACACGTGTCTCACTGTTGCCACAGATCACGTAGAGGTGCTGGCGCATGGTCTAGGGGTATCGGGACGCGTCATCATACCGTTTGTATCTGTTGATGATGCAGGACGTGTCGCTATCGATCAGAATGTCCTGATAGGGTTTCTGAGTACTATCAAAAACCTCGGCGAAGTGACATTGGAGATAGTAGAAGGTGTGGTACATGTCGTTTCAGGGGATTCGGAGGCGGACATTAAAACCTATCCCCATGAAACTGTTCAGGAGTTCGCTGAACTCGTTGGAGATACTTGGTATACAGGATCGTCTACATTACTATCTGATGTTATCAAACGGGTGTCATTCGCCTGTGCGGTTTCTGATATACGACCGGAGCTTGCATCGGTGTTTTTGTCAATAAAACAAGGGTTTTTAGTAGCTGCTGCGACAGATAGTTTTTACCTGGCTGAGACTCGAGTACCTTGTGAGCTAGAGGAGGGGACAGTGTTGTTACCTAATAAATACACGCCTCATGTGCTACATTGCCTAGGAAATAGTGGAAAGGTCGATTGTGTGGCGACAGAAGGCAGTTGTCAGTTTCAGTCAGGAAATTACACATTGATAATACGCACTATCACAGGTTCGTATCCTCAGTATGAACAAATCATTCCCAAAGAATTTCCTATTACCATAGAGACCACACGTGACGAGGTACGTACTGCACTACGTACAGTACAGCCATTCGCCGACCCTCAGTTCCCTAAAATAATGCTAAAGCCCAATACAGACGAGAGTATGTGTGTCTGCGAAACGGATTATAACGACCGTGGACGGGGTAAATCATCATTTAGAGCGTTGATAGTCGGAGATATCGAGGAAAACCTCATGATACGCGTAAATGCTGATAATATTATGAAAATAATGAACGTACTGTCTGTGGATAGGGTGGTATTTTCCTGTATAGATCCAATGCGCCCTATCATGGTTACCTCGCCAGATGATATCTATTTTAGAGCATTATTAATGCCGGTAGGCCGATAATAAGAAAAAATCTAATAGTATATGAAGCATATCAGTGAAATGGTGAATATGTTTGCACAAACTGTGTCGCGAGACCAGGTTTTAAAGGATCTAGCTTTGGAATATATAGGTCATAGCACAGGCATGTCGTTGAATAATCGTCAGGTTGTTATAGGGCAGACGGTGGTATTACTGCAACACTTAACCTTTGCGGAACAAACGGTACTCCAAACGCGTTGCAGTATGGATGGATTGGTTCAGTATATTAACAGTAATCCCCACGAGTTTAGTATCAATGATGTGATTATTAGATAGAGTTTAAGCACCATGTTTTCCACGATAACTCCCGAACTATGGATGTTTTTCACTATGTAGCAATATCAGTGTGCAGTAATGAGCTCTATTCGTCAAATAATTTAGTAAATTTAGCAATTCTTTCGTTATCCCTGTATTCAGAAAAAGTATTATCAAGTATCTCAAATGTTGAACCGTTGTAGGCATACTGTTTTTCTTGCCAGAGATTATTCGCAATTTCTTCTCTTTTGCGATATGGGTTGTCTTTATGTGTTATCAAGAACATACCTTTCGGAGACAAGTATCCAGGGTTGAGATTGAGAGTTCTTCTGTTATTTTTTGTAAACTCTACTTCCTGTTCCATTAGAAATAGCTTTAATTTACTAATTTCAGATAGAGACAAGCTATTTATAATTAAAATTCTGTTTTCCAGCGTATCCCCTGTCTCTTGAATATACTCTTTTGGAGCTTCCCATACGTTGTTATCCCAAGTATTTAGTACAGAATATCCATTTTTCTCTAGATTTAGAATAAACCTAGAGAGCTCATTTTCGCTTTCCTGGTTATAAATTGCACATATAAATGCTCTAACTTTCATAGACTACTATTGTAGCATTCAGGTTGAAACGTAATAAGTTCATAGAAATTTCGAGAACTACCCATCTTATACAATAAACATAACTACCTATTTCTCTTGCGAAAGTGTCTTTATTTTGAATAGACGGGGGTAATAAAAGACTAATAAACGACATTTCTGTGTATATACCTGGGGAAAACCCTTAAAAAAGTGTATAACATTGAAAATGTCGGTTTAAAATAGTGAGACTACTTGAAAAATGCGCTATCTATAGTATTATAACGCGTATATGGCAAAACTATCTATGGCACTACCTAAATTCACGTTTTTCCGCGAGGTATATGCAGAATTACGTAATGTAACCTGGCCTCGTCCACGTAAAGTAGCTGCATTCACGGCGTTGGTTATTCTGTGCGTTATCGGGTTTTCATATTTTATTAGCCTGGTAGATGCAGGATTTTTGGCAGGTTTGAAGGGTTTGCGAACACTCGTAGGTACAGAAACTGTTACCGAGCAGCCGTCATTCCTCCCAACTGGAGCGAGTGTTACTGATGAAAACGGTAATCCTATCGATATCAATTCCTTAATACAGCAGCAGATTTCAAACCCGATTACTACAACAACCGATAACCCTAATCAATAATATATGTCTCGCCAACAAAGTTCAGGGCAGCGTGCATGGTATGTAGTACACACTTATTCTGGTTACGAGGATGCTGTGGCGCGTAATTTGCGTCAGCGTGTGGAATCTCTGGGATATCAGGATAAAATATTCAGTGTACTGGTTCCTCATGAAAAAACGGTAAAAATAAAGGGCGCAAAGAAGCAGACTGTGGATGAAAAGGTCTATCCAGGGTATGTTCTAGTAGAAATGATCGTAGACGACGATTCCTGGTACATTGTGCGTAATACACCGCGTGTGACGGGCTTTGTGGGGTCAGGAACGCAGCCTGTGCCGATTACCGAGGACGAGCTCAATCGCATCATGCAGCGGGCAGAAAACACCGCTGTGACCTATCAATCGGACTTTGCGGTACATGACAAGGTTCGTGTGCTCGAAGGACCGTTCAAGGACCAGTATGGGGTTATTAGCGAGCTATCCCCAGAAACAGGACGTGCACGAGTCATTATCTCGATGTTTGGTCGCGAAACTCCTGTAGATCTGGATTTTACGCATATCAAGGCATTGTAGTACTTATGCAAGAGAAACAAAAAACTCCTTATTAAAAAGGAGTTTTTTGTTTTATAATTTGACATATTAATAATATAGTGTATTATTCACTATGATATGAATATATCGCCATATATATCAAGTTTAGTAAATAGAGTATCGTTGCGCATTTGTAGTTTTAGAACTTACAAGTCACGAAACGATTCTAAAATACGTATGGTTTTTAGTACTTCTCGGATATACTTGTCGCCCTATCACTGGTTGATAAATACGCGATAACATCAATATCTATTGCATTTTTATAATATAGCTATACACTTAACTCATATGAAAAAGATTATATCAACATTCATGATCATTCTCGCAGGCGGCTTCGTACTACCGAGCCTTACCTTTGCATGTGATTATTACTCTAATTGTTATTACGATGATTACTATTATGGTAGTAACTATAGCTACGTCGACTTTAGTATAGATTACAGCTATAATAATGGGTATTATAACGGTAATTGTGGTTATAGTGGCTGTAATAACTATCGCCCTACAACACGATACCAATCAAATTGTGGATATTCGTGTAATACCAATAATTATCGCAACTACGGCGGATACAATGATCAAGTAGTCTGTACTAATCGCGCATGTAATCAGCAGAGAAATGCGCGACGTAATAATTCAAGTGCTAACCGATGTTACTATTGTGGGCGTAATTATAATAATAACTACAATAATTCCAGCTACGACTATAATTATTACGAGTGGTAATACTAGTTTAATTTGATAAAACACCCTATAGAGGGTGTTTTTGATATTACAATTATTTGTGTTACAGTACTGGCTATCTATGAAAAAGCCGTCATTTGCACGGGTACATTCGGCGCAGCCACGAGGTATTACGGGTAGTGTTGTTACGGTCGAGGTAGATATTGTTCATAATACTCTTAATAAATTCGATATTATTGGTGTACCTGATAAATCAGTGGATGAATCTCGAGGGCGCGTGGGCACCGCGTTGCATAATAGCGGTTTTCCGTCGCCAAAACATGCTAATCAAAAAACAATTGTATCGTTATCGCCCGCAGAATTACGCAAAGAAGGGTCATATTACGATATTGCAATAGCTATAGGGTATTTGATAGCGAGCGGATCGATACAGGGTGAGTGTGACAAGTCCTTGTTTTTAGGTGAGTTATCACTGAATGGAGATATTCAGTCAGTACGCGGGGTGTTACCGTTGACTATCGAGGCTCGGAACCAGGGATATACCGACATATATGTGCCGCAAGAAAACGCCAATGAGGCATCGGTAGTGGAAGGTATCACCGTATATGGCGTACATCATCTGCGGGATATTGTAGCGCATATTGATACGAATGGTTTCGAACGCATGATGCGGGAACAAAAACTACCTACAGAGGTACAGAATATTACCATAGCCCAGTTCGACGAGTCATTATTACGACAATCACCACAGTATCCTGACATATCGACAGTGCGAGGTCAGGAATCGGCAAAACGGGCGTTAGAAATAGCCGCCGCAGGCGGCCATAGTATTGCCTTGTTCGGACCGCCCGGAACGGGCAAAACCATGCTCGCCCGTGCGTTTACTGGGTTATTACCTCAGTTATCACTGGATGATGCCATAGAGGTAACAGGGATTCATTCAGTCGCAGGAACACTACAAGGGTCATTTATTAATTACCCGCCATTTCGTAGTCCGCACCATACTAGTAGTTATGTGGCATTAGTAGGTGGGGGCACGGTGCCACGCCCTGGCGAAGTGAGTCTCGCGCACCGCGGTGTGTTGTTTTTGGATGAATTCCCTGAATTTGACCTAAAAGTATTAGAAAGTTTACGGCAACCGCTGGAGGATAAGGTGGTAACTGTATCGCGTGCCCGAGGAACAATAGAATTTCCTGCTAATTTTATATTAGTTGCAGCTATGAATCCTTGTCCATGTGGATTTGCAGGGTCACGGGTCAAACGCTGTACCTGTAGCGAAATTCAGATACGAAAATATAGGAAAAAGCTATCAGGACCTCTGGTTGATCGTATTGATCTCTGGGTTCCGGTAGAGCATATTTCCTACGAAACTTTGCATGATAACAGTTCTATAGGAGAAACTAGTGCACAGATCAGGCAAAATATCATACAGGCACGTGCGTTTGGTAGTACACGTGCAGGGTCTGCAGGATTACGATCACCTAATGCATTGATTCAGGCGCGTGATATGAATTCCGTAGGTTTGTCAGATAGCGCACGAACGTTATTGATGAAAAGCGCGGAAAAACTGCACTTGTCACCGCGTGCCTATCATCGCGTAATACGTATTGGTCGTACGATTGCAGATATGGAATCGTCTCCTACTATTGAAGACCGGCATATACTGGATGCGTTGCAGTACCGTCCAAAACCTCCGTTGGTCGATGTATAAATAAGGATTTTCAGAGGTCTCGAAGTAGACATTTCTCGGGAATTATTGTTTTCCACGTACGACCGTTGCATTTTTGGGGTAAAGATATACGATAGATACGTATCCACCCTTCTGTTGTGGGGAAAGGGTATGTCAACTTTATTAAAAACATTTGAAAGAATCTATATTTATTATGATCAAAGGAAATACAATCGTAACTAGCCTTATCGCTGTTGCAGTAATCGTGATAATCATCATTATCATCGTAACCGGAAAGAAGAACAAGGCTGTAGAAGAAGTTCCAGTAGAGGGAGCACCAGTTACAGACATCCAGCCTGCGCCAGCAGTACAGCCTGTTGAAGTATCAACAGACGTTGTTGTACCTGCTCAGTAATTCTCTCTGAGAATACCTAAAACAAAACACCCGTAAGGGTGTTTTGTTTTTTATACTTTTATACTTAGTTATATTCACAATCTTCAAATGTTTCTTCGATAAATACTATAATGTTATACACAATACAATAATCTATGTTCAGTGTATACTGATGGTGTTATTGTATAATTCCACCTTATAGTACTTATGAACACTGATGAAATTTTAGGAAATTTTATAGACGAGATACTGCACGACAAAAATTTTGGCGATCTAGAGCCGGAAATTTATGCCGAAATGAAAGCTGATTTTATGCAGCAATTGGAAACGCGTATTCAGGTTGCTATTTTTACAGCATTACCGAAAGACAAACTAGATACATTCGATGCTATGACAGAAACAGCATCAGATGCTGAAATTCAGGAATTCTGCGCAGCACATGTTCCTAATATGGCAGAGCTTCTTACGAAAGAAATGTTAGAGTTCAGAAGACTCTACATCCCAGATAATTCATCGTCGCAAGAACCTGTGTCCCCGACAGAGGTGTCTCAATAGATTTCTATATCGGTATGTTGCTCAGAGAAACAAGTTTTGAAGAAATACCTACAGAAGTTAATGTAGGTATTGCTGATGTGACTGATATTCAACGACAGTATGCTCGTAAATTGGCAGCAGAACGATTAGGGGCTCAGGAACAGTCAGCAGAAAAAAAGAACTGGATCGCACGACAGTTCACAAGAGCTAAAAATGCAATAGTTCATGAGTATCGACAGGCAAAACACCGTGTTGCTGCACTACGGGAAACAGCAGAACAGCGTAATGTGTTTTTGGGTGAGGATGATGGCGAGGCAAGAACACGTGCACTGTACGAATCAGCAGCTGATCGTGTGATTAGTGGTGACGATAGTATCTTGAGCGCAGGTGAAAAGGTCTATAATGTAGATAATAATGAAACTCGACAGGCACAGGTATCAGAAAATCTCAGAACATTTTTGATAGAATTTCTGAAATCTCAGGAAGATATCGATAGTTTCAGATCAGAAGTACCCACAGGTCAAACAATTACGTATCAGGAGTTAGTAAATCAGCAGCTCGATACACTACGCAGAATCCAAGGAGGTGGTCAGGAAACAATAACTGCTCATAATTTCTTTGTGGTCTGCAGAGAAGTCAAGTCTCTATTTGAGGGTTTGAGCGCTGATGAGAAAGCTAGATATATAAACGAACTTCATATTTCTCTGAAAATAGCGATTGCAGAACATTCGTTATCATCGAAATACAAAGGTAGATTTGGTAGATGGTGTGAAAAAATAAAAGTCACAAGAGTGTTTAATGGAACAACGCTGGCTGTCCTCGCGGGTGCTGCGGCATCAGTCGCAAAAATAGTTTCGAAAAAGGCAGCAGAAGCAACATTAGCTGTGCCAGTCGTAGGTTCAGTTATAGGTGGAGCATTCGCAGGATCAGCGCAGTATAATCGTAGAACCACCGAGGCACAGCAGTATTACCAGAACACTGCTGCAGGAGAAACCTATAGTAATGATAAAGTTGCTGCAAAGTTTGAAAAATTTAGCATGGATTTGCAACCAGCACAATCTATTATCAGCGAATTACGTGCTGGTCAGGAGTATCCCCTAGAATCAAAACTGGAATTATTGATCCGTTATGAAGATCTTATAAAGTCAGGTAATATTAAAAAGGTAGAATTAATTCAGTATGATCCGGGTCAG
The DNA here is from genome assembly GCA_964601935.1 of uncultured Candidatus Saccharibacteria bacterium. Taxonomy (GTDB): domain Bacteria; phylum Patescibacteriota; class Minisyncoccia; order Phycocordibacterales; family UBA1006; genus JANPGR01. The sequence continues at coordinate 208,579 of CAZROP010000001.1, read as the reverse complement.
GTAGAAGCACAACATCGTGAAATTGCTGTTCTAATGGCACGTCTACGTGCAGGATTAAAAAAAGAACTTGGTAATGAATTTAATAATGCTCTACAAAATGCACGTGAAAATCCTGAGATTTCAAAAACTAGAAAGGAGTTGATAGAAAGTATTTCTAAACATAAGAGGGGGGTGAAATCAATGCTCGCAAAAGAGGCAGCGATAACAGGTTCAGCCGTATTTGCACTATCATTTGCATTCGGTATTGCAACTGCTGAAATATGGGCATTGATAGATGATTCTACGATGGGTTTGGTAGAAAGTTGGTTCACAGAACGAGATTCCGAGAAAAAGGCAACACTCCTGATGCAGTTAAAAAATCTGATAACAGGCGGAGGCACGACTACCATGTCTCACAGTTCTATCATCCAGGGTATAGATGGCAAGGTATCTGCAGATGTGCGTCTACCGGATGGGTTCTGTCTGGAGCAGCAGGGAAATGGTGTTGCACTAACAGGACCGAATGGCGTAAACATTTCTATACCAGATGCCGCAGGTGATGGTGTAATAGGTCAGGACGATATACAGAAAGCATTAGCAGGGAAAGGATTCACGATAACAGAGACACCTGTCCCAGGTTCATATTTTGATTCTTATAATGGAGCAGAGCGTCCAGCTGAATTCAAATCTGTTCGAATGGACAATTATTATGATTATGATACCAAAGAATTTGCGCGCAATGAATTGGATCTAAAATGGGGAGGACCAAATGGATCAGGTGTAATATGGGATGCTGATGGAAATGTGAAGGGATACGAAATGTCGATTGCAGACATGTTTAACGATGAGTCAACATTTGGTAGTAATAAACTGACAGGAGATCAAATAAAAGAAATGGTAGGAAAAGGAAAAATAAAGTTAATGCTCTACGAGGGAAGCGAAAAATTAGTAACAAGTGATAGTATCGGTAACAAAGGTGCTGTATTTATAGAATTTGATAAAAATGGTAAGGCATTTATTCCGAATACTGGTGTTAACTCTGAATTCCTTCATGTGACTGAAGATGGAAAATTCGAATTGAAAGGGCAGATACTGGCAGTAGAAGTATTAGAGGGAGATGGTTCAGATACTATGCCGTACAATGTACGCTCGTTGGCTCGTATACAGGGTGAGAACTTTTCGAATCAACCAATCCTTGATATAGACTACGAAGCACCTAATGTATATGATACTGATATACATGTGCAACCTATACATGCCCAGCGATTTATGGGGCCGACAGATGACTACAAGGAAAAACACCCAGACCAAGAACCAGGCCGTACGCCTGATAATGATGAGAGGCGGACTCTACAGAGAGATCGTTCTCTTGCTCGAGATGGTGAAAATAATAGAGAACAGCTTAATAATACTAATCAAGGTAATAGGCTGCAAGCTGAAGATAATAACTCTCAGACGATTAATAATACTACTAATCAGAGTTATGATTCCTCATTCTTTGGGTTTGATACCCCTATTGCAGGTGAAGAAACCAATCAAACCTCTGCTACATCAAGTGTAATAGAAGCAAATGTAGCCCCCGTCGCAGAATCTCAAACCCTTACACAGGAACATAGATGGGATAGTTTCTGGGATGGCGTGTTTGATAAACCTAAAGAAGAGGAGGGTCAGCTTCAAAGTACTGCATTCGTTACTCCTGCACTAAAAAGAGCCACAGCTTCTTGGCAGAGCAGAAGGATAGAAAATGCTAAACCAAGAGAAAATAAAAGTCCTACTACAGAGCAAATACAAGCTCAGCTGGCAAGAAGAGCTCGTGGTCGGGAGAATAGTACTACTCCAGAAGTTGTAGAATCAATGAGTACTACTAATGAACAGATAAAGAGTCATGTCGATCGAATAAAAAATGGTAGAGATTTCAAAGACTTTTTATCTCGTAAAAGAACTAGCGGTACAAAAGTTGTTCCATTGAATGAGCAAGGAAGAGAAGAATTACAAGAAGCAGCGTAATTCCATTGTTACACCGTTAACACTATGCTAGTATCTCTAGGTTGATTGGAGATGTCGCATAGTGGTCGAGTGCACTACCTTGGAAAGGTAGCAGGGGGCAACCCCTCGCGGGTTCGAATCCCGCCATCTCCGCATTAGCAAAATGCTATGAATGCGACCCATAGGAGCATTTGTAGTATATTTGATAAACGGAAACGGCAGATTCGAATTAGGGGTCGAGCTGCAAGGAGCGAATATGATCCTGAGGAATCGAAGGAGAGCATCGAGCGACTATGCGGCGTGACCGAATCCCGCCATCTCCGCAAAAGTAGTGATAATTAAAAGCAAACCCGAGTGTCTACGAATGTAGGGTAACCTTATTACTTAAATTCTACATCCAAGCTATAATATACCTATTAATTTATGAAGAAACTTTTTATACCCATAATACTTGGTACTGCGCGTGAGGGTCGCGTTTCTGAAAAGGTTGCTCAGTACGTCTTCAAAGAAATATCCGATCTAAACGCGTTTGAAACTCAATTTGTTGATGTGCGAGATTTTCTGTTTGGAAAAACTGTAGGATATTCCGAAATGGTAAAACCGTGGCAAGATATTATGGCTAGAGCAGATGGACTTATTATCGTTAGTCCAGAATATAATCGTGGTATACCTGGGGAGCTTAAAATACTTATTGATTCTCTTGATGAGGAGTATATAAAGAAGCCTGTTGCTATTGTTGGTGTATCAAGTGGGAAATGGGGTGGTTCAAGAATGGCGGAGGCTATCCTGCCGACACTTATCACTTTGGGTATGGTCCCCATTTCCCCTTCTTTACCGTTTCCTGTGGCTCAAAATTTGTTTGATGTTGATGGTCAAATCATCGACCTTTCATACAAGGAAAAGATTGCTTTAATGGTTAAGGAGCTTGTATGGTACGCAGAGGTTCTTAAGGGTGGGCGAGAAAAATAATATAATCAAAATATTTTCAATACTCATCGGTAATTGCAGGTTTAAAATATTGCATTTATTTAAATATATGGCATTATAGTGAATATCTTAGTTCGTCAGGAATGGTACCTTACAACCTCTTCTAGGGTCCATGCTTCTCACCTGCCGAATCAACGAAGAGGTAATTATATAGCAGTGTTATGGCAAAAAAAGCAACAAAAACAATCAAATTAGTAGTACCAGGTGGCAAGGCTGCTCCAGGAGTTCCCTTGGGACCAGTATTGGGCGGTGCGGGAGTCAATATCGGTGAATTTATCAAGCAATTCAATGCAGAAACCGCTGATAAAAACGGTATGCTCATGAATGTTATTCTCCAGGCATACGATGATCGTTCTTTTGATTATGTTATCAAGTCTTCTCCTATGTCAGCGCTAATAAAAGCAAAACTGGGCATAGCAAAAGGCAGTGGTAAAAATGCTTCATCATTCGTAGGTAAGATCACTCGCAAGCAGATGGAAGAAATTGCACAGGAGAAAATGCAGTATTCTAATGCAAATGACATCGATGCTGTGATAAAGATGATAGAAGGAACCTGTCGTTCGATGGGAGTAAAGATCGCGGAATAATACGCAGTACTAAATACAACAAAAACCACCCGAATAGGGTGTTTTTTGTGATGAGCTGGGTTAATAACAGTCTCGAAACTCATAAGGATAGTTATTGACATATATCCAGACTGACGTAGTATGAACCCAATAATTATTACATTTCTTAATTCAAAACATCAGAAACATGAAAAAGTTTATCAAACTTGCCGTGTTTCTGATGCTAATCTGGAACACTGGTATGCCAACGAGTTTTTGGCACACATACAATATACCTGCAAACGAGATACCGTCAGGTACCGCACAGTTTGCAATAGACTCTCTTCAAAGGTTCTGGAAGGGCAGACTGCATAAGATTACTGCCACAGAACCAGCATACTACAGCTACACCCCTGATTGTTATTTCGCCGATTTGTATACGGCGAAACAGATCTGGTATGATCTTACGGGATCCGATAATCTACCAGCATTTATACTGCTACAGAATGAAGTCATGCGAGTTATGGAAAGACAGAACCCGTCTCGGGCAAGCATTGATGCTGCACGCAGCAAGTATTTTCCAGAATTGGATGATGCGGAGCCGATTAATTGGAAAGCAGCATGGTTAGCTCTCTTGAGTTGGTTGCTTCGTCAGTACTTGTTTGGATTGCCGTTCGTTGGATTATTGTTCTGTTTGTGGGTGTACGAAAACCCATACTTCCGGCGATTCGCAGGTAGTCCTATCAAGCTTCTGTTTGTTACATTACTCTGGCCCTTGTTCTTGTGGCTGGTCCTGAAACGAAAGTTTGAGGATCATTACTTCAGCATAGTAGCAGAAACACTTGTCCGACGAACCAAAAAATCGCTGACAGGTACTCTGACGAAAACTGAGAGATTGTTGGTAAGGGAGTTACCAACCAAACGGTTAGGTATTCTCCAAGGATTTCAATTGCTTCTGAATCAAGGACATATACTGCGACATGGGATGTTGGTATCTCTATCGGTTGTGTGTTCGCTACGTGTTTCGGCACAAATGAGTACAGTAATCAGTATGGATATTACTACGATAATTGTTGCGGATATCTATCATCCGCCACCAGACTGTTACAATGACGTATACATTGTTGTTCCGTATGAGGCACATAGCTATACAGAGAGGAGAGGAAAAATATTTTTTCATTACATCGATAGGATAGTGTGCGGATTCGTTCGCGCTCTAGATCCTATTCCTTGGTTTTGTTCGGTTTTGTTTTTTAAGCAAGATTGTTCAATATTAAAAACCATGTGTAATGAAAAGTATCATTTCTTCTATTCTTTGCGTATGCCTAGGGTATACAGCAATCGCGCAACTGACTGTTATTGATACCTTGGGGAAGAAGCTTGATATATATGCTGGTATTCTGGGTGGGAACCAATACCGGCTCGACACTACCAAAAACTCCACAGTTGGGGATATTAGAATTGGTATCGGATTTGAGGTGTCGCTAGGTGGCAACGTGTTGCTGGCTGGTTGGGGTTACTGGGATTCGGGTGTGCAACCAGCGTTGAGTCTGGGTATTAACTGGAAACCCAATGCACATTGGACATTTAGCCTGGGGGATATTCCATCACCTGCGGCTGCACTGTTGCGACCGTTGCCTGTAACAGGTAGTGGTCAATTCGAAGTAACCGCACAAAGTCGGATTACCGGGAAAGCTCCCGGTCTGCGAGCACAATATCAATACTCAGCGGGCAGGGTGTTAGGAGGAGTACACTTGCGTAACTTCAAGCCCGAATACCATCTTGCAGGTCAGTTCGGTCGCAACGTCATATCAGTATGGAACCGGTTTACATTCGCAGGCTGGGTACGACCTGATACAGTTATTGGTTGGGGATACGCGATGCAGTATGAAGATAAGAGATTTTTCGCACTTATTTCGGCGAAAAATAGCGAGGTAGGAGTGTTCATATCTGCACCAGCTCCGGGATTGAAAGACTACAGGATATTTGCCGACGTAGGATGCTTTTATCAAAAAGAAGGTCCTAATATATGGAAGATCCAGGCAGGCATACAGCGTAATTGGAAGATTCATATGGTGAATCTGAAGGTAGTCGCTACCTGGACACTGGATCCACAAGCATTCAATCTGTACGTTCTCTGCACGCTGTAGTGTATGTAGATACTTTAAGAAAAGCCTTACTGCGATGCAGTAAGGCTTTTATTCTGGTATAACCAAGAAACTTAGAACCTCTATCCACAGACATGATTGAATAGTGCATCAATCTCTATACAATAGAATTATATATGAAGAAGAATAAGAAATGGAGTAGTGATGATAAAATGAAAAAAATAGCTTTACTATGTGTAGCGGTTGTTGTAGTGGGTGTTGCTGCATTTTACGCCCTCTCTTCTAAAAAAACTAATGGACCTAGTGATAATGAAAAGTTTCCTATTCCTCTAACAGAAAATACATTCTTTATAGAAAAGGAGAAAGATAAGGTGGGTACCAGAGCAGAAGAGTTAAAAATAAAGCTATCCAAATTAACTCCAGTACATACATTCGATATTACGGGTGATGGTGTTCCAGAAGGGGTATATGCTACCGATCGCAAAGATCAGTTTGTTATGTTCATGCAGGGAGAAAATAACTCTATTACAGAGGCTCGCCGCTATATGAAGTTAGAGGATTCTGTAGGGCAGAGCACGGTGCTAACCCTTACAAAGAGCTCAACAGCAAATTATTTCCTTGATAAGGAAAATCATTCCATCGTGCAGTACGATACAGCTGATGGATGCGATATTTTAGTATACCGCTGGGAGCAGGTCAAAAAAGGTTTTGTTATGATTATGGGGTCACAGATCGGCAAAAAACAGCAGGAAGGATACTGTACTCATATAAAAGACAACAGATAGTACTTTTTTTGTAAAAGTGGGGGAAATTCATATATATGCTATAATGCACGCATATGAGTCATATCCGCATGTCCCAATTATTCACAAAAACCCGCAAAGAGGTTCCCGCAGATGAACAATCCAGAAACGCTCAATTATTGATACGTGCTGGGTATATTCACAAGGTTCTTGCTGGGGTATATGCTTTTCTGCCGCTCGGATTTCGTGTGCTGGAAAAGATAAAAACTATAATCCGCGAAGAGATGAACGCTGTGGGTGGCCAGGAATTATTCATGACGACATTGTTGTCAAAGGATATCTTTGAGCTTACCGATCGATGGGACGACACAAAGGTAGATAATTGGTTCAAAACAACGCTGAACAATGGTACAGAGTTGGGAATGGGGCTGACCCATGAAGAACCTATTGTAGACGCAATCAGTAGTTACGTATCATCGTACCGTGATTTACCATTTTCGGTGTATCAGATTCAAAACAAGTTTCGCAATGAATTACGTGCCAAAAGTGGAATCTTGCGCGGACGTGAGTTTGTTATGAAGGACATGTATTCATTCTCACGTACTCAGGAAGAGCACGAGGAATTGTATGAATTAATCGCTGCAGCATATACACGTGTATATAATCGTCTGGGTATTGGTGATAAAACTATTCGTACCTATGCAGATGGTGGAATATTTACTACACGCTTTAGTGATGAATATCAAACACTATCTCCTGTTGGAGAAGATACTATCTATGTACACCCGAGCGGTCGTGCTATCAACAAAGAGGTATACAATGATGAGATACTTGAAAAATTAGGATGGAAAGCAGATGAATTAACCGAAGAGCGTGCTATCGAGGTGGGAAATATCTTTCCTTTGGAGAGTAGATTTACTGATGCTCTGAATGTCTACTACACGGATGAAAAAGGTGAAAAACAGTCAATAATAGCGGGTTGTTACGGTATCGGTGTCAGCCGCCTCGTCGGCGCTATTGCTGAACTGCTGTCTGATGATAAAGGACTAGTATGGCCACGTGCTATTGCGCCTTATACAGTGCATATTGTTGCACTTATGTCAGAGGACGAGAGTGTATTAGAATACACAGCTCTTTTGACAGATAATCTTCGTAGTATGGCTATCGATTATATTCTAGATGATCGTGACGCAGGAGCAGGGCAGAAGCTGGCTGATGCAGATTTGATGGGTATGCCGTATCGTATTGTGATAAGTCCTAAATCTATAGAATCTGGTGGTTATGCATGTAAAATGCGTACCGAATTGACAGAGGTGGTACACGACATTGCTGGTACGTTAAAATGGTTGGAGTAGCTTCTTGGTTATATGTACTTATTTACCTAGGGTAGTTTGATTTTGGATTCTTCAAAGATTAAAATTACACCCATTCAGAGTGTTTTTGTCCGCGGATGGAAATGTGTTATCCGTAAAAGCCCTATAACAACAACTAACTATCATTATATCTCGTTGGTTCATACTGGAAATCCTTATGATATTGTATGTGGCTATCTGGCTGAAGTCGATGATAACACCTTGGAGAGTATTGATATATATGAAGGTAATTCATATAAACGTATTGAGGTCACGGTCTTTACTAGAAATATGGAAGAAAGAGTTGCATATACATACATTGGGGACCAAAGATAATAGTCTATTCAGATTAGAGTGTATATTCCACCCAATATCTCGCTAATTTCTCTGTAGTAGGCCCAAGGCTTCACGAATACGATCCTGGAGGGTTTCTGTTGTGAATACATGTGCTGATATGGTTTCTGTGATAACGCGCGGCTGATATCCCATTGCTAGCAGTGTTTCTATTAAATCATTATGAACGGTCGATGTTGTTGCTTCGAACGATAGGTTCTTTACCTTGTCATGTAATTCTATAATCATTTTTTCTGCGCTTTTTTTGCCGATACCGGGCAGTGTTGCTATAAATGTGCTATTTTTGGTCCGTAATGCATCAACCAGCAGGGATGGGGTAGTGCTATTGGTAATATTCAGAGCTGTTTTGGGCCCAACACCACTGACACTCATCAGGAGTTCGCATAACTCGCGCTCCTCGGTGGATGCGAATCCATATAGGTCGAGTACGTCCTCACGGACTATGGTGATGGTATACAGCTCGACATAGTCACCTATGGTATAGAATTCCTGATTGGGTACATGCACGTTGTAGCCGATACCAGCAGTAGTCAGAATAGTTATCAATTTGATCCGTGGATGCACAAAATGGACGGTGCCAGCAATAAATCCTATCATAATGCGTAGTATATCATAGGACAGTAACAGTATAGAATTGTATTGGTCGATAATACTCTCGTTTATTACGAATTTAAACCCCGGAGCTAATCAAAACCCACACATTCTCGCCTGCACCGGAGCGAGCCGCTTTTCTCGAAAGTATGCAAGTTTTCCTATAAAAACTTCTCACTTTTCTTGCGAAGAGGGTATTTGATTAGTTCCAGGGTTCATCGTAGATTTCTTGCATTACCGCCTGTTCTGTGGTAGTTTTGGTCCTATATGACATCGAGTATTACTCACTTGCCAGAATCAGTACAGGCGCGCGCTTCTCTGGATATTCGTGTGGGCGATACTGTTCGCGTACAGGTAAAAGTACCAGAAAAAGGAGGTAATTTCCGTCTTCAGGCGTTCGAAGGTATTATCATAGCTCGCAAACATGGCCGCGAGGCAGGCGCAACCATCACGGTTCGCAAGATTTCACATGGTGTCGGAGTAGAGCGTGTATTTCCTCTCTATTCTACAACTATTGAATCATTCACTGTCGTAAAGCGTTCTGTAGTACGCCGTAGCAAACTGTACTACATCCGTACCAAGGTTGCTCGCGAAATTCGTCGCAAAATGCGCAATTTCGTATCATTTGTTGCTGATACCAAATCTAAAAAGGAATTAGCAGCAGAGGCAGAATTGGCTCTGGCAGAATCAGCAGAATAGTTCTTCGAAAAATACTCCCAAATCGGGGGTATTTTTGTATTCTATTGTATAGAGATTGTCTTTCTGATATAGTGTGCACGCCTGCGCAGGTGGCGAAACTGGTAGACGCACTACCTTGAGGTGGTAGCGGGAGCAATCCCTTGGAGGTTCAAGTCCTCTCTTGCGCACATCGACAAAACAAAAACCGATGACTGATAAGTTGTCGGTTTTTTAGATACGTTACTATTCTAAATAGGCGGGGCCGTAATAACACTCTATTTGATTAGAGTAGACTGCCCACATTCTATCGCCCCAGCAGTAGTGCCACCATTCTCCTGGATACCAGATAAAGTCTTCGGACTCCATGGCGTCTCTCAGTATCTTACGATTCATATGCTGCTCTTTTGTAATCTCGCTAGAGAACATAGGAAATCTAACCTTATCCGTGATCGGGGCTTCGGAAATATAGGAGGATCCCATATCCAGCAGCACGCCGTTACTATAGCAAAGAGTCACATCAATAGCACCGCCACAGTGATGATTTGCAAGTGGTGCGGGTTTGGCAACATATTGTCGTACTTGAAATTCAATTTGATCGTGTGTCCATGTTGGGTTTTCTTGCTGCAATTCTTGGAAGACTCTATTCCACTCTGATTGCTGAGCTTGCATAGTTCGGTATCCTTCGATTAGAACGAGATGCATTTCTTGAGGCAGCGTCTCAGAAACCCTATATAGTTTTTCCGCAACAGTTTGGCGGACGAAAAATGAAGGTGTATACGACTTTGAAACCAATCCTATTTTTAGACGATCAATTTCTTTCATTTCAACCAGCGGTTCGTTGTTTTCTTGAATTATGACCTTTTCCCATGCGCTACGGGGTAGAACTTGTGTGATTTGATTTTTCATAGAGCTAGAGAAGGGTCTTGGGCAGATATTCAATTGTAGTATTTGACCTGCTATTTGGCAATATTTTAGGCAATACTCATATTATTAAAACCACTCATATGGTATACTATTCGCATAATTTATGACACGTAACAAGGCCATATTGTTGGGTATTATCTTATTAGATGTAATGTCTCTGGGTATTTTGATCCCGGTACTACCCGCTATATTCCAGTCCATGACCCTGCCTGTTATTAGCACCAACACGCAAATTAACACCATTATCTGGTATAGCCTGGTCATTGGCTTTCATCCTATCGGCGCATTCTTCTCGGCGCCATTTCTAGGTACCTTGTCAGATAGATTAGGGCGGAAGTGGGTACTAGTGGTTGCCTTCTGTGGATCAGTGCTTGGATACGGCCTTAGTATTATAGGTTTGCAGGCATCATCATTACTATTGCTAGCGGTAGGACGTATTATTGATGGTGGAACAGCGGGAAATATTGCAGTGGCACGCGCAGCCTTGCTGGATATTGCAGAGCCTGAAAAGCGCACACAGGCACTGGGTATTGTCGGGGCCTTGTTCGGTATTGGAATGGTCATTGGTCCATTGGTAGGGGGAGCCGGTATTAACCTCTTTGGCCTATCCATGGAGTCATCCACGCTCGTATTTGCAGCTATGCTATCGTTCCTGTCGGTGGTGGTCACTATAGGGTTCTTCCGGGAAACCAACACCAATTTGGATACAACCAAATCTATAAAACCAAAGTTACTGCCCAGACTAGAGCGCGAACTGATTCCGCATATTCTCGTCAGCGTACTATATGTGGCAGGTTTCGGAGTATTCACTACCTACTGGTCGCTGTATCTGTACACTAACTTTGGTATGACTGTTCGTGAAGTGGGATATACCTTTGTGTTCACTGGTGTATGTATCGCTGTTGTTCAGGGGTTGGTGGTCAGATATGTTGCACAGTTTATCCGTCCCAGGCGTGTTTTGCAGCATGTTATGCCGCTATTTGCGTTAGCAGCGGTACTACTAGCATTTGTTCCACGAGAGTATCTGTATATAGCATTAGCCTGGTTTTGTTTATGGAATGGGCTGACTATGGCGAATCGCGTCAGTATGATTAGTAGTTATGGTACCAAGTACGGATTGGGATATATATCAGGAGTAGACTCTGCCTATACAGCATTGGCTGCCGCAGCCTGTCCATTGTTACTGGGTATTACCTCGTTATTTGGGATACGTGCGCCATTTATATTGATTTTTGTAGCAATTATTATTGCATGGGTGATGGTCCTGAAATACTGTTATGAATACCAGGAGGGTATTGTAGCGAAAGGTAATTCTTCAGAATAAAGAACAAGCCTGGGTTGGGCGTTATCGATAGCAGGCGTCGTATGGACCGATAGATGTATGGTAATCCCTAACGGGGTATGGTATATTGCTGGTTGATGCCTGTAATGGGTAGTCATGGTGGCCATGGTGTAACGGTTAACACAGAGGTTTGTGGTACCTCTGATCAGGGTTCGATTCCCTGTGGTCACCCATTATGGAATTTCTCGAAACAGTGTCAGGAGTGAGTTTCGAGGGCAATCCTTTGAAACTTAATTTTGTCTATGAAAAGGATAGAGATGTTTGGTGTCTCATAAACTATGGGGCTAGTTCGAATAATTCAAAAACACCCACACAGGTATACGAAAAACTGGTAACAGAATATGGAGATAGTCCAACAGAAAAACAGATCAATGATTTCGTAGTAGAATATCTGAAAGATAATGCAATCAATGTCGATGAGAAATTGGCGAAATGTGAAAGCGACTGGTTGTCTGTACGAGATAACTACCAGGCAAAAGCTGAGGGTATTTTTGGTGTTATTTTACCAAAGGATATTACGGTATTTTTGACGGTAAATAATCGTTGCCCATACAATATCGAGAATAATAGCTTTTTTGTGACGATATCTTCGCCTATACCAAATAGGATAATAATGCACGAGTTGTGGCATTTTTATACGTGGTACAAATTCGGCGTCATCCATGAAAAGATTATGGGCAAACAAAGATACAATGACCTCAAAGAAGCGCTGACTGTTCTGCTCAATATCGAGTTTCCAGATACGTTCAGACGTAATCCTGATATCGGTTATCCGCAGCACCAAGAATTGAGAAAACAAATTGAAGACATTTGGAATGAAGAGAAAGACATTGAAAAGCTTTGGAATAGATTACTAGAAACCTTTTGCTAACACTATAAATATTATGAACTCTACAAGTAAACAAAAATTGATTATTCTCTGTGGAGAGTCATTTTCTGGAAAATCGACTCTTTCAAAGAAATTAGCTGAGACTCTAAATATACCAATAATTGGTCGAGATGATATATATTTTGCGATCGAACAATCATTAGAACTTGAATCTACACCTGATGAAGATGATGATGCTATTTGGAGAGGTGCATTGTGGCAACTCCTGATTCAGGGTGTAAAAAATAAACTCCTATTAGGAGATTCGGTCATTATTGATGATAATTGCTTTTATGTGGAGCAACGTAACGAGCTCAGGAGTATTGCGTCAAAGGCTGGAGTGAACACGGTACTTATTTTTGTAGATACTCCATTCGAGGTGTTAAGGGAGCGGAAATTGCAAAATAAACTCAACAAAACTCGCCACGATGTGCCGTCAGAATGGATGGAGACTGATACTCACAAGTTTGAGCGTCCCACCGAGAGCGAGAATCCGATCATATTTACGCCAAACGATTCGCTTGAGTTGCTACTGGGCCGAATCAGTGATACAAACAAGTAGTAAAGTAAGACCTAATCACATAGAGGAGGGGAAGGGGGGTAAGCTACGTAGTCACTAGTGTATAATCGAAGTATGCTTCAATTAGATAGTCTCAAGCCAGAAATAGACTCCTTGCAGACAAAATATGGCGATAGTAATTATACCGCACTATATGGGACGGGCTGTATTCGCAATCCAGACGTGATGTTTTTGTTCATGAATCCGACGGCGAGGAATATCACTGTAATAAAGGAGTGGACTGGATTGCGTGCGCCATGGATAGGATTGAAAAATACCTGGAAATTGATGTATCGATTAGGTGTCATTGACGATAAAACGTATGCATATATTCAAGCACTCAAAACACATGAATGGACTCCCGAATTTGCGCAGCAGCTGTATCAGCAGGTCGCAAAGAATAAATACTATCTAACGAACTTAGCACGCTGTACTCAGTGTGATGCTCGCCATGTTTCCGATCTGGTATTTCGAGAGAGCAGAGACGTGACCCTGGCAGAGATTGCATTGGTTTCTCCCCGGGTAATCATTGCGTTTGGTAATCAGGTTGCATCAAATTTGTTACAGCAGCCGATCAAGGTTTCGGAATCTAGATGTCGCAGATATGACCTGACCATTGATGGGAAAGTATTTGCTGTGCACCCAACCTATTATCCTGTCGGTATGGGGCAGCGTAATATGCCAAAAGCGATCGAGGATATCCAAGCTATTATGCAGAATATATGAGCGCAACCAGCAGATTTATGTAACTGTTTCTAGCGTGCTATCCTATAGATGATCGTTATGACTAATACATTACACCAAAACTGTCGGCTGCTATTGGAGGCGTTCCGCGCGGGGCAGCTCGGTCAGACAAAAATGCCCGAAGACAGCAATCCTGGATTCTCTGACACAGAGCAGGGAATGAGGCTGGCGTATTTTACGCTGCCTATGGCACTGAACTATCAACGGGATAGTTATAAATTATGGGAAGCTGCACACAAAACATGGAATGATAGTGCGACGCGAGATGTTTTTGATGTTCATTCTGTTGCTCACATGCCTGAAGATGAATTACGTCAGAAATTAATGAAATACAAGTTAGCATTACAACCAAATAAACATGTTACTACCTGGAAGACCATTGCGACAACTATACAACAGGAATGGGGTAGCTTCACTAATTTAATACGTGCAACAGAGTATGATTTCTTGAAATTAAAAGACATAGTACAGCGTACACACAAGAAGAAATTTCCCTATCTATCAGGTCCGAAAATATTTAACTACTGGTCGTTCATATTAGGTGAGTATGGTCAGATTCAGCTGAGTAGTAGAGAGTATATTGATATCGCACCCGATACTCATATTACACAGTGCTCAGTTATTCTGGGTGTTATCACAAAAGACGAATCATTGACGTTGACGAAAGAGCAGATATCGGAACGCTGGCGAGTACTACTCGAAGGCAGCGGAATTGCACCTATCGAAATGCATCCGCCACTGTGGTTTTGGAGTAGAAATGGATTTCTATACAGTCTCGGATAGGTAATTATCTGCCAAAGCTGCTAAAATCTACCAATATACCAGCCCTGGTATATCTATCCTGATTTGCCGAGTCTGTAGTAACCTATATAATACTAGCTATGACCGAATCTACACCTGGTAGTAACGAAATAGTGCCTTTTGACACATCTTTATGTGAGAGTTTACTGGATGGAGAAGTCGCATTGTTGTATTTTTCGGATACACAGGCATTCTTTGGAGATGCAGATGGTTTGATATGGCGGCTGGATTTTCAGGATGATAGCTGGCGCCCGATTGATGTGCGTGACCTGCATCCTATGCGCTTTCAGTTTCAAACAGCGAAACATAGTGAAAGAACTACATTTGATAACAAAGAAGATGCATTCGTTGCTCTAAAAATGCAGTTGTTTATAGAAGACGTACAAGAAAAGATATCCGAATTTGAACAATATATAGCTTCTGGTGATACGGAGGAACAATTAGCTATAGAAATAAAAGAAGCCCTAGTAGTGCTGCATAGTGTCTGGGGCATGATACAGCAGGCTCTGGCAGGGCCTGACGAAGTCCAGAAGAGGGAGATGCTAGTAGAGGCTTATAATGTATATAGAGAGTCGCAGGTCTCTGAATAAATTCACGCATTGATAGAGTTCAGTTGCTATAGATAGCAGTGCTTTCCCCGTAATAAGTTTGTGATTTTTCCTGCTCTGCGGTAGAATCGACAGGTACTATGTTGTATCGTCGGATGTGTTCTATTGTATGTTGTTTGGTATTGGCTGTTCCAGGAATATCTTTTGCTGTGACGAACACCGAGACTGATCCTCGATTATATTTGAATATACCTTATTCATTGGTGGATGCGTGGAGAGCTACGGATTCATCTTTTTCTTTTCCATCAGATGCTTCAAAACTCACTCGTCAGCAGATTCTGATAATTCAACATTATCTGAGCTCGCGAGGGTATGATCTCAATGCTTCTGGGGTGTGGGATAAAATTACGCGGGATACTCTGAATGTTCACCAGGGACCAGGCAAGGCATGGCTCGCACCTGAGACCAAGAAAAATATTAATTCGCTGTATGCCTTTTTGTACTGCCCCGTAGGTCAGACCAGTCGCGATGTAGCAGATTTCCGACTGGATAATGTGAATAAAGCACGTGTCTTGCCGAGTGAATATGTACCCAACAATTTGGTCCTTGAACTAGATAATTCGATACCTTCTAATGGTCCTGTATGTCTGGAGGCAGAAACTTATCATGCGCTAAAGCGTATGTACCAGGCAGCAGCAGATGACGGTGTTAACCTGTATGTAACCTCATCCTACCGTGGTGAAGACTCGCAGGATTACTTGCTACAGGTCATGGTGCGTCGTATAGGAGAGTATGCTCATCGTATTGTAGCATTGCCAGGGCGGTCCGAACATAATCTGGGAACATCAGCAGATTTCGCAGCAGAAGAAGATGGAAAGCGTGTTCCATTAACAGCTGGCAAGCAAATAGAGTGGTTGTATAAAAATGCTGCTGAATTTGGTTTTGTAAACAGTTATCCAGAGGGCAAAGAAGCTATCACAGGATTCCGTGCAGAACCCTGGCACTGGCGTTACGTAGGCCCGAATGCTGCCACTCAGGTAGAGGTAGAAGGGATCACTCTGGTGGAATTCCTGGATCAATACCGATCAAGTCTGAAGCAGCAAATATCAAATGCACAGAATGCATTTCAGTCGCTTGAAGATATCGTAATTGGGGGCTAGTAGGTATTCAATCAGTAGTTCGTAGTAAAAGAAACCATGATGCTTTGCGTCATGTTTTTTATACGAGATAATATGGATTC
Organism: uncultured Candidatus Saccharibacteria bacterium; assembly: GCA_964601935.1. Taxonomy (GTDB): domain Bacteria; phylum Patescibacteriota; class Minisyncoccia; order Phycocordibacterales; family UBA1006; genus JANPGR01. The sequence continues at coordinate 192,230 of CAZROP010000001.1, read as the reverse complement.
TTTCCATAGGCTTCTCTCCATTATTCAGTAGGATACGGAAACTCTGATACTAATTCTCCTGAGTAGTAAAATTCTTCGCCGATTTGTCCGAATGTGTATTCAGTATTGCCAATTTTGATGATGGCTCCGCCTATGCCGGGATTACTTTTAGGTAAAGACCGGTTAAATCCTAGGTTGTACAGGGTTGCCAGTACCCCAGGTTGATTATTGATAGGAAATCCTGATCGTTCCCATTGCTGCATGGCCTGGCGCATAAATAATCCTACGTAGAGATACGAATAGTAATTATTATGAGGATCAGTGATACGAGCCAGCTGTGGATCATCGTATTGTTCCAATTCTGATTCAGTATAATGAATAATAGATTCATATTGAGGTCCTAGATAAAAGATACTATCAGGATTTATGATATGGGATTCGACCTGTCGCACGGTATCAGGTTTGAGCCCTGCTATACCGTAGGAGAATTTTGATAGTCTGCCGAATATTTTGAGAGGTTCAAAATATCGTTTGAATGATTCGCGCTGCCCAGCAAAGAATCGGAACTGTTCGCCGATTACGCCTGTGACGATAAGTCGTGGGTTGATTTGTGCGTCGGCGGCGGCACGCTGTATGTGCTCGCGGTCTCGAATCAGCGCTGCGGATAATGTTGCCCACTCTGGGCTATTTGCCCATACATAGGAGGTACGTCGCTGAATGTTGTCTTGTATAAACTGTCCTACCTCGGAGCATGCTGTGATAATATTCTGTGCCTGGAGGCTTTTTGTTGTGCCCAGTGCGCGTTGGGTCATGGTGGTGGCGAGCGGTATATCATTCGTAACCGATAGAGTTTGCGAAATTGCCTGGGCAGTATCAGGAGCCTCGGCATCGAGCGCATGTATCATACAGGAGAGCGCACTTCTCGTCTGTGGCTGATCGTTTGCCTGAGTAGTAATACCTATTGATATATTGCGTTCTGCTGCGGCCCCACGAACATTGAACAGACCCACATTCATTCCTACAAAGACAACAGAGAACAAGAATCCTACACATGCAAAGACTCCGCATATGACAAATGCAAAACTACGTCCCGGCATGAGAAGTATATGCTTTTTCATATGATGCAGAAGGTTACACATAGTAGGTAATAATTCTCACCATACTAAAAATATCTTAGAGTGCAATGTTGGGTATAACCCGAACTCACTCGTTCGTGAAAACCTGTAGTCAAACTGCGACATGAAAAGTCTTAACCCTGATGTGTTATCGCGTTATACCGTTCCTGAGGTATATTCCAGTTAGTGTTACTCATGTAGTCCTGTATGTAGGATGCTTTGCCGGATGGTAAATAATCCAATACATACGAGTGTTCCCACATATCGAGAGCGTAAATACAGTGCAATGATCCCAGATGGCCGATATGCTGTTCATCTACCCAGGAATTAATAAAGAAGTCACGCTCTGAATCATAATACAGCATAGCCCAGCCGATACCACGTGTTTTTGCGGTTTGTACAAAGTCGGCGATCCAGGCGTCCCATGAACCCCATTGATCCACTATTTTTGCATAGAGAGCACTCGAGGTGTCAATGGCAGATGGTCCGCCTTCTATTTGTTCGAAATAAAGTTCGTGGTTAGTGATACCGTTATATTCGAATGATAGTCGGCGATTGAGCTCGCTGATCTCGTAGGTATTCATTGCAGGGTCCTTCATATATTCCTGTTTTTTAGTCAGTACAGTGTTTGCATTGGCAACATAGCCTTGATACAGCTTTAAATGTTCTGCAATGGTTGTTGGGGTTATGCTGCCGATCAGTTTCGCTGGGATAGTAAATGTTTTGGGTGTTATTTCCATATAATTTGATTATACTACAACCATGTCAGTAAAGTATAAGTTCTTGATCGGATGTGTCGTTTTTGCTCTTCTCGGTGCTGTGTATTACCTGGGTGCTTGTGCCGACAACGAGTATTTGCGGGTATCTATGCTGAATGTAGGGCAGGGCGATGCAATTCTGGTCACTGATCCAAATGGATTCCAGATACTGATCGACGCAGGACCTGATGATGGGGTTGTGCAGGCTCTGGAATCAGTTGTTCCTCTGTATGACAAAAGTTTGGACATGCTGATCGTCACACACCCAGATGCTGACCATATCGGAGGTGTATCATCTGTTCTGGATGTATATCGTGTATACCAGGTTGCCGATAATCGTGTTGCCAAGGATACTGATACTGCGTTACGCGCGCGAGCAGACGAACAAGACGAGGTTGCAGAAGTTCGTGCTCTATATGCAGGTGATCGCATGGATTTGCCATCAGGAGTCACTATCGAGGTATTGCACCCGTCGGTAGGTTATACATCGGAGGAGGTGAATAATTATTCAACGGTTTTAAAGCTATCCTACGGCAGTATTTCTTATTTATTTACTGGTGATATGGATTCATCAGTTGAGTCGTCACTACTACAGAGATATGGCGCTGATAGTTTAGATGTGTCTGTTCTGAAAATCCCGCATCATGGCTCACGTTTTTCATCCAGCCTTGAGTTTCTAAAGGTAGTACGCCCTGAAATGGGTATTGTATCGTTCGCGTGCAAAAACTCGTATGGGCACCCCAGTACGCAGGCAGTTGATAGGTATAATTACCTAAATATCCCTGTGTATACTACCTGTGACAGGGGGACATTCAGTGTTGTAACAGATGGTGCAACACTGTGGGTACAGAACGAATATCCGAGCTTGTTTGTAAAAGGTTTGTATAGACTTTTCCGCTAAAGCTGGTATTATATTGCTGCTTGGAACAAGAATCCCCCTGTAGCTCAGATGGTAGAGCAGCTCCCTTTTAAGGAGACGGTCGTAGGTTCGAGCCCTACCGGGGGGACATTGATATGAATATAACACTGGTACTGGAGAATATACGCAGTGTGCATAATACCGGGTCACTGTTTCGTACGGCAGAATGTTTGGGTGTAGCAGAATTATATTTAGTAGGCACTACGCCGACGCCGATAGATAGATTTGGCAGAAAACGACAAGATTTCGCAAAGGTTTCTCTGGGGGCAGAAGATATCATACCTTGGAGATACTACCCTGACATATCAGCAGCATTATCAGGTTTGCAGGAGAAGGGAATGTCCGTATATGCACTCGAACAGAGCGATGATTCAATCAATCTTCCTGCTGTACGTAAATCTTCATTGATGGGTGAGTTTATTGCACTGGTTGTAGGTAATGAAATTGACGGAGTGTCAGCGCAGGTCTTGCAGAGTGCCCATGGAGTTATCGAAATCCCGCAGCAGGGCACAAAAGAGTCTTTCAATGTTAGTGTTGCAGGAGCCATTGCGCTTTATCACTTGCGATACTGCGTATAACTTTGGTAGTATAGTACGATATGGCAGCCGCGACGTCTCCTAAATGGGTACAGTATACGAAACTGATTATACTAGGACCTATTGTATTGCCTGCAATGTGGGTTATGGCCTATTTGTATCCAATATGGGAAAAGTGGATAAAGGAAAATGGCGACCTGAAAAGCAATATAACGCGCCTAGTCCTGATCCTTCCCCTGACCGTTTTGGTTGTTTTGGCTCTCATTATTTATAATACTCTGCACAAACCATTCGAGGATGCTATTGGAACACTGTTCGGGAAGAAGTTGTTTTAAAAGTTTAAATATAAAAACAAACTTTGATGTGTCATGCTGTACCTACAGGGCAAGATAAATTTATTTCAGCATCTGTACAGCTATCTCTATGAACCCTGAAATAAATTCAGGGTGACAGAAGGGTGTCATTTCGTATCTTTGGTTAAATCACAAAGTCCTTGTCTTTCTCTAAAAAAATGGTAGATTTGCAGGGTATTCAAAGAATCAGAGACAGAGGGCGGTCATCTCCACGTTTGTGGGCATGGCGCAAGACCTTCCGAGATTCTTGTTCGAACAGCTTCTCGGCTAGTTCGTAATTCTTTGGTACAGGTCGAATTATATACTCGTTTTATCACCATAATTACATGGCTATATCAAAACAAAAAAAGGTAGAAGTGGTATCTGAATTATCACAGGATTTGGCGCAGGCTGGATCAGTGACATTCCTATCATTCAATGCGCTAACTGTGGCAGAGGTCAGTGATTTGCGCCGTCAGTTACGCAGTGAAGGGGTAGAATATCAGGTTGTCAAAAAGACCCTGTTATCTCGTGCTCTAGGATCTGATGTTGCTGGCACCATGCCTGCACTCGAGGGTAATATTGCTATTACCTGGAGTACTGATCCTACTGCTTCGGCCCGCGAATTATTCGCTTGGCGAAAAGCATCCAAAGATCGCGCACCAAAAGTTCAGATCCTCGGAGGTATATTTGAATCCCGTTACATGGATAGTACCGCAATGACAGAGGTTGCTAATATTCCTGACCAACACACACTTCGTGGAATGTTCGTGAATATCATCAATACTCCTATTCAGCAGTTGGCTACCGCGTTGTGGAAGATTGCAGAAAAGCAATCATAATTATTAGGTTAGTTTATTTACAAAAAATATATGAATGAAGAAACACAAGTAGAAATCCCTTCACAATTCAAAGATATCGTGGAGAAAATCGAAAAAATGTCAGTTCTCGAACTACATCAGTTGGTAAAGATTTTTGAGCAGAAGTTCGGAGTATCAGCACAGGCTGTTGCTGCAGTAGGTGGAGCAGGTCCAGCAGCAGAGGCAGAGGAGAAAAGCGAATTTGACGTACATCTGACAGCAGACGGTGGAGCAAAGATTGCTGTTATGAAGGTAGTCAAAGAAGCTCTGGGTCTGGGTCTGAAGGAGGCAAAGGATTTGGTAGATGGTATCCCATCGGTTCTAAAATCTGGAGTCAAGAAAGAAGAGGCAGAGTCTCTGAAAAAGCAGATCGAAGAGGCAGGAGGAAAGGTTGAAATTAAGTAATCCTTTTCTGTTGTAAATATAAAACAACCCCGCTTTGGGGTTGTTTTATATGTTTATGTCTGGTGTCAGTAGGAATAAGTGGATTAATATTGGGTGTTAGTAGTAAATATTTAGTATACTGATATTGTACTATTTTATGAAAAAGCTCACTTTCGCAATTACTCTCATTATTACTCTGGCGTGGGGAACATTTGCCTTTGCGCAGACTCCTTCTACTAATTTGTTGCTCCATGGTTGGGCATGGTCATGGACTACAGGATGGATCAAACTCAGTAGTAAACAAATGGATTCTGCTGGATATCCAACCGATGTAGAGGAGCCAGGATCCTCTCTCTATGGTGTTACGTTTGATGCAACGACTGGGCTTGGTTCTGGGTATGCCTGGTCGCCCAATATAGGGTGGATCAGTTTTAACCAAGCAGATTTGATCATTGGTCCTTCCTGCCAAGGACCAGTCAGTGCAGCTGTTCCTTCACGGTTAGTGACGGATGGAACAGGGTATAAACTTACAGGTACCGCCCGCGCATTGTCTCCGATGCAGTCGTCATTTGGCTGGTCTAATGTAACTGCGCATGGGAACTGGAATGGCTGTATATACTTTGATAACGCAAGTATGCCCGCATCATCAGCAACGACAGCGTGTCCAGTCAGTTTTGCAGTGAGATTCCCGCAAATAGCAGGAGTACCAGGATCATACCTAGGTCAGGGGCATGCATGGAATGCTGCGGGTCTCGTTGCGTCACCTGCTGACTGTGCTACACCCATAGGATGGGGCGGCTTGTCATTTATCGACTTTGCAGGTAGCCTGTTCAAGGCCGTGCTTGTGCGTGATTCCTTTGAAGTAGAGATTGCAGGGACGACAAGTGGTTGGAATGGGGCTTGTAGGCAGTCAACGCCTCCCTATAACACGGTTTCTCAGACAATTACTGTGAATTATACTGTGACTCCTGTGGCCGGAACTTCATGTACATGGAATTTGACAGGGCAGCCTTCTCAGGCAGTGAACTTGGCGCAAACGAGTCGGACATTCACCTTTACGCCTACGAGTTCTTCGACAGTGCTCTCGATGACCTGTACTAACCCTGATGCAGAAACCTCGCCTGTTACACGAACACTGGGAACGTTTAGCTGTACTGAATGTTCTGATAGTATAGACAACACTGACCCAGAAGATACCAAGGCAGATCATGCAGATAATGCATGTCACAGCGGCTGTGTACTGACAGGTAACTATTTACCAGGTACACCGAGCGAGCAGGCAGGACTGAATGGTAACACAAACTGTGCTGCTGGCAGTAAAGTAAAGGGTATTCCTATTATCAAAGAGAATTAGTATGAATTTGACTCATCGATTACCTAATTATCCAGGTAGTCGATGTGTTCGGGAATAACATTCTTCCCGATTCAGTATGGTATAATTCTACTTATTATAAAAATATAGCTTTAATTCATTCGTCATATAACATATGAAAAAACAAAATACATTAACAACAGTACTTCAGAAATGCGTAGATGGTTGCTGTGGCTGTAACTCCATACATGGTGTATCTATCTTGCGTATTGGTGTGGGTATATTGTTTCTCTTGGCAGGTATCAGTAAATTCCTATCATTACCGGTCACTATATTTATGTTCTCCCAAGTTGGATTGGCTACATGGTGGGTGTATATTGTATCTGTAGTAGAGGTCGTGGGTGGAATTTGTTTGATCCTAGGTATGTGGACGCGGTATGCAGCTATTCCTTTGGGGATTACTATGCTGGGCGCAGCAATTATTACATTCCGTTTTGGTGGAGGTTTGATGGGCGCATTGTCACCCATGGTGTTGTTCTTGGTCCAGGTGCAGTTCTATCTTGGTACTACAGGTGGTTGGTCACTAGGTCGCCGGTTATCTAAAAAATCTATGTGTGTAGACTGTAACACAGCATCATGTGTTTGTAGTCCAGGTGCGGGGCATAGCTCAAAGGGTATGTGTGCATGTTCAGGAGGAACCTGTATGTGTGATTCAAACTGCAAAGGCTGCAGCTGTAAATAACGATAAAAACTACATAAGAATATATAAAAACAAACCCTGAGGAATCAGGGTTTTGTATAATAAGATAATTGCTAATTAGTAAACTGTTTTTCACTGCTACCATCGTCTACAGAAATCATAATATGTCTATCGTGCCCTTCACCAAAAGATTCAGTGCGTATACCAGGAGTTTTTTGTAAATAGGAATGGACAATCTTTCTATGGAATGCAGACATGGGTTTCATTCGTACGGGGACACCAAATGTTAACGCACGATCGGCATACATACGAGCTTCAGTCTGTAGACTCCCTAATGTCTTTGTCAAAGACTTGTTAATGTCCAAGGTTATAGTTGGCAGTACAGTATCGCTGCTTGGTACAGAATGTTCGACCGTTACGCGTAGAATAGTTTGTAGCGCCACGGAGACATCATTCAATAATATATGAGGTATATTATGTAACTCGAAGGCTATAACCAGCCCATCCATTTCAGGTATATCGGAAATTATAGGGACTGTGTGGTCAATTCCTGATGCAGATAGAATGTCTTGTAAGAGCGTGATGACCGTCTCGTTGTTCAGAGTAGTGTAGGTCATAAAGAGAGGTTATTAATTACTGCGCCGACCAATAGCAGAGAATGCATAATCCTGTACCAGAGATACGACTGCGTTAGCTATAAAGTATAGACTCAATGATGCAGGCAGAGTTGCGCCTGCAACTGTTATCATTACTGGTATGATGAATATCATCATACGTGACATGCGCGCCTGAGGATCATTTGGATCAGCATGTTTCATTGTAGGCGATAATTTTAGCTGCAAAGCTTGCGCAATACCGGCAATAACCGCCAGTACTATCGAAACTTCCAATAGGTTGACTCCGAGGAACACACCAGATAATTGCTGAGGCAGGGTAACCGTAGAGTACAACAGGTGAGCTCCACCCGAGATACCTCGGTAAAATACCTGATACATACCGATGAGAATAGGTAGTTGAATCAGTGTTGGGAGACATCCTGCAAACGGATTACTGCCTGACTCTTTGTAGAGCGCCATTATTTTTGTAGATTGTTCTGCCTGGTCAGGATAATCTTTTTTGATCTGGTTAATTTTTGGCTGGAGTTTTTTTTGTAGTATCTGGCTAGTGTGTGTTTTCCAGGAAAAAGGCAATAATACTAATTTAACGGCAATTGTCAGGCCGATAACTGCCCATCCGAGCGACCCTCCAAAGAGGTTGGCAAGCGATACGAGTATATTGTACATTGGTGCTAAAACGAGGTGTTCCCACATAATACAGACAGTATAGCACCTGTTGTACAGTTAGGCACTAGTTAGTATCATGAGGTACTTCATTACTAGGAATAGGGTCATATCCGCCAGCGCTCCAGGGGTGACACGATATAACGCGACACCAGGTATACCAGGCAGCGCGCAGAGGAGTATACGTATCAAAACACTGTCGAGCATATTCCGAGCAGGTGGGGTGATAGCGACACGTGCGAGGCTGTAGTGGAGATATATACCTCTGATAGAAGTGTATGAGAGACAAAGCACATCTGCGCAGGAGGGAGTTCATAGGTGACGAGGTCTTTAGCTGTACTTCTGAGTAAGAGAAGACAGCGTGGCCCGTAATAATTCTATTATCTGAGAATGGGTCTGGTGTAGGACGAGAGCCTTGGGGAATATGTAGTAGTAGCCAGAGGGTAGTACTGATAAATCCAGTTCCTGTACTGCAGCATAGAGTTTGCGTCGGATTCTGTGTCGATCCACGGAAGTTTTTGCTACTTTTTTCGAGATGATACAGGTTATTTTTGTCGTGGGTTCAGGTGCATAACGAATACTGCCCCAGCTTGCATGGAGGGCATGAGACTGGGGCAGAGTTCGTGATATGGTCGCCCCGTCAATACGAAGTGGGCGAGATAGCATACGTGAGGGGTAGGAGGCTAGCGCGCCTTTTTTGATACCGTGAGTTTGGCGCGACCTTTCTGGCGTCTACGCGCGACAATTGCGCGACCCCCAACAGAACGCATGCGTACCAAAAATCCGTGTTTGCGAGCACGTTTTACTTTACTAGGGTTGTAGGTAAATGACATATAGCCTCACTATACCCATTTTGCCCATAAATGCAAGATTAATTCGCGGATCAAACGGCTGATTTGACCGCACATTGTCGGGGTGCTGGGATTCGAACCCAGAGTCACTGGTACCCAAAACCAGCATGTTAGCCGTTACACCACACCCCGTCTCTGCCAACAATAGCACACTCGAGAATTATTTCAATCAGCGGCTTCGAAAGGGTTTTAAATAAGTTTGTAAGTCTGACTACAATTCTACTATCTGTCGGGATGCCGAGAATCGAACTCGGACTACAACCACCCCATGGTCGCGTACTACCACTATACTACATCCCGACACAGAGCAGAATTGACCCCCATTAGATTCTGATAACGCAAAAGAATCTAATACACATGTATCATACCGTATCTCTGATAAAAATCATTATGTTGGTGCTATACTACCACTATCTATGCAAGCATTTCAACCGCGACCTATAGAGTTGCCTGGAGGTTCCCTGCCTTCATTTGGTTCAGGAGGCAATAATACTGACTGGTCAAAAATTACCCGTATTGGTGTAATAGTATTTCTGTGTATCTGCGCTATTGCAATCATATCGGTAGGACGATCGTATACTGCAACACAGCGTACTCGTGCACAGAATCAGGATATCCGCCCATTAGGAGTAATCCATACTGATAGTGTGCAGCTCATTACGCCAACTGCGAGCGAGATTGTCAGACTTCCTCTATTTATCCAGGGTACAGCGCGAATTGAATGGTTTGCTGATGGTATTTTCCCTATTGAAGTGCGCGATAGTAAAAACAACCTCCTTGCTAGTACCTATGGCATAGCCGATATTGTAGAGCCTGGCGCACAGACTGCACATTTTCGTGCTGTTGTAGAAGGGTTCGAGATGAAGCCAGAAACACGTATAGGTCGTGTGATTCTCTACCGTCAGGTACTGCGCGAAAACCCGAGCACGGGCGACATTGCTGCTGTAGGTGTAGACTTTAGTACCATTGGTAATGGGTGGGCAGGAACTAAAACATCATCATCTATAACAACGACAAATACTACAAGTACAACAACACAAAAAGATAGCGTGTGGACTAATACAAACCAAAAAAATAGTCAGACATCAGGTCAGAAGAAAACGCCTACAGGCTCAGGTTATCAACCGGTTCTAGGAGGTCCTTTCACCTGTGGTAACGGGGTTGATGATGATCGCGATGGGGTTATGGATGCTGACGACCCTTCGTGTCACACAGATGGATACCCTACAAATAATGCAACATATGATAGTTCTTTGGACGAGGCAAAACGAGCTCTCACAGAACGAGATGCTGATGGTAACCTACCAGGACAAACTAATACTACCGGTAGCCAATCAACATCTAGTAGGTATAATCAATCGGTAGAATGGACGGGGAATGCAAAGATTCGCGTAAAACCCTCTACCCCTTAGATAGATTTACTCTATGATAACAAATTACTTCAAGGCAAAATATCACACAGGTATGCGCACTCTCGATACTCTGAAAACAGGTGTATGGACACACGCGCAGTCAGTCACGGATGATGAGGTGCTAGTGCTGACATCTGAATATGGACTAGATTCAGGTGCTGTTGCTGATGCACTGGATCAGTACGAGGTTCCGCGCACTGTTCATCACGGCGGTTGGACGTATTTGTATATGCGGGTACCTACTGAATCTTCCCGAGAAGGTATTATTAGTACCACAACGCCGTTATGTATTGCGGTAGGTCCTGAATATGTAGTAACCATAGCACAGGAGCAGATACCAGAATTATGGCAAGCTATAGTGGCAGGAGATGCATTGACTACACAAAAGACTCGACTGATATGTGTAATAGTAGCAGAAATTACCAAAATGTATCATCGCTATATTGCTGATATTAATCGTAGTCTACGCAAGTATGCACTGGATGACCAGCATACCGATAGTCATGATGTTGTAATGATGTTGAACTATGAACGTTCGCTAAATGACTTTTTGGATGCGTTGGTCCCTATGTCGACAATCATGGGAAATATCGGGTTGGGGAAGTCGTTAACAATATTCACACAGGACAAAGAACTCGTTGAGGATTTGCAGTTAACATTAGAGCAGTTGGTGGTATGGTCCAAATCGACACTGCGTACTATCCAGAATATGCGTGAGGCATACTCCACGATTCTGTCTAATAGGCTGAACCAAAATATTCATCATCTCACTATCATGACTATTATATTTGCAATTCCAACTATGATAGCAGGACTGTACGGTATGAATGTTCCATTGCCAGGACAGTCTAATTCGCATATGTTCTGGGCAATTGTGCTGGGTGCGGCATTGGTATCAGTAGCAATCTACATTTTTGTAAAGAAGAGGCATTAACAGACTCTCTAGTTTCTCCTATGGGTAAGATTGTTTTATGTTATATAAGTGGTAGTTATTTTGAATAATTATAGATATACTTAAAGGGTATGGAGAGTTTGAAAAATGAAGTTGAGAGTACAGTATTCCCTGAAAAAACTATAGAGAGTGTCTGGGGCTCCTCAGAGCGTTTTAAGAAATTGGTGTTTGAAGTTAAAAAGTTTCCCAGAGAATCATCGGGGTTTGAGGATCTTGGATGTGTAATGTTTAATGATGTGCCTATAGCTGGACAGGTGCTGAATACCCTACCCGTTGATGAGAGACGTAAGCCGCTAGACGATTCAGAGTTCGGTATTCATGATTTATTACCCATAGAGAAAATTGAGGTGTTTAAGGTTGGCAATCTAACACCGTTTCTTAAGGTTTATACAAAAGAATCAGTTTACGACTGCAGGCATAGGCCTTCGATTTACGATAATTAGCTTCGGGGACACAGGGGCTCAGTTGCCTGGTATACTCTCTGGATTCTCATTCCGCGCCTTACTTGCCAAATACAAAACGGATGCTAGCCTAAGGGCGCATCCGTTTTGTTTTGTCAATGTGCGGCGCAAGGGAATCGAACCCTTATCTCCTGCTTGGAAGGCAGGCATTTTACCACTAAACTAGCACCGCAGATACATACCAGTATAGCTATTCTGGAATAGATAGCAAGGCTAATATAGCATGTGTCATGTTGGATTGTTTAGCAACTGTTGTATAGTATACTGCATAGTATATGGACCATGAATCATTTAATGCTGGGCGTAGAAAACTTTTAAGAAATAGTTTGTTAGTTGCTACTGGTACTATGTTTGGTCTTAACCCTTTATCAGCAAAAACTACAGAACAGGAAATGGCGCCAGGTGATACAGTGCTGAAAAAGACTAACGAACAGTTTGAAAATGGTGAACATGTTTACAGTGTTGAGTATCAAGGTGGTCGTGTTGGGGAATTTTGGCCTATTAAATTAATGCACCTGGTAACTAAAACTACAAACCCTGCTATATTCCAACAAGGATTGACTGATGTCGTAACTGAGTTAGAAGGGGCAGGAATGCTACCCGACGGTATGACGAAGGCGGCGCAAGGATACAAACTGCAAGGGCGTGCTATTTCTCGCGGTAGAGAAACTGGTGACGGGACCTTGCCGGATTATGGGTTAGTTATTATGGATGCTAGGGGTAGGGTGGTGAAGTTTACACATAAGAGGGAATATTCTAGCGAAGCTGATCTACAAACAGAGCTTGATAACGTGAAAAAAACGGGAGGTTCTGCATTCTTTGCTCCTAGTATGCTGCGTCGCGATCCTGGTACTGGCAAAATACTAAAACTCGAAAATAACACAATGATAGACAAGGTATTAATTCGCCGGGATACAGTTAGTGGCCCACAAATCGGTGCTGTTGTATTTGATAAACTTACAAGCTATGCTGAGGCTATCGCGATTTGTCAGGGAATGGACCGTCTGGGTAAATCAGAAACCACACATGTATTTGTACTAGATGGGGGTCCGTCGTGGGGTGCTAGTGTAAAGCGTACTCATAATGCAGCAGACAGTAGTTCACCGTTTACCGCTACAGAGCTGGGAACCCGTGACCCAAATGTTGTTACAAACTATTTGATGCTTTTTTAATTATTTTTTGAAGAATCTTCTTCAGAGCGACTGTGATATAATTTATATCTATGCTTAGTATATATCTTGTCGGGACCCTTCATGGTGGGCTCACACCTCATACAGAATTACAAACTATCTTGGAAGAACTAAAGCCTCAGCAGGTGTTTGTGGAACTCACGGACAAAGAAGTGTTATCTTTGGTAGAAGGTAAGTCATTATTTCGAGATGAAATGGTATTTATATATAATTGGGCAAGAAAGTACGGAGTCGAGGTTGTTAATTATGATATAGAGAATGACATACTGAAACCAGGAGTAAATGGCTCTGAGCCTGAATTTAGAAGGTTGGTGGGAGAGCAGAAGAAAATACTGGATCAATTTTCATGGAAAGATTTGAATAAGTCAGAAAACTGGGATATCTCAGAGGATTTTCAAGAGCTAGATGTTCAGCTACATAAACTTTTTCTGGATAAAGACAAGGGAGTTATACGAGAGCAGGGCATGTTTGAACGTATAAATAAAAGTATTTTGGAAGAAGGGATAGTAGTGGTATTCTGTGGTACAGGTCATTTACAATTCTTCAAGGAGAATCTCGCGGACTCGATAATATATTTTGAGTCGACAGATTAACTAGTAAAAATAATAATATAACAAAAAACCACGTCATGACGCGTGGAATTTTGATAAAGAAAATGGATGTTATTTCTTTCCAACTATTTCTTTGAGAGTTTTTGATGCACGGAATTTTGGAACGCGTTCTGCTGGCTTTTTGATTTTCTCGCCAGTTGCTGGGTTGCGAACCTCGCGAGCTTTTTTCTGGAAGCCAACAAACTTTCCGAATCCTGATACATCGACCTGCGAGCCTTTGGACATTTCTTTTGCAATCATGTCAAAGATTCCTTGCACTAATTCTGTCGCTGCGACCTTGGTACAAGACATTGTTTCGCGAACGTAGTCCACGATATCTGTCTTCTTCAGGCCTTTTTTGGTAGCCATAGTGTGTAGTGATATGATGAAAAATCATCAAGCTTACAAGATTAATCACAGGTGACTGCCTGTATATGTATTATACCGCAAGCGTTTTTCTAATGTCAATGACTTTTTGCCTTGTGGTGTTGGTGTTTTCGTTGTGTACCAAAAACGAGATTTCTGGATATACTCCAGAAATCTCGTTTGGATTAGTAATTCTGTTATCGTGCAAATTCGGTAATACGGTTTTCTCGTATGAGGGTTATCTTTATTTCGCCTGGATAACGTAATTCTGACTCTATATTATTGGCGATACTGCGTGCCAGGGCTCGTGCAGAAAAGTCATCAGTTTGTTCTGGCCGTACGAATACTCGCAATTCGCGTCCCGCAGACAGAGCGTATACTTGCTGTACTTCTGGGAATCGCAGCGCGATGTCTTCTAGATCGTGTAAACGTTTTAGGTAGTTTTCCAAATTATCACGGCGAGCACCAGGGCGTGATCCTGATATAATGTCACACACCTGTACTATGACTGCTTCTGTGGATTCATGTGGCCAGTCATCATGATGGGATTTCATTGCGGTGATAACACGTGGATCTGCGCCAAACTTTTCCAGTATCTTCATTCCTATTACGATATGAGAGCCTTCAACTTCATGATCGAGAGCCTTTCCGATATCATGTACCAGTGCTGCACATTTTGCAATATAGGTATCCGCGCCGATTTCCTGAGCCAGCATACTCGCCAGATGTGCCATTTCTATAGAGTGTTGCAGGACATTCTGTCCGTACGAAGTGCGGAAATGTAATCGACCAACGATAGCGATCAAGCGTGGATCGAAGTTATAGATCCCGAGCTCATAGACTGCTTCTTCACCTTTTTTCTTTATAATAGAATTTATCTCTGTTTTAGCTAGCTCGATGAACTCTTCAATTTTCGCGGGTTGGATACGTCCATCGAGTATTAGATTTTCGAGTGCTAGTTTCGCGATATGTCTGCGGACAGGATCGAACGAAGAAATAATGATACCGTTGGGCATGTCATCTACAATCAGCTCTACTCCAGCAACACGTTCGAATGTTTTGATATTGCGCCCCTCTTTTCCAATAATCTTTCCCTTCGTTTCATCGTTAGGTATGGATACTATAGTAGTAGTCAGTTCCGATGCTGTAGATGACGCCAGTCGCTGAATTACGGTGGTCAGGATATCGCGTGCACGAGTTTCGTATTTTTCTTGACCTTGTTCTTCTAGTTTATGATAATGTTTTTGGAAGTCTTCAGAATACTCTCGTTCTACCTCCCCAATGATTTGTTCTCGTGCTTCTTCGCGGGTTAGCTCTGCTATTTTTGCCAACTCTGCTGAATGGGTTGCGACTAGTTCGTTAGCGCGAGATTTCAGAATCGCGACCTCGTCTATTTTGCGGCGTAATTCCTCGGTTTCGCGGTCGATATCGGTCTGGCGTTTATCGAGGAGTTCTTCCTTTTTAGCGAGACGATCGGCAGTGATGCGCGCTTCGTCTTCGCGTTTTTCTGCAGCCATTCGTGCTTCATGTAATAGATTGTCGGCGCGTTCCTGAGCTTCGCGGGTGAGCTGGGTTGCTTCTTCTGTGGCGCGAATTTTGATACGTTTTGCGTCAATATCAGCATTATTAATATTGGCCTGCATCATATAGTAACGCAGTAAATACCCTAACCCCATACCAAATAGGAGTAGTATGATAAGTGTGAAAGTGCTCATAACTATTGTTCAATCGCTGGTGGTGGACCAGCATATTCGTTGGATAAAGTACCGGAAATCACGGAAAATGTCAGAAAAGGCGAGTCCAGCGGGCAGAGTATAGCATGGGGGTGCCAGGTTCGCCAAAAACCCAAGAATAATGCCGCCCTCAGGAGGGCGGCATTATTCTTGGGTTTTTGGCCTACACTATTTTGATTTAGGCTTTAACACCTTGTCGATGATTCCGTACTTTACACCTTCGTCAGCATCCATCCAGAAGTCTCGATCCATATCCTTGGCTACTTTGTCGATCTTTTGCCCGCAGTTTTCGGCCAGTAGCAGAGTCAGCGTTCTCTTTTGCTTTCCTATTTTCGCTGCTTGAATTTCGATATCAGAAGCTTGTCCTTGAGTACCTCCCCATGGCTGGTGAATCATGATCTCGCAGTGGGGTAATCCATAGCGCTTACCTTTTTTTCCGGCTGACAACAGCATGGATCCCATAGAGGCTGCCATCCCTACACAGACAGTACTTACGTCACACTTCAGATGTTGCATGGTATCATAAATTGCCATACCAGAAACCAGGACTCCGCCGGGGGAATTTATATACATAGTTATGTCTTTCGCAGGATCTTCTTGTTCGAGATGTAATAGTTGAGCGATTACAATACTGGCTGTGTGAAATTCTATCTCACCTTCTACAAAAACAATACGATCTTTCAAGAGACGAGAGTAAATGTCATATGCACGTTCACCATTATGGGTTTTTTCTATTACAGTTGGAATTAACATAGGGGTATAGTATACCTATGTACTAGAGTCGTTGCAAGCTTTTCGTCGGTACGGAATAGTTGGTCATACAATAAGCGCCGCCCTTGTATGGGCGGCGCTTATTTCCTTCGAATATTCACTAATTAATGAGTGTGATTATCCCACGCAGCGTGGTCATGTGTTTCGTAGCCACCTACTTTTTCCAGCCATGCAAAGAGGGCCTGGTTGGTGTACACCTGTTCCAAATAGCTCTGTGCGTGTTCCTCGTTAAAATCAGTATTATCTTTGTAGTTGTTTTTCAGCTCTGCCAACTCGCGCGTTATACGCTCTGGATCTGCTGTGATAGATTCTACATTTGCTATTTTCTCTATGATTATCTGGGTCGATGCGCGTTTGCGGGCTGCCTCTGCCACATCAGATCGTAGATCAGTGCGAGTTTTGTTGGTATATTTCAAATAATCATCTAGAGATATGCCCGACATGCTGAGATCATGTTCGTACTGCCGAATCATTATATCAATTTCATGTTCTACCAAGATTTGTGGTGTTTCAATGGTGGTAGCTTCGAGGATTTTTGTTATTAATTCTGAACGTTTCTTGTCTTCGAACTGATGAATGCGTTCATGTTCGAGGTTGTGGCGTAACTTTGATTCCAATTCAGACACGCTTGTGATACCAGGGCCGAACCCTGCTAGATATTCAGGAGTGAGCTCGGGTAAATCAGCCTCGGTTACTTCTTTCTTTTCTGGAGTTATAGGATTGCCTTCAGCGTCGAGTATAGGGTTATTTGGAGTATCGGATGGCGTGTCGCGTTCCATTCGTAGTTTGCGTAGCTCGAAAAGTGCTTGCTGTATGTCTTCATCAGATACTGCATCAGGGGAGGCGTTTTTGTATACTTCTTTCGCAATAGATTTGTAGTCGGGTAGAGTGACATCTGGTAATACTGCTGTAGTCACAGCAACCTCTGCGTCTGCCTGGTCTGCGATCTTGGTGATGGCAAAACTGGGTCGACCAATCGCTGGGATCTTTGATTCGGTGAGTACCTGGATATAAATGCTGGGGATTGCTTCACGGAGGGATTCTTCCCATATCTTCAGAGATCCAACCTGGGCTACTACCATGTGTTCTGGCACAGCTCCTTTACGGAATCCATCCATGGTAAAATCAGCCACTATTGATTTTAGTGTTTTTGCGTATTCTGTGCGAATAGTTTCTGCAGGAATAGTGATGGTAATGCGCATCTCGGACCCTGGCAGTGGTGTAGTGGTGTGATTCATATATTCATAATACTACATACTTTTGTCAATTGTGCAAAAGGCGCCGGCGAGCTAGCTCTGTTGGAGGTACCAACGATATTTCGCCGGCGCCATCCTTCGAGCGAGTACTACCATGGAATAGGGAACCAGGTTTTGACAGATTTTCCTCTTGGTGGGCGAATTTCAAAATGAAGATGTGGCCCGGTAGACCGCCCTGTATTTCCTGAAAGTCCGATTTCGTCGCCCTGGGACACTTTTTCGCCAGAACGCACCGATACGGTACTCAGATGGGCATACATAGTGCCGGACCCGTTACTATGTTCTATATATACATAGAGACCATACCCGCCACCGAATCCGCTACGATTAGCAATTTTGACCGTACCCCCCATTGATGCGTATATAGGGGTGCCAATAGGTAGTCCTATATCAATAGCTCTCCATTCATGATGATACCCCTGAGTTTTCAGTCCCGCAAAACGAGTAGGATGCATATAGCCGTTTATTACCATCTCTTTGCTATTCCATTTACCCTTAGTAAAGGGCTGAGTTAGGATACGAGTCACTTTAGATATGATAGATATTGGTTTTGGCAGCACCTCCTGTTTCTCACCGTTTGGGACGATCACCTTGCGTCCTATTATAAGTTCTGCGTCAGATGCAATATCATTAAAGTTTTTGATATCCTCGATTTCTCCACCATAAGTTTTCGCAATTTTTACGAGTGTGTCACCCTTGGTGATGGTGTGCATAACACCTGATACAGGTAAAATGATCAGCTCTTGTCCAGGTTTGATAGACTGTCCGCGTTTTATATCATTCTGCCAACGAATAGTATTGCGAGATACCTTGAACAATTGCGCAATAGAATCCAGAGTGTCACCATCGCGCACAATATAGGTAGTAATGTCGGTTGCATCAGGTTCGGAGTACAGTTGCTGTATCGCAGCGTTGGTACCTCTCGCTGTGAGAGTGGGAACAAAGAGTGATTCTTCTATGCCAGAACCAGTGAATAATTGTCTGTCGAGAGACGCAGAACTCAAAGCTGTCTGGAGTAGAGCATCAACCTGGTTGACGGAATCCTGTGCATGGGTTATAGCAGGAAATATAAAAAAGCCTAGTACCGGTAAGAGAATGAGTGGTATTCGTGTCGGATGAGGCTGGTGCAATGTGCCCATATGTGTTCCAATAGTGTATCATAACGCGTTCCACACAAGAGATTCTTTGAAGTAGTACATTTGATCGGGTATACTTGTCAAGTAATACATCTATGAACTCAGATATCGAAACAATTTTATCCGCATTTACAGGCAATTGGAAGCCAGGAATAGAAGAACAGTCCATTCGTATGGCACACGCTGTTGCAAAGCAGGGGGATACTTCTACAGCGAGTAATATATTGAAGTTTATTGCAATTCCTGAGTCTATGAAGTTGCAGATACTGGGTGCAAGTTTGGCGCCAGCTACCGCTGCTGCCACCGCTCCTGTAACACCTGCAGTGCAATCTGATAGTGTGGTTACGCCTGCGAAACTGATGCCCGAACCGTTACTGACAGATACTGGTCCCGTGGGAAGTATGCAACCACTGATGGTATCCGAACAAGATGTTGCGAATGCAACTATGGTGAGCGCCATTCCAGTGAATCCCGCATTTGCTACTGAATTATCGCCAGCTACTTCTGACTCCGCCATTGTATCTGGTAGTCTACCGCTGCCACCAACTGTGCCTTCGGAGGCGCTACCTCATCAACGGCAGCAGTTGTTTAACCAGGCGTTTGCATCAGTACAGGAAAAGGATGCTTATGAAACCAGTCGTCCATTAGTTCGGGATGCAGATAATATTCCGGTGATACATACCTATGCAGAACCAGAACCCTCTGTGCGTGCCATGCGCGAATTAGAGAGCGAACAGTCACAGAAAGGTGTCAAATTATTTCAGACTCTTGAAAGCATGTTAACACGAGCGATGACATCATCTGATGAATCAGTGCGTAGTGCGGCTACGGTACAGTGGGGTCGCCTTAATACAGAGTTTCCTGATTATCAAAAGTTTCATCGGTTGGAATGGTCTCGACTCGAGGGAATGGTATCGCAGCTGTTGTTACCGCCTACCATCACATCGTCGATGACAGCAGCTTTGCCTCCTGTCGAAAGTTCAGTGCTCCTGACAGCAGACCCAATACTTTCGATGCCGGTATCAGTTGTACAACAATCAGAGCCATCGGCTGTTGCACCAAAAGTTGCATCGACGTCAGGCGGCAGTTACTTTGCTCTGAAACAGTCAAACAACAATCAAGATATACCTCCAGTGGAGAATGTTGCAGCACCAGAAATATTCGTTTCTGCTGATGACCCAGTTAAGATCGCTGAGACTATGCACTTAGATGAATATACATTACCAAGTGGGCTCCATATTGGGAAACAGATGACGATCACCGGTGCTAGTGTATACCGTATCAGCGATATACAGCAGAATGGGTCGACTGTATCAGTAGTTTTTACTGACGAAATCCATTCATACAGGGTACCTAGCCTAGAGTTAGATACAGCATTAGCAGATCAGAATACCCAGCCGGATACATTTTTTAAACAATTCACTGATGTGTAAACAACTTAAGAAGAAGGTGGAGGTGTTTATTACACAACTTATACGTCGTTATAAGGTGATATACTGCTGATATAGTATGCCACGTGAAGGTTTTACAGTTGAACGATTTAGTAGCTCTGCACGCAAATTTGCTTTGATGGCTGTTGCATTTTTGGTGTTGTCAGTAGGTAAAACCGAGGCGAACACTTTGGATAACACAGTTACTCATAAAACTAAGGTAGAAACTCAGAAAGATTACCAATTGCTACTGGAATCCATTTTATCTAATCCTGCGCGAGTTACTGCATGTCATAGACTTGTGATGACTCTAGATGGCACAGAGTTGCAGAGCGGTATTTTGGATGATATGAGCGGTGATTTATATGAGCAAGTTCTTTTGAAAGAGCCACCTTTGACCCAGGAAGATATGCTCATACTGCTCTCTGTTGAAACATCTCAGGACCGATTGCAGATGATTGATGCCTGTACCCAATTCATGGCTGATGCGGACGCTTATGCACTGTCACAGCCTGACCGAGGTGCGAGTGACCCCTCGGCATATCAACAGATTATGATTGATGCGGGCATGTCACAGTATGCTGTCGAATTTGTATTTCCTCCGGATGAAGCAGATAGTGGCTACGGTGGAGCAGAATCAGTGTTCAAACGCATGTCAGATGTAGTGACACAAATTATGACGATGCGCGAATCTATAGACCGGCTGTATTTTGCTACACAGTTTTACGGCAAAAAGTTTGATACAAAGTATTCATTACTGGATCCACGTACTACTGCAGATCAGGTGTTTGCAAGCCTCAAGATTTTGAATCGTAAGTCCCTGTCGCCCGATATTTATAATTCTCTCAATGAGGTGATAAAAAATCAGGCTGATTATAAACTGGTATGGCGCACGGGGGGTGCAGGCGGTTATTTTGATATTGTGGCGATCGGCAGTGGGCAAGTTGTGGTACGCGGTAATCCCAGCGCTGATGGTGGATTGGTCGAGTACCATGTTCGTGTAGGTGACACATGGCAGATGTTCACGAGCATGGATGCAATAACGAGATTGGATGCGCAAGGACATGTTATTAATATGGTGCCCAAGCAGTCATTCGGACAGCGTATTTCACGAGGGATTAATAGTATGGCAGCATCTTTCCGTATTAATCTGAATGTAAATGCAGGTATTCGTATACAGGTCGCTGGAGGTAAAACAGGATCAGCGGGTAGTGGATGGAATTTTGCCGATAACCCTTTTACACGACAAGTACAGTGGCAGCATAAACAATTTCAGTATCGACCAGGTAATTTTGGGTCAGGCTATAACTATTTATTGGGAACTACTGATGTGGAGCGAGGTGTTCACGATCAGGTTGTTGCGAATTACGAAGCAGGTTTTGAGGGGACACCTAATCCCAGAAATAATAAAGCAAGTTTTAGGGCGACTAAAAAACCGATGGGAGATAATGGTCTAAATCCTAATCACGCAAGAGAAAATGCACAAAGTCTGAATACCCAGGGAGGAAAAGGCATTGGTAATAACTCATTCTTAAAAAATAACTAACTACTATATCGAGTGAGTGAATGTGAAGTCATAATATGTGCAAAGGTCGTTGGAAAACAATTAGTGAGTAGCGTATAGTTGGAGAGTATGGCGACATCAATGCCGTTGAATGAATTTGCAACGCTGGTACTACTGAATCGCTGTTTACGCGAAGGTCCTTTCCAGGGCCCTCGTTTATATGGCAAAGATACTGCACTCTGGAAGAGTCTCGGCATGTTATCGCCACACCAGTTACCTGATGGAAATTGGAAGGGGGATGCACAGTTTTTTTTCAGTACGCCAGTACACGAGCCTCTGGCGTTGTTGCAGGAAACACTGCGCGATCTATCACGACAGTATGAATTGTCGCCTAACCCAGGAGAGCATTTAACAGAGTCATTTATTCCGCGTATTATTCAGCAGATTGCAGATGCAAAGCGTGCAGATACAGGTTCTGATACTGTAGAGTTAACTCCAGAAAATATAATACTCATCGCGCCTCTGGATGCGAATGCACTGCGGGGGCTCATGGTGCGTGTATTCGAAATAGAAAATGACGCAGCAGATCATCAGGACGAGGTTCTGGCGCGCGTAGGCCAGATGGTATTCGAGGGGTTCATTACCGATGCATATGATGTGTTATCTGAATCAGACCAGGATGCACTGGAAGCTCTGATCGAAAAGACAGAAGATCCTAACGATGTTATGCTCTTTTTGGAGCGCCGGATTTCGAACTTTGACCATTTATTGGCCAGTCAGGTATTCCGTGTAAAAGCAGATTATAGCGAACTGTCTAAAATGATGAACGATCCAGAATCGAAACCGCCGAATCCATAACCAGTGACTTTTCCGAGAGATTCCGCGCCCTATAGTATCCGTTAATTCTGTACATAACTCTCATGGAACCATCCTATTTAAAAAATCTCAACCCAGAACAACGCGAGGCTGTCATGACTACAACAGGACCTTTGTTGGTGTTAGCGGGGGCAGGAACGGGTAAAACTAAAACATTAACAACACGCATTGCACATCTAGTGGCGATAGGTGTAGCTGCGGATAGTATCTTGGCAGTAACATTCACTAACAAAGCTGCGGCAGAAATGTTAGAGCGAGTACGACACCAGGTGGGTGACATCCCAGTCATGCCAATTATGAAAACATTCCACTCGCTAGGTGTGATGATTTTGCGGTCCTGGCATGAGCGTCTAGGGTTGCAAAAACAGTTTTCTATTATGGATACTGATGACCAGGTTGCGCAGATGAGAATTGTAATGGAGGCAGAAGGAATTAATACCAAAGAATGGGATGCGCGCGAATTAGTGCGACGTATGTCTGCATTGCGTTTGCAGTCAGGGGGAAACCTAGAGACAGTGGAATCAGGGTCAGCACGTGACGATATTGTGGTTACATGCTGGCGTCGATACCGAACGTCGAAACGCACGCAGGGTGTGGTAGATTTTGATGACTTGATAGAAATGCCTGTAGAGTTATTGCAAAATAATCCTGATATCCGTTCGTACTATCATAAAAAGTTTCAGTATATTCACGTGGATGAGTACCAGGATACGAGTGATAATCAGTACCAACTAATTAGTATGATGCTGGGCGATCACAAGAATTTGTGTGTTGTTGGTGATAGTGATCAGACTATCTACACATGGCGCGGCGCAACTATGCGCAACATCATGCAGTTCCAACAGGATTTTCCGGGAGCAACCATGGTGGCGTTGACTCAGAACTATAGATCGACACAAACTATTCTGGATGCGGCAAATGCTGTCATTGCAAAAAATATACATCGTATTCCCAAGGATCTTTCGACAGATGTGGGGTGGGGGGCGAAAATAATACAGTATCAGGCGTATGACGAATCAGATGAGGCGTCATGGGTGGCACAGCGTATTATGGATCTACAAATATCCGATGATATTTCGTTGTCCGAAGTAGGTATACTGTATCGATCGCATTATCAATCGCGCGCCATAGAAGAAGCGCTCATAGGGCACTCCATCCCGTACTCTGTTTCGGGTGTAAAGTTTTTTGATAGAAAAGAGGTAAAAGATGTGTTGGCGTATGTACGATGCGCATTTGTACCAGGTAATCTAGTTGATTTGAAACGTGTATGCGAAACCCCAAAGCGCGGTATTGGAAAGGTGGCGTTCGCACATATTGCAGCAGGTAATCCTGAAGCTCTTTCAGGAAAAGCGTTGGAAGGGTATCGTAGTGTGCGAACTACGTTGCTGTCTATTGCTCATCATGCAAAAACAAATATGCCGAGTGAGGTGATGAAATTTGTGATAGAGCAGTCGGGGATACAGTTAGAGATGACGCGTGAAGTTCGTGAAGACAAGGATAATTTGGAGCGTATCGCAAACATTCGCGAATTGGTCACGTATGCTACACGTTTTGATAACTGTGCGGACACCTGCGAGGAATCTCTTTCAGTGATGTTGGAACAGATATCGTTACTATCAGAAACAGATAGTAGTAGTCGTAGTGAAGGTGATAAGGAAAAGGTCCATATGCTCACTGTGCATTCTGCAAAGGGTCTGGAATTCGATGTGGTATTTCTGGTTGGGCTAGAGGAAGGGTTATTCCCATCCGACATGGGTATGACTGATAGTAATAGGGATCAGGAGGAAGAGCGCCGTTTGATGTATGTAGCCCTCACCCGTGCTCGTAAACATCTACATATATCACATGCGATGACACGTCGTGTGTATGGTCAGGTAAAGTTTCAAATGGGGTCGTCATTTTTGCTGGATATACCGAGCCATCTAGTAGATATCAAAGGAGATGTAGAAAGGAATCCTAAAGAGTTACCAAGTTCTTTGTTGGATTGGTAGTCTAAAGCTTTTGGAGATAAGTCCATTTTAAAAGCTCAGATATTTTTAGAGTATAACTGTGATATACTCCAGGCGATATGTCTTTCCATAAAAAACACCTAGGGCAGCACTTTCTCCATGACCCGAAACTTTTGGCAAAGATAGCGCAAGCATCCCCTGCACAGTCGGGTGATTTGGTCTTGGAGATTGGACCAGGAGACGGATCGTTAACGCGGGCGATACTGGATCGTGGATGCCGTGTGGTTGCTGTGGAGTATGATGTCGATTTGTTGGCTAGATTGCAGTCGCGTTTTGCTGCGGAAATCATATCGGGACAGTTTCGACTAGTACACGCAGATTTCCTAGAGATAGATATCGCTGAGGCCCTTGGTCCGGCAGGAAATGAGTACCATGTCATTGCTAATATTCCGTACTATATAACGGGTGCAATCATGCGTAAGTTATTGACCGATACGCACCAGCCACGTTCACTCGCGCTCATTATGCAGCGCGAAGTAGGCGAGCGTATTGTCGTCCGAGATGGTAAGCAATCACTACTCGCGCTTTCTGTTTCGGTATATGGCGAGCCCTCGGTTGCGCTCCGTATTGCTCGAGGCGCATTTGTTCCTGCTCCTGACGTTGATTCAGTATTACTGATTGTAAAAAATATTTCGAGAGATAGATTTTTGGCGACTCCTTCTAAGCCTCCCTCGAGCCAGGGGGAGGAGACCCGAAAGCGAGAAGAGTTATTTTTTAAACTTATTCATGCGGGATTTGGTCAAAAAAGAAAGCAGCTCTACAAGTTAATCGCGGATTATGTTGCACGCGACATATTTGCCAACTGGTGCCGTCAGTATGGCTATGCAGAGGATATTCGCGCTGAAGATGTAGATTTAGAGGCATGGATTAATCTGGTTGGGCGCTCGAGAGTAGATTCCGAGTTTTAAGGTGACATCGATGTGTATACTGAATTTCTCTCGTAGGAGAGCGTGGTACACTGGAACAGTCTATGCGCCTACAGAAAATCGACATTAGTGGATTCAAGTCATTTGGGAAATCAGTGACTCTTTTCCTGGATACGCCTATAACAGGGATTGTAGGACCTAATGGTTCGGGAAAATCAAATGTAGTAGAGTCGATTCGTTTTGCCTTGGGAGAACAGTCGGTGAAATCCATGCGCGGAGGGCAGTCTACTGACTTTCTGTTCCGTAGCGGTACAACAGGTCGAGGTGTATCGCGTGCCTCCGTGTCGCTGACGTTCGATAATAGGGATAGAATTTTTCGGGCTACATCAATTGGCGATGGATCTATTGCTGTCGATACGGATGAAATAGTTGTGTCTCGTGAAGTATTCAGTGATGGCTCACAAAAGTACTCTATCAACGGTGCAGTAGCACGTATGCGTGATATCGTTGAATTGATATCGTCAGTAAATATCGGGTCATCAGGACATCATATTATTTCTCAGGGTGAATCTGATCGTTTTTTATTTTCTTCTCCTCGTGATCGTAGAATTTTGCTGGAGGAGGCATTGGGTTTGAAAATGTATCACTATCGTATCGGAGAAACAGAGCGAAAACTGGAAAAATCACGTAGTGCCTTGCGCGAAGCACGTATTTTGCACAAAGAGTTAGAGCCTCATGTGCGTTTTTTGCGCAAACAAATAGAAAAGATTCAGCAGGCAGAACAGCTACGTATTGATATAGAGCGCGCCTATGAATCAGTATTATCCCCTGTGGCGGGACTGGTATCTACATTATCGTCCCATCTCACGGCGCGACGTATCGCAATTGCTGACGCACAATCAGAATTATCTGCGCGCGAACATCAATTAACTCAACAGCTAGAGTCACTGCGTGATCGTGCATCATCACCTCGTCGACTAGAACTAGAATCCCAACTCTACCAGTTGCGTGATGCAGAGCGTACAGCAATGCGTGATGCATCGAAATACGAGGCATCATTGGATCATATCATGCGCGACATCAGACGCATCGAACTCCAGATAGAAAAAGCATCCGAAGTTCGCGAAGTCCAGCATGTTCCTCTAGCACAAGTTCGTGGGTTGATACTACGTGTTCGCGAACTTATATCATCCGGAAGTGACTTTGGTAGTGTCGCAGAGCAGCTACAGACTGTTATAGGAGATTTTGAATCGACATTGTCCAGCCAGCCAGACACGAGTGTTCTGGATTCTTTGCGTTCAGAACTGGTCATATTGCAGACTGGTATGGGCAATGCACAGACGGCTGTATCAGAACGAGAAGCAGCAATGTCGCACATAACACAGCAGATAGCAGATAGCGAACAGGCAATCCGTGCAGAGGCGCAGGCAGAAATTGCTAGCAGGTCAGAGGAATTTGACATCGAGCGCACCCTGTCTGATATCCGTCAGCAATTGGGCAGCTATCGTTCAGAGTTGGGAATGTTGGAGCGCGAGGAGTCAGAAATATCATTATTACAGAGTAGTTATGAAAGTGACCTGGTCGACGCGCGTGCTGTGTTTGGTCCCGAATGGCATCACCAGACTACAGAGTTATCGGAAACTAGTCGTAGCTATATTGACGGAGTTGTTCGTCAGGTTGCCCAAGATAGGAAGCAATTAGACCGGCTCAAAATTCGATTGGAAGATTTGGGTATAGCATCAGGCGATGATATAGCGCGTGAACACACAGCAGCAGAGGAGCGCTATCAGCATTTGGGTACACAAATCCAGGATATCGAATCAACTATCAAAGAACTGGAACCATTATTGTCGCGTTTGCAGACGGAAATTCGCAGCACATTTGCCGAAGGTGTCAGCAAGATTAATAATCAGTTCAATGAGTTTTTTGTCACTATGTTCGGAGGTGGTTCTGCAGAAATTGTGGTAATCGATGTTATGCGTCGTCGCAGCAAAAAGGATGACGCAGATGGATTGGTGGCTGAAATCGAAGAAGGAGACGCAGAACAGGGCGTAGATATTCGTGTCAAAATACCCAACAAAAAACAGGGTGATCTGTCGATCCTGTCAGGCGGCGAGCGTAGTTTGACATCGATTGCGCTGCTGTTCGCATTATCCCAGGTGAACCCACCACCATTTATTGTATTGGACGAAACAGACGCTGCATTAGATGAAGCAAACTCACGGCGGTACGGGCAGCTGACGAAGAGGTTGTCAGAAATATCCCAGATTTTGGTGGTGACCCACAATCGCGAAACCATGTCACATTGTCAGCGGCTCTATGGAGTAACGCTGGGTTCTGACACCGCATCACAGTTGTTTAGTGTGAAGTTTGAGGATGCGTTGCAGTATGCAAAATAACCAGAATGCATTCTAGAATGCATTGACTAATATTCATTTCACGGTAGGCTGAAGGAAATTCAAAAACTTAAAATCAGACACCGTCATGAAGGAGTACAAAAATATCTCCGTGTTGGAAATGGTCGAAATGGCTATATACCAACCTGCTTTGCTTATGCAGATACAGTTGCAAGTTGGAAAATGGGGAAGGTTTATAATAAAATCGACCCCAGAAAAGCGTGGACCCTTAATCTTATTTGATCTTGGACTGGATCAAGCAGCGCAAAACTATAAGTTAACACTTATATTTTGTGGAATTCCGGCTGGTCCGAGATCTGTAAGGTTCAAGAAAAATGGTAGGTTGCTGATCAAGAATGTAGCTGTTGAGATACAGATTCCTTCAGTAGCGGAAGAGCTATCAAAGTTAGAACGCGATCGTCGTTCCTACTTCAAGCCGATGGTTTCATAGAGATTAGGTCAGGAACCTAGAAAGCTATCATGCCGACAGCAAAAAACTGCTCAGAGTATTTCTCTCAGAGCAGTTTTTATTTTCTTATTTCTTCTTCTTTTGTCCTCGAGTTTTACTTACTACAACTTTACGGACAGGAGCTTCGATTACTTTGTTTTTCACTAGGAAATTGTGAACGGTATCGGATGCCTGCGCACCGACTGATAACCAGTATTGGATGCGGTCAGACTTTAGTATTACTGATCCTGGCTTTGGATTGTAGGAGCCGACCTCTTCGATATAATCAGATGATTTCGGTCCTTTTGTTGCGTCAATAACAACCACGCGGTAGTGCGGTTCTTTGTGGCGGCCGATTCTTTGGAGACGGATTTTCAACATATATATCGCACATATTACACACTATTCATTTGAAGTCAAATAGGTATCGCGGTACTATAGGAATGTACCTCGAGTCGCCGAGGTTCGTAGTCATTAATTTAAAGTATCGATAGATATGAACCAATCTGTAGCATTTCTAGAATTTGTAGTCAAGGGACTGGTAGACGAACCGGAAAAAGTCGAAATCGTGCGAACAGTAGATGAAATGGGGGTATTGTTATCTTTGAAAGTAGCTCCAAACGACATGGGAAAAATAATCGGACGCAAGGGGGCAACAGCGAAATCAATCCGTACACTGTTACGTGTTGTAGGGATGAAGTCTAACGAGCGTGTAAATCTGAAAATAGTAGAGCCAGAAGGGTACGTACGCCCGGCACATATGATGGAGCGCCCGGAAGCGTCTGATATTGATGCGGCGATGGAGGATTTGAAGTCAGAGTTTTAATCTGTTCTCTATGGACAACAAAAACCTTGCATATGCAAGGTTTTTGTTTTTTGTCGTAATTCATTTTTGATGGTACACTGTAATCCTTATGAATGCCTACAACCCTGCACTGATGGGGGCGACAGATGCCTCTTGTAGATAATTAGCCTGATGTTAGGTACTTCTTTTTGTGCCTTGAAAATCGTTATTATTCCGTAATCCATACATATTTATGTTAGATATCAAATTTATTCGTGATAATTTAGAAATAGTAAAAGACGCTGCCGAGAAAAAGCATATTCAAATAGACTTGGATCATTTGATCCGTTTGGATGATGAGCGGTTGAGTGTTTTGCGAGAAATAGAAGAATGCCGTGCCACCCAAAACGCAGTATCGGATACTATTAATAGTGTATCGGCAGATGAGCGTGCAGACCTAATAGAGCGCATGCGCGAAGTAAAAGAGCGTTTAAAGATATTAGAAAAAACATACACTACCATTCTGACAGAGTGGAAGAATCTCATGCTGCACGTGCCTAATATCCCTAGTATGGAGTCGCCGATTGGTCCTGATGATTCAGCGAACATAGTGGTAAAACATTGGGGACGCAAGCCGGAGTTTGATTTCGAGCCGTTAGATCATATTGATATTATGACGAAACTCGGCATGGTTGATTTCGAGCGAGGGGTAAAAGTGCACGGATTTCGTGGATATTTCCTAAAAGGCGATGGTGTGCGACTTTGTTTCGCAATATGGATGTACGCGCTCGATTTCTGGAGCAAGCGTGGATATAATCCTGTGATTCCTCCTATGCTGGTACGACGCGAATCTCTCGAGGGGTGCGGTTTTATCCCTCAGGGTGAGGCAGACATTTATCAGGTACAGGACGGTAATTATCTGGTAGGCACATCAGAAGTTCCGTTAATGGGTATGTATATGGACGAGATTCTGGCTGAAGACCAATTGCCTATAAAAATGTTGGGCTATTCTCCGTGCTATCGTCTAGAGGTGGGTAGTTATAATAGAGATGTGAAGGGCCTGATTCGCGTACATGAATTCCAGAAGTGGGAACAGGTTGTGTTGTGCCCTGCATCGCATGCAGAGTCAGAAAAATACCACAAAGAAATACAGAACAATACAGAAGAGTTCATAGAAACATTCGGCATTCCGTATCAGGTGGTTATGAATTCTACGGGTGATATGGGGCTCACTAAAGTGAAGCAGTACGATATCGAGTTGTGGGTACCAAAGGAGTCGACGTATCGCGAGATTTCTTCTGCATCATATTTCCATGATTTCCAAACACGACGCTTGAACATTCGATACCGTGCCGCCGATGGCTCATTACAATTTGCGCATTCACTGAACTGTACCGCTATTCCGACGCCGCGTATTTTGGTGTCGCTGGTAGAGAATCATCAGACAGTCGATGGTCGCATACATCTACCCGAGGCGCTACGCCCATATATGGGAGGTCGTGAATATATAGGCTAGTTTACACGGACACGTGGACAGAGTCTTGGCGTAGAGGTAACTATATCAGTATACTAGGTATATCTATGAGTTCTCGTCGAAAACACAATCCAGCATCATCGATGCTCTACAGCATCATGTATGGGTTGTTAATAGGTGCGTTTGTCGGATTTGTAATAGCCGCAGGGGTATTTGTCATAACCCGCGAAGGGTATTCGCGTATAGATACGATACATGTTACCGGTACGCGTGCGATTGATAGCGCTGACATTCAGATAGTCTTGGAACAAGCACTTCAAGAAGACTGTTTCCTGCATGCGCCGTGTGGATATGGGCTATGGCTTCCCACAGAATATACCTCCCGTCGGCTATCGGTGGAGTTTCCTCGTATCGATAGGGTGTCTTTGGTGTACTCAGAGGGCACTTTGTCTGTTGTAGTTCAAGAGCGAGATATTGCATTCAGGTTTTGTCTAGATGCAGCGTATCAATATTGCTATTTTGCCGACAAGAACAGTGTACTGTTCGAGCGTGCACCATTGTTGTCTGACGTGCGATATTTGCCGACCGTTCTTCCCGATACTACAAAAATATCAATTGGTATAGTAGGCGAATCATTGCCTGTGCGTTTGTGGAGTCAGGCAGAGGTAGACCAATACAATAACGTCATGAGTGTAGTGCAGTCGTTCGCGCGTCCCTATGTAGTGCGCTACACGCGACGTGATATGCAGATAGAGGTAGACAAATTATATGATTATTCTCTCGTTGCAGACACTGCGTCACTGAAATTCAATCGGGAAAGTCTGGGCGATACGGTTCAGCTGGCATATATTACTGCAAGCCTGGACAGACTTTCGACGTTCCAGCCATTTTCCAGCCAGTTTACAGCGAACCCGGCATTACTAGAGTATCTCGATTTTCGTTTCCCAAAGCGTATGTATATGAAATTTGCAGGTGGAAGTAGTGATGTTGCTGATTCTGTAGACAGACCCTCGGCTGCAACTCATTAGTTTTTATTTCAAGATATTGCTATATGCTCCAAATTGTAACTACTCTATTATCACTTGTTCACAAGGTATTTCTGTTGCGAAACGACAAGCGAGTTGCCTGGATAGTGGGAATTGTCGCTGGGATAATTTCTGTTATTTATTTCTATGCTGTACAGTTATATGTCTTTTCTGGGCTGGAGATTGGTTTGCTCGTATTGATGGGTTATGGATTAACCGGCAAAAGTAAAAAGTCAATTAGCGACACAATACAGGCTTTAACGGGTATTTTGTGCCTTACACTTACGTACTTTTCTTTTTCAGGGGTGCTCACGATTCTCGAAGGAGTCAGCTCGGTCGGTGCAGTATTTGGGGTATATTTCCTTGCTCATAATAGAGATAGAACTGGTTGGATCATATGGGTATTTACTCACCTACTTATAGTCTATGTCACTCTGGAGAAGGGGCAACAGTTCTTTGTAGCTTATCAAGTATTCTCATTAATTATTGCGATCTATGGTGTAGTAAAAAGTTGTAAACATAAAGTCTAGTTTTTGTATGTGGCAAACTAAGAAGTCCAAGTTATTCAAATATCACTTTGCATGTTAGTCTAATTATTATATGCATATATGGCAAGAACTTTATCAGCGAGTACGGTCTGGCGGTCCCATGATCACCACCCTGGCGCCTATGGCAGACGTGACCGATCGGGCGTATCGTCGCATGGTTGCGACCTATTCTCGTATGGGTCAGTCGGATGGCGGCCCGGATGTGTTGTGGACAGAGTTTGTGTCATGTGACGGGTTGTGTTCTCGAGGTCGAGATCATTTGCTACGTGATTTGCAGTATGGGCAGTTCGAGGCTGATAACCTGGTCGCACAAATATTTGGATCCAATCCTGAGACATTTACTGAAACGGCGCGCATGGTGGCGGGTTTGGGATATCAGGCAATCGACATCAATATGGGATGCCCGGATAGATCGATCAATAAACAGGGCGCAGGTGCGTGTTTGATACAGACGCCATCATTAGCGCAGGATGTCGTTCGTGCTACACGTGCGGGTGCACCAGGTATTCCTGTTTCTGTAAAAACGCGTATTGGGTGGTCGCATGATGAATCTGATGTATGGATACCTGCTCTGTTGGATGCTGGTATCGATGCATTAATTATTCATGCACGTACACGCAAAGAATTATCTGATTATCCACCACACTGGGATGTGTTGGAGCGAATTGTTCGCATGGTGGAGTCGTACCATATTCCGGTGATTGCTAACGGGGGAATTATGACAATGTCTGATGGAGTGCAGGTATGTCGGCAGACAGGTGCACATGGCGTGATGGTAGGCAAGGCGACATTTGGTAATCCATGGTTTTTTGATGGTGCGCGCGACGATGGGCAGGTGGGTATACGCGAACGATTGCTCGCCGCGCGTGAACACACGATTCTCTACCGAGACCTTGTCCATGCATCGGTTGGTCCTGGTATGCAGATAGAGCAGTTGGTATTTGGTGACAGAAAGTTCCCCGTTTCTGATGTGGTGCGTGGCAAGTCCATGAGTTTGATGAAAAAGAATTTCCGCTGTTACATCAATGGATTTCCCCATGCCGCAGAGTTGCGTGAACGGCTGATGAGCGCTGATACTGCTGACGAGATTATCGCTGTTTTTGGTGAGGCATTGGTAAAATACTCTGAATAGTTACGATATATCGGGGAAAAGAATAATTATAGTCGTCGTGGTATACTACCCAACATATGTCAGAATCATTCTATCGTAAGTATCGACCGCAGACATTTGACCAAGTAGTCGGTCAAGATCGTGGTGTGTCAATTTTGCAGTCATTCGTATCCGCTGATGCCCCACCAAATTGTATAATCATGAAAGGAACTCGCGGTGTCGGCAAAACCACACTGGCGCGTATATTCGCACGGTCTTTGAATGTTGATCCTATAGATATCTATGAATTAGATGCAGCATCGAATAATGGCGTCGATGACATGCGCGCACTGTGTGACGAGGCTCTGACTATGCCCATACTTTCACAGCGCAAGGTCTACATATTCGACGAGGTTCATATGTTTTCTGCCTCGACATGGAGTGTACTCCTGAAGATGTTGGAAGAGCCGCCATCCCATGTAGTGTTCGTCATGGCAACAACTGATGATCACAAAATTCCTGAAACTATTATTTCGCGTTCAGTAGTGGTAGCACTCCAGCAACCCAACAACGAATCGCTCTCAGCTGTTATTGATAGGGTGGCACAGGCGGAGGATTTGGTAATAGACTCTGCAGCACGGGATCTCATAATGATTGCAGCAGATGGGTCATTTCGCAATGCATTGGTCGCATTAGAGACCGTAGCGCGAACTGCTATAGGAAATACCATCGACGAACACCATGTGGCAATAACGCTATCATTGCCACCCGCAGCATATGTGCGTGATATGGTGCAGGAGTTTTCATATCCTACAGCTGGAGGATTAAAGGCAGTCATAGAGCGTGCACCTCTGTATAATCCATTGCAGACTGTCAAAATGGTAGTTGCAAAAACACGAACAATATTAGAATTTCGATTCCAGATACTGAAAAGCAGCTCCTCACATGATAAAGAGTGGCTACAAGCTATTGCACGCGATATTACCGGATCGCGTATTAATGCGGGTGTACTGTCAGGGTTGTTGCGGCTGGAATGTGATATCGCGAGCGCTGTAGAGCCTGGAGTTGTTTTGGAAGCTTATATATATCAGTTACTGGAATCTATTCAGTAGTTAGGTTCAGGTTATTTGCTGCTCATCGACATGAGTATGGTGTATACTAGTGGCATATGCTGGATGATCCACGAGCACTCACATTTATTGGGACAACAGATTTTCGTAACCAGAATGTAAAATTCGGTATTCGTGCCCGTGATCGTTTGCGCCATACCTATATTATTGGTTCTACTGGAGTGGGAAAATCGTGGTTGATCGAAAACCTTGTGATCCAAGATATATTGAATGGGAACGGCGTTGCGCTGATAGACCCACACGGTAGTAGTGCAGAAAAGATTTTGCAATATATTCCTGAACATCGTATCAATGATGTTATCTATTTCGCTCCACATGATTTGGAAAATCCGATAGGTTTCAATCCTCTGGAAGACCCTGGTCCTGATTTGCGATCACAAATATCAGATGGGCTATTAACTGCTTTCAAGAAAATATGGGTAGATGCATTTTCTGCGCGTATGGAATACGTGCTGTCAAATACTTTGCTGGCACTATTGGAATATCCGGATGCAACCTTATTGAGCGTGAACCGTATGTTGTCTGATAAAAAGTTTCGCGAAAAAGTAGTGGCGAATGTAAAAGACCCTTCTGTGAGGTCTACCTGGGTTGATGAGTTCATGAAGTGGGAGGATAAATTCGCGCGTGAAGCCTTCGCAGCAATCCAGAACAAGGTGGGACAGTTCACCGCTAATCCCATGATCCGTAATATACTCGGCCAGCCCAGATCGACATTGGATTTCCGCGACATGATGGACACTCGTAAAATATTTATTGCAAATTTGTCGAAAGGGCGCGTTGGCGAGCAGAATGCACCGTTGATTGGTGCCATGCTCATTACCAAGATTTATTTGGCCGCAATGTCACGAGCTGATAAAACTGAGTACGAAATGAACTTCTTGCCACCGTTCTATATGTTCGTGGACGAGTTCCAGAACTTTGCTAATGATTCGTTCGAGAATATCTTGTCAGAATCGCGAAAGTACAA
Source organism: uncultured Candidatus Saccharibacteria bacterium (assembly GCA_964601935.1). Lineage (GTDB taxonomy): Bacteria > Patescibacteriota > Minisyncoccia > Phycocordibacterales > UBA1006 > JANPGR01. The sequence goes on along the minus strand of CAZROP010000001.1, from coordinate 156,790 downwards.
ATTGGGACTCACAGTCGCTCATCAGTACATCGACCAAATGCCAGAAAAGATTCGTGCAGCCGTGTTCGGTAACGTGGGAACAAAAATTGCATTTCGTACGCAGAAGCCTGAGGACGCAGAGGTGCTAGAAAAAGCATTCGCCCCCGTTTTCACACAGACTGATATTATGAATTTGTCATTGGCGCAAATATATTTGACGCTTCTTATTGATGGTGTTGGATCTGCTCCATTCTCGGCCCGTACACTATTGTTGCCTCCAAAGCCAAGTGTTACATTTTATAACGAAGTAATCGCTGCAAGCCGTAGTCGCTATACACGACCACGTGCCGAGGTAGAAGCAGAAATTAGTCAGTGGTTTGGCGCTGATACTGCACACCAGCAGGGATATTATCAGCAACAGTCGCCCCAATCTAACAATACTCAGGCACAACGTCCACTCTCACCAGCACAACAGTCATATTCTCGGTCAGCCTCTCCAGAACAGAGAAATAGTATGCCGAGAGAAGAGCTGCATCAACATTCAGCTCTTAATACTTCTCAATCAGAATCCAGAACGAATAATAAACCTGCAGACTATTCAGAATCTACAGAGGTGCGTCAGCAAACAAAAAAGGATGCAGAACATGCGGTATTTCTGGAACAGCGTCGCAAAGAAATAGAATCAAAAGGTGGAGTATGGCTGTCACCAGAAGAGCATAGAGCAGCAAAAGAAGCAGGAAATTTGAATGAGGTTATGAATCAAAAGCGTATAGAAATGCGCGAACGACAACAAGCTGAAGCAGCACAAAGTAGAAGAAGTAATGATTCAAATGAAAGATCGCCTCAGCGTACTATGACGCCGATGCAGAGACCCGAGCGACCTGTGCAGCCAAGACCTCAGCCGGATATTCATAGAGACTTTGACAGAAATGCACCTAATACTCAGGATTCTCGAAACGAGAGAAAGAGCGAGCTTCGCAAGCCAGAAACTATAGCGCCAAAGAAAAATGAAGCCACCGATGATACACGCAACTCACTTCGTGATTTATTGGCGGGTTTGCAAAAAGACCCAGAGGTAACCAGAGTAGATGAGCTACAGAAGCAGTCAAAACCAGCAGAAGTTGGACGAGACAAGATGGTTTTAGCTGCTCGTCCTGCTCGCCAGGATTCAGTAGATACATCGCAGATTTTTCAGCAGGCAAATCCTTATGTCTTGACAAAAAAGGCGGAATCGGCAATATATGCCCATGAAATCGCGGAACCTGTCAGAACATCAGACCCGAGTAGCTCCAGTCCTGTCCCTACTCCGACACAACAGACAGGTCATATTGGCTGGAATGAAATCTCTCCAGCAGATTTGGCGCGTGCATTGGGGGTACGCTTATAAACTGATCGCTCTCGTTATTTTATCTTTTGCTATTTCAATAACAACACATGCCTTGGTGGTTACGGAAATAATGTATGATCCTGCGGGCACCGATACCGGGCAGGAGTGGATCGAGGTGTACAATGATACACAAGATAACGTGCAGCTGAGTAGCTGGAAACTGTTCGAGGCGAACACTAACCATTCCATTTCTACATCGCTTGGTGACGGGTCTATCAGTCCTGGCGAATATGCTATTGTTGCAGTATCAGGTGTAGCTACATTGTCAGGATATCCATCGTATACAGGTGATGTGTACGATAGTTCTTTCTCACTTAATAATACAGGAGAATCGTTTTCTTTTAAAACTCTCTCCGGAGATATTGTGGCACAGGTTACCTATGTAGGCGGAGTGTTGGCTGCCGGTGACAGTAATTCCCTGCACTGGGTAGGGGGTCAATGGGTATCGCGCATGCCGAATCCTGGCGCAGACCCGAATGTCGCCACAGCAGGACAGCAAACATCTCAGCAAAATAATACTGGGTCAGGAAATACTACTAGTGGTAGTAATCAAAGCCAACAAGCAAATACAAACACACCATCTACAGTCTCATCGGGTTCTACGCGTCCTATTGTTCCCATCTATGCTATGACCGTGCGCACTGTGCCGAAAGAACCGGTTGCAGGTGCGCCTTTTTCTGTGCATCCTAAAATTATCCGCACGCTCGGTGAAGACGTCCGTGAGTATACGCTCGGTAGAATCAGAGTCATAACAGGTGATGGTCGAGAAATCGTCAGACAAACTACAGATCCAATTCAGTATGTATATTCTCGATCGGGCAATTACCGTTTAATAGTAGAATATAGTCATAGTGATTTGAGTTCAGAACCGTTGGCACACTATGTCAGTGATATTGCTGTGATCAGTCCATTACTGACCATTGGTCGTGATGGTTATGTTATCACCATCACTAATCAGACTGATAACGAGATTGATATCTCACGCTATATACTGCGCACTCCAAGCCGTAGTATAACAATCGCAAGTCATACCGTTGTATTGCCGAGTGCCACAATCAGTATTGGAGATAGTGCACAGTTATTGTCGGATAGACCAAAGTTAATAGAGTTGATCGCACCGAATGGCAGTACAAAAGTCGCCAGCCGAGAATTCGTTGTTCCTGATCCGGTCGCTGCAATATCTTCTGTGTCTGGAAGTTCGAACACATCTACGGCTCATACTCAGCAACCCTTCACTATAGCTGCTACCTCACAATCTAGCGTAGCGAATAAGCTCTATGCATCAGTGCGTGATACAACATTGGTGCAGTATGATAATGTAACCACGCCTGGGATGTCTATGGGAGACTCTGGAAGTAGCCTTGTCAGAGATATATCAGATGTTCAGACTCCGAACAATAAAGGTACAGGTGCCGCAGAAAATTCTCAGTCGCTTTCAATCGGATCGCTTATGATTCTGTCAGTGGTCTCGCTCGTTACTCTATTCGCTTCTGGTATATATATCATTCGCCTATACTATCCACGAAGTCAGCAAGTTGTAGAAGAAACCATGCCTGAGTTATCGGAGGCAGAGTCACAAGGTGCTGATGAGTATGTCATTGTGACACATGCTGCGAGCCGTTAGTCTTCTGTTGTGGGTCGGGTGCGAGTAATATTAAAAGCACAGCCAGGAATGTCGCACGACCTACTCAGTGTATTAATAATAGTGCGGACAAAGGTTCCACTGCTCACATGAAGTTCTAGGGAAACCACATATAAAGTCCTGTCGCCTTCGGACGCTAATAATGTGCTCCAGCAAGAACGTATATTGGCCACCCTGAATTTTTGTAGTGATGGGCGTTGGCATAATGCGTCTACTTGAGTAACGATATCACTCAGCTTGATTGTCGATAGGTTAGTGGCCGCGATATTATAAATAGTGCGTTGTCTTTGTATATCTGTAGGGACTTCTTCTACAGCATGCTGCCACAGAGGTTTGCCCTGATGCCGGTATCCGCTAAATGCGGGGAATTGTTGGGTAATAACGCCTTTGTAAGATGATGCTATTTCCTGGTACTCCTCGAGTGACTGGGGTATAGATTCCAATTGTGTCTCTGTGATGAGTCCAAATATATCGAAGGTGTCGGTAGCAATGCTTAGCAACATATCGGCAGTATAGTGTTTGTCGTGTGATAGGAATTCGTCTTTGCGTAGTCTGTCTGCTCCAGATAGTATGGTGACATATCCCTGTGCTGCAGGGTCCAGTCGCCCAGCATAGGTCGCCGGCTCTGTTATATTATCGCGTTTTTTACAGCGATCGAGTACTTCGGACATGGTTTCGCCGAAATCTTTCCATATGATGTGTACCATTTCGTCAGTATTGCATTTTTCTATAAATATGGCAAAGTATCAACAAGCTGGCAAAGGACCTAGAAGTTAGGTTCCAGTGGGTGTATGTCGAATATACTCTACCTTTGTTGGTATTAATAATGTAACTTATTCGACTTGATTATGATTCCAGAAGAATTTGAGCGATCACGCGTATATGAGGTTGGGGTACAAATGGTGCCTACACTTGGGGACGAGGGTGCTGCGCAAAACTTTACTCGCCTAAAAGATCGAGTGACTGAATTAGGTGGCAGCCTAATCCAGGAAGGGGCGCCAGAACGAATCGATTTAGCGTATCCTATGTACCAGGTTCGCGAGAACAAGAAAACGAGCTATAACGAAGCATACTTTGCTTGGTACAAGTTTGAAATTGATGCGAGCTTGATAAAAGGTATCGAACAGGAGTTGGCACAAGACCTGTCTATCATTAGATACCTTGCTTTCAAAACTGTTCGAGAGAACACTTATACAGCGCGAAAGAATCCACGTCGTCGTGCAGAATCTCGCTCTTCAGGTGAAGAGCAGAGTGCTGAAGAGCTGCCACCAGTAATCGTAGATCCGGTAGTAGAGGATGAGGTGGAAGTAGAGGTTCCTTCTCTATTGGATAAGCCTCTTGATGAATTAACAGCGAGCGATGTAGTATAATATATTTATATGTCACTGAACAAAGTACTTTTGATGGGAAATCTAACACGTGACCCTGAATTGAAATCAACTCCTTCAGGCGCAAAGGTTTGTAACTTTTCTATAGCAACTAATTATTCGTACAAGGACGCTACAGGAAACCGCAAGGATGTTCCCGAGTATCATAATATTGTGATATGGGGTGTTCAGGCAGAAAATTGCGCAAAGTTTTTGAAAAAAGGTTCTAGTGCGTTCATCGAGGGTCGTATCCAGACTCGCAGTTGGGATGGTCCAGATGGCAAGAAGCAGTACAAAACTGAAATCAATGCTGATAATGTTCGCTTCATGGGCTCACCATCAGGTGCTCCTAGTCGGCAGTCATTTGATCCGAACGATCCAATACCTGCACCAAAGGCAGAAAAATCAGAGCCTATTGGCAATCCTCAAGAGTTCGATATTATCGACTTTGGAGAAGATCCAAATCCAGACGATATACCTTTCTAGGTTTGCCCGTTTCGATACTGTATATATTATTACCCCTCATTCCATTTTACTATTATGAAAAAACAGTGCTACTTCAAACAGAATGGTATCAAGCATATTGATTATAAAAATACTGACTTGATCGAAAAGTTTCTGACCCCGCATGGACGCATCATGTCAGCACGACGCACGAGTGTTTCGCGCTTGAAACAGCGTGAGCTTGCTCAGGCAGTAAAGCGTGCTCGCTTCATGGGACTATTGCCATACGTTAGAGTTTAATAAGTGCGGCAGAACAAAACCGCACGTCCAAGAAAACCGCACCCTCCCGGGTGCGGTTTTCTTGCCAAAGACTAAATCTATGACATAGTGCGTATACTTATGAATATCAAAGATCTTATTATATTTGAATCGCCCGACTATATCGTGGTGAATAAACCAGCTGGCTTGATCGTGCACAGCGATGGAAAAACAATAGAGCCTGCATTAGCAGATCTAATACTACAACAATATCCTGAAATTAATGGTATTGGTGAGGCTATGGTTAGATATGGCGAGTACGAGTTATTTCTCGACAATTCGCCTGTAGATAATGACGAGGCTGTGAATCGATCAGGTATTGTGCACCGATTGGACCGTGATACGTCCGGGGTGATGGTTGTTGCGCGAACTCAGGCTATGTATGAACATTTGAAAGCCCAGTTCCAAAACCGTGAAGTGTTCAAAGAATATCATACATTTGTATACGGCGTTCCGAAGCGGGATCGAGGCAGTGTGGCACTGCCTATTGGGCGTGAAGGTGGAAATGGTGAGCGGTTTGCTGTGCCTCCGCGCGCAAAGGGTGCTACACGCGAAGCGTTAACGTATTACCAGGTTGTGACTTCTTTTTTGGATCAGGGGCATCAGTACTCGTTCGTGCGATGTATGCCAAAAACAGGTAGAACGCATCAAATACGTGTACATATGAAATCCATTGGTTGCCCTATAGTGGGCGACAAGGGGTATGTGGGCAAGGGCTTACTCGAGCGTAGTCTAAACTTCAATAGGCAGGCATTGCACGCGCGTATACTACGATTCCGTGATATTTCTGGCCGCGAGGTAGAGTATGTCGGTGAGTATCCAAGTGATTTTATAATCGCAAGAGAAAAGTTTTTGAGTCAGTAGTTTAAATTGTTTAGTTTATGGTGTTAAATATATATTCGCATGTTAAAATATGTGTATATGTCATTACTTTCTTTTCTCGGTTTGTCGCGGCATGAACCGCAGTATGTTCCGTCACTGCGATCACAAATAACACGCTTTCGCGAACAGAAAAAGGCGATAGGTCATTTTAATATTTCTAACCTGGAAGGGTTCCATGCGATAATAGAAGCATCACAAGAATTACATCTTCCAGTTGTTATAGGATTGTCCGAGGGCGAAGAAGACCTGGTTGGTATTCATGAGGCTGTAGCATTGGTACGCTCTGCACAGCAGCGAGGCATCCAGGTGTACCTAAATGCAGATCATCATTATTCATTTGATCGGGTTCAGGCATGTTTGGATGCAGGGTTTGATATGGCGATTGCGGACGGGGCAAAGCTTCCTACTCTAGAAAATATTGCATTCACGAAACAATGTGTTGAGTATGCTTGTTCACTTTCTATTAAAACAGGCCGAGATATTTTGGTGGAGGCAGAGCTTGGCTATATCGGTCAGTCGTCGAAAGTATATGACGCACTACCTGTTGATGTAATTGAAAGTAGTATGACCACGCCTGCAGAGGCTCGGAATTTTGTGCTGGCGACAGGTGTTGACCTACTAGCTCCTGCTGTAGGAAATGTTCATGGAATTATCACTGCAGGCGAGCCGCCGTTACATCCTGAGCGGGTTGCAGAAATAGCATCGGCAACAGGTATCCCGCTGGTGCTACATGGTGCGTCTGGGAATAGTGATGCAGATATCCGTTCCTGTATTGGTAAGGGTGTTGTTATGGTGCATGTGAATACAGAATTACGTGTTGCCTATACGGCTGCATTGCGCAAATTCCTTGAGGAGAATCCATCAGAAACTGCGCCATATAAATATTCCAAACCCGCATACGAAGCTATGAAATCTGTCGTTATCCAGAAAATGAAATTATGTGCAGGCATAGATAATTCATAAATGCTATACTCCCTCAGATATGAATATAACGAGTGTAGACCAGAGTATAGATAAATCAGATATCGGCCGATGTAGTAGTGATGCGAGTATATTTTCTGTTACTCCATCGTTGGTTACATTTCCTGAAGACTCGGGTCAGTTACGGCAAATAGTCAGGCAGATTTCAAAAGCCGCAGAAAAAGGCGAAGCAGGTGCATATATGGCAGCCCGGTCAGCGGGCACCTGTATGTCAGGTGGATCACTGACAGAGGGAGTTATCATTGATACACAAAAATACATGAATACCATCGGCAGTATCGAAATGCGCGATGATATACCGTATATTACTGCACAACCAGGTGCGCTGTATCGTGATATGGAATTGGTCACGCACGCTGCTAGTTTGGAAATGCCAGTGTACCCGGCAAGCAAGCATCTGTGTGGCATAGGGGGAATGTTCGGCAATAATTGTGGCGGAGAGGCATCGTTGCTACATGGTAAAGCTGCCAATTGGATTATGAAGACGAAGCACGTGTTCGCAGATGGAAACGAATATGTAGTGTCTCCGCTATCAGATCGTGCGCTACAATTCAAAATCGTACAGGATTCATTCGAGGGTCGTTTGTATCGAGATGTATATACGCTGATCCGTGATAATTGGACGGTGATTCAGCGCAATAAACCATTAGTATCAAAAAACTCTGCAGGATATTATTTGTGGAATGTATTGGATGCTGAAACAGGAGATTTCGATATGAATCAATTATTGTGCGGTTCGCAGGGAACACTTGGTATTGCTAGTGAAATTACATGGAGACTGCGACCAGTAGAGCCAGCTGCAAAGATGATAGTCGTTATGCTGCCAGATTTGTCGCGCCTGGGTGAAATTGTGAATGTCTTGCTAGAGTACAGTCCTAGTAGTATAGAGTCCTACGATGATGCATCAATGAAATTAGCAGTACGGTTTTTTCCTGATTTTATAAAAAGTCTCGGATGGAAGAAATCACTGTCACTCGGGATACAATTCTTGCCAGAGTTGGGGATGATGCTGCGGGGTGGTGTGCCCAAATTAATATTGGTTGCAGAGTTCAAAGGTGTGAATGATGAAGAGATAGATACACGTCTATTGCCTGCCCATGATGCGGTACAGAAATTCGGCTATGAGGTGAGAATTCCTGCCAATGATGCAGGGGAAGAAAAGTACTGGACTATTCGCCGGGAATCATTCAATCTATTACGCAAGCATCTGTCAGGAAAACGCACAGCACCATTCATAGACGATGTATGTATTGTTCCGGAATTTCTGCCAGAGTTTTTGCCGCGATTACATGATCTGTTACATTCGTATAACCTGAACTACACTATTGCTGGACATGCAGGGAATGGTAATTTCCACATAATTCCGTTGATGGATTTCCGTGATCCACAGACTGTCGAAATAATTATGGATGTATCTGAAAAAGTATATGCGTTGGTCCATGAGTATCACGGATCAATTACTGCAGAACACAATGATGGTATTGTACGTACACCATATTTACATCATATGTTTGATGATGACATGCTCGAGCTTTTCAAAAAGGTAAAACAGATATTCGATCCGTTGAATATATTCAATCCTGGTAAAAAGGTAGGAGGAACGACAGAGTATTTGAGGCAGCATATAAAAAGGGAATAATAAAAAGTCGGGAGGATTCTTGTTCTCGATCCGCCCGACCCGTTTTTTTAGCATCCTTCAACGAAGGCCGCTATAATTATGGCTAGGCCGAAGGCCAGCCACGTGTAGGTTTTTACTTTTTTTGCCATGTGAAATTTAATTATAGGATTAACGATTATCATCATAATAGCATATTATAATGTATTGTCAAGTATCTATTCTATTATGATAGAGGTGATTCTTTACACAAAGCTACGTGTATAAAAGATTCTGTCAGTATCGTAAAAGGGTAGGCGGTACGACAGAGTATTTAAAACAGCATATAAAAAGTCGGATTAGCGGAATGCAAACCCGACCTGTTTTGCGAAGATCGCAGAAATAATAAATATCGTCCATTGTTACCAATCGTGCAATTCATCTGAAACAGGGCTGCTGTGAGGTTGCGCGCTTTTTTCCGCAGTAGATGGGCTTAATTGAATATCTACAAGGCCGATCTCGTGCCAGCCAGTGCCTTCTTCTGAGAGGCTGCGAATCAGCACCTCTTCTACCTCAGTGAGTGTTCTCTGTAGCCAGGCCTCTAGTTCTGTTACAAACTGAGCGCGAGCTGTCGTACTGGCTTTTTGCCTAGTCTCGTATGAACCTGTCTCGTCGTAATAGCCACCAATAATTTTCATGTGAGTTATTTTTTTATAGTTTGCTCTAATTTAGAGTTGCAGTAAGACTAGCATAAAGTAAGGTGTTTTCAAGTTGTTGCATTTACTCTCAAAACCTATAAGCTTGGACTATATGGCGTACACTCCCACCAAGCAAAAATCCCCAACAATACGATTCTGGATCGTCACCCTGTTCCCGGAGGCGTGCGAACCGTATTTGACGGTGTCCATTCTGGGTCGGGCAGTGGGTACTAATCACATCGCTGTATACCTGGTGAATCCCCGTGATTGCGCACGTGACAAGCATAAGACTGTGGATGATAGGCCGTATGGAGGAGGCCCGGGGATGGTGATGACTGCAGAACCAATCCTGATTGCTGTCGATAAAATAAAAAAGGAAATACACAAACTAGGTGGTACCAAAACCGCTATCGTTCTGACTAGTCCTGGTGGATCTATACTCACTAACGACTGGGCACAGAGTGCACTGGATACCGAAATCAGTGATATGGTCATTCTGTGCGGTCGATACGAGGGTATCGATTCGCGCGTAGCAGAAATACTGGGCGTGCAGGCGATATCAATAGGTGATTATGTTTTGACAGGAGGCGAACTGCCGGCACTAGTTATCGTAGATGCGATCACACGACGCATAGCGGGTGTTTTGCCGAAAAGCGAATCCATCGAGGAGTCGCGTGTCAGCAGCCACGAAATGTACACACGCCCAGCAGTGCTGGAGTGGGAGGGGAATACCTACTCTGTTCCTGACGTGCTGCAGAATGGCAACCATGCAGAAATAGAAAAGTGGAAGCTTAACGAAAACTAATATATGTTTGTAGAAAGATTTGGCGAACGGCAGTCGAGTATAGAAGATCTAATAAATATGCTTCGCAGTGACACGGAAGAGGGTCGAAGGGTTTTTGATTTATGGAAAGATGAGCAGCAGAGAGTTTTAGATCAACAAGACCCGCGAGATGAATACGAGCATTTAGATTTTATTTTTAAATGTGCTTTTGTGTATTTCCATGCAGGACAGGATGGCCAAGTAGATAATTGCTTAGACGATGCCTGGATACTCGCAGAGCAAAACGGACTAGAAGAGCGTTATCAGGAATTGCAAGATATGTTGTATGGTGAGCAAGGGTAAGGAATGTGTCGCCGAATAGTATGAAAATGCCGCTCCCTAGGGAGCGGCATTTTCATACTATTCGGCGGCTACTCTATTCCAAAGTATTCCTTAACCTCATGTTCTACCTCGGTATCTAATCGTTCTGCTAATACAAATAATACTTCGCTGGTGAGCTTCATATGATACTTCATTTCTCGGATGAACCCTTCCAGGTTATGAGGGGTAATCCAGATGCTTTGTTTGAGACAGAGAAAGTTTGCCTTCTTTAGCATGTATCGTACTGCATCACGGGCACGCTTGTCGTCTGATTCAAAGTCCAGCATAATCATGCGCCACTTGCCATCCCATGTCGCAGGTAGTACCTGGGAAGGACCGGCCACGCTAGCACGGTGGAGTTTCCCTGACCCTGACTCTGTCAGAGATATGGTGGGTATTCCGTCATGAGCAAAGCCGCGTTCGACCGATCCAGACTCTTCCAATCTTTTGAGGGTTCTTTTTATAATATATTCTGGCTTCACCTTGCGCTCTGTTGCGTCACTGTCCGCCAACGCCAACTCTACCTGAGACAATAATTCCTCCTCAGGTATTTGTTTTGCCATAGAGATAAGCTTCATTATGATATGTTGAATGTTTTGACGAGACATAGCTTTTAGGGTCCTTTACGAGAATACTATACACTTTAGACAATATATTTGCAACTGTGAGATACTTGTCAAATAGAAACCGGCGAGTATAATACAATGTGTATGAATGCTAATGACACAGATGAAATAATTATCGACGATCCGGCAGACGCTGACGATGTCGAGTTTGCCGACACAGATGACCAGAATCAGGAGCTCAGTACCGCTCAGAAGCTTGCCAAGATCAAAAAGGAGCTAGATCAGGTACGTAAAGAGAGAGATGACTATCTGGTCCAGTTGCAGCGAGAACGAGCTGACAGTATCAACATTCGCAAATCAGAAGAATCAAGACGTGAAAATTTGAAATCAGTTTTGATTATCGACATATGCGAACGATTACTGCCGGTCTTGGATAGCTTCGATGCTGCAATGGGGAATACTGCCGTCTGGCAGTCGGTAGACAAAAACTGGCGAGTAGGCGTTGAATATATTTATCAGCAATTAGTGAATGTTCTGGAAGGATATGGAGTGACTAGCTCCTCTCCTCTCGGAGAACCATTCGATCCTGTTATTCACGAGCCGCATGATTATCGAAAGGTGGAGGACGTAGCGCAAGCGGGCAAGGTTGTAGAGGTGTTGCAAAAGGGGTATCGACACAAAGACTCGGTGATCCGCCCAGCTCGCGTAATTATCGGAACGCTAGATCCAGAATAGTCGAATTATTTATTTAAAGAAATACTAATATTTATATGTCATCAAAAATTATTGGAATCGATTTAGGAACAACAAATAGCGCTATAGCAGTAATGCAGGGTGGCCAGCCTGTTATTTTAGAAAACTCGGAAGGTGCGCGCACCACTCCGTCGGTAGTTGCTGTCAGTAAGACCGGAGAGCGTAGTGTGGGGGTCGCGGCAAAACGACAGAGTATTACCAATGCTGGGAATGTTATCTACGGGGTGAAGCGTTACATGGGCCACAAGTACGATGACAGTGCTGTCCAGTCTGATATGAAAACTGCACCATACAAGGTTGTGCGTGGTAGCGATGGAAGCGCTGAAATAACTCTCAGTGGCAAGAACTATCGACCAGAAGAAATATCAGGAATGATTCTGGCAAAGCTAAAGGCTGACGCAGAGGCGCGTTTAGGGTATACCGTTACCGAGGCTGTGATTACAGTGCCCGCATATTTCAATGATGCGCAGCGACAGGCAACAAAAAATGCGGGGAAGATAGCAGGGCTAGAGGTCAAGCGTATAATCAACGAGCCAACTGCAGCAGCACTTGCTTACGGGTTTGATAAGAAAAAGAACGAGAAGATAGTAGTATTCGATTTTGGTGGAGGAACATTCGATGTGTCTGTTCTGGAAGTTTCTGAGTCCATTGTAGAGGTAAAATCCACAGGAGGTGACCATCATCTCGGTGGGCGTGATATTGATACTGATATTATCAAATGGATCGTAGCGGAGTTCAAAAAGGATTCAGGTATCGATGTATCAGGAGATAGTTTGGCAATGCAGCGATTGGACGAGGCTGCAGAAAAGGCAAAGATTGAATTATCAACTGCAGCAGATACCGAAATAAATATTCCGTTTATAACATCGGACGCTACTGGACCAAAGCATTTGTTATTAAAAATGACACGTGCAAAACTGGAAGAGATATCAATGAGCTTTGTAGAAAAAGCGATCACTATTACTCGTAATGTAGTAAAGGATTCAGGTATTGATGTGTCTGCTATCAATGAAATTATTTTGGTTGGTGGACAAACACGAATGCCGTTGATCGTAGAAAGAGTCCGTTCTGTATTCGGTAAAGAGCCAAACCGATCAATCAACCCTGATGAAGTAGTTGCGCTCGGTGCAGCAGTTCAGGCAGGAGTTCTCCAGGGTGATGTTCAGGATGTATTGCTACTGGATGTAACGCCACTGTCATTAGGAATCGAAACTATGGGCGGAGTTGCCACAAAAATTATTGAGCGTAACACAACTATTCCTACATCAAAATCCCAGGTATTTTCGACGGCTTCAGATAATCAGCCAAGCGTAGACATTCAGGTGTTCCAGGGTGAGCGAGCAATGTTTGCTGATAACAAATCACTAGGCCGATTTGTGTTAGACGGTATTCCACCCAGTCCACGAGGCATCCCACAGATCGAAGTAACGTTTGATATAGATGCGAATGGTATTCTGAGCGTAACAGCAAAGGATAAGGCAAGCAACAAAGAGCAATCAATTCGTATAGAGGCAAGCGGAGGCTTGTCAGATGAAGACGTCGCCCGCATGCAGGCGGATGCTGAAACTAACGCAGAAGACGACAAGAAAAAGCGCGAGCTAGCAGAAAAGCGCAATGAACTGGACCATGCGGTATTCAGTGCTGAAAAGAATCTGCGCGAGTACAATGAAAAGATTCCAGAAGATATAAAGAAGGCTATTACTGATAAAATGGAGGCTGCAAAGTCTTTGAAAGAATCAGCCGATGTAGCTGCAATGGATAATGCCGTGACAGAGTTAAGTACTGCAATGATGCAGATAGGTGAGGTGATTATGAAGGAAGAGCAGGAAAAAAGTCAGGCTCCAGGTAAGAACGCAGGAGATACTTCTGCGGACGCAGATGAGTCCATTGTTGATACGGATGCGAAAGAATAATTATTAGTAAGTATCATTCCCGCGAAGGCGGGAATCTCGTGGAAGGTAGCATATACTACTTTTAGCAAGATTTCCGCCTTTGGTATAATACACTATGTCAAAAGACTACTACTCAATTCTAGGAGTTTCCAAAACTGCGTCGCCTGATGAAATAAAAAAGGCGTTCTATAAACTTGCAGGACAACATCATCCTGACAAGCCAACTGGAAACGAGGCAAAGTTCAAAGAAGTAAACGAGGCCTATCAAGTTTTGTCCGATCAGACTAAGCGTGCGCAGTATGACCAATTTGGAAGCGATGGACCACAGATGGGTGGTCCTGGAGGAGGAAATCCATTTGGAGGTTTTGATTTTTCACAGTTTCAAGGTGGCTTTGGAAATGGTGGTTTCGAATTTCATTTTGGTCAGGATGGTAATATTGATCTCAATGACGTAATGTCAGAGTTGTTTGGTGGAGGGTCTCGCCGTAATCCACGAGGGCGTGCTATCGAGGTGCAGACAGTCTTGACGTTCAAAGAGTCGGTATTTGGTTGTTCGAAAACGATAGTGGTACCTAATTATGTGGATGGCAAACAGGATGGCCGTCGAGATGTGACCATAGATATACCCGCAGGTGTCGAAAATGGTATGACACTGCAAGTGCGTGGTGAAGGTGAACGCATAACTGTTAATAATAAAAATGGTGATTTACATATTCAAATACGTGTCGAACCTCATCGTGTATTTCGTCGTGAAGGTCGAAATCTTGTCATAGATCGAGAAGTAAAACTAACAGAAGCTTTGCTCGGTGCTACGTTCTCGGTAGAAATGCTAGACGGCAAGAATCTATCCATAGACATACCGGCCGGACTGCAACCAGGTGACGTGCTGCGCGTGCGAGGTCGCGGAGTCCCAATTCGGGGTAGCCAGGGAGATTTGTTAGTGGTAACCAAAATCCAAGTACCTAAAAAGCTTTCAAAAGACGCAAAAAAAGCTATTGAGGTATTGCAGAAAGAAGGATATTAGTCTTAGCTCCTCTTGTAGTGTTACATCTCGAACAGTTTTATATTTTCATAAATCACAGGCCTGGTTTAAAAGATTCATTAGTCTTTTGTCTATGGCTGGTCTATAATACGTACATATGTGGGCATTCCGTAGGCGAATTATTATAGTAATAGTGGTTCTTTTGGGTATAGGTCTTTTGGTGGGCGGAGCAATTGTTTTGAAAAAACTGACAGAACAACCTCTGTGTACAGATAACCAACAGAACGGATCAGAGACGGGCATCGACTGCGGTGGAGCATGTATCAGAGTATGTGTTCAAGAAACCAGGCCATTGTTCATACCGTGGGCACGTGTTGTTCCTGTAACTGACAAGGTATACAGTGTGGTATTGGAAATAGAGAATAAAAACTATGACGCAGTGGCACACGGTATTACGTATCGATGCAATCTGTTAACTGATGATTATAGGCGCGTTCAGCAGGTTTCGGGTTCTGCGTCGGTGCCTCCTGCAGGTAATTACTTTTATGCTGTTACAGGGTTGCGATTCGCGTCTAACGACGTGCGCCCTTCTCGTGCTCAGTGCACTGTTAATAATGATCACGAGTGGTTGCGCTTGCCGAAAAAAACTACACCCAATCCATTCGATTATCAAAATACATCTCTACAAATTGACGACAGACCATCCGCTACAACAACGATCACTAATACAGATGCATTCAGGCTCTTCAAAGATGTTCAGACAGTTGCGGTAATATTCGACGCAACGGATACGGTAGTTGCAGTCAGCACATCGGTCACGGACAGACTGCCCCCGCTCGAAACTGCTCGACTGGTATTTACCTGGCCGGTTTCCTTCCAAGGAACAGAGCCGTACCGTGTGGAATTTCGACCTGTTTTCAAATTCCCAGATTTGTTGCAAAGTACACGCTAACTCTGTATGCTAGTACTTCAATCATTTGGTTTATTGCGATCAATCATAATAACATCTGTCTGTGTTTTGGTGTTAGCGGGTTTGGTAGTGTTGTACGATCCTACGGTTCCTGGATTTAGTTTTTTCATAACTAATATTCAATTTTTGCGTCAGGCGATGTATGTGCTAGTTGGTATACTGATGATTCGGTTTTTTTCAAAATCAACAGGGTATCTCTGGTATCGTGATGAAGTCTTGGTTAGGTATCTATTTATCGCCGCCCTGGTTATGCTGGTGCTGGTGCTGTTAGTTGGATCAAAGGTAAATGGCGCGAGAAGTTGGTTCGATCTCGGCATGTTTTCGTTGCAACCCGCTGACGGAGCGAAAATAATATTCGGACTGTTTCTAGCACATTTCTACGAACGACGACATGTGTATATAAAACACCCTGCAACACTAGTTGTACCTCTGGTCGCAATTGCGGTCGTGTCATTTCTATTATTGCTTCAGCCAGACTTTGGGACCATGGTTGTATTTGTTGCTATGCTGTTTGGTATTACGATAGCCGCAGGGCTATGGTGGAAACACATACTGATAGTCATAGGCGGTGTTTTTGCGCTGGGAGTTATTAGCTGGGTGTTCGTATTTGCAGATTATCAAAAAGATCGTGTTGTGACATTTCTCAATCCAGAATCAGATCCATATGGTGCAGGATATAACGTAATACAATCAAAGGTTGCGATTGGCTCCGCCGGTTGGTGGGGCGTAGGCGTAGGCGAGGGTACGCAAGGTAGGTTGGGATTTTTGCCTGAGCACCATACAGATTTCGTGTATGCAAGTTTTGTAGAAGAGTGGGGAGCCACAGGAGGTATATTGGTCGTATTGGCATTCATACTCCTGGTTGTTGCGATCCTTGTATCAGCTATTTATGCAGAGCGCGTAGTTGATGCACTCTATCTGGTTGGCTATGCAACCATGATTGGAATTCATGGTGGTATTCATATCGGCATGAATATGGGTCTCTTGCCAGTAACCGGGTTGCCGATGCCGTTTATGAGTTTCGGCGGCTCGCATATTCTGGCAGAGTCTATCGGGCTAGGCATTGCGTTATCGATTATTGCGAACATGTCACCTGCGCGCGCAACGTATGATATCGAATATTATGGACCTGCAAAATTGTCTGCACATATATGAATGCGCACTATATAGCTCTCCATGAGTATCTGAGGTTATTTGATAGCTCGCTAGTTTCTAAAATCTTGACCAATGGTTTTGATATTTTTTGTTTATTCGTAGTATCGCTACTTGCCGTTTGGTTAGTCTTCAAAGAATCCAACAGGGGGAGTTCACAGCACCGAGCTCGTGCCATCAGGTTGTGCACACAGTATGTGGTGGGAGGTACAATACTGCTTTTGTTTGTTCTATTTCTAAAATACTTTACAGGCGTGACGCGTCCTGCCGCTGAGCTAGGAGTTTCTATTGGTTTGCTGGATCCAGTATCATCGTTTCCTTCTGCACATGCTGCGCTTTTTGTATATATAGGCTTAATACTTGAAAAGAAAATTCACAAACAATGGCTAGTAGTAGCGGGCTGGGTATTTGTTTCCTCGCTACTGTTGGCGCGTATCGTTGTAGGATACCACTCGTTATTGGATATACTGGTGGGCGCAGGGCTGGGCTGGCTCATGTATAGGATGGTTCGTAATAATTAAAAGAAAGTCTCGTTTCGGGAAATAAGACCCTTGCTTTGCGCTCGATGAGGGCTGACCTTGTGGTATTGACAGTTATGTGTATAATCTACATCATTATGTCACTATCACGTCCTAAGCCTCGATCAGGCTATAATAACAAGAAGCCTACCAGAATGATTCGCACAGGTAGCGCATCACAATACGGCGCTGTCACGCTATTCGGTGTACATGCAGTACGTCGTCTGTTGACTGTATACCCGTTATTAACCAGCTCTGTTATGGTTCGTGAAAGCCTGGTTGCGGATATGCGTGAGTTTGCGCGTTCGGTTGGATATAAAGGCCCTTTACATATCGCAAAAGAGGCTGAGCTGGACAAAAAATCCCGTGGAGCTATACACCAGGGAATTGTTGCAGAGATCCCAGGTTTCCCGTATTCTCCGATTGAGTCAATTTCGTCAGAGGCGAAACTAGTGCTCGTCCTCGATCAGGTGCAGGATCCACAGAACGTAGGAGCGCTGATTCGCAGCGCGGTCGCGTTTGGTTGTGCTGCAGTGGTTATTGCAGAGCATGAGCAGGCAGGGGTTACCGGGGTAGTTGCTCGTGCCAGCGCAGGAACAATATTTGATATTCCTGTTGTACGTGTCGGCAATATTTCACAGGCGCTCGATACATTAAAATCAAAAGGATTTTGGATTGCTGGATTAGCAGGAGAGTCAGCAATGCCGATAGATTCATATATATTCGATACACCAACTGTTATCGTGGTTGGTTCGGAAGGTGATGGTGTGCGCGAAGGTGTACGCAAAAACTGCGACGTAATATTATCTATACCTATGTCACCGGCAGTAGAGTCCTTAAATGTTTCGGTAGCTGGTGCAATTGCTCTGTACACTGCATATCGCAAATTATTTTAATTTACAGCAGTCATACTTGTCTGACGGCTCAAATAGTTTTCTGATTTTTGCGTACAAACTTTGACTTGTGTTTACAATAACCTTCGTCCGCGGAAGTAAACGATTAAAATCATGGTTATAACAACGATGCTAAACAGCAGCAGTGTACGAACACCCGCCGTGAGAGGGCTGTGATATATATTCATGGTATCTACTAAAACACTAATAGGTAGTGTTAAAAAGGTAATAATAGTGAGGTTGCGTACCGCCTGGGTAGTATTTTGAGCTATAAGATTTTGGTGTGTGCGTCGCAATTCATCCAAGATAATTCGGTTGGTATCCAGCAGAGATTTCAGCTCGCTAAACAGCTCTACAGCGATTGTAATATTCTTACTCTGTTCTTGCTCGTTGTGTCTCGATACCTGTTGCATAACGGGCGCACTTGCATGCACTGATCGTTCTACATCAATCAAGTGTTTTGCTATTTTTGCAATCTTGCCCAGGGTCTTTGTTGTATGATAGTCGGAATAAATCTCTGATTCAACTTCTTCTAATTGGTTGGTAATATTATGTAGCTGTTTGCGCACTGTGGTAAAAAATTCCGCAATCAGAATACCAAACAGACTCAACGATGAACTAGGTGGGTTCAAGGCACTTGACGCGTTATGTTTATCAATAACGTTAGAGACTTCAAAGAGCGGAATATCGTGGATAGATATCAGTAAGTTTTTAGAAATTAGACAATCCAGTTCGAAGCTCGTGCGGTGCTTTTCAGTAGTGCTTTGGTAGAGTCGAGGAAACCGCAGAATACAGTAGGTAGTAGCCTGCTCGGACAGCAATTGGGGCAGCATTTCAAAGTCAAGAATTGTTTCGCTAGGGATAGTGATATTATAATCGGACAGAACACGGGCTAGATCTTCTGGGGCGGGCTCTGTCAAGTCTATCCAAGTAATACCGTTTATGGTGTTTTCTATCGTCATAGACTTTAGTATATCGCAATCAGAGCTAATTTGGTATACTGTGGGTCTCAGTTAAACACATATATCTATGATTATTTCATTTCACGGCGGCAATACAGTCAAATTCCAAACAGGCGATATGGTCATCGTCAGTAACCCATCGCAGCCGCCACACGGTCAAAAATCCCAGCGTATTGGTGCGTCTATGGTCCTGTGCTCGTCCTTTGCTCCCGAGCATCATGCGCTAGGCAGCGTGACACAAGGAGATAGCGAGCCATTTATCATTGATGGTCCTGGGTCGTATGAATACCACGGTTATACCGTTCACGGGGAACAGCTAGGGCGAGAATCTAATGACACCCAGCAGTCTGCTACGCTGTATTCGTTCACCATGGATGATATCCGTGTATGCATATTGGGCAGCATCGTTGCACGAGATGAATTATCAACTGAAACATCAGAATTGTTTGCTGATACGGATATCTTAGTCTTACCTATTGATGGCGAGAGACTAGCAGATACGCATAGCCTCATGAGCTTTATCGATCCGCATATTATTGTGCCTGTGGGATTTTGGAACACGACAGATGCTGGTTTAACTGGATTTCTGAAAGAACATGGGATTAAGTCAGATTCTGGAGAGGATAAAATCACCATAAAGCGCAAAGACGTTGAACCTTTGTCGAAATCTATTAGACTTCTTTCTCTGTAATATATGGCTAGAAAATCTGCACCAGAATCAACAATAGAACTTATAAGGCACGACAAGATAGTGGGAATGGAAATTGTCGATGAAATGCGAAAGTCATTCATCGAATATTCGATGTCCGTCATCACCTCGCGTGCGTTGCCTGATGTCCGTGACGGTCTAAAGCCTGTTCATCGTCGTATTCTGTACGCAATGTACAAAATGGGTTTGATGCCGGGCGGGCGATTTACCAAATCCGCAAAGGTTGTAGGAGAAGTGTTGGGTAAGTACCATCCGCATGGCGACACGTCCGTATATGACGCAATGGTCAACATGGCGCAGATTTTCTCCTATCGCCATCCGCTCGTGCTGGGACAGGGAAACTTTGGGTCTATGGATGGAGATAACGCTGCTGCTATGCGTTATACCGAGGCAAAAATGTCCCGCACAGGAGAAATCCTGCTGCGCGATATAGAAAAGAGCACGGTAGATTTCATCCCTAACTACGACGGTAGTGAACGTGAACCAAAGGTACTTCCTGCTGGTGTGCCGGCCTTGTTGTTGAACGGGACACTGGGTATTGCGGTCGGTATGGCATGTAATATTCCTCCGCATAACGCAGGCGAGGTAATAGATGCTGTAGTGCACATGCTGGATAACCCTAATGCTAGTACTGAAGAGCTGTTGGAATTTGTAAAAGGTCCTGATTTCCCAGTAGGAGGTATTGCGTATAATAGAGATGATATTGTTCGTGCGTATACTACGGGACGCGGTGCCGTTACCTGTCGTGGCGAGGCAGTGATAGAAACCAGCAAGAGCGGCAAGGCAGAAATAATCATTACTTCTATACCATTCCGTGTAGTACGATCTGATCTGATTATCAAGGTTGCTGATTTGGTAAATGAAAAGAAGCTCAAAGGCATCAAAGATATCCGTGACGAGTCAACAGATGAAACACGCATTGTTATAGAAGTTCGATCGGGATTTATTCCTGACAAGATACTGAATTACATTTACAAACATACCGATCTGCAGTCAAACTTTAACTACAATATGACGGCGTTGGTTCATGGTGTGCCCGAGACGTTGTCATTGCGTGAAATGCTATATCATTTTATTCAACACAGATTCGAGGTGGTTCGTCGGCGCACTGAACATGATTTGGCGCGTACGCGTGAACGAGCACATATTTTGGAGGGATTCAAGAAGGCACTGGATCACATCGATGAAGTGATAAAAATCATTCGTGCATCCAAAGATACCGAAGAGGCAAAAGGTAAGTTGATCGCAAAGTTCAAGTTTTCCGACATTCAAGCTGTTGCAATATTGGAAATGCGTTTGCAGCGTTTGGTTGGTTTGGAGCGTAAAAAAATCGAAGACGAATTGGCAGAGAAGATGAAGCTGATTAAATACTTCGAGGGATTGTTGGAAAGTAAGACAAAAATGAAGAATGTCATCAAAGATGAGATCATGGTACTGCGCAGCCAGATTGCAGATGAGCGTCGTACCAAAATCCACAAGAAGCCGCTCGGCATTATGACAGACGAAGATCTGGTTCCAGATGCAGAGGCAGTGTGTGTGATGACTGCCGATGGCTATATAAAACGTACTGACCCCAGCGAATACAAATCACAAAAACGTGGTGGAGTAGGGGTAGGAGATCTGGACACCAAAGAAGATGACGTAATAGCACACACTATTGTGGGCAGCACTCATAGCGATATTATATTCTTTACCGATCGAGGACGTGCCTATAGTGTCAAAATGTACGATATCCCAGAGGGCAAAAAATCTACCAAGGGGAAGGCAATCCAAAGTTTATTGCCGCTCATGGCGTCAGAGCGTATTACCTCTATATTGGAAATACCCAAAGATGTGAAAGGCCTAGAGGGGTTGTCGCTCATGTTGGTTACAGCGCAGGGTATTACCAAACGTACCGATATGTCACATGTCACCAGTGTCCGCAAGTCGGGTACAACTGTGATTGATCTAGACCCAAAGGACGAATTACTGGCAGCGCATATTGTTGCAGAAACCCATGAAATGCTATTGGTCACCAGTCAGGCACAGTCCATACGATTCCCAGTATCAGAGGTTCGTGTCATGGGTCGCACGGCTGCAGGCGTGAAGGGTATGACCTTGAAGGGCGATAGATTGGTTGCTGCCGTATGTGTCAGTAACGAGAATAAGAAGGAGAAGCTAATGGTTATATCAACTCATGGATATGGCAAAATGACCGAATTGAACGAGTACAAGGTTCAGGGTCGTGGTGGCAGTGGTGTGGGTACATTCAATGTCACAGATAAAACTGGTGCATTGGTAGGTGCTGCTATTATCAGCGCGGATGCGCACGAATTGATAGCAATGTCCGGCAAGGGTCAGGTGGTGCGTACACCTATTACTGGTATTCCAACATTGGGTCGCACCACACAGGGTGTTCGTATTATGAAGCTGCGTGAAGGGGATTCGGTTGCGAGTATTGCGTTGATGTAGGGACGTTCTATAAAAGAAAAAGTACGAGATCTCTCTCGTACTTTTTGGTATTTTGAATGGCCTACAAATTACCCTGTTATATCTTGGGTCCTTTCGCGGCAGCAATCTCAGCTTCTGTCGGGTATCCTCCTTTTTCAAATACCTCCTGAAGAAGAGAGAAGGCGCTTGGACTACGAGGCTTCCATAGTGTAATAGTACAGGATATCTCGTCTTCTTCCAAGAATTTGGCAGCTTCATCTCCCTCATGATGGACGCCACAGATCAAGCATAGGGCGTATGTGCGATATCCTTCCCTGGCTAGCCAGAGAACTTCCGGATGTGGGCATTCGGCCTGTAGGCTAGCCAGTTTTTTGTCCAGCTTTTCTTTGTCACTTTGAATTTTGCACCGTAACTGTCGCAGGAGCTTGATTGTCTTTGAATGTTCCATTACTTTCTGATTTAAGTGTTTAGAGTTACTCGCAAGATTATCAGATGTATGAGTTTTTGCAAACATAAAACCAGCTGAATCTCAGCTGGTTTTATGTTGTGTAGCGCCTCTTCTTTTATTCCTGAACTTTCGGCAGTATTTCGGTATTGTATCGTTCAATACATTCATGAATTGTTTTGATCGCTTCTGTAGTGTCGTAGAAGCCGAGGACTTTGCAGGTGCCAGGCTTTTTCAAGTGTTTGTACATTTCAAAGTAGTGTCCTGTTTCTTTTTCCCAGTGCGGACCCAAATCAGTGTAGCTGGTGATATGATCCATACGCTTATCATCCGCTAGTACGGTGATAATTTTGTCGTCGATCTCTCCGCCGTCTTCGAACTTCATGATACCGATTATACGTACCTCTGCCAGAGATCCGGGAACTAGGGGTTCGGTAACATTCGCAATGATGAAATCCAGCATATCCCCGTCCTGATCCCAGGTTTGTGGTATTAGTCCGTAGGCAACAGGGTAGGTGAGGCTAGAATATCCAACACGGTCCAGTTTTAGGTGACCTGTTTCCGTAATGAATTCATACTTGTTGATGCTGCCAGAATTGATTTCTATCAGTCCATTTAGTACTCCTTTTTCTTCGTTAGCAAAGGGTGCTAACGCATGCAATAGGTTAGGCGTGGTTTTGGTAATTGGTAGGTCTACATTTGCCATAGAGTTGTATAGTTATCAGTTAATGTAATTAATCTTCTTTTCCTACTACTTCACTCTTGTCAGCAACCTCTTCTGCTGGAGCGGTCGCTTCATTAGTAATCTCCGTTATCTCTTCGGTAGGCTGTGACTCCTCAACGATTTCGAACTCTGCCTCTTTTTTGGTTTCAGGTTCTGTCTGGTCCGGCGCACTGCCGTCACCTACTATATCAATCTTCCATCCTGTTAGTCGTGCTGCGAGGCGTGCATTTTGTCCGCCACGTCCAATCGCCAGTGATAGCTGGTGTGTTGGAACGACAACCTCTGCTGCCATGTTGTCCTCGTCGAGAGTGAGCTCGATTGGCTCTGCTGGACTCAGTGATGCTGCAATAAATTCTGCGTTATCTTCGGACCACGGAACGATGTCTACACGCTCACCGTTGAGTTCTGTTGATACCGCAATGACGCGCACGCCTTTTTGTCCGACGCATGCTCCGACTGGATCAATAGATGGATCGTTGGATGCTACTGCTATTTTCGTTTTGCTGCCTGGTTCGCGTGCGATTGATTTTATCTCCACGACACCATTTGCAATTTCTGGTGATTCATTAGAAAACAGTTTCTTCAAAAATTCTGGATGTGCGCGTGATAATCGTAGCTGTAGTCCTCGGGAATCATCGACACGGTATAGATATACCTTGATATGTCGTCCCGGGTTGTAGAACTCCCCTGGGATTGCTTCGTCACGACTCATGATGCCGATTGCACGACCTAGGTCGACATAGACATTGCCACGTTCATAGCGCTGGATAACACCTGTTACAATCTCACCCTCTTTGTCATGATATTCATCGCTGATTGAATGACGTTCTGCTTCGCGGAGTTTTTGGATAATAACCTGCTTTGCGGTCTGTGCTGCTACGCGTCCGAATGACTCTTCTGGGTCGTCCAAAGGAAATACGATTTCATCGCCCACTTCGACGGATGATTTCATGAGGCGTGCATTTTGGATCATGATGTGACGTTCACTGTTGAATTTTACTCGAGGGTCATCCTCTGCGATTTCGGGTTCTTCGCCGTCAGGACTTTCGTTCCAGATAGTTGTTTCGTCTGCAACTGTTTTGACCTGAACAAAAGTACTTTCACCTGTATCCATATTCAGAGTACAGCGAATGATCTGGTCACGCTTACCAAAATCCTTTTTGTACGCTGCGGCCAGTGCATTTTCGACGGCCTCCAGGAGGCGTGCCTTTGGTATGCGTTTTTCTTCTTCTAGTTGGTCCATCAGGAGGTGGAGGGCCTTTATATCAATGAGATTCATATTGAAATTGTGATCTATACGCCCGGTTTTGAGTCGGGATAGACTAGTGTGTAATATTTAGATTGTTAATGATTGCATCACATACGACGAGTATATGGTGTCAGAAGATACTATATCACGTATAATAGTGCATGACAAATGGATAGAATGCCCTATATTCCTTTGCTAAACAGCGATTTCATGAGTATACTGTCATTCTATGAGCATTGAGAACCTAA
Source organism: uncultured Candidatus Saccharibacteria bacterium (assembly GCA_964601935.1). Taxonomy (GTDB): domain Bacteria; phylum Patescibacteriota; class Minisyncoccia; order Phycocordibacterales; family UBA1006; genus JANPGR01. The sequence goes on along the minus strand of CAZROP010000001.1, from coordinate 131,861 downwards.
TGGAAAAGATAGTGTCCCTATGTAAACGCCGCGGGTTCGTATTTCAGGGGTCAGAGATATATGGCGGATTGGCGGGTACCTATGACTACGGACCATTGGGTTCGTTGTTGAAAAATAATATCCAACAATCTTGGATTAACTACTTTGTTAAGTCGCGAGAAAATATGTATCTAATCGATACTCCTATACTACTACATCCCCAGGTATGGGAAGCATCGGGGCATACTAGTGAGTTTATCGATCCATTAGTTGATGATTTGGTAACCAAAAAACGTTATCGTGCTGATCACCTATTAGAAGAAGCAGGTGTTGATGCCGAGAAAATGACCATAGCGGAGATGGAGGAAAAGATACTAGAGCTAGGGCTCAGGAGTCCTGAGGGTAACAAACTTTCAGAGGTGCGAAAGTTCAATCTAATGCTGGAGACAAAAGTAGGTGCGGTTGAAGAAACTGCAGTATCAACCTTCTTGCGTCCTGAGGAGGCGCAAAATATGTTTGTTAATTTCAAAAATATACTGGATACATTTTCACCGAAGCTACCTTTCGGTATCGCACAAATTGGTAAAGCTTTTCGTAATGAAATTACTCCTCGGGATTTCATTTATCGCATGCGTGAGTTCGAAATAATGGAGTTTGAATATTTTATTCATCCTGATGCTGACTGGGATGCATTGTTTGACAACTTCTTGGAAGAACAAAAAACATGGCTGGAAAGTATCGGTATTCCGCAAGATAAATTGCGTCCATTGGAGCACCCATCAACAGCTCGCGCGCACTACAGTAAAAAAACAGTTGATCTAGAATTTGAATATCCGTTTGGAGTCAAGGAATTGACAGGGTTGGCACATCGCGGAGACTTCGATCTTAATCAGCATGAACAGTTTTCAGGAGTAACCATGGGTATTTTTGAAGAGGAAACAAAAACGCGATTTCTACCGCATGTTTTGGAACCTACTGTGAGTTTAGACCGAGCGATACTGGCATTATTGTGCAGTGTATATCGCGAGGAGGTGAGCGGCGAAGACGTTCGTGTATACCTACAATTTCCGCCACACATCGCGCCATACAAAGTATGTGTTTCTCCATTGTTGAAAAATAAACCAGAACTCCAGTCGAAAGCGCGTGAAGTATTCTCTATACTCAAAAAAGAATTTGGTTGGGTGTTATATGATGATAACGGTAATATTGGAAAACGTTATCGCCGTCAAGACGAAATAGGTACACCCATGTGTGTGGTGATTGATTTTGATAGTCTGGAAAATAACGATGTAACTATCCGTGATCGTGACACAGGTGACCAAATCCGTGTACCAGTCAGCCAGATGGTGTCAGATATTCGTTCACGATTGAACTAATATAGTACGTATTCTATATGTCAGAATTCGCTCCACTTACATTTGTCAAAGACCCAGACCTAGCTCTCGAGTTACAGCGGGCAGTCGAGTCTCCTGAAATTGATCAGGGATTAATTCCTTTTTTGAAGTTGTTTCTCGACATACCTATTAGTCCGCACGGGAGTTGTTATGGTCATTTCGATAAATGGGGTGCATACCCGTATCTTAGCTTTTCATTGGATAATGTGGATGGTCAGAACGATGGTGTTCGTAAGCAAGAGCTATTTCTGCAGGGTATAGGCACTCTCCAGAGCAGGATTGATGCTAGGTTGGGCCCGGGTGCAGTAGAGGTCGTTTTCGAGGAAGAAGACCGTGGCGTGGATGCGTCCAACGATTATACTGTTCAGTTCAATGTCAAAGACGGTGCTTTATTTAATGCCATGGGAGACGAAATGTTTGATGTTGTGTGGAAGGAGTTTACCGACATGGTGCAGGCGATCTCCTAGTCTTGCCAACGATCTTTCATTCTGTCAATAAACGTGTATAGTGCAGGGTATATGCGAACAAAGCAACAAAAACAGGGCCGCGCTGACAGAAAAGCCCGAGAAGCACGCCCAGCCCGAGGAGGGCAGACAAAAATGAGCGTTTCTGGCGGCAAGCATTCCGCGCGTCAGGGTGGTCAGTTTTGGAACCGCGAGTATAAAACTGGAGATCATTTTTCACTTTCGGAAAAAGAAGGCAGCGAATTGGTAAAGTTCATGCGCTGGATGCGTCGAGAGCAGGATCATGTAGATGTCACTACGTTGCGTTTTTTGGATGTTGGCTGTGGAAATGGGCGTAATAGTGTGTATCTTGCTCGTGAATTTGGGATGAAAGGTGTTGGGTTCGATATGGCAGATGCTGCGATCGATACTGCGCGTCAATTGGGTAGGGGGCTGCCTGTGCAATTTTATGTGCATAATCTAGCGGAACCTGTGCTAGCAGAACCAGATGATTCCTGTGATTTGGTTGTGGATATGATGGTTTCGCACTGTTTGCGCGAAGCTGAGCGTAACAATTACAAAGAAGAAATTCTGCGCGTGTTGCGACCTGGCGGATTTATGTTCATCAAAACATTTCTGCGAGAAGGTGATGAGCATGCAAAGCGTATGATAAAAGAACACCCAGGAGGAGAGGAGGGTAGCTATATACATCCCATGATTGGTATATACGAGCACGTTTGGACAGAGCGAGCGTTCGTTGAGTTCTGGGGTGACGACTTCAAAATCCACGTGCTACACAAATCCCACGGATATCAGCGATGGGGAGGTCAGCCCTACAAACGACGGTACATGGTTGTATACTTGGAAAAGGTTAGTTAATTTACCAACATAGATGAGTGGTAATTGTGTATGATTCGCTATACAATATGTTTACTATGGAAAAATTCCCTTGGACCCAATATCTATCATCACTATTGTTTTATATAGTAATAGCTGCCGTGGTATTTGTCCTGGCCAGTCTGTTGCCTACAAAGGCGCCCGAACCGATAACCAAAGAGCAGCTACAGACTGCTCAGGAACAGCAGGCTGCAGCACAGTCACAGCAAGTATACCAACAAATACTGGCTGCAGCTGGACGTTTGATGGTGTTACCCAATGTCGCTCCAGAAATACTGGTAGTGGATGATGTTGCGTCGTTTCTAAAGCAAAATCCAACATTCGTCGGTATATCTGCTGGTGATGTGGTATTGGTATATCCGAATAGGGTTATTGCTTATTCGCCACAATTTGACCGTATCGTCCATGTCACAGAACGGGCACCTGGCAGTAGTACTCCAGAGGCGGTCAAACCTGATCCTGTCGAGACAGAGCCAGAAAAAGATGCTATACTACCAAAGTCCAATTAGTCCATCATTATCCAATTCATTAGTCAGATTTCATTCACACAGTATATGAATACCTCACAATCACCTATAAAAGTTATCATCCTTTTGGTTATCGTTCTCGTCGGAGGATACTGGTTTTATTCCCAGTCAGGAAATACAAAAAAGCCTGAAAATATGCTCGCGAGCATAACGAGTAAAGTATTAGTACCTTCTGAGGTTACTCCTAAATTAGTGACTCTCACTACTTTGGAGCGTTTGAACGGTCAGCAGTTTTTCAAACAGGCTGCTCTAGGGGACGTCATCGTAGTGTATCCAGAATTCGTTATTCTCTACCGTCCGTCTATCGATAAAATTATAACGACAGGCGCAGTAGATCCTACCTCTAATGTTCAGCTATTTGCAGATGGTACTGCCACTACTCCAGGCGCTACTACGACTCCTGGTGGTGTAGCAACTACTACTCCTGGTGCTACAACAACCACACCTGCACCCACTACACCGATCGGTATAGAAATCCGCAATGGAACCGCAACATCAGGTCTGGCAAAGAAGCTTTCTGCAAAACTGACAGTCGATCCTATGGTCACGGTCCCTACTACTGGAAATGCACGTGATGCAGCCTATGCAAAAACAACTATTGTAAATCTGTCAGGCGCACCATTGCCCGCATCAGTATTAGCTACGATAAAGGATGCTGAAGTACTAACCGCTCTACCAGCTGGAGAAAAAGTGCTCGATGTGAATGCAAAAGTTTTGGTCATCATTGGTGCTGACATCAGTTCAAAGGTAGAGAATCTATAATCAGATTTGTTCTTCTGGAGTTTTTCCTTATAAACACTAAACAGTAGGGTAGTCACTCCGCTGCGGTCTAGCCTATATCTAATTTCTATGACTCTACAATCTATAATACAGCGTGACGGTCCAATGTCTGCATTGATAGTGGCTATCTCTCTCGGTTTGGCAGGCTTATTGGTTATGTTTGGTCTCTGGGGGATTACTCCCGAGCAGAATACTATTGTATCAACAGGGTCTGCACGTGAGCGTGTTACCGCTGACATGGCAAAAATGTCGGCAGAAATGTCTGTGCGTTTGCCGTCGTCACAAATCCAACAGGGATACAAGCGCATCGCAGACTACAAGAAAAAAGTCTTGGAATACTACAAAGCCCAGGGTGCACAAGAGTCCGATATAACATTCGGTTCAGTATATGCCAGTGAGGTATGGAATAATAACACTAATGCTCCACGAGAATTTGATTTCAAGCAGTCTGTTTCTGTGCAGTCAGATGATCTTGCTGTGATAAAAAAGATTTCCGATAATAGCTCGACTATTATTCAGAATGACGTTTTGTATCAGGCATATGCTGTAGAATACTATTACTCAAAACTTCCTGAAAAACGCCGCGAGCTACTGGGCAAGGCGGTATCAGATGCGCGGGAACGTGCAAACGAAATAGCAAAGAGTTCCGGAGATCGTGTAGGCCCACTGAAAAGTGCTCGCGCTGGTGTAGTACAGGTATTGGCACCTAATAGCCAGAATGTTGATGATTATGGTACCTATGATACGTCAACCGTAGAAAAGGATATTGTGGTTAGTGCCAATGCAACGTTTGGTATTCGATAATAGATTCTCAAAATTAAATAACACCTCTATATGGAGGTGTTATTTATATTTATTCTATAGTTTCAGCGGCCGCTTCAACGGGGATGCTAACTGCTTCTGTAGGCGAGGTTTCGGACTTTCCTGGATTCAGTTTTTTGTTTCTTTCTATGATCAGGGAAATGCCTTTAGGCGCCTCCTTGAATCCATCTACAATAGAGTAGGGAGTTTCAATATGTGCCAGGAACTTGCGAATACGCTCATGAAGAAACGTTTTTTCTACATACTTGCTGCGCCCCTGTAGGTAGAGCTCTACCTTGATACGTTGGCCTTCGGCCAGCCACTCTTCAATTTTCTTGATCTTTGTTTTGATGTCGCCCTCGCTGGTTCCAACCTTGATCTGGATTGATTTTATTTCTACTGTCGCGGTGCGTTCCTTTGCACGTTTTTCTCGAAGGTGGCGTTTTTGTTCGTAGTTGAACTTTCCGTAGTCCATAATCTTGCACACGGGTGGTTGCGCGTTCGGAGAGATCTCGATGAGATCCATTCCGTATTCTCGGGCACGCTCCAGCGCTACCGATAACGACAATACGCCCAGGTTACCCTCGGGGCCAACCACGCGGACTTCGCTGGCACGGATACCCTCATTGATACGAGTTCGTTCAGATTGCTTCATGGATTGATACTATACTAGTTAGCGACTGATGGCAAGGTGTCACACCAGGTGCGCGCAGTGGTAAAGAGCTTGGAAAGCTTTGTTTTTTGGGTATTTACCAGCGATTCTGGATTGGTCTGTTGATTTTCGGCGATACTCTGTCGCAGGCGTGCTATGCCCAGATTTACGAGTGCGTTGGTGTCAAATAACAATGAAATTGATTCTAATGATGGCTTCCAGCTGTCAATGTGTGACTGATTTACGGTGCTAGAACTGGCTTCAGCAGGGTTAGTGCCAGAAATTACAGAAACTGCTTTTTCTTCGAATGCTGCAAGCGTTTTGATTTCGGATTTGTTGACTGATTCTACACAGCTTTGTGATGTTCTAAACTGAGTTAGGTCTACAGCGAATCTGTCTCTGTAGTTATACCACAGTACCGCCAGCACGGCACTGCCGACGATGATTCCTGTAAGAGTGCTACGAAGTGTCCCCATATATACCAGTGTAGCATGTGTGTTGATGTGCTACTACTAGAACTCTTCGCAAATCCATTCTCTGTACAGCAGTATAATAAAATACGCCGTTTTGACGTGCAGAATGCACTATCAAAACGGCGGCGTTACCTTCAGTAGTGTATTGTGGTACAACTCCTTGAGTGCGAGCATGCCAGGCACAAGTTCGGTCTCTAGTCCATGTAGTTGCTGCATAAGCGCTATGCAGGCTTGTGCCTGTCGCAACCACCCAAACACTTCGTGTTCCTCTGTTGGGTAGGATGTAAGAATCTGTGCAGGTGTGGGGTTGCTAGGCGGTTCAGGTATCCAGTTGTTGATAATCTGGAACCCGCAATGATGGAATGCCCAAATCATTCTTTGTTCGAGTTCTCGAACAACATGTAAGGGGCAATCAATCACAACCACTCTGCAAGATCTGTATTTTGATCGGCGCACGATTGCGCGTCGTCGATCCACGCCATAGGCCGAGTCTACCCCATAGTTGCCTGTAAAGTGCTGAACCAATGTGGTATAGAGCCAGTTTGCACTACAGCCAATGTAGAATACAGGTTCGTATTTCCTGTGGATCTGCCAGCCTATGACATACACACCTGTTTGGTTTTTGAGGTCGCTTACCCAAGATTGGTAGCGATTATTCTGTCCTCTTTTTGGGTATTTCAGGAATGGGTTTTTGAATTGTGACATTGTTTGTGTCACAACCTTCTCTGGCGATGCATATAATACAACTCGCCAATCGATAGGTTCGCTAACTTGTTGCATCGCTATTAGATTTTATTTTGTATTAAAATATTCTTCCAATTCTATCAAAAACACCCAGCTACTGATAGTTGTAGTAGCTGGTGTTTTGTTGTGTGATTTGTCGATATTATACGTACTCTTTTGCCAGTTCATCGCGAATGCGTTTGGTCAGGTCTTTTTGGATATCTTTTTGTTCACGCAGGGTAGTACGAGCAGCGTCATATCCTCGACCCAGCTTGTGTTCAGTACCTTTGCTGTCAGTATAGCTGTAGGATGCACCTGCCTTTGTTAGAAGTTTGTACTTTTCGCCGAGCGCTAACAATTCACCCTCGCGACTGATACCTTCTCCGTACAAGATATCAAATTCTGTAGAGCGGAACGGGGAGGATACTTTGTTCTTCACTACCTTTACTTTTGTACGAGCGCCGACCACTTCTTCACCTTTTTTGATTTGGGCAGTTTTGCGAATATCAATACGAACACTAGTGTAGAACTTTAACGCTTTACCGCCCGGTGTTGTTTCTGGGTTACCGAACATCACGCCGATCTGCATACGAATCTGGTTGATGAATATAACAATGGTGTGGGATTTTGATACAATGGCAGTCAATTTACGTAATGCCTGTGACATCAATCGCGCCTGCTTGCCCACATGATGTGCACCCATTTCGCCCTCGATCTCATCACGGGGAGTCAGAGCTGCGACAGAGTCTACTACTACTACATCAATCTTTCCGCTGCGTACGAGCGATTCACAAATTTCCAATGCTTGTTCGCCGTTGTCTGGCTGAGACACCAGCAGTTCGTGGGTTTTTACTCCTAATTTCTTTGCATAGTCGGGGTCGAGCGCGTGTTCAGCATCGATAAATGCGCATACACCGCCAGCTTTTTGTGCCTCGGCAATTACATGCAAGGTCAGGGTCGTTTTACCAGATGACTCAGGTCCGAATATTTCTATGATGCGACCCTTGGGTAAGCCGCCTACGCCCAGTGCAGAATCGAGCCCGAGTGATCCGGTAGAAATTGCACCGACGGACACCTTTGGGGCTTCGCCTAATTTCATAATTGCGCCGTCACCGAATTTGGTCTGGAGCATTTTGAGTGTATCCGCTAGATCGTCATCAGTATTTCGACCGGCTTTTTTGCCTTTTTTTGCTGGTGAAGTATCTTCGCTATCTTCAGCATGCTCTGTGTTTTCATCCTGTAATTCTTCCTCGTTCTCGAGTGATTCAGCGGCACTTGCTGGTTTCTTGGATTTTTTCATATGCCTCCATTCTAACACAGAGGTTGGGTGCATCAATGTAGACATATCATGAAAAGTATTTCGATATGGTTTCGATAGCGTGTCTACGTTTAGAGTACAGTGGTTACTGTATAGCATCGAAGATATCGCTCGTTGGGCGGAACGGGGTTTCGATAATATTGAGGTTCGAGACTGCTTCTAAGTCGGGGGACAGTGTTCGTATCAGATTAGGTGGTTTGTAGTATATAGGTACCAGGGTCCGTGTGTGATCACCTGATCGCGTATACCCATCCAGGGTGATATTGCTGGCTCCTGGAGGAAGCGCTGTTTCGAACACAAATCTTTCGGTAGAAAGTTCTACCGGAGTAATAACTCCATTGATAAAGAGCTGGGCTACGTTTGCGGTTGATCCGCGTATGGTAATTATAGGAGATGATACGGTTTCCCCTGATACGGGGTAGTCTATATAAATCAGAGGACCTTGCCATGCAGATCGAAACTGCATTACAACGAATGCAATCAGTAATATACCCACTATCACCAAACATGTGCGAGCTATCGCGAGCCAGTGATTATTCGTCCGATTCAGGTTCTTTATCTTGTTCATAGCTATTCGAATCATCTGCTGCGTGCCCGGTACCCATCACTTCGCGTGGTTTTGATCCCTGTGAGGGTCCGATAACACCTCGTTCTTCCAGCAGGTCTATCAATCGTGCAGCACGAGAATATCCAACACGTAGTTTACGCTGCAAGAAACTAGTACTCGCCACGCGGGTTTTGATGACTAGATCGCGCGCTTCGGCAAACATGGTGTCATCGTCCTCCTCGCCGGCGTTGAACGATTCGCCATACTGTTCAGAAACTATCGCGCCTTCTGTGGTAACTTGATCTCCTATATCGATCAGTTCGGGCGGGAATCCGCGGTTATTTTTGATTATATCCGCTACTATGTTTTTTATTTCATCTTCAGATGCGAACGCAGATTGAATGCGTTCTGGCTTGCTCATGCCCTCACCCTGGAATAATGCATCTCCTGCTCCCAGCAATGACTCTGCGCCCGGACTATCCAGAATAGTGCGAGAATCTATTTGTGATGCTACACGTAGAGCGAGTCGCCCAGGGATGTTTGCCTTTATCAGGCCAGTAATGACGTTCACGCTCGGGCGCTGGGTAGAAATAACCAGGTGTATGCCCACTGCACGTGACATCTGTGCCAGACGTACGATGCCGGATTCCAGCTCGCGCGGATATGCTTGCATGATGTCGGCAAGCTCGTCTATCATAATTACGATATAGGGCATACGCTCGGGAACCTCGATCTCTTCATCTGGAGTGCCACGCTTGCGTTCTATCTCTGCCGCTTCATATGCAGGTGTCACAACTGTTTCGTGATAGGACTGAATATCTCGTACCCCATGTTGTTCGAGTGTATGGTAGCGTCGATCCATTTCTTTGGCTGCCCATCGTAATGCCACTATTGTTTTCTTTGCGTCTTTGATAACAGGTGTCAGTAGGTGAGGTATATTATTGTACAGTGTTAACTCCACTCGTTTTGGATCCACCATGATGAACTTCAAATTGTCAGGCCCATTGCGATACAGCAGTGACAGAATAATATTGTGAGCAACTACAGATTTTCCCGAACCGGTAGTTCCTGCAATCAGGAGGTGAGGAATTTTTGCGAGATTGTCGTAATATGCACGACCGCTGACGCCGCGACCGATTGCAATCGTGAGTGGTCGAGGGTCTTTTTGGAATGTTTTGTCCTCCATCAGTTCGCGGAGTCCAACCTTTGCTTTGGCCTTGTTTGGGATTTCAATACCAACCAAAGACTGTCCAGGGATGGGAGCCTCTATGCGAATAGGATGTGCTGCAAGTGCCAATGATAGTTCGTTGCGGAGTTGTGATATGCGCGACAGTTTCAAGCCTTGAGACGGGCGCAAGGCATAACGGGTAATTGATGGTCCGGTAGTGATTTCCTCTATCTCTACATTGATGTTGAAATTCTGCAAAGTCTGTTTCAATAGCACGCCGTTGTGTTGAACATCGCCTGCATTTGCTTTGCCGGCACTTGGTGCTAGTAGCGACAGAGCAGGTGGAACATATGCTGAAACCGGGAGGGATGGTTTTTTCATCTGGAGAGGTTCGGGCTGTTTTGCGGCAAGCATCGCATCCATTGACCGCGTTCCTGTACGAATCGGTCTCTCTACTGTTTCGCTGTCCTCTGCTTCGTTCTCATACTCTTCATCCGCGTACTCCTCTTCAGATTCCATGATCTCTTCGTCCTCGGCTCCTTCAGCAGAAGCGCGGCGAGTCATTATGCGGTTTGCATTTGCTGCCAATGACGTTGCACTGGATTCAAACCATCCGCCCATATGCCTGAGTATGTCACGACCACGGGGCAGTATAATAATACCGACCACAGCTAAAGCTACGCCCAGTAGTGTTGCAATATAGGTGCCTGCACCAACGAGTAACGGATCGCCTAGTAATGATCCTGCGTAACCACCCCAATCACGTGATGGATCCAGTGTGTACAGCGTTGTCAGAGTACCTATTGTTAGCATTAGTGTGCCTACAGGTACATGCAGAGGTGCTCGTTCGTGCTTGTATAATATATGTATGATACCCATTCCTGTGGTGATGATAGGGATGATATAAAATCCAATCTTGCCCAAGAATATGTGTGCATTGGTCAGAAACCATTCACCCAACAATCCTGCCTGATGTGTATGGGATAGATAGAATAACCCTGTGATGGCAAAACAGACACAGGCGATCCCGATATTTTTATAAATATAGCTAGCATCGTCAGTGCTGTATTCTTCGTCGATTACTTCTCGGGGGCGACGGGGTCGCGGTTTGGGACCTGGTTTTTTCGGCATACCTCTATAGTGTAACATTATCGTCAGTAATCTTTGGGGTATTGGGCAGGTGTGGTGTGAATAGAATGGTTAAAGAGACCTCACCCGCAAGCATCAAAAACATACTCGCTAGCGCTCATTATTTTGCACGTCCTACAAAGGAGAGAGTTGCCTGAAAACACAAAGTTTCCGTCATCTCGGGGCCTCAGGGATCCGTGATCCAGGACTAGAAAGATAGTCACTAGTTTTGTAAGTATATTGAATTCTGGGTCCCAGCTCGGGGTGTGGGAAGATGGAAGAGGTCATCATTCCACCACGTCCTGTCGCGGAGGTATAATAGACTTTTCCACAGTTATGCGCCATAATGGCAGCTATATGAATAGCGATGACCAGGCAATTGTTGCGAAAATAATGTCGGATATCAAAATGATCTCTGATTCATTCTCTCGCCGAGAGGACGATATGACTCGATCACTGTCGGATATGTCACGTCGTATATCGACGGGTGTCTATTTGGTTACTCAGCACATGTCGGATGACACTTCTCTGAAAGTGTCCTTGAGACTTGCAGCAGATGATTTGATAGCTGTCGCATACGAACACAAGGCACAGGCCCCGTTTGTCCTATTGAACCACGTACTCACTGTGTCCGATAAGATAATGTCCTATATATCTGTGGCGCGTGCGACAGGTACGATATCGGATATCAATGGGTTGCTGATAGAGCGTGAGCTGACAAAACTGACACGTTTCGTCACGATGATGTTGGTGCGAGGAGACGTGAATACTGCAACAGGTGCAGCGCGCGACCGACAGGATATTCGTCTGAAAATGATGGAGCTATTCGATTCCGAGCCCGCGATGGATAAGCGCTCGCGCTCCAAATCGTCTGATACTGCAGATCGCGCCACACGCAAGCATGTCTCATCTCCGTTGGTGGCAACGCCGGATTACGAATTGGCGGAACGTGCATTCGATAGGGAGGTGCGTCCTGAGTATGGCGATGACCAATCAGGACAGGTGGTCGGTAGTAGAGAAGGGGCAGCAGGGCAGCAGGTGGATACTTTGTATGGAGAAAACCTGTCGGAATCCAGTAATCCTGCGCAGCCCCCATTCACGGGATCCATGCAGAATTCGGTTCGTTTGGAGGCTCGTCCGCGCCCACAATCAGGACTGCCCTCATCTATAGAGCAACGACGGGCGACGATACTGCGTTATATACGTGAGCATGGTATTGTATCGATCAAGGAGATCGCAGATGGCGTTCCGGGAACTTCTGACAAGACACTGCAGCGTGCTTTGATAGATTTACTCAGTGATGGGGCAATCGTGCGCCACGGTGATCGTCGCTGGTCACGGTATGAGGCTGTGGTGTAGTTGGTGGTCAAGCTTTCCTAAGGTTTCATGTCGCCTTGTTTTCCTAGTCTCCGAGCTAGAATTCAGGGGCAGGAAAATAAACTTTTGTGTTGTAAGTATATTGAATCCTGGATCCCAGATCTCTGCTATCGCTGCGTCTGGAAGACGGAAAAAATTATTCGTCAGATTGTTGAATTCAGTACGTCTTCATCGTTGTGGGAATCTGTTCATGCTCAGTGGTGTCCACAGAAATGTGGATATGTTACTGGCAGATAGGCTTGCATAGATGACATTCGTCACCTATACTATTCTCATCGCTGTATATTGGGCTGGCTGCGGCTGTCTCTATATAGAGTGTCTGACCTATTCAATGCACTGAATGTGTCCCCGAAACTGAACAAGTTAATGGAATTATTTCATCACTGCGTACTGCATAGTTGCGCTGTGAGTAACAGTTATACTATGCACACAAAACTTGTTTAACAACTCGTACTCTGTGGTGGTGTTATTGGATCGGTATACATAATATGGACCACGTTACTAACAGTCATAGGACTGGTGTTGGTGTGGCGCTGCTGCAGATGATTGAATGACTTTCGGATTGCATACACCTTTCCGATTTCTGACAACCTTCTGTGGCATGCACCGCGCCCATCATAATATGTCTGTTAGAACTTGGTTCATGGTGTCGCCTCATGACCGATAACATGTATCACGTTGTACACCCGGTGCTATCAGTATCAGCAATGATACCGAGAATACCAAAATTATTAGTTACCTTAACCGTAACTTTAATAGTTAATTAGATCTAATTTATTATTCTATATATATGTCAAAAAACGTAATGGCAATCGCGGCATTGTTGGCTCTCGGAGTTTCAACATCTGCTTTTGCAGAAATTACCGCTACGGTAAAGAAAGGCTCATCACGTGCTCGTGTTGAAGCAGTTCAGGCTGCTCTGAACGAATGTTCAGACGCTGGATTGGTTGAAGACGGTCTGTGGGGTGCAAAAACTACTGCAGCTGTAAAGGCTTTCCAGGCTGATAACGATCTATCAAAAGTAGGATTTGTTGGTCCACTAACTGCAGCAGCTCTTAACGACTGTGTAGATGGTGACAGTACAACTACTACTACCACAACTACAACTACTACCTCTGACCTCTGCCCTAATGGCATGACATTGGCAAGTAACTGTACAGTTGCTCCAACTACCACTACTACTACAACAGTAAGTGGTCCAGAAGGAAACCTCTCAAACATTGTTCGTCTTGGTTCTTACAACAGTACGAAAGTATCTGAAGGAGACAAGGACGTTAAGGTGTATGGAGTAGAATTGACTGCAAAGGACGGCGATCAGAAGATCGACGGATTCAATGTTGCTTTCTACAACTCTAACGGATCTTCATCAAAGAAGTTTACAAAATACGCTTCTGAGGTATCAATCTGGTTGGATGGTGTAGAAATCGGCCGCAAGCTTGCATCTCAGTTCTCTGGTGATGCCGGAGACATCTATACATTCCGATTCTCTGGAATGAATGGTGTTGTTAAGATGAATCAGAAGTCACAGTTGATCGTTGCTGTAACAGCAACAGGTTCTCTGGATTCTACTGATGCTACTAACGAGACATGGACCGTAGATGCAGGAACAAACGTATCTGCTAACACTACTAACTACATCTCTGCAGCATCTGCAAATGGACGTTACCGTGATTTTGGTCCAGCTTTGGCTGCATCAACTATCGACTTCCAGAAGGCTGGAGGTGCGTCATCTGACCAGAAGTTCAAGGTGATCACTTCATCAACTAACCCACTTGAGCGAACTATTCAGGTCTCTCAGACTTCAGACACTAATGACGTATTGTTGTTAGCTCTCGACGCAAAGGCTGAGAACGGAGCTATGATCGTTCAGAAACTCCCTGTTACTCTAGGTGCAGTTGACGGAACATCTGATGGATTCGTTCCTTACACAAACGGTATCGTAAAGTCATTAAAGCTTTATGCTAACGGTGTAAAGATCGCTGATGAATCAGTACCACAGGATGGAACTGACTCTGCTACAGAGACAATCATCTTTGGTAACTCATCAAAGTTGAACTACAAGATTGCATCAAACGCAACTGTAAAGTTTGAAGTTCGTGCTGACCTCAATGACACTGAGAACACTGGTGTCCTTGGAACAGACTTCGACAACGGAGATAAGATTGCTGCAAGCTTTACCTCAACAAACATGACTAACGCTACTATCGAGTTGGATAACTTCAACCAGGATACTGTAGCGAACAAGTCAGGATCAGCAACTGGTGAAAACCAGACATTGCGATCAACTGGTATGCAGATCACTATGGGAACTACTACTACAGAAGCTACATCAAACACAAGTGGTGAAATCCTGAACCGTACAATCAAGGTTCCAGTATCAATCACTGCGTTTGACGAGACTATGTATGTATCTCAGGCTGCTCTGAACGGAGCAACAGCAACTGGAACAAACGCTATCGCATTCACATTTGAAGACGCTGGCGCAGCTACAGAAACTATCACTAACTCTGCTACATGGACATCAACTGATGCTACAGTAGAAGGAAGTGCATATCGTATCGACGCTGGTTCTACAAAGAACTTCTTGTTGACTGTAGTTCTAACTGGAGCAACAGGACAGGTTCAGAACCAGTTCCGTATTCAGTTGAACCAGGTTAATGGTTGGACAAACGCTGCTATGAACGCAGGTCAGGCTCTACAGTCATTGACTCCTGCTAACGGATTCGAGACTCCATTCTACACTCTTAACAAGACAAACGCGTAATCGTTACCTTGATAATTGGTTAGTCTGAACTCGTACGAGTTACAACAAAAAACCCCGCTCCGGCGGGGTTTTTGTTACTAACCCTTTCTTTCCTATCATCCTCGAGCCTCCAGGCGTTGGGGATTGTAAGAACAAGGAGCACAGCGACTATATTTTTCTATGCAAAGCCCAGGGATTAGAAAGACTATTGAGATTACCCGAACAAGGTAGTATAATACTGTTATGGTAAACATTGTCCGAACCGTATGGAATAAATTTCGAACTAAATCGTCACATGATAATGATGTGGCTTTTGTTGTAAGACAACAGATCGATAAACATGGAAAAGTACTTGAATCGCTGAAGCTCTATGACCAAGGTAAGAAAGAAATATCGACTACTCGATTCCATAGAAACTTTAAGGGTTTATAATTTGCTGAGAGAGTCGCAAGGAATTCAAATACAACCCGCAGATGGTGCAGAGTCAAAGCTAGACGCTATTGTCGCTACTGCCTCGATGGTTTTGTTCGGTGAGAATACGATGTTCATCGATGGAGATCAGTATTCTACCTAATATACTCTCCTAAAAGGAGAGGGGCTCGAACGCCAATACTATAAAGCGAATCCGCCCATTGACTTTCTCTTTATATGTTACACTACATAACTTCTGTTGTATAAACCGTCACAGCGACCTACAAGAAGCGTCTATATTAGTATAGGCGCCAGTGATCAGGTCTCGTCGGTCACCTCACTCGTGCCAATTCAGGCCATATATTTTTTGTTTGGCCTGGGACTACCAGAAATAAGTAATAACTTATCACTATGAAAAAATTACTATTAGCAACATTTTTAGGAGTATTTCTTGTTGTCGGCAATGCCTTCGCAGAAGTTATACCTACAGTGCGTGCAAGTTCGTCCAAAACACGAGTCGGCGAAGTTCAGGCAATTTTAAATAGTTGTTTGGATATGAATTTGAAAGTTGACGGTCTGTGGGGTCCAAAGACTCTTGCAGCAGTCAAAAAGTTTCAAAACGAGAATGATCTCGTAGCTGATGGAATTATCGGTGCGCGCACCGCCAATGCCCTCAACGATTGTTGGGACGCAAATCAGCCAGATCCAAGTCCGGCACTCTGTTCTAACGGAGCAACAGTAGCAAGTAATTGTCTATTGATGCCTGGTTCGACGTCAGTGTCACTGTGTCCTAATGGTATGACTCTCGCTAGTAACTGTACCTTGTCACCAGGGAACAATACTACTGTACAGCTCTGTCCCAACGGTATGACATTGGCAAGTAACTGCACATTGTCCCCAAACAATAGTACTCAAACTACCAACGGTCCCGAAGGCAGTCTTACCAATATCACAAAACTTGGTTCATATAACAACACCAAGGTTTCTGAAGGTGAGCGAGATATCAAAGTCTATGGAGTTGAGGTAACAGCTCGAGATGGAGACCAGCGCATTGATGGATTGAACATCGCGTTCAAGAATACTGGTACAGGAAGTACTCGAATTACCAAGTACGCGTCAGATGTATCAATCTGGTTGGATGGAGTAGAAATCGGCCGCAAGCTGGCTTCACAGTATTCAGATGATTCTGGAGACACCTACACATACCGATTCTCAAGCATGAATGGTTTGATCAGAGCTGGTCAGAAGTCACAAATAACAGTCGCCGTCACGGGTGCAGGATCTATGGATTCTGCCGATGCGAACAACGAAGTTTGGATGGTAGAGGCGGGCGCAATAGTGGCAGGAACAAATTCCAACTACCTATCAGCTGCATCTGCAAATGGACGTTATCGTGATTTTGGTGGCGATCTCTCGGCTTCTACTATCGACTTCCAGAAGGCTGGAGGTGTATCATCAGATCAAAGATTCCGTGTGGTAACGTCGTCGTCGAACCCAGCATCCCAAACTGTACAAGTGTCCCAGACCGCGGATACTAATGATGTACTGCTGTTAGCTATGGATGTAAAGGCTGAAAATGCTGCAATGATTCTCCAGAAACTCCCTGTTACTCTAGGTGCAGTTGACGGAACATCTGATGGATTCGTTCCTTACACAAACGGTATCGTAAAGTCATTAAAGCTTTATGCTAACGGTGTAAAGATCGCTGATGAATCAGTACCACAGGATGGAACTGACTCTGCTACAGAGACAATCATCTTTGGTAACTCATCAAAGTTGAACTACAAGATTGCATCAAACGCAACTGTAAAGTTTGAAGTTCGTGCTGACCTCAATGACACTGAGAACACTGGTGTCCTTGGAACAGACTTCGACAACGGAGATAAGATTGCTGCGAGCTTTACCCCAACCAATCTCACTAACACTGTTGTGGAATTGGACAATGTTAACCAGGATACTCTGATGAATCGCTCAGGTTCAGCTACAGGAGAGAACCAAACACTGCGTTCGACTGGTTTACAGGTGACGATGGGTGCTGCAACAACAGAGGCGACCGCGAATAATTCTGGCGAAGTTCTGTCGCGTACTATCAGGGTACCTGTAACTGTAAAAGCATTCGATGAAACCGCATATCTATCTCAGATAGCATATAATGGGTTAACACCTGCTGGCACAGAGGCTCTCGCATTTACATTCGAGGATGCCGTTGGTTCTACAAAGGTTATCCCTAACTCTGCTACCTGGACATCATCAAATGCAACCGTAGAGGGTAGCGCATACCGTGTAGACGCCGGTAGTACGAAAAACTTTATCTTGACAGTGGTAATTAGTGGAACTACAGGCAACTCCCAAAAGCAGTACCGTGTACAGCTGAACAAGATCAACAGTTATAGTAATAGTTCATTGACTACCGGACAGGCCTTACAGGATCTGACTCCAGTGAATGCATTTGAAACTTCATACTATACTCTGAATCTCAATTAGTCTTGAGCCAGATAAGACTCTCTAGTTCTCTGGAGATAATCTCAAAACCCCGCTTCGGCGGGGTTTTTGTTTGGACGGAAACTATGCTTCTGTTGGTGGGCCGCGCACAAATTGACATATCTAGTATAATGGTGTATTATACACAACCAGATGGTCTGAAACGGGTAGTTAGGTCTAAAAAGGTATTGTATAGCCCTTATCAACCCGATTATCCACAGATAACCGTCGTTTATCCCTAGTAAATACGTCTTCTTTGGGGTAAGGCATTGCAGAGTGCAGGCTGATCACCAAACGTGATAAACTCTCTCTTGTGTGCCACAACCTCGAGACAACTACTAGTCTGGAGTTAACACTAATTACTTATCTATGAAATCAATTACGAATAAACTTGTATTAGCAGCATTTCTAGGACTCTTTCTGTCTACAGGAACAGTTTTTGCCGAGATCATACCAACAGTGCGTGCTGGGTCATTCCGCAGCCGTATTGCCGAGGTGCAAAGCGCACTGAACCAGTGTACTGATGTATTCCTTGTTGTAGATGGGCGCTGGGGTAGCCGTACCGCATCAGCAGTACGTCGTTTTCAGCGAGAGAACGGCATTTCACCTGTTGGATACGTTGGTCGTCTTACTGCAGAGGCGTTGAATGATTGTCTTGACGAGGATACTACTCCATTCACAGGCAACTATACTCATAATAGTAATAGCTCATATACTACTCAGTACTATAACTCAAATTCTAATCAGTCTTTGTGCCCCAACGGTATGACATTGGCAAGTAACTGTACACTGCCACTGTTTTCTACGAACAACACAAATAATTATTACAACTATAATTCTGGTGCAGAGGGAACTCTGGTCGCTCTCAATCGATTGGGCTCTTACAATAACACTCGTGTGTCAGCAGGTGACACCGATATACGTGTACTCGGTGTAGAGGTGACCGCCCGTGATGGAGATCAGCGTATAGATGGAATCAATGTATCATTTTATAATTCTAGTAACCTATCTAACAAAAGAATTACCCGATACATTTCAGAGGTATCTATCTGGTTAGATGGTGTAAAGATCGGAAGCAAGTCTGCAAGCGCGTATTCTGACGAATCTAATGATACCTATACCTACCGGTTTACCGGAATGAATGGTGTGGTTCGTCGTGATCAGCGCAGCCAAATTATTGTTTCAGTAACTGCACAAAATGTTATCGACAGTGTAGATACGGACAATGATTCGTGGGCTGTATCACTCGGTAATTCAACTACTGCTATAGGCGACGGTAACTTTATCAGCGCAGCATCTGCAAATGGACGTTACCGTGATTATGGCTCTGATTCAACAGGTAGTACCTATACATCGAATGTCGACTTCCAGCGTGCTGGAGGAACATCATCGGATCAGCGTTACCGCGTGACTACTGCGTCTAATAGTCCTGTAGCACAAACACTCCAGGTATCCCGCACCTCACCTACGAACGGTCAGTTGCTGCTGGCATTCGATGTTCGTGCAGAGAATAGCTCTATGAAGGTTCAGCGTTTGCCGATCACTCTGACAGCGAACAGTACTACAGGTGTTGTTCCGAATGTCGAAGCGCTCGTAAAAACACTGTATCTATACGTCAATGGTACTTATGTTGCTAGCGAATCAATACCAAGCGGATCCAGTATACAAACTGTTACATTCGGTCAGTACAGTAGATTGAATCAGGTTGTAGGTGCTAATAGTACTACACGATTCGAAATTCGCGCTGACCTGAATGATGTCGAGTCAGCAACAGGAAATGTTACTACCGAATTCGACGAGGGGGACACTATCCGTGCAGACTATACTTCTGCAAACGTTTCAGCATCAGTAATAGAGCTGAATAATGTTAATGAGGATACCGTGTACAATCGTAGCGGGTCAGCAACGGGTAGTGATCAGACATTGCGTTCGCTCGGTGTTCAGGTGGCTATGGGTGGAGTTTCGACAACTTCAACCTCAAACGGCTCAGGCGATACACTAACACGAACCATCACCATTCCAGTAAATATTCGCGCCTTTGACGAGACTGCATTCATTTCTCAGATTGCTCAGAACGGCATCACTGCAAGTGGTACGAGCGCAGTTACCTTCACGTTCGAAGATGTGTTGGGTGCGACAAAGTCAATTCCGTACTCTGCAACGTTGTCTTCAGCAGGTACTCCGGTGCAGAATGGAGCATTCCGTATTGATCCAAGCACGGAGCGTCAATTTATCCTAAACATCGTTCTGACAGGAACAGCAGGACACAATACTAATCTGTACCGAGTCCAGGTAAATCAGGTTCAAACATTTGCTGATTCTTCGTTGACTCAGGGTGCGAATCCTCAAACACTGAATCCTGCAAACGCATTCGAAACTACCTACTATACCTTGTCTTTGAATTAATCAGACAAGCAGTAGAAAGAAAGCCCCTTCTTATACAGAGGGGTTTTCTTGTATCCACAGACACAAACAGGCTAGAACGCGGTATACTGTCTCTATATGAAATACTTGCGTGGATTTACTATGATAGAAATACTGATTGTTGCTGCTGTAATCGGAGCACTTTTGGCAGTCGTGTTGCCCAACATTGCTAGTATTCGTCGACGATCTCAAGATGAAAAACTCGCAGCAAATATAGGTATTATCGAACAGTCACTCTATCAGTACCGTGAACGGTGCCGTAGTTATCCAAAAGACAATCCTGCTGGCAAGCTCGACATCAATGCGTCGAATGGTCTGCCGGGAGTAAATGGAGGTGTGTGCCCAGGAGGTGTGACGCTGGGATCACTATTGCCGCCAGGTTTTATATTCGATCCTAACATCGTGTCGTATTATGCACTGGTCCGTTCAGGATCCGCAGGGGCTGTGAGCAGTAATCGTTGTACCAGTTTTCACTTGGGCATAAAAATGTCTGATGCTATGGCAGTTCCTATCAGTCGTGCACAAAAACGTGGACAGAGTTGGGCGGATTCAAAGGCTGCATTTGGGTGGCAACGTTGTGGGGGTGGAGTACTGGTAAACAACGGTGACTTTGGCGCAGATTATTACGATGTGGTTGCGCCTGCCGCATACTAAATATGGATAGTATTTTTGAGATTATAAAATTTGTATTTCTCTTCGGACTAGGATCTATCATGGGGAGTTTTCTGTTGGTCGTAACATCTCGCATGGGGGTGCGTACTTTGCAGGGACGTTCCCGCTGTGACCGATGTGGTACACAGATCGAGGTGCGTGATCTCGTGCCAATTTGGTCATATCTGCGGTTGCGTGGACGATGTCGATCCTGCGAATCTCGTATAGGTAAGACTGCTCTATGGGTTGAGGTAGTCATGGGGCTGCTGTTTGGTATACAAGGGTTAGTGTCGCCTGATCCTGTAACGCTGGTGTTTGGCTGTATTGTTATATCAATATGCGCAGTGTTAACAATCTATGATGCTCGGTCACATTTTTTGCCATTGGATTATCTAATTGCTTTATTGTGTATAGGTGTCATATATCGGTTTGTAGCGCTACCTGAATTAGGAATTGTGCATACAGTTATGGGATATGTATATCTTGCTATTCCTGCGCTACTACTGTTCACCATTGTTGCTCTGTCACGTGGGCGCGCAATGGGATTAGGAGACCCGTTATTATTACTGGGACTATCAGTAGTGATCGGTACATGGCAGGGGGCGTTGTTCACATTGTTATTTTCCACGTGGATAGGGTTAGGTTATGCATGTGTGTTGATGTGGAAAGATTATCATTCGGGAAAATCACAGCGTCTATCACGCCCTATTGCGTACGGACCTTGTTTAATAGCGGGATTTGTTATTACTTGGTGGTTATCACTCCAGGGCATGCTCATCTTTGTCTAATAGGGTCTATGAAACCCTGCCCCCGATGTCCGCTCTGTGCACTAGCTCGTTGTTGGGTAGGTGGTGTACGTGATACTATGAATATATGAATGAGAAATCGCACAAAGTGGCAGGATGCCATAATATATTCTCCCGCGCATTTTTTCTATGCATGTCGCCTGTGTATCCTAGAAACAATCATTCTCTTCAGAAGGTGAAAGGCTTTACTCTGACAGAGCTGATCGTTGTTATGGCGCTAGTTGTGGTGAGTTCTACAGTGGTTTTATTTAATTATCGCGGGTCACGTGAGTCAGTTGTCTTGTCCGCTAGCGCATTGGATATTGCAAATATGATTCATTTGGCCCAGGTGGGTGGGCGTACTGCAGGCCAGGGAATCACTGACTTCTCTACGACAGGAGAAATGCTGGCAGGTAACGATCGTGTGCGTAGCGGTGTTCAGTTCGATGTTTCTGGAGGTAAGATATCAAAGTTAACCGTATACCGTGGTGTAAATCTAGCAGCAGGGTATCAATCGGGCAGTGATGTTCCTGTAGAGGTAAAAAATCTTGCAGCAACCAATATCTCAGCGCGCCTGTGCACTACAGTAGATTATGTCACTCCAGGGGTCTGCTCTACCTATGGAACGAGTACTTCAATAGAGTTTTCTCGTCTGGCGTCGGACCCTATTGTTGAGTCAGCATATCGCGGTGTGTTGGCTGGTAAACCAGCTGTAATTCAACTGGAGTCTGCATCAGGTAACGGTACGATATATCGATATGTCGTCATAGAACCGTCAGGAAACATTTTCGTCCGCTAACAAGTATATGAATTTTTCTCTTAAGACTAACCAAAATATTCGTATAGCTGCAGGGTTTACCTTGATTGAGGTTTTGGTATCTATGACAATTTTCATTACCACGATCTCTCTGGGTGTACTTTCTGTGGTTACTATGGATGCTGCTGCAAAGCGTGTTCGTATAAAAGATCAATCCATTCAGTCTGCTTATTTTTTGCTGGACTCGCTTAGTCGTTCTATTCGTATGGGTTCTGAATATGAATGTGCTGACGCAACAGGTACTACGGTAGATATTTCAACGTGTGCATCTGTAGCTGTTCCTGGATTTGCTTATCGTGACCAGGATGGGCGCTCGATCCGCCTGCGTGTTGTACAGGTTCCTAGCACAAACTATTATGTAGTAGAGAGGAAAATAGGAAATGAAGCTTACAAAAAGCTCCACGATGATTACTCCTTAAAATTCAAGACTTTTGGGTTTATTGCCCGAGGTGTAGGTACTAGCGATGTAAAGCAACCATATGTGAGTTTGCGTATGCAGATCGTATATTCTTATAAAGGGGTTGAGTTCGTTGTACCGCTACAGACTACACTAACACAACGGCAACTAGATATTGATTCACCTATATAAATTGTATGAGAACTAAACTACGAGGATTTACTTTGATAGAAACACTAGTTGCCATATTGGCACTGACATTATCGTTGGGTGCTTTGACGCTGATTACTTCACGCACGACAGTGAACTCGCGTGAGGCGGAGCGGCGAGTCCAGGCAGAATTTTTGGCGGTGGAAGCGATAGAGATTGCTCAACAGCTCATTATGTCCGAGGTATTAGCAGGAAATATCGCCAGCCCTTTTGGGATGATAAAACCTTGTGGTCAAGGCTGCCGTATTGACTACACTGATGCTGTGGCGAGTACAGTTACACTCGCAGCCTGTACAAATCCTGCGGGCGACTGTGCCAGAGTAAAGAATATTCCTTCTGCAGCAGGAGTGGTGGTAAATTTTACCAATAATGCAACAACTACAGAGGCGACTTCTTTTCGTCGAATCCTATATATAAAACCTACAGGACTGAATGATAACGGTGTATTTGTGCGTGCTGTTGTATGGTACACCACGTCGGATGCATTGATACAGAAACAGATTGTATTAACCAAAGAATTCCGTCCTTGGTATGAAGAGCAGGATTTGACACCAACTACACCTCTCCCAGACCCCGGACCGGGACCTGGCCCAACACCTGGTCCAACAGGGTAACATATGAAGAATATACACTTATTACAATCTTTACGAAATATACCAAAACAGAATGGATTTATTCTGTTGTTTACCATTGTTGTCATATCAGTTACAGTAGGTATATCAGTTTCCTTATTACTGTCCTCTACGCGACAATCCCAGTTGGGCTCTATTCAGTCAGAAACACAATCTGCATTTGCAGCTGCTGATACAGGGATGGAGTGCGGACTCGCAAAAATTTATCCAGATGCTGCAACATTTAGTTGCGGTGGCGTTGTGCGAACAGATCAACTATCGGACCCTCTCAAGGAAGTTTACTATTTTGATTTTCGTAACACAGTACCTGTATCTGTAGGGGTGGGATGGTCTGTACCTAACATACCTTGGACTGCAAGTTCGGGCGGGGGTGAATCATCTGCATGTGGCGTTGTGGTCATTACAGCAGATGCTACGTGGGCCAACCTGGTGACGCGAGAGATTGAGACAGGATATATGCTCGAAGCGTATGGGTATAGTATTTGTGAATCTGATTCTGCCAGCCTTATGAAGCCTCTATTGTCAGATCCTAATCTGGTGGAACGAAAAATCTTGGTCAGGATACCTGTCGTAGTCTCCTAGGGTAGTATCTCTATATACTTCTGGATTAAAGTAGTCCTCGCATGAAGGGCTACTTTTGATATACTAGGGCAATATGAATGCAAAGAATACCGAACGTCTACAGCAGCTGCAGAGACTGATCCGCTATCATGGATGGAGGTATCATACTCTGGATAATCCAGAGATATCTGATGAGACATACGACGCATTGGTTCGTGAACTTTCAGAATTGGAGGGGTCTATGGGGCTGCGGCCCTCTGAGAGAATTACTTCAATGGTTGGTGCTGAGGTGCGTGAAGAGTTAAGCAAGTATTCACACCCAGAACGCCAGTGGTCATTCGACAATGTATATAATTATCATGAGCTATGTAACTGGATAGAAAGAATTAAGAAGCTATCTGGAACAAGTCCGACATATGTTTGCGAACATAAGATCGACGGATTAAAAGTAGTTCTTCATTATGATGGTGGGCGATTGGTGAGAGCAGTGACTCGAGGAGATGGATCTATAGGTGAGGATGTAACCCATGCTATTCTAACTATCACGGATATCCCAAAGCTAATTAACTATTCTGGTTTACTGCGCGTGGTAGGCGAGGTGTGGATGGCTCGTTCTGACTTGGAAAGAGTTAATACAGAGCGCATCACAGCAGGTCAGCAGGTATATGCAAATAGTAGAAATTTAGCAGCAGGCACACTACGTCAGTTGGATGCAAATGTTGCGGCGTCACGTAATCTGCATATTTTCGTTTATGATATTGCGTACTGTGAACGAGTATGTGAGTCTCACGTAGATGAGTTTTCCTGGTTAATCGATCAGGGGTTCCCTGTCAATCCATATTTTTCTGTAGCAAACAATGTAGAAGAGATAGAGATTGTGTATCATAGATATATCACAGAACGAACTACTCATCCATACGATATAGATGGAATGGTGATAAAGGTTAATGAGGTCGGGCTGCGTAGCGTGTTGGGTTATACTGCAAAGGCACCGCGTTTTGGTGTTGCATATAAGTTCCCCGCCACCCAGACAACAACAATAGTAGAAGACATCAGCGTGCAGGTGGGGCGCACAGGAGTATTAACACCTGTAGCCCATGTGCATCCGGTATCGATTATGGGAGTGACTGTGCGGCGCGCAACACTGCATAATCAGTCCGAGATTGATAGGCTCGGACTTCAGATTGGGGACACTGTTGTGCTAGAGCGCGCGGGCGATGTAATACCAAAGATTATACAGGTGATTTCAGAATTGCGACCGTCATCGGCGAGATCGTTCAGTATCTCAGAATACATGAAAGAGCGCGGTATATCAGTGCGTAGTTCAACTGATGAAAAATCAGGAGTAACGATGTGGTATGTCGACGGAGCTTTGCAAGACGAGCAATTAGTGCGACATCTGTCGTATGTTGTATCGCGTGCGGTATTCGACATACGTGGTATCGGCGAGGAGACACTACAAAAGTTGGTAGAGCAGGGAAGTATTTCTCAGTGGGTTGATGTGTTCGATATAGATAGCTCTGATCTGGAAACTATCGAAGGATTCAAAGAGCTTTCCATTGCCAATACACTCGAGGCTATAGACCGTAGTCGTACTCAATCATTGGACCGAGTGATAGCTGCACTGGGTATTCATCATGTTGGCGCAGAGATAGCTCGTCGTATTGCTGCGGTCGTTGTGACAGCAGAAGGATTCGAATCGGCATCGCCAGAGGAATTGATTGCAATTGACGGGGTGGGAGAGGTAATCGCAAATAGTATTGCGAACTGGTGGAGCAGCGAACATAATAAAGCCCTATGGGAAAGGCTGCAAAGTGCAGTCACAATCCAGGCGTACAGTGTTCCGAAAACGGTCGGCTCGCAGGCACTCGCCGGCAAATCCATCGTCCTCACAGGAACACTACCCACCCTGTCCCGCATTGATGCCGAGACGATGATTCGAACGTTGGGCGGTACCGTATCGAGTACGATTTCTAAAAACACCAGCTATCTACTATTGGGTGCTGACCCAGGGAGTAAATACGCGAAGGCGTTGAAACTGAGTGTTCCAATCTTGACAGAGGAAGAGCTCTTGAAAATGGTGGGTCAGTAGATTTAACCAGTTGCTTTTTCAGGATTTCATGGTTTTATGAAGTAAACTAATAAAACTCAACGCTTATGCACTGGTTATATTTATTGCTCGCGTTTTGCTCCATCGCAGGAGCGTTATACATTCTGGTAACCAGCCACCAAGGGATTGCTCCTCGCCCCATTTTAAGAAGAAAACAATGGGAAATAGGCATACTCGGGGTTGCTGCAGAGTGCTCCATCTTATTCGGATTGCTGGGTTTGTCTCCTGCAGGGTTCGTGGCGTCTCTCGGGATTTGGTTCTTGTTACTCATTCTCGCAATAGTAGCCTTTGGCGGTGTTTTAATGCTAGAGGGCAGAGATCTTTAGTAAATATGGTATATCGTTCCGTAGCTCAACAGCTGTGGTCGATATACCATATTTTTCTTTTCAGGGTGGTCTCGGATATATTGTGTGTAGGTGCACTATTCGCCATTCCTGTGTCAAAAGTCAAATTTCATTTTTGAATGGTTTCCTGGTAGTATAAAGAAATATGATTGATGAGGCATTATTGCAAAAACTGTCCCTCCTAGCACGCGTACAGGTGGCACCCGAAGATATCCCTAAGCGATTGGAGGATTTCAAATCCATACTGAGGTGCATTGATGAGATTAACAGCATCGTTATTCCTGATGGGTTTCAGGTGCAGCATAACATCGTAAATCATGTGCGACCCGACATCGTGCGTTCTGCATCGACCGACACGGTAGAGGGCATCGTTGCTAATTTTCCTGACAATACGCTCGGTCAATTACGAGTTCAGCAGGTGCTCAAAAAATAATAATCATATGATCGAAGTTCCAAAAACTATAGCTGAAGCGCAGGCATTATTATCAGCAGGCAGTGTCACCGCAGTTGATTTGGCGAATGCATGTTTGGCGCGCATTCATGAATCTAATACAGAACTGAATATCTTTTTAGAAGTATACGAAGATGTGCTGGATCAGGCAGCTGATGCAGATCGTCGCCGTGCGAATGGTGAGGCGGGTCCATTGCTGGGTGTTCCTGTGTCGATAAAAGATAATGTTTTGTTCGCACATCATCGTGCATCTGCATCCTCAAAGATTCTAGAGAATTACATGGCTCCGTATAGTTCGGATGTGGTAGAAAAGCTTCTTCTTGCGGGAGCGGTTATTATCGGGCGTACAAACATGGATGAATTCGCTATGGGTTCATCGTGTGAATATTCTGCATACGGACCAACTAAAAATCCATTAGATACGACTCGTGTGCCCGGTGGATCGTCAGGAGGGGCAGCTGCATCGGTGGCAGCAGGTATGTGTGTGGCCGCTATCGGGACAGATACTGCAGGATCAGTACGTTTGCCTGCATCGTTCTGTGGTTTGTGCGGACTCTATCCTACTTACGGTTCATGTTCTCGCTATGGGTTAATTGCTATGGGCTCATCACTGGATCAGCCGGGTCCTGTGGGTACGCACGTCGATGACTGCAAGACTTTGTTTGGCATCATGAATGGATTTGATGATCGTGACGCACAGTCTGTCCCGGATGCGGAGAGAATTATTCCTAGTAGCGAGGTGAAAGTAATCGGTGTCCCTCGCAGGCTTCTGGGTATGGATGGTGTATCTGATACTGTTCGTTCAGAATTTGAGAGTTTGATTCAGAAACTAACTGCTGCAGGATACGAAGTACGGGATATTGAATTGCCGACAATTACCGCATCGGTGCCAGTATACTATGTAATTATTCCAGCAGAGGTATCCACAAATCTTGCGCGCATGGACGGAATACGATTTGGTGTACGTGTTACTGGTTCTGATTTATTGGATACCTATATGCAGTCGAAGGGGGCAGGATTCGGTCCCGAAACAGAACGTCGCATGTTGCTAGGTGCCTATGTGTTATCTGCTGGTTATCGTGATGCATATTATACAAAAGCTACCCAAGTGCGCGAGCTCATTCGTCAGGAAATATATGCTGCATATAACGATGTTGATGTGGTACTGACCCCGACCACTACTATGGGTGCATTCAAACTAGGTGAGGTGGCAGATCCTGTCGCAATGTATATGATGGATGTATTCACAGTACCTGCCAACCTGGCAGGCGTCCCTGCATTATCTGTCCCATATGGATTGGATACAACAGGTATGCCGCTGGGTGTACAAATCATGGGTCCTCGATTTGGCGAAGAGCGATTGTTTGCGCTAGGTAAGGTTATAGAGGGTTTGCGTGGGTAGGGTCTTGTAGTACAATGTCGTATATGACAGAAAAACTTATTAATTTACCAGAGACGGAAAGATCTCTCGTGCCAGTGACTGCTGCAATTGGTGTCTTTAAAGATTTTGTTTTAACACCTTTGACTGACAGTGAAATGCTGCATAATGAGACTTATGAACAAAATATCTACAATATTGCTCGATTTACTAGAGAGTACACTGGTCATAACTCCCTGAGTCCAGAAACTCAAATGCAAGTTGATTCTGTGTTGGAAGCTTTATTAAATTTTAATGTTACTGATTATTATAAAGGTAGCCAGTTTGATGATGAGCAGATGTTAGAGGATCGAAAGATGAAGTTGAATAACATAAAGCTTTTAGCAAGGGCCATGTACCAGCACGGGTTACTCTACGAGAATCAAGCGTTTATAAATGCTTATCAATATGTAGTGCTAAGGCCTGATTTCAAAGAGGTTAATGAGTACGAGATAGGACGTGTCTGCGAAAATATTACTGCATTAATACATTAATGTAAATAAGTGGTTATATGTTGTTTTTTATCAGTGCTCTGCGGTATACTAGCAGTATAGTATGTTCACAGATTCATTTTGGATATCGCCTGATGTGATTTCTGATTTTTTTGGATGGCTCTTTCGTGGTATAGGAAATTTCTTGGCTTTTATATTCGGTGTTGGCGATCCGTTGTTTAGAGTTGGGGGAGTTGGCATATACTGGCTCGATATTTTGTTGGCAATCATGGTGGCGTCAGTGATATTGTTCTATATGGTATTTAGTGGAAAGTTGTCAGAAATAAAAAAGAAGCGTGAGGCGCGAATCGCGAGCATGTATCTACAGTCAGCACCTGAAGTTATCCAGAATCAGCGCTGGGAAACGATTAGTTATCTGATTCGTACGCCGAACCCGGCAGACTGGCGTGTTGCAATTATCGATGCCGACACTATGCTGGATGATCTGTTCGCACGATTGGGATATCCCGGGAATACATTAGGTGAACGTATGAAATCAGCAAACAAGCATACATTCCCAGCTCTTAACGAGGCGTGGGAGGCACACAAGGTGCGTAACCAAATAGCCCATGCGGGTAGTGGATTCGTGCTGGATCAGCGCCAAGCTCTCCAGACCTACTATCTATACGAAAAGGTCTTTCGAGAATCAGGGTATATATAGGGTAGACGATGAGGATGGATTTGCGTTCGGGAAAAGACTTGCATTCTAAAGATAGTGTGCTATATTAGATAGGTAGAAGTGACCCTTTCGGGGGTCGCAACTACACTGAAAAAACCGGCAATCAATTTATTGTGAGTCGGTTTTTTCATATGTAGTCCTCTTTCAATTATCCTGTATTTTTGACGGTATACGTGTACAATATACCCATATGACTCCTAACTATGATCCCCAGTCGATCGAACCAAAATGGCAGGAATACTGGCAAGATAATGGGGTATACAAGGTTACAGAAGATACCGCAAGGCCTAAATATTACTGCCTAGACATGTTCCCGTACCCGTCCGGGGCAGGTCTACATGTGGGACACCCTCGTGGATATGTCGCGAGCGATGTGTTTTCGCGTTTCAAAAGAATGCAGGGATTCAATGTGTTACATCCTATGGGGTTCGATAGTTTTGGGCTACCTGCAGAACAGTACGCAATCAAAACTGGCAATAATCCCGGTCCATTTACCGAGGAGCTGATACAGACATTTAAATCTCAATTATCGATGATAGGAATGTCATATGATTGGTCGCGAGAAATAGCGACACATCGTCCTGATTTTTATCGCTGGACGCAGTGGATATTCCTGCATTTATATAATCACTACTATGATATACAGGCGGACAAGGCGCTGCCGATTACCCAGCTTGTTCAACAATTTCAGATTGCAGGCAGCGCGTCTGTATCTGCTGCCTGTTCACATCGCCCTACATTTTCTACTGATGATTGGAATACAATGTCAGAGTTAGAACAGCAAGGAATTCTGATGAATTATCGTCTTGCCTATGAAGGCTACGCCGAGGTAAACTGGTGTGCAGAATTGGGGACTGTATTGGCAAATGACGAGGTAAAGACTGATTCGGATGGGAACCTGATCAGTGAACGTGGAGATTATCCTGTAACCAAAAAATCAATGCGCCAATGGTTCATGCGAATCACTGCATACGCCGACCGATTGCTGTCTGGATTGGAATCACTGGATTGGAGCGAGAGCATAAAGACAACTCAGCGTAATTGGATAGGAAAACAAACAGGCGTACTATTCTCTTTACAGGTCAAAGGGTCAGAGAAAATAGTGCAAACATACTCAACGCATTTTGATGCATTCTATGCAGACACCTTTGCAGTTATTGCTGCGGATCATGCCATGCTCGCAGAGTTACTTTCCGGGCATCCTGACAAAGACACCTTATTACAGCATGCTGATTCTGTAGCAGCAAAGAGAAATAGTTATGCTTACAAAACAACTCAGGAGCACGAAGGTTTTTTCACAGGTATATATCTAGAGGATCCTATAACAGGTCGCGATTTGCCGCTCTGGGTGTCGAGTTATGCTCTGGCGAATTACGGTACCGGCATCATAAAATGCTCGGCACACGATAGTCGTGACTTTGCTTTTGCAAAAAAATATGGACTACCTCTCGTGGCGGTGATGTTTCCAAAAGAGGCTCCCGCAGAAGAAAAGTCTGCTATTCAGAATTTCGATTATTGTTATGATGGATTCGAGAGTTCTGTGCTTGAATTGCCGCAATCACTTGCAGGCATGTCGCCACAGCAGGATCATGAGCGTATACGTCAGTATTTGATTGATAATAATTATGCTGTATCGTCTGTGCAGTACAAAATGCGTGATGCTATATTTGCTCGTCAGCGATACTGGGGAGAGCCTATCCCGTTGATTCATAATACTGACGGGACAATTACCGAAATGGATGCAGATCAGCTGCCGCTGGTGTTGCCAGAGTTAGAGCAGTACGCGCCCACTGAAACAGGCGAACCTCCATTAGCACGCAATAGTACCTGGTTGGATGCTGGATACGAAACCAATACTATGCCAGGCTGGGCAGGATCATCATGGTACTGGCTGCGCTATATGGATCCCAAGAACACTACCGCGCTGGCTGGGCAGGATGCAATTGAGTATTGGCAGCGTGTTGACATGTATGTGGGAGGTACGGAGCATGCGACCGGGCATTTGCTGTACTCACGATTCTGGAATAAATTTCTCTATGATATAGGCGTTGCGCCGACAGAAGAGCCATTTGCTGCATTGCGTAACCAGGGTATGATACTGGCTGCAGATGGGCGCAAAATGTCCAAGCGTTGGGGCAACACAGTTACTCCGGACGAAATGATAGAGCGATTCGGCGCGGACACATTTCGCCTCTATCAATGTTTTATCGGACCATTTGATGCAAGTCAGCCATGGATTATCGATGGGTTGGTAGGGTGTCGACGATTCCTGGAGCGTGTGTGGCGAATTGCATATCGTGCACGTACTGAGGGTGTGCAGTCCAGCGAGATCGCACGCAAATCGCTTCATAGAACAATCAAAAAGGTTGGGGAGGATATCGTAGATTTCAAATTCAATACAGCGGTTGCGGCATTAATGGAGTGTATTAACGTGCTTGATCGAGAGGTGTTATCGGTAGAGGATATTCGTTCACTACTCGTTATTCTCGCGCCATTCGCTCCCCATATGACCGAAGAACTGTACTCTGTCATGGGTAGCTCTGACAGTATTCATCGTGCGAGCTGGCCTGAGTATAGTGCTGATGTATTAACTGACAACACAGTGGTCATTGCTGTGTCGGTCAATGGCAAACCTCGTGGCGAACTGGAAATACCATTAGATGCTACAGAGGAAGAGGTGATACAGCTGGCATTGTCTACGGATGCCTACACGCGGTGGGTTGTTGGTAAATCAATTACAAAAACTATTTTTGTGCCGAACAAAATAATTAACTTTATTGTAACTGATTAGTATGGTACAAAAAATTGGAAGGTTTTTTTCTCAAGGCTTTTCTTCGCCCGAGGCAGGTGCCTTTGCATATTCCTGCGTCACATTGTTGGTTACACTGGTTGGTATTGTCCGTGAGCGCATACTAGCGAGTACGATTGGGCCGGGTCCTGTGCTAGATGCCTATGTCTTGGCACATAAAATACCTGATGTATTGTATGTGACAACAGCGGCCCTCTTTGTGGCAACTACTCTATTGCCATATATCGTGCGCGAACAGTCACCAGAAAAAAAGCAACGGTTCCTCTCTGAGATATATACCGTCCAAAGTATTGGGTCTATTGTTCTGGCGCTGATACTGATTGTGTTGGCACCGGTTATCATACCGTTACTTGCGCCTGGATTCGCACCAGCAACATTGGCAATGGCTATTGATATGTCGCGTATTATACTGATATCGCCTATATTCCTAGGGATTTCCAATATCCTCGGACTTTCGGCGCATATGCACAAGCAGTTCATTGTAGTCGCTCTGTCGCCCCTGATCTATAACTTGGGGATGGTGGTGTCGGTATGGTTTGGGTACGAGGCACTGGGATATTGGGTATTGCCTCTCGGCATTGTAGTCGCTGCACTGATGCATATGCTGGTTCAGCTAATCGCAACACGTTCGCTAGGTATGGCGTTACCTCAATGGGTAGCAGGCGTTGATTGGCGCAGAATCAAAAGCATTCTTCTGAATGCTCTACCACGCGCATTCGCACTCGCAACAGTGCCACTGACCGCACTAGGAATTATTGCACTGGGATCAACATTACCAGAAGGCTCTGTATCGTTATTGAACTTTGCAATTATTATTCAGAATGTTCCCGTGACACTGATTGGATCATCTATGGCGGTTGCATCATTTCCGGTACTAGTGGATCTAGCAGCAAAGGGTGATGTAGTAGGATTCTCTCGACGTGTTGCTGCGTCGGTGCGTGTCATGACGACTATTGCGTTTCCGGTAATAGCGGTCGCATGGGTACTGCGTGATGAGGTTGTTCAGATGTTATTATCGTCGGGTCGGTTCACTGCAGAACATGGACAAGCAACAGCGGTCCTGGTCGGCATACTGGTACTGGGTGTATGGGCACAGTCTATTATGCAGCTGGGTGCACGTGTATACTATGCGCACGAGCGCACGTGGAATTCATTTTTTCAGAATAGTATCGGTATGGTTGTGTCGCTCGGTGTGGCATACGCAGCAGGGCAGATATGGGGTATGTCGCTGGTACTGTTAGCGAGTGCATTCGTAATCGGTTGGTGGGTGAATGCATTAATCGTTGCCGTGCGTATTGGTACGCGATATATAGAGCAGCCTGATATATTCAGTATCGGAATCAGTATAGTACAGTCCTGCGTTGCAGCATTCGCTGGAGTTTGTGTAGGATTGTGGGCACAGAATCTTACAAGTAGTCTTGTGTTGTCTCACGTATTTATAACCGCTATCGTCCAGGCAGTTCTGGTCGGGGGTTCCATGTCCGTTGTTATGGTGCTTGTGCTACTCATGATGGGTAATACGGAGATTCGTCAGCTATGGAATACGCTGCGACGTAGACTGGCTAGAAAAGTTCATCATAAATAAAACTCCTACGACTAGTTTTCTGATTATGGTGAGATGCTCTCCATATTTAGAAAATTGATCGTAGGAGTGATGAGTTAAATTCTCAGATTACACTTCAGCAAACTTGCGTAATTGTTTGAGGAGTGCCTCCTTGCCTAGTTTTTCTATGCCACCAACATCTTCGATGAGTTGCTTAAGAGTACTGACCTGGTTTTTTACTTTTTGCTCTATCTCGCCTGTAATCTTTTGAAATAGCTCAAAGCAAATTGACCCTGCTTCTTCTTGCATCAAGCTTTTTCCTTGCATTCCATTTACCTGGAACAGAATTTTCTTTGCTGCATAGTAGAAGGCGATGAATCGGATCTCTTCGAAATACTGGCGTATTTTTACCCGGGCTTTTTCAGGGTTTAGATCTTCCTCTCTGGCATCAGCCCCTGCTTCTTGACCTCGCTTAAGAGATCGTGTTAAACATTCTTCCTCGGTCGTATTAACCTCAAGACAACCAGCAATACTTGTTCCCAACTCTTCAAGCATGGCATCGAGCTTTTCGGCTTGTGCAACAGTCCTGGGGAATCCGTCAAAAATAAATCCGTTACCACAAGTACCCTCGTCTATATGTTTTTGCATACGACGTTTAATAATATATATGGTATCGTCGTCGTTCACCAGTTTGTTGGCCATACCTTCCCGTACGCGATCTTGCATCTCATGATTTTCATCCGTTGTGGGTTCTGCTAAAAGTTCCCGAAGCAAGTCGCCCGAAGAAAGGTGGCGCAGATTAAAGATAATGGAGAGGAGTTCTGCAATGGTGCCCTTACCTGCCGCCATAGAGCCAAGTAGGATTATGCAGAAGAGTCTTTGAGCTGTGTGTTTCATTTTTCTTCCTTTTCCGCTGTTGCGGTTTTTTGTGATGCAATTGTTTGTATCCAGTTCGTCAGTAATTCGGTAGGAATATCCGTAGACGGATTTTCTAAGAAACTTCGTAGTGTCTGGCGTTGCTGTTCCTCAGCTTCACCATTGGGTACTCCCAAGGCATACGCCCAGAGATCATCAAGAGAAATAGTTGGAATATCCATATTTTTAAAGTATTTGTAACAAAAACTACCAGAGAGAGAGTTCTTTGTCAATCAATTACGCACGCTAGAGCACGCCAGCTGCCTGTTGACAATAGGACATAAGTATACTATAATGCAGCCTATATGAGTACTTCAAATTATTCTAGTTATGCCACCAACAGCACGAGCCATTCTCGTGAATATTCCTATAACTGCGAGGCAGATCCTACTTGTGGAGACTATACCCTCGAGGGCGGATACTTTTCAGATAATGAATCACACAGTGTTATTAATAATACTGTGCGCTATGTAACCGACTATCGTCAGGAGCAAAATCATTACAATGCAGATCGCGATCAGTATGCATTCGGTAGCGCTCTGTACTACCGCAGTAATCACGGAGACCTGCGCGTATTCGATCGACCATATGATATTGTCACATGGTCCGAGGGTGTCCGTGGAGGCGTAGCGCGAACCTATACTGATACCTACTGGGGTGCGCCGAGTGCTGTGAACTGGTTGATTGTTCTGGTTGTCATTGCGGTTGCATTTGGCGCATATGCATTGGGTCGAGGTTCTAGTAAATAATCACCGACAGCACTGAATCATAAAACACAGCCTGCTGGCTGTGTTTTTGTATTGTTGAATATGTGGTACTCTAAAAGATGCTATGAAATTAACTTTGAAAAGCGCATATCAGCCAGGCGGGGATCAGCCAGCAGCAATTAGCAAGCTGGTGGACGGGCTTTCTCGTGGCATGGATAAACAGACATTGCTAGGTGTTACAGGGTCCGGCAAGACGTTCACCATTGCTAATGTGATTCAGCAGGTACAAATGCCGACGTTGATTATTGCCCATAACAAAACACTGGCAGCACAGTTGTGTCAGGAGTTTCGTGATTTCTTTCCTGATAATGCTGTACATTATTTCGTCAGTTACTATGATTATTATCAGCCAGAGGCGTATATCGCAAATACAGATACATATATTGAAAAGGATGCTCAGATCAATGAAGAGATCGATAGATTGCGACATTCCTGTACTCAGGCATTGCTGACACGCGATGATGTTATTATCGTTGCGTCAGTATCGTGTATCTACGGTTTGGGTAGTCCCGAAGAATACAAAGCCATGCACTATACACTGTCCGTCGGGGACAAAGTCACCAAGCGAGACATAATGGAAGGATTAATTGCGCGACAGTATTCCCGTACGACTGCAGATTTGAAACCAGCAACATTCCGTTCCATGGGCAATACTATAGAGATTATGCCGGTGCAGGAAAAAACCATCATTCGTATTGACGTGATGGGTTCGCGCGTAACACGTATTGTACGCATTGATGCTATGACGTCAGTCATTCAGGAGGAGTTACAAACCAGTATGATATTCCCGGCAAAACACTTTGTTGCCAATGCTGACAGTCGCGAACGTGTACTACAGACAATTAGTCATGAATTGGAGAATCGTTTGGCAGAATTACATACGGCAGGAAAATTACTGGAGTATGAGCGCCTCAAGCGCCGTACCAACTATGACATGGCAATGATTCGAGAGGTGGGCTACTGTAGCGGTATCGAAAACTACTCTCGTCATTTTTCTGGGAAAATGCCAGGCGAAGCACCAGATACTCTGATAGATTATTTCCCGCGTAATCCGAATGGTACTCCGGCGTTTTTGACTATCATCGATGAATCCCACGTGACCGTACCACAGATAGGTGGTATGTATGCGGGTGATCGCAGCCGCAAGGATAATTTGGTAGAGTTCGGATTTCGTTTGCCGAGCGCGCTCGATAATCGACCGCTACGTGATACCGAGTTTTGGGAGCGTGTAGGGCAGACTATTTACGTCTCCGCAACTCCAGGTATGCGGGAACGAGCAGATTCTCGGCAGGTGGTAGAACAAATCATTCGACCCACAGGATTGTTGGACCCAGTAATCGAGGTGCGCCCCGTTACAGGACAGGGTGATTATGTGGGGCAGGTCCATGATTTTGTGCAGGATGCCGTTACCACTATTGCTGCTGGTGGTCGTGTTCTGGCGACTACACTGACAAAGCAAATGGCAGAGGACCTCTCTATATTCCTGAAAGACAAAAACATACGTGCCGCATATCTGCATAGTGATGTAGAAACACTGGATCGTATAAAAATCCTGACCTCTCTTCGCAAAGGTGAATATGACTGTCTAGTGGGTGTGAACCTACTGCGTGAAGGATTGGATTTGCCAGAGGTAACACTGGTGGGAATCTTGGATGCTGACAAGCAGGGATTTCTGCGCAGCGAGACATCGCTCGTACAGACCATAGGTCGTGCAGCACGTAACAGTGATGGCCGTGTGGTGCTGTATGCCGATAATGTGACTGATAGTATGCGTCGTGCGATGGATGAAACATCGCGCCGTAGAACAATTCAGATAGAATATAATACCAAGCACGGCGTTACTCCGACAACCATCATCAAAGAAACAAAGGATATCACGGAACTGCTACAATCTGATCACGCAAAACATGTGAATGATCAGTTGCAGCAGGATTTGGCAATTTATGGTGGTGACCGCGAAGCATTGGTAAAGGCGAAAAAGTCAGAAATGCAAACAGCTGTCGCAGAACTCGATTTCGAAACGGCGGCTATTGTCCGTGATGAAATAGCTTTTTTGGAGGGGCGAGCTATCGCGAGCAAGTCGAAAATAGGCACATCTTCACGTGGTGGTAAAAAGCGCAAGTAGTCGAAGCATATGGTTGACATGTAATCTACAATGATGTAGTGTCTTTATAAAAGTAAATAACATTTTCATCAAATAAAAATCCCGGGAAGAGGCCGGTTATCATGGAAAATTTACAAACAAAATTGGTAAGACCTTTGTCATTTCGCCTCGACTTGTTGGGGCTAGTGATTGTCGCAGTATTGGCAATTTGCGTTTTTTTCTGGGGTTGGTCAGTTTTTTTGCCTGCCACGATAGTTGTGGCGTTCGGTGTCTTGCTGGAGGGGGTATACTTGTCCCGGCGCTACACAGAGTGTACATGTGCTATGACCCCTTGGGGGTGTATCAGGTTTTTTGAGCCTCTGAATTATACTGGAGAGCTCGTATTTATGTCTGTTGGCTCAGGTCCTCGGTTGATTTTCTTCGACCGCAAAGTGCGTGACTGGACTGTAGTACTAAAAAAGTCTGGTTTATGGAGAGTTAGTCCTGTTGAAGGTATGACTTCTCTGTTTGTTTCCTACGGGTCTGGCTCCCTGGATAAGGTGCTTCGCACCTGTATTACGCAGGGTCTACTTGTCTTTCCTGATGGTAAGATAGATGAGGAGAGTTTAGGGGCGTTCATTCGTAGAGAAGCATTGGGCGCTTATACTGAAAAGGGTGAGTCTGGCGTCGGAAAGGTGATTGAAGATGCTGGTTTTACTGTGGTCTTTGGGAAGAAGGGACGTTATTAACTGTGGTAATATCAGTCTTGTGTTATGAGTCGTCGAAAGTATTATAAGTACCTTCGACGACTTTTTTGTTCTTTGAATGTTGGTGATACTGGTGTAGTATATCAATTATGAAGCAACCACAGGGCAATAATGAGAAAAAGACAGAGACTATCCGCCGCGGGCAGGAATATATAGTTATAAAGGGCGCGCGAACCCATAATCTGAAGAATATTGACTTAACGCTGCCGCGCAATCATATGATTGCTATTACAGGATTATCAGGGTCTGGCAAGTCCTCTCTTGCTTTCGATACTATATTTGCCGAAGGTCAGCGCAGGTATGTCGAAAGTCTGTCGGCGTATGCACGGCAGTTTTTGTCACAGATGCCCAAACCTGATGTGGACGAAATCAGTGGATTGTCACCAGCAATTTCTATTGACCAGAAATCTCGCTCTAACAACCCTCGTTCGACAGTTGCAACTATTACCGAGGTATATGATTATTTGCGTGTACTCTATGCGCGTATCGGTCATCCGTACAGCCCTATTTCTGGGCGCGCTATTCAGCGCATGACAAACGATGAAATTGTAGAATTCGTTTTGCAGAAAATTGACACCATTTCCAAAACTACCGAAACAGCAAATCGTTCCGTAATGGGTGTGTCGTGGAATGAACATCGGGTACAACTATTTGCACCTGTGGTGCGTGGACGCAAGGGGGAATACTATCAAATGCTCTATGACTATTTAGGAAAGGGTTACAGCCATGTACGTATTGATGGTGTGGTATATGATTTGCGTGAGAAAATAGTGTTATCAAAAACAAAACCTCATATCATAGATCTACTGGTTGATGAATGTTCTCTACACGAGGCGCAGGATGACAAACATTTCCGTGCCCGTGTCGCCGAATCTGTAGAGCGTGCACTAGGAGAATCAGAAGGTCTCGTCATCGTTGCGGTTGGGTTTGCATCGGCATACAATGACGACGCACCAGTGTTGGCAGAGCCGCAGGAGTATTTGTTTTCGACTGCATTAATGTGTCCCGAGGATCAGTTCAGTTTTCCAGAAATCGAGCCACGACTATTTTCGTTCAATAGTCCATATGGTGCATGTCCGGAATGTAAGGGGTTGGGTGTAAAACAGTTATTCGGCAACGAACATGATGAGGTGTGTCAGGTATGTCTGGGATCGCGTTTGCGTACCGAGGCAGGATTTGTATTCCTCGGCTCGTCCGCACAATCACAGGCTATCGAACATATGCTAGCAGAAGGGCGTACCAGTATTCCATCACAGTATCGCACCGAAACAAAGAAGGTCACGCCATTGATTACGAAAAAGCTAAAAGCAGATAAATCAGGATGGCAGAGACAGGGTTTGAATATCTTTGAATTTGTACAGCTACCTATTAATATCGCACATGATTTTATTGTGTCATTGGAGTTATCTCCAACAGAAGAAGAAATAGCAGGAGTGTTGCTGAATGAAATCGAGGCGCGCCTACGATTTCTGCTGGATGTAGGCTTGGAGTATTTATCATTGAATCGTCGTGCGAATACCTTGTCAGGAGGTGAGGCACAGCGTATTCGTCTGGCATCGCAATTAGGGTCAAAACTCGTTGGCGCATTGTATGTTCTCGACGAGCCAACCATTGGACTACATCAGCGGGATAATGATAGGTTGATCGATACACTGCTGCAGCTGCGCGATATTGGTAATACCATAATTTTGGTAGAACATGACGAGGATGCAGTACGCGCGGCAGACTATATTGTCGATATAGGTCCAGGGGCAGGGGTGCATGGTGGTAATGTAATGCTGTCAGATTACCTGCAGCCACTACTATCAGCAAAGAAGCCAGAGAAAACATCTCTCACTCTCGAGTACTTGCGTAGAGATAGAATAGTTGCGTACCCTGATACACGCAGATCAAAAGACAAAGGAGTGATAAGGGTAACTGGAGCAAAGCTGCACAACATTGATAATCTGAATGCGAACATTCCGCTGGGGCGTATGGTAGGTATTTGTGGTGTGTCTGGATCAGGCAAGTCAACATTCATGTACGAGATTCTCTACAAAAACTTGTTGGCAAAATACGATAGGGAATATCGTACAGCAAAGATTTATAATTGCGCGAGCTTCGAAGGCAACAGTCAGATATCCCGTGTAGTGATGGTGGATCAGTCACCGATAGGGCGCACACCGCGCAGCAATCCTGCGACCTATACGGGTGCATGGGGCCCTATTCGAGATCTGTTTGCTGCTATGACGGAATCGCAACTACGTGGTTGGGGGCCAGGACGATTTTCATTCAACGTAAAAGGTGGCCGATGCGAAGCGTGTGAAGGGCGTGGTCAGGTTGCAGTCGAAATGCATTTCCTCCCCACGGTCTATGTGAGATGTGATGTCTGCATGGGAAAGAGGTTTGACAAAGAAACCCTGTCGGTTTTGTATAACAAGAAAAATGTATATGAAGTATTAGAAATGACAGTCGAAGAGGCGACAGAATTCTTCAAAGACATCGGGCCTGTACATGATAGATTGAATGCGTTGATGTCTGTTGGTTTGGGCTATCTGAAATTAGGGCAACCTGCATCAGAGCTATCAGGTGGCGAATCCCAGCGTGTCAAAATCGCATCAGAATTGTATCGCCCTATGACCGAGCGTACGGTATATCTGCTGGACGAGCCTACGGTTGGGCTACATTTTGCAGATGTTGATAGGCTCATTGGTATTCTGCAGAAACTGGTTGATAGAGGGAACTCGGTCATTTTGATCGAGCACAATTTGGATGTGATCAAATGCTGTGACTACCTATTCGATTTTGGTCCCGAGGGTGGATCAGGGGGTGGGCAGATCGTGGCGCAGGGTACCCCCGAGGAGGTGGCGAATAATCCTATATCCCACACAGGCCGGTACCTGAAAAAGGTTCTGTAATAATACTATATAAATAAGGGCTTTATGATCAATAGGGAATAGGATCCAGACGGTGTTCAGCTACCCAGCTATTGACGGATAAATCATTTGACTGTGCTATCTTTTGTGATAGTATACAGATTATATAGACACCTATATGGCAAAAGCTACCAAAACACCAACAGTTAAAATGAGTTTCAACTCAAAAAAGATCACCAAAAAACTCCTCGAAGACCTCAACGAACGAATGAAGGTAGTGGTTGGCGAGCGTTTTGGTTTGGATTCTGGCGTACGACGCACCCTCGATTCTATTGGGCAGCGTTATGGTATTACCCGCGAGCGTGTTCGTCAGATCGAATCAGCGGCCTTGGGTATTATTAAAAAGTCAAAAAGCTTCGAAGAAATGCATGCAATATTCGAAGAAGTCCGCCAGGTCATCGACGAAATGGGAGGCATCGCACACGAGGACAACCTCTTCGATATCGTATACCCAAATGATCCTGTATCACAGAATCATCTGTATTTCTACCTGACTCTCGGAGACATGTTTACCCGTGTTCGTGAAGACAACGAAATCAACAGTGTCTGGACTACGGATCCAAAGGTTCTCGAGAATGTACGCACTGTCCTGAAGTCTGTCGCCCAGACACTCGAGCATCAGGAGCTCTACGAAGAATCACACATCATCGCAAAAATCGTAGAGCACGATGAATTGCAGCACCTACCAGAAGACCGCCGCCAGCACCAGCATGTACGCAACTGGATACAGGCCAGCCGCCTATTCGGATCCAATCCACTGGGGCACTGGGGACTGGCATCATCCTACAATATCTCTACTCGTGGAGTACGCGACTATGCATATCTAGTATTACACCAGCACGGCAGTCCTATGCACTTTCGCGAGATTGCCCAGGCGATATCTGACAAATTCCAGAAGCCTGTACACGTAGCGACTACACACAACACTCTGATTTCTGATGGGCGATTCGTTCTGATTGGACGCGGTCTGTATGGATTGAAAGAATGGGGGTATATGGCAGGTACTGCACGTGATGTGATAATGCGTGTGATGAAGAAAGCAAACCGTCCATTATTACGTCACGAAATCGTAGACCTGGTCAGCAAGGAACGCCACCTGAAACAAAATACCATCGTAGTCAATCTACACAATAGTCAGTACTTCAAGAAAGACGATCGCGGATACTACACCCTCGTGAATCCAGATGATGTGCCTGATACAGAATAATAAATAAATCCCCCGAAAGGGGGTTTGTTTTTTGTATCTACTTTTCCATAAACTTATGAATCAACTTTGCTAGTTTTTTTAGATCAAAATAACTGTTGGGAGAAATAGATTTATGAACCGTCAGCAGGGCAACTACATATTTTGAATTATCTTCTGTAATTACTCCCGCGTCATTACTCCACCTAATCACTGCCCAGCGTTTGTTCAAAATTGATCTAATCGCTGAGAGTAAAGAATGTTTCCATAGATTGGTTTCAAGCCAGCCACCTTTGCGGTAAAAAGATATATGTGCATCTATCGACAGTCCTTCTCTTCCTCCACGCATCCATTTGAGCATATATTCTTTTAACTTTTGAGAGACAAATGGACTAATGAGAGTTTCTGTTTCAACTCGATAAAAGAACTCCGCAAGATGTCGCGCACAGGATAGAGTTGTTGATGAAAACTGGTATGGTTTCCCTTCTTTGACTCTGTTGAGAAATTTACGTGTCACTTCACTGCCATACCAGTTGTATTTGTAAATAATATTGTTAGTTATATTTTCCCTGCCAACCAGGTCTATTAATGTATTTGATGCGGTATTATCACTGCGTGTCAGCATTAAGTCCAGTAAATAATTGATAGTAATGTTGTCGCCTGTTTTCAAAAGGTTCCGTGTATCGCCCGGGAATATGTTGGGGTCGGTGTCTACATCATTCGGCGACTTGATTTCAATCAATTGAT
The DNA here is from genome assembly GCA_964601935.1 of uncultured Candidatus Saccharibacteria bacterium. GTDB lineage: Bacteria > Patescibacteriota > Minisyncoccia > Phycocordibacterales > UBA1006 > JANPGR01. Next base: position 88,321 of record CAZROP010000001.1, on the reverse strand, counting down.
CCATTGCGAGTTCTCCTGTTTCAACTTTTCTGAGAACTTCTGCTCCTATGAAGATCTTGTACACTGAGGCGGGGTAGATATAATGGTCCATGGCATAGCCAAAGATTCTTGGTTTTGGTTCTGTTAAGTCAATGAGAGCAATACTCATTTCATCATTTAAAAAACCGTTTTTATTCAGTAGCTTACTAAATTCTTTGCTACGCTCTGTGTCTTCGGAAAGCATATGTACCATAGTATAGCCGCAACAGGTCTTTTTGGGAATGTTATTATATTTATCTCCTCTGCTCTGTTGCTAGCCCTGTTGTCCATTCGTTTACCGCGGTGTTCATTAACGAGGACATCAGGTCTCTGCCAGTCTCTGTGAAAAACCCTGCAACCCATTCTGGAGTGACTTCAGCGACCCATTCTTTTGCCTGCTGGTTATTATATGCAAATACGTATTCTTTCAAACTAATTATCTGAGCAATACGGTCAGCGTCTTTGACTACCTGTGCTTCGAGAGTTTTTCGCTCGTGATATTCATGTGACAATTCTACGAATTCATTCAGTTCCAATTCTTCGTGAAAGATGCCTGCAATAGCTTCATCTTCGAATGCTTTGACATATCGTTTGTTGATCCATGCCAGATCACCTGTTCGTGCCTCGGGAACATCGTGCACGAGAGCCATCAGCAGCACCTTGGTAATATCAGCATTCTCGTGTTTTGCCAAAATATAGGAAATCCAGGTAACTAAAAAAGAATGAGAGGAGATATTGTCAGAAAGGTCATCGGACAGTAGTACTGCCCGATGCGCTCGTGCTACTTTGCGTAGTGATGATATTTCGAATAGGAGATTAGCAGTAGCCTTGGGATCCATACTCATATACGTTCAAGAGTAGCACATAAGCTAGGAATGTTAAGTATTCATATTCAGAATAAGGAACAGGAGGGTATCAAAAGTAGAGGTGAAAGACTGGCACTCATTACACTAGGTATATCAAAAACACCCAGTACAATCGGGTGTTTTTGATACGTGAGCCTTCTTGAGGTCCTTTGCGGTGATAGGTTGTCATACCGTAGCGATGTTCTCGCGCGCCTACTAATTATTATATCTTGTAGAAGTCATAAAAATACTGGATATCTGCCGCGGGTTCACCTACGTGAAAAGGGAAGCATTCATGTAGTTCGCTTAACTGATCCTTATTTTTTATGCAGTTTAGAAATTTCATAACATCTTTTTCTTTCAGAGTTAAGTCGCTGTTGATAAACTGGCCCCAAATAGCAAGACTTTTATACCAGTTTTTGCTAATGCTCATATTTTTAAAATATTCGTTAGGAAATAGCCTTTGATAGGAGGGTATGTTATGTAACCAAGAAAATCCTATAACCCTTTTCGCTTGAGGATAGTGTTCCCTAATACTCAAAAACATTTGTTTTAGCTCGCAAAGTCTTTGGTCTTTTTGGTTTGATGATAATGATCCTCTTTCTGTGGAAGGTATAAAATGCACGTGAATATTATTTGTTTTTTTATTAAAGTCGTATGAAAAACAGCCAAACTTTTTATCGTTGTCTGGATTTTCTCTGCGACCATAGATACAAAACTTTTTGATGGTATCAATGTTAGGAGTTGAATTCATTTGAGAAATGAATTCTTGCCACTGCGGATTCTCTGCATCAAAATCCCAATCAGAAGTACCAATGAGTTTATAAAAACCCGTATGGTGCAACAGCGCTTCCTCGAGTGGAATAGTACCGAGTTCAGAAACTCTCTCTGCGTAATCTAATTGGAGCTGAAAAAAAGAATCTGGATAGTTCATTTGAGGTTTCAGCAGATAATCTGGTTTTTGGTAAAAAACATCAGTATCGACAGCTTGAACTGAAAGTGGATAGATTCTTTGAAATATTGTGGGTACCATGGCACCTTCTGGAACTATCATGTACTTTAATTCATAAATTCTTTGATCGTTAGTTGTGTTTTGATCAGGTGTTACTGCTGTATCTATATAATATAAATATTCACCCAGCCACGCCTTATATTTTTCTATATCGTTTTCTATTAGTCTAGAATTCTTAGCTTTAATAACTTTGGTATTATTAATTCCTATATTTACTATCTCTACACAAGAAAGAGGTGTATCGTTGTGTATAAGGTATACTGCGTATTGTGGATCAAGCATTATCCATTTGTTAAATTGATAAGACCAAAATTCGACGACTACATGGCCGGCATCACATTCAGCTGTTTCAACAGTTTTCTTTTTTAGACCTATAACTCGAGCAGGGATAGAATAGGCAAGCAAGACTTGTGCGAGTAAGTAAGAATACTCGACACATCGCAAGGTTTTATATTCTTTTATGTGCTCAATAATATCAAAACAAGACCGAGTCATGACAGAAGTATTTCCATCATGTAAAGCAGAATTATGCACTCTACTCAAAAGCTCTAACACATCACTAAAACTATCTGTAGCAAAATTGGGGAAAATCTTTTTTAAATACTCTTTTTCATTCTTACCCAAATGTATCAATTTCATAATTTTTCCTGCTAGCACGAGTTGGGGTCTCACGAGGAATCGGTCACAAAATATATTTCTTCGGTATTCGGCGGGCGCCTCATATTCGGAAATTATTTCGCGACCCCTGTATCGATCCTCCCCTGAATGCCATATGCCAAATACAAAACCGATGCTAACCTGACGGCGCATGGGTTTTGTTTTGCCATTGTGACCTCACGGGGAATCGAACCCCGGTTACAAGAATGAGAATCTTGTGTCCTAGCCGCTAGACGATGAGGCCGTTATTGCGCCTAGTCTAGTGTACTGATTTTTTGATAGTTGTGAAGTGGTTGGATGGGAAAGGCCGCCCCGTGAGGGGCGGCCATATATTGGTTTTATTTCAACAAATCACTGACTGCCTGCTGTACTACAGTGTAGGGCTGGGCACCGCTCAGTGCCTGATAGGTTCCGTCTGATGTGGCGATAATGCTCCACGGGGTACCATTGCCTCCAGTTGCGGCTGCATTGGCAACATCGTCCATGATGCGGGATTCGAACTCGTCAGAATTCATACAGGTTGCCAAAGCCTCGGTATCAACGCCTAGTTTGGCAGCTGCGACCAGGATTGGTGCTGGATCAAACTCTGCAGACTGCGATGACTGTATTTTCAGAAGGTCGTTCAGGAATTGCCAGAATGTCGCTGCGCCTGCTATTTTGTTCACACATTCTGCTGCAACTGCCTCGTTGTCAGCATTCGGATGTCCATCCAGTGGGAAGTGGCGGTATACCCAGCGAACATCGTTCGGGTACTCTCGGACTATTTGTTCCATAGTACCGTGGAATCGCTCGCAGAATGGGCAGTCCAGATCCGAGTATTCATAAATGGTAATGGGCGCATTAGCGGGTCCTCGTACATGGTCGGACGCTGATACGGGGCGTACCTTGCGCAGAGCTTCCTGTTGCTGTTCGGGTGTTGTTTCGCCAGGCACGGCAGTGGTTGGTGTGGCTGGTCGTGCTGTGAGTACGATTGCAAGAGCGATCAGTATTCCTGCAATAACGACTGCTCCAGATAGTGATAATTTCGGTATTTTTGATTTCATAGAGAAAGGCGAACGATGATTATTTGATAAGGTTTTCAGGGTTTCCGATAAGGTCCTGTATAGGCTATTCTAACACAGGTTTGGATATATCCGGAGTATCGATGCCGAGCTTGTCGCCGGTGATACGGAATACGTCTTTTTCTATTTTCTTGAACTCCTTGCCGGTTGCAGTGTAGTGATTGACTACTGTGCCCAGCGCATTGCCGAGTTTGCTATGATAATCCTCATAGGATTTCAGGTGGCGTCCCAGCTCTTCTACATTCTTTCTGATTTCTTGTGCTTCTTTTTCTATATGCAGTGCACGCAGTCCGTGCATGACGGTTTGCAGATAGGCGAGAAAGCTAGTAGGGGACACAATGATTACCTTTCGATTGAATGCATAGCTGATCAGATCCTGAGTGTTTACCTTGATTGCGCCTACCTCGGATACGATGAGGTCATAGTAGATTGATTCGTGCGGAATAAACATGAATGCAAATTCCAGCGTATTATCCTGCGGGCGAATGTATTTTGCTGTTTCGTCGATGCGAGTTTTTATATCTTTTTTGAACTCTGCTACGAATTGATCTGCATTTGTGCCGGTTTGGTTTGCCTCAACGATACGGTTGTAGTTATCCAGGCTGAATTTGCTATCTATAGGAATGATTTGTCCATTGGCAAAAATAACCGCATCCACAATATCCCCGCTGGGGAATCGGTACTGCGTTTCGTAGGTGCCTGGTGGGAGGACTTTGGATAGAATTGTTTCCAGATAGTATTCACCTACGATAGTCCCGCGCTGTTTTGGATTTTTCAAGATATCTTGAAAACTGCGCAGCTGGTCGGTGAATGACATGACCTGCTTGTTCGTTTCGTCCAGGCGTCCCAATCGTTCGGTGATCTGTGACAGTGCAGCCAGAGATGACTGTGTTTGTTCGCGGAATGTAGTGGTTTGATGGCGGAAGTTTTCGTTCAGGCGGTCTTCGGATGATTGCAATCTATTGTGGACGACTTCTTCTATTTTGTGCAGATTATTCTGCAGCATTTGCATCGATGCATTCATCGATTGGATTACCTGTGACGAGTTGTCAGGCACTGCCATAGGTTGAGAAATCTTGCGAAAAATAAGATACAAAAAAGTCGCAACAACTAAAAAACAAATAATGAGCAATATAATAACGATTGTAGACATAGGGGCTTAGTATATCACAGCGAGCAGAGCCCGGGATTTCGGTTCCCCCTCTCCTGAAAAGTTACTTTAACAAACCAAGTGCTTTCTCGAGTGTATAAATCCAGTCTTCTTCGTTTTCTCCCTTTTCCTGTTGTTCCTGTTTTTGTCGCAGCAGCCATTCTAGATAATTTTTATCAACACGTGCTACCTCTGATACGGTTTTGCCTTCGTGTTTACCGAATGTGAATTTACCAATAAGAGCAGGCTCGCTCGACCTCTTTATCATGTATTCAATTATGGCGTCATCGTCTGAGAATTTGCCAGTTGTCTGTGCGAGTTTGAATAGATGCCAGAATGCTTGTTCAAGGATAATAACATCTGATAGGGCATCATGCGGATTGATAACTGTTCCCTCGGGCAGGCTTTCGTCCAATTCCCAGTAGTAGCGAATATACTGCAGGTTATGTCGCTCTATTTCCATATTGGGATCGCTGTGTCGGATGAGTTTCAGTGTATCTATAACACAGGGTGGTTCGATGCCTTCGTGTACGAGCATCGTACGATCGAACGGCGCATTATGTGCGATCATGACAGTACTTGGATCTTCCAATGTTGATTTTACGAATCTGTATGTTTCCGATTGCTGGAACTCAGGTTTGCCTGCAACCATTTTGGGCGTGATGTGATGTATTGCCATGGATCCTATGCTGATAGGATGCGTAGGGGTGTAGAGATCGTTGATCTCGCGTTCCAGTGCTTGGTCGCGCCATAGGCGCATACATAATTGACATAGCCTATCTGGTGGGGTATTGCCAGTTGTTTCTGTATCGAGAAATGCGAGCGTGTATTTCATATTGTTCCATGGTATCATGGATAGGTGAAAAGGAATAATTCATTATTATTGACCTAATATCTATACTACATATATGACACAATTAGAATTGAAAGAAGAAATGAAAAACGCAATGCGTGCAAAGGATAGTGTCGCGCTGACTACTATTCGTAATGTATTGGCTGCATGTACGAATGAATTAGTGAATCTGGGTCGTGGTCCACAGGGTGAATTAACCGAGGCAGAATTAGAAGGACTCATGCGCCGTGAAGTAAAGCGTCTAAAAGATTCTATCCAGCAGTTTATCGAAGGAGGTCGCGACGACCTAGCCGAAGAGAGCAAGGCAGAATTAGCGGTTATAGAAAAGTTTCTACCAGCTCTCATGAGTTTGGATGAAATACGACCTATCGTTCAGGCAAAAATTACAGAGCTAGAAGTATCTGACAAATCAGGAGCAGGCAAGTTGGTCGGTGCATTGATGAAGGATTTGGCGGGTAAGGCTGACGGTACTGATGTGAAAATGATTGTCGATGAATTACTGGGCTAATTAACTCTGACTGTATGACAACTATTATTAAATTATTGCTATACTGTTTGCTGATTTACGGCATCACATGGTTTGTACCAGGAGTAACTATCGATGTAGTATGGCCAACAGTAGTGATTGCAGGTGTGGTATTTTTCTTTGTGAATACAGTGATAAAGCCTGTGATAAAGATTCTAACGCTTCCTATAAATTTAGTAACATTGGGGCTGTTTTCATTCGTTATTAATACGGCGCTTTTTTGGTTTGTTGGATATTTGGTGAATGGATTCGATGTTGTGGGTGTGCAGGCTGCTATCATAGGAGGTATTATCGCTATGTTCGGTGTTTGGATTATTTCTTTGCTTCTCGATAAAGACGATTAATCAAGTATGGCAGAGCGTGACAGTATTCGAATAGCGGTACACAATGGCACCTATCATACAGATGACGTGTTCGCATTGGCTATTTCGGTATTGTGGGCGCAGCATCGCGGTTATGATTGTACGATGGTGCGTACCCGCACTGAATCTGAACTGGCAGAGTGCCAGGTGGTGTTAGACGTAGGTGGAGTATATGATCCTGTTCATCATCGACTGGATCATCATCAGTCAGATTTTGCAGAGGTGCGTGATAATGGTATTCCGTATGCGTCGGCAGGTTTGGCATGGCGTCATTATGGAATGCTCTTGTGCGAAGAAAACCAGCGGGCATGGCAAATAGTTGATGATACATTGATAGCAGGTATTGATGCGTTGGATGTAGGTGTCACGCTGACGGCGGCTACTCATGTCAGCGGAGTACGGCAGGCGAGCGTGGGTGATCTGGTCGGGCTATCTCGGCCTACATGGCGCGAAGAGCAGTTACAACCTGTAACGGCTATGAACCAGGGATTTTGGGACGTGTATGATTACGCAAAGAAAACAATGCGTCGCGCAATACTACACGCAACTGATTATATAGAGGCAGAGCGCAAAGTGGTAGAGGCGTATGATTCTGCGGCGGACAAACGCATCGTTGTCGCGGATTTTGAATATCCGGCATGGGTAGAAGTACTATCAAAATACCCAGAGCCGATCTATTTTGTATATCAGCGTTCTGATGGTTCTTGGGGCGCAAAAGGTGTACGTGTAAACGGACACACGAGCTTTGAAATCCGTAAAGATTTTCCAACCAATTGGCGCGGCAAAAAAGATGCTGAACTACAACAGGTGGTAGGTGTTTCTGACGCGCGTATGGTGCATCGTTCAGGATTTATGGCTGTTGCGGAGAGTCGGGAGGGAGTGCTTGCGTTAGTGTATCAGTCGCTGACAGAATAGGTTTAGATTCCGCGATATCAAACCAATTAATATGAGGGTTTCGTTTGAACCAGGTCATCTGGCGACGTGCGTACTGCCAGGTTTTTGTTGTTATAGTTTCTGTGTATTCTAGTTCTGAAATAGTACCTTCTAATAATTCTGTTCCGTAACGATATTCTAGGCCGAGACCATGGAGCCAGTCACGACCAGTACCCTGGCTCTGTAGTTGTTGAATTTCTGTAGTGACGGCAGTCATTGCGCGCTCTGCACGAGCACAGATACGATCTACGAGATATTCACGCGAAGCACAGAGTCCTATCCACTGATGTGGTATATCAAAAAAGTACGAAGCCGAATTATAGTTGATCGAACCCTTTCTTTCTTCAAAATCAAAATCTGCAAATAATGTTGCATCAATATAAAACCCCGTACCTCCGACTAGTATAGGTGTTTTCCCTCGCGACAAAATATCAGTAATTATATTTCGAGCATACGATTGAAAGTCTGCAGCAGTAAATCGTGTTTCGGGGTCCGCTATGTCGATACCCTGGTGAGGCACACCTTCCATTTCTGGTGGAGTTATTTTATTAGAGCCTACATTCAGTCCGCGATATATTTGTCGGGAATCAGCAGACACTATCTCGCCATTATGAGCAAGCGCATACTGTACAGCGAGATCTGATTTGCCTGTAGCGGTTTGTCCGCAGATGATGATTATGGAGGGAGTCTGCATAGGTAGATACTGATTTGGTTTTAGGACTCGGTCACAAAACATATAATTATTCTTCGCTTAACGCTCTCATAATTATTGTTTCGCGACCCCTGACGTACCGAACTCCCCAGAGGGTCCCCGTCGGTACTGTTCTCGACCTCTCCCTATGGGCAAAAACATAGTCAAAAACACAGTGTGTTTTTTCGTTGTTTTGTGCCCGGGAGAGGACTCGAACCTCCACACCTTTCGGCTTACGCACCTGAAGCGTACGCGTCTACCAATTTCGCCACCCGGGCAATAGGGACAGTATACTCATATTTTCTCAATTCGCATCTATGTGGTATAGTAATCTGGTAATTATGATAGCTACTCTCATCTTTCTTGCAGTTATTAGTATTCTGGTATTTGTGCACGAGTTGGGTCATTTTGTTGCAGCAAGGATTTTTAATGTCGGAGTGCGGTCATTCGCGATAGGTTTCCAGCCTACACTATGGTCTCGCAAGATTGGACAAACCACCTACAAAATCAATGCAATCCCCATGGGTGGCTATGTGTCGCTTCTCGGTGAATTTGGTGATGATATAGAGGATGATCGTGAGTTTTCTCGCGATCAGTTTATGTCTGCAAAGCCGTGGTGGCAGAAACTCTGTATCCTGTCAGCAGGCGTGGTGTTTAATTTTATATTCGCCATTTTGGTACTGGTGATTCTGTCGTTGGTCAAATTCGGCTGGTCAGGTTTTGCATCAGGCTGGGCGCTGTATATGAATATTACAGGAGAAGTTATGATGGGGTTGGGGCAATTTTTCTCGGGAATATTTTCTGGCAATGGGCTGGGTGATGTGTCAGGGCCAGTGGGTATCGCAGGCATACTGGGGAACGCTGCACATGCAGGGTTTGGGCAGGTTGCATTTTTGTCAGCGATATTGTCTATCAATTTGGGTATTATGAACCTCATTCCATTTCCTGCTCTGGATGGCGGACAGATTATCGTTGTATTGGTAGAGCGTGTCATTGGGCGGCCTATTCCGTCACGAGTTCAGGGTATTATAAACATGACAGGTTTCGCTGCACTAATATTATTGATGGTTATTGTATCTATTTCAGATATTGGTAAACTGTTGTAATGACGAATGAGCAGCTAAAACAGGCAGCACTACCTGATGCGCCTGGTGTATATAGATTCATCGATTCTGATGGGGTTATTTTGTATGTAGGGCGCGCGACTAGTTTGCGTGATCGTGTGCGAAGTTATTTCGGTAAAGATTTGATGCACGATAGAGGTGTAGCATTCGTGGACATGGTGGTGCGCGCAGATCATATAGATTGGACGGAAACAAAGAATGTATTGGAAGCGGTGATACTAGAAGCAAATCTGATAAAGAAGTTCCAGCCCTACTACAATACAAAAGAAAAAGATAATAAAAGTTATTACTATGTCGTAGTAACTGACGAGGAGTATCCCAGAGTATTCCTAGAACGGGGCAGAGTGTTGGAGCAAAATGAGGACACGTCAGTTACAAAGTACGGTACGCTACGTACATTCGGGCCATTCCCTAATGGTCCGGTGATTCGGGAGGCATTACGATTGCTCCGTCGCATTTTCCCGTTTCGTTCAGGAAAAACTATAAACAAGCACAGGGATAGATTCTATGAATCTCTAGGATTGGCAGCACGAGCCGATGCTGATATGGTAACGCAGTATCATCAAATGATCGATGATTTCTGTAGAGTATTGTCGGGGGACTGGCGTGGGTTAATTGATGATTTGTCACACCGTATGCAGGCGGCAGTAGAGCAGGAAGACTTTGAATCCGCAACACATCTGCGCAACACAATATGGGCATTGGAGCATATACGTGATGTTACTCTGATAAAATCTGATCGACACGAATCATCCATTCGATCAGTACGTATCGAAGCATACGATGTGGCGCATATAGGGGGAAAATCTATGGTAGGCGTGATGGTCGTATTAGAAAATGGTGAACCCCAGAAATCCGAGTATAGGAAATTCCATATCAGAGGTATTGAATCATCGAACGATCCAGCCGCATTGGCACAAATCCTGGTGCGTAGATTCCGTCATCGTGAATGGAGATTCCCAAATATTATGGTGTGTGACGGTAACGAGGTTCAGCGTGGCATAGGCGAATCAGCAAAAAACACATTTCGTGTAGACACTGCAGTTGTCAGCGTGGTAAAGGACGAACGACACCAGCCGCGAGATATTCTGGGCGATGCACGTATTATTGACTCATGGCGACAGGCAATACTGCTGGCCAATTCAGAGGCACATCGTTATGCATTAGAATTTCACAAAAAAACGAGAGATAAGAATTTTATTGACAAGAAAAAATAGTTTTTAAAAACTCTCCGAGATATATTGTATGTCTCGGAGAGTTTGATTTTTCTATTTCTTATTCTGTTTGTCGATTTCTTTTCGCTCGCGATGGAAATACCCGAAAGCAACTGCAGATACCAATGCCCAGATTCCATTGTTGAATAATTGTTTTTTCTGATTCAATTGTTCCTGCTCTATCATCTTTTGATTGCGCTCGTCGAGCTCTGCACGGATCTGTTCTGGTGGACGAGTGTCATTTGCCGGTAACATTTGTTTATATTCCGGGAATGTCTGGGTGTAGGTGGTAGGGTAGAGCACGTCTGGGATTTTTGTCAGCATATTAGTAATTGATACTAAAAATATGATGAGAGTGATGCCTGATAAGGCGTAGATATAAATGTTTTTGATGAGGTTGAGCTTTTCCATATGACTATAGTATATCGCATTGTGGAAAATAATGATATACTTCTGGTATATGGCAAGCTTTGGTGGAGGATTGGAAGGAATGCAGAATAGCTGGGGGTCTATTAATACAGATGGAGGCTCTGCTGCGCCGGATAATACTACGCATAAAAAAGCAACTCTTCCTGAGAAAATAAAAAGACCTCGCCTCCACGAGCGGCGTAATGGCAAACCTTCAGAGGAAGAAATAGAAATATACAATCAGAAATTACGGGAATTAAAACAGAAGACCGAAGAAATAAGAGCTGAAATGGCAAGATTGGGAGAAACATCTCCTCATTATAAAGAGTTAGAAAATAAGCTGGAGTCAGAAATCCTAGACTTTATGAGTATAACGTCCTCGCGTAAATTTAAGAATGCGATTTTTGAGGAGCGTCGAGAAAGTCGGCAGTAGAGAGATTTCTACTATAAAAAATCCCGCACTAGCGGGATTTTTCCATTTCTTTCAGAATATCTGATAAGTCTTTATAGGTTTCGTGTACAGTATTACCAGTAATATACCAGAATTTGTGCAGATCCAGTTGTTCCATGAATGCGCGATCATGGGTAATGATCAGTACCGCACCAGGGAAATCATTAATAAGGTTTTTCAGAATCTCTAGTGTTGATTCGTCCAGATTATTCGTCGGTTCGTCCAGAATGATCAGGTCGAGCGGTCGCGAAAATGCTAATGCAAATCGTAATCGCATACGCTGTCCGCCAGATAGATCGCGAACCTTTAATTTCGATAATATTTTATTCGATAGCTTTGCCTGTCCCAGAATACGGAATGCCTCTTCTTCGCTGCAGTTGCGTTCGTCGCGTACTACCTGTACGGTATTTTGGTCTTCGGGCAAATGCATATGCTGATTGAACATTTCGTAACTAATATCGGGTGCCCATCGTACTGTTCCATGTGTTGGTGTTAGTTTGTTGGTGAGGGTATTCACCAGGGTTGATTTGCCAGCACCATTACGTCCAACCAATCCAATTCTATCTCCGAATCGTATTGATAACTCGTCACTACGAAACGCATCTGCATTACTGCCGTCATATCGATAACGTAATTCGTCAGACTCCCAAATGAACCTGCCTTCGCTGCGGTCTTCTGCTGTTATTTTGCCGCCCAGTTTTTTTGCCTGGTCGCCGCTCGGTGGTTTGGTATTTTTCAAAGTTTCTTTTAGTTCTGCGAGTTCTGCCTTGCGGGCGCGGTAGTCGCCTGTGGACTTTCCGCGGAATGCCTTTTGATGCATGATGACGAGTGCGTCCTGCATTTCCGATGCTTTTTTGACCATAGACTTTTTATCTCTAACGGCTGCTTCTACACGTCGCTGTCGAGCAATCTTATATTCCTCGTAGCCACCATTGGTGAGGAACATTTGCTGGTCGATGATTTCTATGGTGCGATTCACTACAGTTGATAGCGTCGTCTGGTCGTGGGAAATCAGAACGACTGCACCAGGGAATGATCGGATCTTTTCTATCAGATGCTTGCGGGCGATAATATCCAAGTGGTTTTCTGGCTCATCCAATAACAGTATTGATGGCTCTTCTACGAATGCACATGACAATTGCAATGCCTTTTGTTGTCCTCCTGATAGGTTTTTGCAGAACGTAGAGTCTACAGGATATTTGTTCGCATCGAATCCGAATTGCGCAGCGCATGCCATGGCTGCGCCGACATTTTTTGTACGCTTTATTATGTAGTCACGGATGAGCTCGTTGTGCCCATCAAATTCCTGGAACACGTACAGCATACGAACACCTGGATCAGTATGTACATTTCCTTCTTCGGGCTCGATCAGTCCTGCAATAATCTGTAGCAGAGTGGATTTACCTGCGCCATTTTCTCCTACAATAACCAAGCGGTCATTCTTTATAATCTTGAACGACACCTCTTCGAACAGTGGGTGATCCTCGTCATACCAGAATGCGATATTTTTCAGCGTCATCATATAGACGCACCATACCACAGAGACCCATATTTGTCAGTATTTTGATACTTTTATCGGACTTCTTGTGTATTGCAAGAATTCCATAGGTTGTTAAGTACCGTGATTGCTTGTTGGTAGGGCAAAACCCATAGGTATGCAGCGCCAGCGAACTGCCGCGCTTTACGTTCTATATCATAAGACCCATTATGTTTTTTAAGAAACAGCATCTGTTCTCTGATCGCGAGCAGTTCTTCATTCAGTCGAAACTTGCGGGATACTATATAGCGCAGACCCCACTGCGTGCCGCCCATTTTTGCCTGTCGATGCGCGTGCACTTTTTCGTGAATCAGTACAGATTGAATCCAAGTGCTGGGATTGTCAGAATGCAGATCGTCATACTGGTCAGGAGGAAAGTATATAACACCAAAAGCAGTCATAGCCATGTCAGTTCCCAAGAGTGGAATGTAATTCCAGAATGTTGGTATTCGTTTGATCAGGCAGTACTCCTCTTGCATAGATTCTAGTATACACTGTTTAGCCCTGTGTGAGATATATCCTGGTGTCTCTACGGTGAGTAAGTCATTGACCTTATGACCCACTTGTGGTATAAAGAGCCTCAAATTTCTTCATCTAAAACTGAAACGAATGAAACTATTAGGGACACACTTAGATAATTTGCTCCGCCATTGGGAAGACTACCAGTTGGTTGCGGGAGGGATGTTCGAAATATTTCGCACTGGATCAAAGCATGGAGCAGATGCTCGGAAAGTAGCTCCAAGGGCTGGGTCTGAACTGGGTCCCTCTTGGGGCTTGGTACGGAGTATAAAAGAATACCAGAACTTGCGGAAGTGGTTAGAGGATCCTACTGCTGTGTCTGTGGAATCGCCATATCAGTTTCTACCGCGTGTTCCTAAAGATCTTTTAGGAAAGGTTTCGCAGTTCGATATCGTTAGGTCCTATAACGTGCCAAACCAGTTAATGATTCCATACATGGTACAGAAATGGGGAGGAGTACGCAGAGCGATTACTGTAGAGTCAGGGGTCATTCAGCCGCTGGACTTACGCACAGAGTACTGGCTGGATGCGTTACCGTATCCAGCCTTATACATCCGCTACGAAAATGAATATCGTATAGACAATAGCCTACATGTCGGCCACGCCACGTCTCACAATATGCCTGCTGAGGGTTGGGATATGAATAATATTTTAGTGGTAGCGGGGGAGAATGGCCAAACTCATATTATGGTTTGGTCTGATGAGGTGGAACATTGTCTTATGTCACCGGAACAAGAAAAGGATTTCAGAGATGCCACCGCAGCTGTACGTAGTTCAAAAGTTAAGCTATTTCAGAAGCTGGCGCAGAAGTTACAGGCTACTGTCGACTCTATGGGTAAAGGTTTTTGCGGGTTTGCATCAATTTCACCTGGAGGGATTGGTCGTGCATACAGTAGCGATTTCAAACCGCTAACAGCATCAATCTATACAATGGAGGATGGAAAAACTCTAGTAGGTGTTGTAGAGATCGTTAACAGAATCTGTAGGATTTGTGCTGAGGCGCATGTGAATAGTCCGTTTGTTGAAATAGGTACTGAAATGCTGCACCAAGTAGCACTATCACCAAGGTACCAACAGTCATGGCATGTTGTAGACATTAGTCAAACGATTGAAATCGGTCGCCTCCGTGCAAATTCTTCTCATATTGTTGTAAAAAGAGCCGGAGGGTATACGGTGCAGCCCCACTATCGCCGCCAGCATGTACGTATTGTTCGTTACAAAAATGAAAAAGGTGAGTGGGATCACCGGCCCGCACATGTTGGGGCTACGCTCGTAAATGCACATCTGCTTGCAGAGGGTACAATAATCAAAAGTGGAGGAATCCATATCGTTCCTCCTAGCAACGAGGTGATTACATGAAAAATTCATACTAAAACCCCCTGACAATGGTTATTGTCAGGGTTTGTTTTTTTGAGTTAATATTTTGTCAACGGCAATGCTATACTGAGCCTACTACTAGATAATCACTAAGCAGTATATGGAAAAAGAAAAAGGTAACCCAATTGGATGGTTCGATATTCCTGTGACGGACATGGGTCGTGCAGAAAAATTTTATAAAGAATTCCTGGATTTTGAATGTATCCGTCAGCCCGAAAAAGACGGAGTAGAAACCAGTTGGTTCCCGATGGGTCCCGATACTATGACTATGTATGGCGCAGCAGGGCAGTTGGTCAAAGGTCCGCATATGAAGCCGTCATTGGAAGGGGTGTTGGTATATTTCTCGGTTGCGAGCATTAGTGGCGCACTCGCGCGTGCAAAGGAGCTGGGTATACACGTGTTAAAGTCAGGTATAGAAATCGGCGAGAATGGACACATCGCGAGCATAGAAGATTCGGAAGGTAATCGAATAGCGCTGCATTCGATGATGCTGTAAGTACAGATCTACTCAACCAAAAACCGTTGTTGCATTATTTGCAACAACGGTTTTTTTGAAATCATTTTTGTTAAAAGCTTTTCTAAAGCGATCCTTGTTTGTGGTAGTCAATGGCTATCAGTTTTCCATCTGCTCCTAAGTCAAATACAGTACCTTGTTTTAAGGACTTGAGCGAGTGCAATGTAATAACCGTACTTCCTGCGCCACCGAATCTTAGAGCCGCAAGCCCTCCTGAAAAGCCCCACATGTTTAAGTAAAGTACTTTAGTACTATTTGCTGGGATAATTATAGATTCTTCAAATTCGTGTGTGACAGGATTAGTCACATTGTCAACAGGAAGATAGAATGCATTATTTTTATTACGCTCTTTTGTAGAAAAAGAGTATAGAGTTTCGCGATAACCTATAGAATACTCTTGTCCTTTTGTTTCTACGCTAAAAGTAATACTGTCTATGGGAATGTCGACATTAGAAGTATTTTCAATTTTGTAAGCAACGAAAGCAGGTGTTTGATTTATACCTATATCGGGGCTAAAAGTGTTCACCCACTTAACGCTGACTAGCACCTTTTTCTCATTAAGTGGTGTGGTAGAGCTGGTTTGGCCCAGTTTATCTGTCTTGCAAGATAGGGTTTGTTCTTTTAGTTGTGCGAGTTGAGCTTTAAGTAATTTATTTTCTTTTTGAAGTTTTACATAGCTTGCGTTTGTGACAGCATGTACGCCTGAAGGCATAACAAGTATGCTGAATAGAGTCATTATTAAAATATATGTTTTAAATAGTTCTTTCATAAAAAATTAATTTACTTTATTACGAATAAGTTAGGGGTATGCTAATAAAAGGTACCACTAGATAGACAGTTGTACCCACTTACAGAAAACCCGAAGACCCTAATCGTGCCCACTGATGATGCTGTTTCTACACTCGATCAGGAAAGACACAAAGCCTTAGCCTGCTGTAACTAGGTACTCAGCTAGTATACCAGAAAACATGAATCAATAGATAGCTTGTTTTTTAGTAAAAGAGGCATACTCGCCTGTTTTTATTTATTACTGTGGACCCTAGCAGATTCGAACTGCTTGCCTCCGGAGTGCAAAACCGGCGCTCTACCAAGTGAGCTAAGGGCCCAAATATATTGGATTATATACAGGCAGCAATCCACCTCTATATGTCTAGTATACTAATGTATTTTCCCAGATTGTAAAGGAGTGAAGTCACATCGGCAGATTGAGGATATCATATGCTGCCAACTGCCTAAAAGAATTAGGCTTGAATTTTGTTTCAAAGGGCGGTTGGTCGGTGATCTATTTTATCAGTTAAAAAAGCTTGAATTAGGTAACTAATTCAAGCTTGTTGATATTGCTCCTACTGAGGCTATTCAGTTTTGAGTATGAGCTTTGTCATAATTGGGATATGGTCGAAAGGAGAGACACCTTTCGTTTTTATTGCAGAATACTCATTCATTCCTCTTGCAAAGATCCAGTCGATTCGCGCGGGTGCGAATCGGTACGTGTTTTGTTCAAACCCGGCATCCATGAAGCCGGCATCGCGCAACAACTGGAATAGTTTTTTATCCCAGTTGTTTACAATTAACTTGCCTTTCCAGTGGGTCCCCCGGGTATTGTAATCACCCGCGATGATTACCGGTTTGTTTACTGTCTGTGCCCACTCCACGATAGCTTTCATTACGGCAAATCGTCGCTTCCCCAAGTAGGTGTGTAAATGTGCTGGTACGATAATAAATGTACCGAAGTCCAGTGCCTGGATTCGGTGGTTTATTACGCTAGTATCGAGCACGACAACCGGGGTTTGAAAGTTTGAACCCCATGTTACACAGTTGAGACTCGTAAGCATATGGGTGTGCCTTTCGTAACAGTAACACCTGTCATTGTGTACGCTCTCGTTCCCCGGGTATACCTCAGTTAGAACGTAGACTTCACCAGGCAAGGCGATATCTGTGAATCCTCCACGGTAGTACTTTGTGGTCACATCATCATTGTATTTTTTGGGAAACAACATCCCAATATTCCAGGATATAACCGTCAAGGTGTCCTGTTGCGCCGAGGCGATGCAGCTATGCGCTAGCAGCAGAATGATTATTAACTTCTTCATTATCAGTAGTTTTACGTATGATATCTTAAATATGATAGTCTGTCAATAGGAAGGCTGTTTTTACTTTTGGTCAATGGGTCACGTTTTGCGCAGGGTGTCTTGCAAAAATGTCAATCTTTGATACTATACGAGTACTCTATGTCACAGGAAAAACTTGTCAAAATAAAGTCAAAATCAGGAACCGTTATTCATACAACCTTTAACAAGAAAAAGTTGGGTAATAAGAATTTCAAGTTAAAGCTCAAAAAGTACGACCCGAAAACTCGTACTCATGTAGAGTTTTCTCTGGCGAAGAAATAATTGAGTGGTCGGCCGTTCGCTGTGCGAACGGCCGATTGCATAGTTGGGGTTCATTTTTTCAGAAAAAAGTGTAGAATATCAGATAAGAGCTAGGTTCGCCTTCTCGATCGGGCTTATAGTTCAGTGGTAGAATAGCGGTCTCCAAAACCGTTGACCGAGGTTCGAATCCTCGTGGGCCCGC
Organism: uncultured Candidatus Saccharibacteria bacterium; assembly: GCA_964601935.1. Lineage (GTDB taxonomy): Bacteria > Patescibacteriota > Minisyncoccia > Phycocordibacterales > UBA1006 > JANPGR01. Next base: position 70,498 of record CAZROP010000001.1, on the reverse strand, counting down.
AATTAGCAAACAATCAAACATGCGACCTCAGAAGCATTTTGATTGTATTGCTACGCGACCCACGAGGATTCGAACAGGGGTCGCGAAACAGTGTTCGAATACGAGTGCAGAGCACGAGTACTGAGAACGCATGTTTTGTGACCGAATCCTCAAATAATATAATCAAAAAAAATCATATGGCATTCGTTGATGAACTCACTTTACAAATACAGGCAGGTCGCGGTGGCGATGGTGTTGTGCGCTGGAGAACAGAAAAGTTCAAACCTCTTTCAGGTCCTGGTGGTGGTAACGGTGGCAAGGGTGGCGATGTATGGGTAGAGGCGGTTTCAGATCTGGGATATTTATCGAATTATCAGTTCAAAAATTCCTTTTCTGCTGCTCGTGGCGGTGATGGAGAAAACTTCGGGAAGCAGGGTGCGTCAGGCGATGATCTGGTTTTGAAGTTTCCAGTGGGTACGGTAATACGTCAGCGCGAGAGCGGTTTCGAATGGGAGTTGACCCAGATTGGTCAGAAGGAACAATTATTAGCCGGTGGTCGTGGCGGGCTGGGTAATGAATGGTTCAAATCTTCTCGCAATACGAGCCCTATAGAATGTACTCCTGGCGCCGAAGGCGAGTCGGGTACATTTGATATAGAGCTGCGCATGGTTGCGGATATTGGTCTGATTGGTTTGCCGAGTGCAGGTAAATCATCACTGTTGAATGCGTTCACAAATGCAAAGTCAAAAGTAGCCGCGTATCATTTTACTACCCTAGAGCCACATTTAGGCGTATTGCCCAGTGGAGCTATTATTGCTGATATTCCAGGATTGATCGAAGGGGCGAGCGAAGGAAAGGGGTTGGGTATAAAGTTCCTACGTCATATCAAGCGTACACGAGTATTAGTGCATCTGGTCGCTGCAATCAATCCTGATCCTGTAGAATCTTATCGTGCTATTCGCAAAGAACTTGAAAAGTTCGATACCAGTCTGATAGAAAAACAAGAGATCGTAGTATTATCGCAGTCAGATGAAGTTCAAAATGCAGATGAAATAGTGGCACACCTGTCGCAGGCAATCGGAGTGCCGGTATATCCCGTGAGTGTGTTCGATGACGAGTCTTTACAGAAATTAGCACGCGTTATAGGAGAAACGCTGGGGCGGTAATAGATTGGGTGCCAGCTTTGGATTTTTGCCATAGTCTGGTAGACTGGTCGCATATGTCACGAACCTATTATCCAACCATTGGTCTGGAAATCCATGCAGAACTGAATACTCAGTCAAAAATGTTCTGTAGTTGCGTGAACGATCCATTTCATGCGTCTGGACCAAATGTTCATATTTGTCCTGTATGTATGGCACATCCAGGGGCTATCCCAGTACCCAATACTGCTGCCATACGATCGGTAATTATGATGGGATTGGCAGTCAATGGAACCATTACAAATTTTACCGAGTTTGACCGCAAAAATTACTTTTATCCTGATATGCCAAAAGGCTATCAGATTAGCCAGTACAAATACCCTATAGTATCGGGCGGGTCTGTCGCAGGGGTTGCCATCACCCGTGTGCATTTAGAAGAAGACACAGCAACTAGTGAGCACAGTAGTGATGGTACGCTGGTAGATTTTAATCGTGCAGGAGTACCTTTGATGGAGTTAGTGACAGAGCCTGTAATTCATAGCGCAGAGCAGGCAATGCAGTTTGGAAAAGAGCTACAATTGTTATTACGCTATTTGGGTATTTCTGAGGCGAACATGGAAATGGGCCAGATGCGTGTGGAGGCAAATATTTCGTTGTCACCTGACCCAGACAAATTTGGAACCAAGGTAGAGATAAAAAACCTAAACTCGTTCAGTGTAGTTGGTAAAGCGATTGATTATGAATTAAAGCGCATGGAAGAACTATATGAACAGGGTCGGGAGTCAGAAATAGTACAGGAGACACGTGGATGGGATGACGCGCGTGGTGTGACGAAATCTCAGAGATTAAAAGAAAATAGCGAGGATTATCGGTATTTCCCTGATCCTGATATATCAAAGTTTATGCTCCATGAGCTCTTCGATATAGATACATTGCGACAAGAGCTTCCTGAATTGCCACATGAAAAGCGCGCACGTTATGTAGAGCAGTATGGTATCAAATCTGATGATATTGATGTTCTGATAGTGAACCCTCCGTGGGCTACATACTTTGAAAATGTAGTTTTAGAATTACACAACAATATATCATTAGCGCAGTTGGTATCCAATTATATTCTGTCAGATATGGTGGGGTTATCTACGGAATTCGGCGAAGATAAAGTATTCTCTGCGGTAGAGATATCTGATATGGCGCAATTGGTTGCAATGATTCATGCGGGCGAATTATCATCACGTGCTGCAAAAGATATTTTGCGTTTGATAATAACGGAGGGTGGTAACCCACAATCGTTAGCCGAGAAGCACGGGCTGATACAAAAAAACGACGATGAAGCAATTCTGGTATTTATACGCGAAGCTATCGCTAATAATCCGAAGGTGGCAGACGAATATCGCAGTGGAAAAGAATCCGTCATTATGTTCCTGGTTGGACAGGCGATGAAGGCATCAAAAGGCGCTGCGAATCCTGCAAAGTTGACTGAGTTACTTAAGGTAGAATTATCCTGGTAGTTTTCGAGATAAATGTCTGGAAGTCTTTGCTTTTTAGAAGTATACTAACTGAGATAAGTCCTGCGCCGCGGTTACATTTTCCAGATGTGTGTGTATCCGAGCTGTCGCAGGCTTTTTGTTATCCTTATAATTATGGTAGGATGGTTCTATTATGAATCATGAAAAGCGTGTATTAACAGGGGATAGGCCGACCGGCAGACTGCATTTGGGGCACTATGTGGGGTCTATTCAGAATAGATTGAAATTACAGGCGGATGACAGTATTTCGACGCGTCTGTATATGGTCGCCGATATTCAGGCGCTGACTGACAATTACGATAATCCTACCAAGGTGCGTGAGAATATGCTGCAGGTAGTAATTGATAATATGGCATGTGGGGTGGATCCTACGCGAACTACGATGTTTATCCAATCAATGGTTCCAGAGATTGCGGAATTGACGGTATTGTTTATGAATTTGGTTACCCTACAACAGTTATCTCATAATCCAACGATAAAAACAGAGGCAAAAGAAAAAGGGTATAGTTTAGATTCCAAACTAAACGACGGCCTCGCACAAGACATGTTCAGAGATACTATGGAGAGGGTCGATGAGTCTAATTCACCGGAGGGAGGAAATGTATTATTTAGTAGGGGTATTCCAATGGGATTTTTAAATTACCCTGTATCGCAGGCTGCCGATATACTGTTCGCCCGGGCAAATCTAGTTCCGGTTGGCGCAGATCAGCGACCCATGATAGAGCAGGCTAATAAAATAGCAAAGTCTTTTAATAGAATATACGGCACAGATCTCTTTCCTTGTGTAGATATTCTAGTAGGAGAAACAGCACGGTTAGTAGGAATAGATGGCAATGCAAAAATGTCAAAGTCTCTGGGTAACACTATTTATCTATCAGATACCCGTGATCAAATTATTAAGCAGATAAAGAGCACATACACATGTCCTTCTAAGGTCCGTGTCACCGATACAGTAACCGCAGAAGAATTAGCGGGCAATGTCGTGTTCCAATATCTTGATGTATTCGATACTGATATCGCGTATGTTGCCGATCTGAAACAGCGTTATATGACGGGCCAGGTTGGTGATATGGAAGGAAAAGATAGGTTGGTTGATATACTCGACACTTTGATTGCACCCATTCGTCAGCGTCGCTCAGAGCTCGAACAGGACATTCCCGCAATCGAGAGAAGTTTGCAAGATGGCACTGCTACAGCGCGCAAACTGGCAGCAGAAACAATGCAGGTAGTGCGTAGTGCTATGAAAATAGATTACTTTGGTTCAAGTTTATAGATATAATATATGAATATAAAACAAAAAGAAACATTAACCCTGGCAGAATCTCTGCGGACAGGATGGGCATGTGTGAAATTGGCATTTCGATATAAACCCTACACGTACTCACTGATGATCGCCATCGAAATCGTACAGGCAGTAATTGGGTACGTCGAGATTTTTGCATTGGGATTTATCCTGGATGAATTAGTTTCTGTTATTGCAGGAGCCACTACTACGTATACGTATCTTTACACCTATATTTTGGTGTATTCAGGCGCCCTGGTGTTACCGAGTATTATTGGTTACCTACATAATTACCTGGCAACACGATTTTTCAGAGAGTTTTCTGATGCGCTTATCGTAAAGTTTATAGAGCATACGGCAACACGTGATATTCAAATAATCGAAAGTTCTGAATATCAGAATCGTAGGGCAAAAGCCCGAGAGCAAGGCGTATGGCGCGTGTACGGCACCGCAGAAAATGTCAGCCTAATGTTTGCACGCGTTATCAGTATATTCTTGGCAATTGGGTACTTGGGTACGCTGGATTGGAGATTCGCGGTGCTGGGGGTCCTGGCATCTGTGCCAGTATTTCTAGTGGAGTATTTCCATGGTCAGCGTGTGTACGGAGTATGGGACGAGGACACATATGAGCGTCGCCAGCTCGACGAGAACAAAAACCTGTTACATAACAAGATATCTCTGATCGAAATAAGATTATTCCAGAACATTAAATATTTCTTGAATCGAATAGTCGGATACATGGAATCATTTCAGTCAAAGATGCAAAAGACTGACAAGCAGCGTTTGGGTGACGAATTCATAGGATCATTTATTTATATCAGTGCATTTGCTGGTGCAATCTACCTGATTACTGAAAAGATTGTTGCCCGAATAATGAGTGTGGGGCAATTTACCGTTGCTCTGGGTGCGTTTTCTAAATTACAAGGCGACTTGGGAAGGATGTTTAACCTAATTGGCAAATTCAGTAAAGATGTGCGCTACTCACATGAATTAGTAAAAGTAATGGAGATTGAGAATGTGTTAGTGGTTCCTACAAATCCTGCGTATGTAGACTATTCGTCAGGCATTGAAATAGAATTCAGAAATGTATGGTTCAAATATCCTGGTGGCGATAATTATGTGTTCAAAAACTTAAACCTGACCATAGGTAGAGGTCAGAAGGTTGCCTTGGTAGGTCATAATGGTGCTGGAAAAACAACATTTGTACATTTACTGTTGCGGGTTTATGATCCTGATGAGGGTGCAATTTATATAAACGGGATTGATATCAAGGATATTGATTTGGATACCTTCTATCATAATGCAGCTGTTTTGATGCAAGAGTTCGCTAATTTCAAACTAAAAGCAAAAGAAATAATTGCGCTGGGTGACACTAATAATCCCTATGATGAAAAAAGAATGTTGCAAGCCGCAAGGGCATCTCATGCATATAGTTTTATAGAAAACTGGACGGATAGCTACGATTCACAGGTCGGGCGTGAATTCGACGGAAAAGAGTTATCGGGTGGAGAGCGACAGCGTATGGCAATAGCACGTGTTATGTACCGTGATGCTCAAATGATTATTCTGGATGAGCCTACGAGTGCAGTAGATGCTATCGCAGAACAAGAAATATTCGAGAGTCTGTACAAAAATTCAGCCCACAAAACACTGCTGACAATTTCGCATAGATTTTCAACTGTTCGCCAGTCAGACATTATTGTAGTACTCGAACATGGAGAGGTGCAAGAGCAGGGTAGTCACTCAGAACTCATCAGCAAACAGGGAAGATATCACCAGCTCTATACAGCCCAAGCAAGTGCATACCACGACTAGACAGATATGTCAAAAATAGCTCTAGCGTACTAGTACGCTAGACAGTGGGCTGCTTTCAGCTAGTATAGAAAGTATATGGATTGGCATCATGAACAATTATTGGCTACTATAAAGGCTTTTTCGTCTGACAAGCGTACCCTGCACTCTGTTTTCGAGCTGCTACTGACTGATAAAGAGTATGATGGTATCGCCCGCAGGCTGGAGATACTTCGCGCAGTAGAGGAGGGCCGCGAGTCACACCGCACAATAGCAGATCGTCTGAGGGTGTCTATCGCGACTGTGACACGTATGTCCAATATTCTGAAAAAGGATCCTGCACAGGCATTGCGTATTATTCAGCGTATGCGACAGAGTCGATAGAAGGATCTTCTGTAATGGCGGTATCTCGTGCTGGTGCTTTTCGGATTGTTTCGACTATAAAATCTTCATCGTCGGTTATTGTAAATAAGTCCATATCAGATGAGGAAATAGTGTGATATGTATCCAGTAATGTATGACGCGTAGCGTTAATCAAAGGTGTCCAGAACGCTGATCCTACCAACAGAACAGGGACGCGGGGTATTTTACCTGTTTGCATCAGGGTGATTATTTCAAATATTTCATCGAATGTTCCAAATCCTCCCGTAAATGCTAGGTATGCCTCTGACGAAAACGATAGGGTAGTTTTTCGTGTGAAGAAGTAATAAAAAGGAACCTCTACGTTTACATATGGATTAGTGTACTGCTCGTGAGGTAGTCGAATAGTGAGACCTATGGATACACCACCTGCTTCTGTCGCACCACGGTTAGCAGCCTCCATTATTCCAGGACCTCCCCCGGTAACAACTGCATAACCTAGTTCTGCGACAACACGTCGTGCGATGCGCTGTGCTCGCTGGTAGTCAGGATGGTCCTCGGTGATTCGTGCGGATCCATACATTGTTACCGATCGTGGATAACGTGCAACCATGTCGATGCCTTGGCGGAGTTCTTCTTGAGCGATACACACCCGTGTTTCAATGTTATCCCCATTGGTGAGTGTGATACATCCATCACGTATTTCTTCTAGTGTCATATGTTTGGGACGGTATACGGGTTTTATAGGCAGATTATGCATAGGAGATATAGTATATCATTTCTTGTGAAAGCTGATGTTTGTACACGAGAGGAATATGTTTTTGTCAAAACACTGCAACCTACTCGTTTTTCACACTATATTATATAGTTATAAGCTACAAAAATACAGTATACCTGCTACACTAGAGAGGTGTTATTAGATATAGTAAGCCATTCGAGGACAAGAATACCGCTATGGTAGATGAGATCGCTGGCATCATTTTAAAAAGCAGTTAAGTGCCCCCCCCAGTCAAACAATATGCCAACAAAAAAAACCCTTCAATCTTTTAAAAAAATAGCAACATCCACCCTTCTCATAATATTCTGCAGTACACTCATGCTCCCCAATATTTCCTATGCGAACACTGCAGCACTCGTGCCCGATATAGAAAGTTCAGAAACCGCCCTCACTTCAGATCAACAGGCAAGTATGGCACGGGTACAGTTGCCTTGGATAGAAAACTCAGGCAACCTAGGAGAGGCACAACAATATCCGTACTACGCGGTTACTAGTGCTGGAACAGTATATGCTGGATCAGAGGGTATTACCTATGCGTTGCCTGATACTACATTTCGCGAACAGTTTGTTGGAGGTAGTACTAATAATCTGGTTCCAGCACAGAAATCAGAAACAACAGTATCACGATTCATAGGCGATGATTCTAGTAAATGGGAAACTGACCTGAACACTCATAAAGATTTAGAGTTTACACTAGTATGGCCAGGCATAGGTGTAACTCTGCGCGCCTATCAAAAGAATATAGAAAAGATATTCAACGTATCACCGCAGTCATCACCAGACACTATTCAGGTTGCAATAGAAGGTATAGAAGACCTCTCTATCGATGAAGATACAGGAGAACTGATAATTAATACCCGGGCAGGAGGTGTTCGTATGACCGCACCTGTTGCTTTTCAATACATCAATGGAGAAAAAGTATCCGTAGATGTAGAGTACACACTTTATCAAAACAATGACTCCTACGGATTCGATGTTGGAGAATATGATACAACACATATGTTATATATTGATCCGTTGTTGGCGAGTACGTATGTAGGGGGTGAGTCGTATACAGAGCTCGAAACAGGCAACGGTATTGTATGGCATAATAATTCTGTCTTTATAATAGGTAGAACAGGCGATCCAACCATAACAGGTCTAGGCTATGATACGACACCGAATGGTTTGGGTGATATTCTAGTGCTAAAGTTCGATGATGCAATGACGACCTTGCAGGGGCAAACATTTTTAGGAGGGTCTGGTGCAGATACAGGCAATGATATTGCACTGGATAGTTCAGGCAATGTCTATATAGTCGGGACTGCTGCAAGTGGATTTCCAACCACAGCAGGTGTCTATCAGCCTACTTTTGGTGGTGGTACTGTTGATGTATTCGTTTCGAAACTCACTAATGATTTGTCTACCTTAACTGCTAGCACATTTCTAGGTGGTGCCGCGAGTAATGAAGGAAGTACCAGCATACTGGTGGGTGCTGATAATGCGATTTATATAGCAGGAGAGGCGGCATCGGGGTTTCCTGTAACAGCTGGAAGTTACCAGATAACACATGGGGGTTCGACCACAGATGCTTTTATAACCGTATTTTCTCCAGATCTCACTACTCTGAATGCTAGCACATATCTGGGCGGATCGGGCAACGATAGGGCAGTAAGTATGGTGTGGGGTACAGGAAATATGCTGTATCTGACAGGTAGTACGTCGGGGAGTTTTCCAACGACTGTCGGGGCGTATGATATTTCGTATGGAGGTAGTTCATTGGATGCATTTGTTGCTGCGTTACCTGCCGATCTCACTACTCTGAATGCTAGCACATATCTTGGCGGATCTGGTGCAGATGCAGGTAATGATATTGCAGTAGATTCCAGTAGTAATGTATATATTACAGGTCAAGCAGCAACAGGTTTTCCTACAACAGTGGGCGCATATGATACCACTATTAGTGGTACTGATGCATTTATATCGATACTTCCCAGCAATCTTGCAACCCTCACCGCGAGTACATTTCTAGGTGGAAGTAGTACTGATATAGGGCGAGGAATTATATTAGACGCTAGTAACAATGTGTACGTCGTAGGCGATGCTGCAACAGCGTTCCCGACAACAGGTGGTGCTTATGATACAACTGTGAGCGGTACGGATGCCTTTGTCTCCGTATTTCCCAGTACTCTCGCTACATTGACTGCGAGTACAGTTTTAGGTGGTACCAGCACTGAAGCTGGGAATGATATAGCATTGGATGCCACTAATAATGTGTATATAACTGGTACAGCTGCAACAGCGTTCCCGACAACAGGTGGTGCTTATGACACTACGCTAGGCGCATCACAAGATGTTTTTATTTCCAAGTTGTCCAGCAATCTCACGGCGTTGACCGCCAGCACATTGTATGGAGGCGATCAAATTGGTTCAACGGGTAATGATATAGGTCGCGGTATTACAGTCGATACATCTGGTAATATTTATATGGTTGGTCAATCCAGGAGTCACTCGCCAGCTGGCGCAGGAACTTATGATACTACATATGGTGGTGCTGAGGATGTAGTGATTTATAAATTCAATAACGGACTTACGACGCTTGCAGCTGCGACTTACTTGGGAGGGGCAGGTTCTGATATTGGATATGATATAGTTCTGGATTCCAGCAACAATGTTTATGTCACAGGCTCTGCAGCAACAGGTTTTCCTACAACAGTCGGAGCATATCAGACTGCGCTTAGTGGGGGTGCCTCTACTGATGCTTTTGTGTCAGTACTTCCGAGCACGCTAACTAGCCTGACAGCTAGTACCTTTCTGGGCGGAACGGGCATTGATACTGGTTACGGTATAGCCCTGGATTCCAGCAACAATGTTTATGTGGCAGGTGGTGCTGGGCCAGCGTTCCCGACAACGGGTGGTGCTTATGATACAACTGTGGGAGGTGGCAGCGATGCTTTTATATCGATACTTCCTAGTAGTCTTGCAACCCTCACCGCGAGTACATTTCTCGGTGGGACGAATACAGACATCGCGTATAACCTAACCCTGGATTCCAGCAACAATGTTTATGTGACAGGTCAGGCAGAATCTACTTTTCCGGTAACAATTGGAGCATATGATACTGTTATCGGTGGATCGCGCGACGCTTTTATTTCAAAGCTACCAAGCACACTCGCCAGTCTTACCGCCAGCACACTCCTCGGTGGTACAGGTAATGATACTGGCTACGACATAGCCCTGGATTCCAGCAACAATGTTTATGTCACAGGTTTAGCAGCAACAGCGTTCCCAACAACGGTTGGTGCTTATGACACGAGTTTGAGCGGTGCAGCAGATATCTTTATTTCAAAGCTACCAAGCACACTCGCCAGTCTTACCGCCAGCACACTCCTCGGTGGCACAGGTAATATAGATAGTGGCTATAGTATAGATATCGATTCTACCAATAACGTATACGTAACAGGGTTAGTAGGGGGAACAGGATTTCCTACAACGATTGGAGCATATGATACTGTTATTGGTGGTACACAAGATGCTTTCATATCACAATTTCCTAGTAATCTTACAAACTTGATCGCAAGTACATACCTGGGTGGATCAGCCAATAATGATATTGGTTACGCTATAACTCTCGATTCTACCAATAATATATACCTAACAGGGCAAACAGGTACGGCGTTTCCTACGACTGCAGGAGTATATCAGGCAGAATTAGCAGGAGGCACAGATGCTTTTATCTCTGTTTTGGATATGGCATTTCCTCCTAGGTATACTATATCGGGAAATGTATATGCTAATGATGGCATAACCCCTGTGGCGGATAATATTACGGTGCAACTGTTTGTTAATGGTGTATCTATAAATACAGCTGTAACTAGTGGTGGCGCGTATTCATTTAGCGGAGTACAGCTTTACGATGGCGATATCATTACTCTGTATATTGAGGACGAGGCAGGGGTGGCTGTGGCTAGAAAAGATGGTATCAGTCTCACGGGGTTGGATATTTATGCTGATAGGGTGACGGTGTGGGGATTGGATAGGGGTGGAATTAACGATCCTGCATTTTCTCCAGCCGCATCATTGAATAATACTGTTAATGCAATAGTTGTTCAGCCTGATGGGAAGATAGTTATAGGTGGAAATTTCACCGACTACGATGGTCAAGCTAATCTGGACTATATTGCTCGTCTTAATGCTGACGGAACACGAGATACAGGCTTCTCTATTTTTGCCGCGTTTAACGCAAGTATAAATTCATTGGCTTTACAGTCAGATGGAAAGATTTTGGTCGGTGGTGGTTTTACTGATTATGGTGCGCAGGCTAACCTGGATAGGATTGCTCGTCTGAATACGAACGGTAGTCGTGACACTAGTTTTATCCCGGTCGGTGCTTCGACGGGTTCTGTATCCTCTATTAATCTAGATGCTGATGAGCGTATTGTAATTGCAGGTAGTTTTACAGATTATGATTCGGAGCCCAATCTGGACGGAATTGCTCGTCTGAATACTGATGGAACGCGAGATACAACGTTCGCTCCTGCGGTGGCATTTGGCCAGATCGTGCAGAGCGCGGCGATCCAGCCAGATGGAAAGATACTTGTAGGAGGATTCTTCGAGAGTTACGATGCTCTGCCAGAGCTTGCTTATTTGGCTCGTATCAACGCTGATGGAACACGAGATACAACATTCGTTCCGTCGGTAGCTCTCAGTGATTATGTATATAATATTGTGATACAGCCAGATGGAAAGATACTTGTAGGAGGAGAGTTCCAAAATTATGATGCTCAGCCTAATTTGGATAGAATCGCTCGTCTGAACACGGACGGAACACGAGATACAAGTTTCATGGTTCCAGCAGGGTTTGGGGCAGGTGTGTATACATTAGCTCTGCAGCCAGATGGAAAGATTCTGGTAGGTGGAAATTTTAATGACTATAATGGTCAATCTAATCTAGATAAAATAACTCGTCTGAACACGGACGGAACACGAGATACTACGTTCATTCCATCAGCGCTTAGTGCAAGTGTGTATTCATTTGCAGTGCAGCCTGGCGGAAAGGTGTTAGTAGGTGGTGATTTTGTCGACCATGAAGGACACCTGGCGCTGGATAAGATTTTACGTATTTCTGATGGAGCAATGACCAACGCAGATCTGGTGCTTGCAAAAAGTGGTGACCCCAGTATACCCATAAGTAGCCTCATGGGCACTCTACCTCACGAAGTTGTCTTTATAACGGCGGGTACATTTTTTATTCCTTCAGGATCTATGTTTACGTCGGGAGAGACAATTACTCTGAATACAGGTGGTGGTACAGGTAGTATGGTTAACCAAGGAACGTTCACCGCCCCTTCAGACACTCTTAATATAGCTGGCACCTTCACCAACACAGGAACCTTTAACCATAACAACGGTACTGTAGTATTCAGTTCGGGCGACGACCACGCTCTCACTGGTGCCACTACCTGGAACAACCTTACTTTTTCTGATAGTTCTAACAATTCTACTCCTGCTGTCATTACATTACCAACAGGTGGTACCCAGACTGTAGCAGGAGTGCTCACTCTAAATGGTCTAGATGCAAACGATAGGCTCTCAATAGTTTCTTCTATGCCGGACACTGCTGCAACCATAGATATGGCTGGTAGTTCTACCTTTGTAAGTTCGGGATTTCTATCGATCAAGGATAGTGTCATTACTGACAATTCATCAGTCTTTTCCACTCCTGTAGATCCTGCCAACAGCACTAACGTAGGAAATACCACGGGATGGTTTTCTCCCCTAATAGTTACTCCACCACAGTCTTCTTCTGGTGGGGGCGGTGGAGTAATACCAATCATCCCTGTTCCGATTGTCACTAAAGCTGCAGATATACCAACACCTACTCTTTCTTCAACGCAACCCATCTCAACCACCACCCCCACCGGAAAAGTAGACTGGAAATCCATCCAATCCATGCTTCGTACTCTAGGTTACAAAACAACTATCACAGGAAGACAAAACACAACAACAACCAAAGCAATCACTGATCTCCATAAGAAGAACAATATACCTGTAGAAACAAATATCCTCAGTAATCCATTCATGACAAAACTGATAGAGCTCTATAATGCAAAGAAGACTAAGAAGCCTACAACCTATGCATCAGGAGGAGAAGTATTGCCTACTTGTACCTCTGCCTACAAGGTTATAGATTCACAGTTATCTGTTGACCAGAAAGCTGTGTATGGTAGTTTACCGAATGTTACCATTTTGACTGGGAAGGGGATCGATTTGCGTGGGTTCTCTCGTGCGTTCGATACATACCCCGTACTTCCATTACACAGTGATATTCAATGTCATGTGTCAGGTATCCCTGACGTTGTATTAGAGACTGCTTGTTCAGCTCTTCCACTAACAACTATATCTTCACTCAGTCCTAAGTCATCTGTAGCCTCATTACAGAGATTCATAGCGTACGTAATGAAAGGAGAAATAGTAGTAGACGGAGTGTATGGGAGGTCATCTAAAGCATATATCAGATTGCTACAAAACCGATTAGGACTTACAGAAACGGGAGTATATACCGCGGTGTTGGGTGCAAAGCTCAAAACACTGGCTGAATGCCCCAAATAATTAGATAGTGAAAAGCCCTCACCTAGGTGAGGGCTTTTCACTATCGTTTTTCTACACGTTCCACATATTCACCTAGTTCGGTGTTGATGCGAATAATATCACCAGCCTCTATAAATAATGGTACACCCGATAACTCGGTTCCGTTCTCTAGTAGAACGGTCTTGCGCCCGCCTGTTGCAGTGTCACCACGTACATTAGGGGGCGCTTCCTTTACTGTCAGCTCTACCTTTATAGGTGTTTCTGCTCCAATCACTACTTCTTCGTCATCATCTTTCAAAAAGAATTTAATGGTAACGTCAGATCCTTCACGAATCCATTTTGCCGCTTCACCAATCTCGTCTCTTGTTAGTTTGAATCTATCCTTGGTGTCCTCGATAGTGGCAAACCACCACTCGTTTTTCTGTGGCTGTGCGTAGAGAAACTTTGAAACACGTTTTTCAATGTCGGCCTCTTCTGCGCGATCGCTTGCCTGGAATACTGCCTGGAATACCTTTCCAGAAATGAGCGATTTCAGTTTTGTTTGGTTGGTCGGCTTGCGCATTTGTGTGCGTGCGACGTGGGATGATACTACCAGGCACGGTTCATCGTCATAAATAATTACCTTCTTTTCGCGAATTTCGTTGTAGTCGAGTAGTGACATAAGGTTGTAGTAGGTGTCGATCCTCTCTAGATATAGGATCTAACGTTGATTATCTGCTAATTGCTGATTCGTATAGAACTAGCCTAGTGTATTCTTTTTTACTAGCTTTTCAAGTATAATGATGGCATATGGCACAATTTATACAGTCAAAGTTATTTACCCACCAGGCTGCAGCTACGACAAAGACCTATACAATTATGGGATTGTTTCTGGTCGTCGTAATCGCCATTGGTTATTGGCTATCAGTTCGTTTTCAGAACCCTTCACTTCTCTATATCATGATAGGGTTTTCTGTAGTAATGAATATCGTATCATATTGGTTTTCTGATAAGATTGCTATACGAATGGCAGGTGCTGAGTTGGCTACAGAATTAGAATATCCCAACTATTATCGCACTGTACGCGAGTTAACCATGCGTGCCCAACTGCCTATGCCGCGCCTCTACATAATTCCAGACCAAGCGCCTAACGCATTTGCAACGGGTCGTAATAAAGATCATAGCGCTGTTGCGGTGACTGTAGGTTTAATACAACGTTTGGATCAAGAAGAGTTTGCAGGAGTAATAGCCCATGAATTGGCGCACATTGGAAACAAAGATATATTATTGATGTCGGTGGCGACCATTGTTGCAGGGTTTGTCGCAATTGTGGCTGACATGCTCGGTAGAAATGCATTATTAGGAGATGATGATAGTCGCGGAATTCTGGGATTCGTTGCAGTAATCGTGTCAGGAATACTGGCGCAGATAGGCGCAGCAATGATTGTAGCTGCAGTATCACGAAAGCGAGAGTACCTGGCAGATAGTACCGGTGCACTGATCACCGGTAACCCTCGTGGATTGGCGAATGCGTTGAGTAAAATCAGTAGTTATGATCATCCTCTGGAGCATGCTCATACGGCGACAGCCCATATGTATATTAGTAATCCATTCGGTTCGCTGGCACCTGCACGATTACTGGCGTCACATCCTCCTGTGGAGGAACGTATAGCACGGCTACACCAGATGTAGTAAACACACCTTATTGATAGCAGGGTGTAATCCTTCGCTGTTTTGACAATACTGCCTGTGTATGATAGTTTAGAACAGCTATGTCACAATTCTCTGATATTAGAAATATTGCAATTATTGCCCATGTTGACCACGGCAAGACCACGCTTACTGACAAGCTAATGCAGTTTTGTGGTGTATGGAACGAGGGTAGTACCATGGACAGTAATCAGCTGGAAGGGGAGAGAGGTATTACTATTTATGCAAAAAATACCTCGCTGGTATGGAAAGATATAAAAATAAATATTGTAGACACACCGGGTCACGCTGATTTCGGATCCGAGGTAGAGCGTGTACTACGCTCTATTGATACTGTGCTACTTCTGGTAGATGCCCAGGAAGGCCCCATGCCTCAGACACGTTTTGTGTTAAAGAAATCTTTGGAATTAGGATTGCGACCTATTGTGGTATTGAACAAAATTGACAAGCCAGCAGCAAACCCGGCAGCTACGCTGGATGCTGTACTCGAATTATTCCTGGAATTAGGGGCTGACGATCATCAAATAGAATTTCCTGTCGTATATGCAATCGGTCGCGAGGGAGTTGCGATGAAGAATCTGAATGATGATAAAGTTGATCTTTCACCATTGCTGGACACTGTGTTGGAGCATACTTCAAACGCAGCGCTAACTGTTGACTTACCATTTCAGGCTCAGACCTTTTCTCTGGGTTATGATAATTTCTTGGGTCGTTTGTCTGTAGCGCGCGTGTACCAGGGGTCTATAAAAGACGGCTCTCAGGTACACTCAGTTGATGGGAATGGCAGCAAGACAACATTCCGTATTACAAAACTCTACTCATTTCGCGGCATTGAGCGTGAAGCTGTTCCGGTATTATCAGCAGGTGATATTGGAGTAATAGCAGGAAATGCTAACGCAATGATTGGAGAGACGATCGTAACCGACCTCGACACGCCTTTGTTACCGTCTATTGCTATTGATGAGCCAACCATATCAGTGGTGGTTATGGCAAATGACTCTCCGTTCGCTGGAAAGGAGGGCAAATTTGTAACAGGGCGCCAGATTAAAGAACGATTAGAACGAGAATTGGAAACGAACGTTGGTATGAGAATCACATTCGAGGACGGTAATGCACTGCTCTGTGGACGTGGTGAGCTGCATATAGCTGTGTTGTTGGAGCAAATGCGTCGCGAAGGATTCGAAATGGCAGTGTCTCAGCCACAAGCAATAACACGGAGAGAGGAAGATGGTAGTATCACTGAGCCGTACGAAGAGTTGACTATTGATGTTCCTACAGAATTTTCTGGAGGAATTATTGATACAGTGAATCGCCGCAAAGGCATGCTGATGAATATGGAAGAACGCGATAAAACAACACGTCTTACATTCGAAATTCCTACACGCGGACTGATTGGTTATCGTGGAGAGTTTGTTGTTGCGACAAAGGGGCTCGGTATCATTGCTGCTCGTTTCTTGGCATTCCGTCCTCATGCAGGTGAAATCAAAAAACATATTGCTGGATCTATGATTTCTATGATTTCAGGAGTTGCTGCAGGGTATGCCCTGTGGAATTTACAGGATCGCGGACTGCTCTATATTGGTCACGCAGAGCCGGTATACGAAGGAATGGTTATTGGAAACACGAGCAAGGGAGAAGAAATGACGGTAAACCCTATAAAAGGTAAGAACCAGTCCAATGTTCGTTCGAGTGGTAACGACGAGGCGATTAACCTCGTACCCCCGTATACGTTGAGTATCGAACGAGGCTTGGAGGTTATGAAAGATGATGAGTTGTTAGAGATCACACCAAAATCTGTACGTTTGCGCAAGCAGTATCTGACAGAATCAGAGCGTGCACGTGGTGGAAGATCTAAGTAATATAGTTACTTTAATTTGAAGTTGTAAGTCATGAAATAAAACCCCTCGCAAGTGCGAGGGGTTTTATATTTAATTATGAGCCTAATCAGTAGATAGTCCTGTGGTAAGAATGATGCTATCGCCAGATGTTCCTGCAGTATTGGTGCATTCTACTTGCAGTTGTGCAGAAGTATAAGGAGCAGAGACAATTTCATCATACTGACAGCCATTCAGACAAGCATTAGGTGTGCCGCCACTGACGATTACCCCTGTTGGTACAGTCTTTGATGTCGTCCACACACCACTTGCGAGGAAGCTCCACGTGTTAGATCCTGCAATATTACTAGCAACTGTTCGCGCTTTACATTGTACTGGTGACCCATTAGGGCTGGTCACGTTCAGGTGAGTAACAAAGTATTCGTTATTGTCGTACGCACCATTTATGACTTTGGTACATCCCCCTGTAGGCTGCCAACCTGATCCAAGGTTTTTATACGGTGTTGCACAGAATGTACCTATAACAGGACGTAGGTCAGCATTAATTTTGGTAGAGGCAAAGACCACGTTCTGTGCTGCATTCGTACAGGCTACAATAAATGTCGAGTTATCGCCGAACAGTGATGTGGGGTTGGTAAGAGTCACTGTTTCTGTCCCTGATATTGCGCGAGTATTAAAATCAAACCCCCATCCACTCACCGGATAACATTCAGTAGCGCCTGTTGATGTCCAGGTCAAAATAGAGCTGGGTACAGTCGTTGTGACAGTTGATTGTGATGCTGTTAATGTTGCAGTCAGTGGTGTGCTGGCAGTTGTTCCCTGGGTTGGGACTGTTGCAGGGCTACACTGTTTTATTAGACCCGTTCCCTTTGCGACGCAGAGAACCTTTTCTGACTTTGCGTTTGTCTGATGATCCGACGCATAAGGAATAAACAACTCGCCCACAGGAGGTGTATTCGGTGTTGTAATAACCCAATCCTTTCCAACCTTCAACGTTTTATTCGCAATCACACCCTGTCCACGTACATAACCGTTAGTATCAA
This sequence comes from uncultured Candidatus Saccharibacteria bacterium, assembly GCA_964601935.1. Classification (GTDB taxonomy): domain Bacteria; phylum Patescibacteriota; class Minisyncoccia; order Phycocordibacterales; family UBA1006; genus JANPGR01. Next base: position 52,503 of record CAZROP010000001.1, on the reverse strand, counting down.
ACCCAAAATGAGAAGGAGTCGCTGCAGGATAGTTCTGTAGTACAGGATTCCATGTAGGATCCAAGAAGGGAAGAATACTTGAAGATGCAACAGGCAAACGTACCACCACATTAGACTTCTTCTCCTGATAATATGTTCCTGCATTGATAGGAGGTGCTATCTGACACCCTGCTGATGTAGGACTACAGGTAGGTGTTTGGAGAGGTGGGGTGAGTTGAGCGAGGGCGTAGGTGCCGGTCGCGAGTAATACAATGAGAGATACTAGGTAGGGTGTTTTCATAGGTAGATACAGTATAACGTGTTCCATTACTCAATAGTTGTTCCAGGATTCCTCTGTTTGTGGATAAAGTTGTAACTGAAACAGTAATAACCTTTATTGATAATAGATTTCTCTATACCAAACAAAACAGCCTCAGAAGTTGAGGCTGTTTTGTAAGGAATCAGTGAGTAGATTACTCACCATTACTATATTCCGTAGTAAATTCGATACCACTGGGTGGTACTACCTGTACTGTTGGTACAGGTTATGTTCACCCCGTAATGAGTACTAGGACCCGCAGGTAATAGGTTTAGAGTTAGTGAATAGATACCATTTGTCGGTGTTGTTTGACTAACAGGAGTAAATGTACTGCTAGCAGGTCGAGTATTCCATGAGTATGCACATGATGTTGCATTGGCTACTTCATACTGCACAGTAAACGGCGTATTTGGGTTATCAAGATCATGGCTTTCGATAGGAGTTAGAACCGTTACGGTAGGTAATGGCGGTGGTGGAGTGCTGCCGAATACAGTCAGTGCTACGTCATCAATAACTGTTTTGTTGGCGCCACCTGTTACAGCCTTGTAACAATAGACTCCGAATTTGTACTGCCGATGTGCTCCTGAAGAGTTTGCAGGATATGCCATCGCAACGCTGCCGGATGTATTGCTAGGTGTTCCTCCGGGCACATAACTGATATATGATGGGCCATTTATGAATCCACAGGAGTCTGTATTCGTAGATGTCCATGTGTAGGTAACATTACCTCCAGCACTACCCAGTGCTGTTGTAGATGCCGTGACGTTAACTGATGGTTCTGCTACAGTCGTTGCAGATACACACCTTTTTATGAGGCCGGTACCCTTGACTACACAGAGAGGTCGCTCTGAGACGGTACTAGTTTGCGGTTCCGACGCATAAGGAATAAACAACTCGCCCACAGGAGGTGTATTCGGTGTTGTAATAACCCAATCCTTTCCAACCTTCAACGTTTTATTCGCAATCACACCCTGTCCACGTACATAACCGTTAGTATCAAACCCAAAATGAGAAGGAGTCGCTGCAGGATAGTTCTGTAGTACAGGATTCCATGTAGGATCCAAGAAGGGAAGAATACTTGAAGATGCAACAGGCAAACGTACCACCACATTAGACTTCTTCTCCTGATAATATGTTCCTGCATTGATAGGAGGTGCTATCTGACACCCTGCTGATGTAGGACTACAGGTAGGTGTTTGGAGAGGTGGGGTGAGTTGAGCGAGGGCGTAGGTGCCGGTCGCGAGTAATACAATGAGAGATACTAGGTAGGGTGTTTTCATATACAAATATATTATAGCGTCTGTATGGGGGCCAAGTTGCGGCTCGGGATATAATTTGTGGATAACCAGTGATTGATATGCGTCTTGAGATTCGACACGTAGTGTGTACTATGATATTTATGGATGAATTTTTAGATATTTTGGCAAACTACTACGCACAGAATGGTCGCCATGATTTGCCGTGGCGACAGGGGAAATATCTGACACCCTACCACATTGTAGTTTCAGAAGTTATGCTGCAGCAGACACAGGTTGCGCGAGTAATCGGATACTTTGAAAAGTGGATGCAGTTATTTCCTGATGTAATGACTCTCGCAAAAGCTACCAACGAAGACATTCTGCGTGCCTGGCAGGGTTTAGGTTATAACAATCGTGGATTGCGCTTGGGACAGTTGGCACGAGTAGTAGTGTCCCAATATAATGGCACATTTCCTCAGGATCGTGCAGCGCTCGAATCATTGCCTAGTATCGGTCCGTATACTGCCGGTGCAGTGAGAGCCTTTGTATGGAATGAGCCAGAAATATTCGTAGAGACTAATATTCGCCGTGTGATGATTCATCATTTTTTTAACGAGAGAGAAGAGGTGAGCGATAAAGAGGTCTTGGAAAAAATGAAAGAGATTGTAGATAATCTGATGCAGCGACTCCTCCCTAACCCTCCTCTCGCGAATCCTATAGGCACAAGAGGGAAGCCCAAAGACCTAGGGCTAGCCTTCGCACCACGAGAGTTTTATTGGGCGATGATGGATTACGGCGCAACATTGCCCAAGATTTTGAAGTCCAACCCTAATACACAAAGCAAGCACTACACGCGTCAGTCACGATTCGAGGGTTCGGTACGACAGGTGCGTTCGGGTATTGTGAAGTGGTTGCTGCAGCACGATACTATCGCAGTTTCTGAGATTGCGAATATGGTGGGTATTATTGATCCGCAGGACGATAGAATAGCAAAGGCGGTACAGGGATTAGAAAAAGATGGAATGATTCAAGTGATAGAAAATGTGGTGAGGTTGAAGAAGTAGCTCAGAGATCTGTGGAGGATTCCGGCGGCGAGATACCAGTATCTCGCACGCCAGCATCCATTCGCCGCCGGAATATTAAAACCCCAACAGTACGAATAGCGAGTACTGTTGGAGTTTCTTTGTGCTTAGAATAGTTAAGGTTATGAATTAACTCGCTGGCTGGTGTTGTTTGTGGAGGGCTTCAAAAAATGAAGCTATATAAGTTTGTTCTCTTTTGAATACTTCAACACCGAGATGTGTTTTCAATTTTTGGAAGTCCACCCTTTTAAGGATAGGGTTTCTTTTGGCGGAATAGCAAGCCTGCAAGATTAGTTGCAAAGTCGCCTGTATGTTTTTACACGAACTAGCTTCCATCTCTTGAAGCCTTTGCAACGCAGTTTTTGGGGCTACTGTAGCTGCTGCCCCTGATTTGTGATTCTTGATCTTTGCCATATGCGAAAGATGTTTGAATAAGGTTAATAAATAACTGTTTCTAAAACGAAGTTATATAGTACTGACTAATTGCGCTGTGTCAAGTGGTTGGGGAATGGGGTGGTGGAGGGCGGCTCGCAGCCGTTCCTGCAGGTTCCCTCCCCTAGAAAAGGGGAGGGTTAGGGTGGGGTTTGTGTCTTTGCACGGCGTGCTACACTACTCCCATATGCCTACTACTTCTGATACTAGTATATTCGATGAACAGTACCGTCGGCTGAACCCGCAACAGCGTCAGGCAGTCGATACAGTGGATGGTCCTGTGATGGTGTTTGCTGGTCCGGGTACTGGCAAAACACAAATTCTGTCATTGCGTATCGCCAATATCGTACGCACAACTGATACGCCGGCTGATGCTATTCTGGCGCTGACGTTTACTGAATCTGCCGCAGGTAATATGCGCAAACGTTTGGCGCGTATGATGGGGTCACACGCCTACGAGGTACATGTGCATACATTCCATGGGTTAGCACAGAAACTTATCACCGAACATCCAGAATCATTCCCGCGTATTATGGGTTCACAACTCGCTACTGATGTAGACAAGCTTCGCATTGTGGAGTCATTGTTGCGCTCGCACATGGGTGTCTATATCCGCTGGTATGACAGTTATACCGCCTATGTCGATGGTGTTTTGTCGGCTATTGATACACTGAAACGCGAACATATATCGCCAGCCCAATTGTTGCGACATGTCACTGATGCGCAGACAGATTTTGATCGTATCGATGATTTGCACCACGAAAAAGGTGTTCATAAAGGCAAAATGAAGTCCGACTATGTTAACCTGAAAAAACAAATAGAAAAAAACCTAGAACTAGTATCTCTGTATGAACGATTTGATGCTGCAATGCGCGAGGCAAAGCTGTATGATTTCACCGACATGATTACAGAGCTGGTAAATGTATGTGAATCAGATCCAGAATTTCTACTAGGGCTTCAGGAGGAATATCAGTACATATTGGTAGATGAATATCAGGATACTAATAATGTACAGAATCGTATCGTGGAGTTGGTAGGTAGTTTCCACGATAACCCCAATATCTTTGTAGTAGGTGATGACAAACAATCCGTATATCGATTCCAGGGCGCATCACCAGAATACTTTTATGGATTTCATGCAAAATATCCTAATGCTACTATTATTCACCTGTCTAGTAATTACCGCTCTAACCAATCGGTTCTCGATATTGCACATGCGTTACTACCTGGTCCTGTGCAGCTACAATCATATGCAGAGCGTCAGCCTGTGCAGGCGCAGCTATCGATATACCCTGACACGGGATCTGAACTGTATGGTGTGGTGCAAGGGGTATCCAGCTTGATACAGGCTGGAACTCCTGCAGAAGAAATTGCCGTACTAACACGTACTAATACAGACGGGGCTATTATTGCTTCAGAGTTATCTCGTGCAGGAATTTCTAATTGCCTAGAGTCTGATATTGATATTTTGCAATCGCCAATAATTAGGCATATCATTGCAACGTTCCAGGTTATCAAAGACCCGCATAACAACGTAGCATTGTCTCGTATGCTCTATACTCCGTGGTGTACCATTCCATCGATCGATGTAGCGCGTATCGTCAGGTCGTCCAGCCAGAAAAAGACCACAACCATGGTAGATCTGTTATCCGATGGACTAGAATTGAAAAAGGTTGGCGTAACCAAGCCCAAGCTATGCATGACATTCGCAGACCGTATTATGAATTGGCATGTATCTGCCCAGATAGATCATGCGAGTGTGGTATTCCAGTCTGTTATTGATGGATTGGGGATATTTAATTATCTACAATCCAATCAGCTGGCTTCGGATATTGCAGCGCTGCAAGTATTGTTCAATGATGTCGTTGGATTCGTACACACGTCCGAGGGTGGCACATTCCGCGAATACGTAGAGTATCTGGACACATTAGAGTCGCATGGGAAAAAGTTAAAACTCACAGTCCAGGGAGGACGAACTGGGTCTGTGCGCATCATGACTGCACACCGATCAAAAGGGCTCGAATTCGATCATGTGTATATTCCAATGTTGGTGGACGGCAAATGGGGGAATCGCCCCAATAGAGATGTCATAAAGATATTGGATAGAGTATTCGATGGTGTTCCTGGTAACGAATCAAATGGGGATGAGAGGCGTCTGCTCTTTGTCGCACTAACTCGTGCACGCAGTGCCTTACATCTATCTTATGCAGAACGATCAGGAGAGGGTCGAGAATTGGTGCCATCACAGTTTATATCGCAACTGGATGCTAATCATATTACTTCTGTCGATGTATCAGACCTGGTTGAGCAATATCAGACAGATTTATTACAGCGACAGCTTGCTGTGCCTAGTATAACTACTGATACCCAAAAAGAATTTCACGAATACATACTGTCGTTGTTTGAGTCTCGACCTATCGCTGCGACACATTTGAATAACTTTTTAGCAGATCCTTGGGAGTATATCTGCAAAAATCTGATCCGTATTCCAGAGTTACAATCAGCGAATCTGATGTATGGAACAGCTGTTCATTATGCGATAGAGCAATTATATAAATCAGCATCGCAAGGCGAGGTTTTGAATAGTGAAGGATTCGTTCAAGTATTTCGTACCAGGTTAGGTCGCGAGCCGGTTGCTGATGCAGACTACCTACGGCTCTGTGCCCAGGCAGAGCGCACGCTGCCATTATGGTACCAGGAGCATGACGGCATATGGGAGACACGCGGTTTTTCTGAATTTCGTATTAATGGAGTAGTTTTACCAAGCGCTGATGTCACTCTGTCGGGTGCGCTTGATCGATTTGAATTTGTAGGTAATTCAGATTCACGGGTGCGCGTGATTGATTTCAAAACAGGCAAATCAAAAAGTCGTAATGATATCATAGGCGCGACAAAAACCAGTGATGGTAATTATTACCGCCAGTTGCAGTTTTACAAACTGTTGCTGCGTTATTTCCGCGAGGGTGCGTATCAGCTGGATGATGCTGTGCTGCATTTTGTAGAGCCAAAGGAATCAGGGCAGTTTGTGGTAGAGCGCTTTACAATTGATGAGGCAGAGATTGATGAACTTGAACTGTTTCTACAGCATATGGCGCAGTACATCCGGTCAGGTGAATACTGGCAGCACGCTCCGGATCCGAAAAAATGTAACTTTATACAATTAGTTGATAAAATCCGTAATGGATAGGGCTCCTGTTGAATTAGATCTGTAGAGCATGATATAATACTAAAGTCAGTATTATTTAATAATAAACCTTTCTATTAATATGAATAACAACAACAATGCACACCCTGGGAATAGTAATAATGGTAACAATACTCAACACGACTGGAAAGACACTGTCCGTGACAAGGTGAGCGATATAGCAGATGATATGGCTACCGACGTTCGCGAATTTGCACAAGACGCAAAAGAAGAAGTGGTAGAATTAGCAAATACAGCAAAAGCAAAATACGAGGCAATGCCTACAGGTCGCAAAATGGAAATGAATCACTGGGTATCGCTTCTTATTGCTTTGGCGATAGGGTTAATAGTCGGGTCATTAATGGGTTGGAGTCGTGGACATCATCGTGGAATGACTATGCAAAACCCTATGTCTATGCAGGAAATGATGCACGGCATGTCGGCATCACTGGATAGTCTGTCAGGATCAGATCTCGAGCAAGAATTTATAGAGCAAATGATTATTCATCACGAAGGTGCGATTGATATGTCTACAAAACTAGTAGGAGGATCAGGGGTTACGAACGATCAATTGCGCGCAATGGCTGCAGGTATCATTCGTGCACAGTCAGCCGAAATCGAACAGCTAAAGGCGTGGCAGAGATAGCATAATTGCTGTACCGTACACTATAAAAACACCCCATAGGGTGTTTTTTGTTTTAGAGCATTTGAATGGTATAATTCGTGTATATGACAAAAAAACGAATTGCAATCAATGGATTTGGACGTATTGGGCGAGCATTCTTTCGGCAGACTATAAATAATGAGCATATAGAAGTGGTTGCAATCAACGATTTAGGGACAATCGAATCACTTGCATACTTACTCCAGTACGACACAGTATATGGCAAGGCAAACTTTGCTGTAGAGGCTGAGAGTGAGAGTGCTCTTAAAGTAAGTGGCAAAAAGATCGCCGTCATTCACGAAAAAGATCCTGCATTATTGCCTTGGGCAGATATGAATATTGATTGCGTTCTTGAATCAACAGGATTTTTTACTCAGTATGACAAGGCGCATGCACATATTGTTGCAGGTGCCCGCAGTGTAGTCATTAGTGCTCCTGCAAAACAGGATCCATCTGGAGTAATTCCTGGAGAGACTATTCTGATAGGAATTAACAATGATAAATTTGGAAAAACCGCGATAACATCAAACGCATCATGTACTACCAATGCAGCATCACCATTGATTGCAGTATTGAACGAAACACTGGGAATAGAGTCTGCAATACTATCGACAACTCATGGATATACGGCAACCCAGGCGCTAGTAGATGGCCCCAGTAAAAAGGATTTGCGTGAAGGACGTGCAGCAGCACAGAATATTGTGCCATCGTCGACGGGTGCTGCAAAGGCGGTGACTGTGGCATATCCGGAATTAGAAGGCAAATTCGACGGTATTAGTTTGCGGGTGCCTGTTCCTGCAGGCTCTATTGTGGATGTAACATTCATTTCCAAAAAATCTACAACAGCAGAAGAGGTGGTAAAACTATTAGAGCAGGCAGCCACATCTGACCGTTGGCAGGGAATTCTGGAGGTATCGCACGAGCCTCTGGTTTCGTCGGATATAGTAGGGCGAACTGTGCCTTGTATTGTCGACGCAGAAATGGTCCGCGTAGTGAACGGTAATTTAGTAAAGGTGCTCGCCTGGTACGATAACGAGTATGGGTATACCCACACATTGGTGAGACATGTCGAAGAGGTGGTGAGTAATCTTAGTTAGTATTTCACCGAGATAGTGTACAATATAGTATATGTTCAAACTTTTATTTTTTGTCGCACTGATAGTTTTTTTAATCACATCATTTGTTCATCAGGAGCAGGTATATGTCGATCCTGAATGTAATTTAGATTCACCAGGTCCGTTGTGTACATCCAGCGGTACGCAGTATGATTTTTATTGGAAGCCTTTTTGGAAATAGCAATCTAATTGGTAGGTCACTGGATGATGAAATATCTGAAAACCCTGATATAGTAGGTATATATGAATATTATACTTGCTGCAGATCATGCAGGTTTTGAAATGAAGGAGCAGCTCAAGGTTTGGCTGCTAGGACAGGGGCACGCTGTAGAAGACTGCGGCGCGTATACCCTGGTGTCAGACGATGATTATCCTGTCTATATGCATAAAGCAGCAGAGCAATTGCAGCTTTATGCGCGTGATACTGAATTCCTGGAACTTTGCGTTATTGTGCTGGGCGGGTCAGGTACTGGCGAGGCTATTGTTATGAATAGGTATTCTGGAATTCGTGCTGTTGTCTATAATGGCCAGGATGTCGAAGTAATCCGTCTGGGTCGTGCGCACAACAACGCCAATGTATTATCTGTCGGTGCGCGATTCGTATCACAAGATCAGTTGTGGGCTGGCGTGCAATTATTCTTAGATACGCCATTCGATGGAGTTAGGCATCAGAGACGTATTAATATGATTGAAATCGTACACGCATAAGATATGAAGGTTACCCCAGGAATACTCGAATCAAACTGGCAAGAAATAGAGCACAAGGCAGTGCTCTGCGCCAACAAAGACTCTGCTACACTGGTGCAGATAGATATTTGTGATGGGGAGTATGTAGAATCAAGTACATGGCCGTATAATACTGCGGGGCAGATTGTAGAAGATGCAGACTGTGTCGCTGCTCTGGAAATATTACGCAAACAAAATATCGTCGTTGAGTTTGATCTAATGATCAAAAATCCACAGGAATCACTGATTAGGTGGTTGTCCGCGAATCCTCGTCGAGTTGTCTTGCATGTTGGTAGTGCAGAAGATTTGTCATATTGTTTTGCAATTTTGCACGGGTATTCACAGGATTATCCAAAATTTGAATATGGTATTGCGGTGACAGTGAATGATGATTTTTCGATATACCAAAAGCTTTTAAAAAGAGTACACTTCGTTCAGATAATGGGAATAGAGCGTATTGGGGTACAAGGGCAGTCTTTCTCTACTCGTGTGTTCGATGTTATAGCACGAATTCAGCAATTTGATCCGGAATTGCCTATACAGATCGACGGGGGTGTTTCAGAGTTTAATATTCTCGCTTTGCGAGATGCAGGTGCTACATCAGTTGTGTGTGGTTCGGCGATTTTTGGGAGTGAGAATCCACGAAATTCTTTTGAACAGTTACAGGGTCAGGTTCAGTAATGTCCCTGCATCTTTGTGATAGACTATATACATGAATACGCGGCGAATTATAATTATTCTGGTAATTCTGGCAGTACTAGCTGGCGGGTATTGGTATATGCGGTCTCGAACCAATGATATTCCATTCTTTGGTATTCCTAACGAAGTCACAGATAATGGTCCTGTCGGCAAGGTGCTCGAGGTTCACAAGGAGACAGATCTGTATATTCTCAGTGCTGATTTGAATACGTCAGGTAATACTACCGCTGATGCTATGATTCGTCAGATGGTCGAGCAATCAATTGTAGTATTTGAGCAGGAGTATGATTCTAGTAAATTCAAAAATGAATCAATCGCAGAACTACAGCCGAGTGGTAATAAGTGGCAGGCAGACTGGAAAGGGGCGGTAATGAGTCGTGCAGGGAAATATATCAACTATCGTATTGATGCGTACGAATATACCGGGGGAGCACACGGTAATCCTGCTGTAATTGCCCTCGTATTTGACGAGGATGGTCGTCAGGTAGAGCTGTCTGAAGTATTCGCTAATCATCCCGACTATCTGACCACTCTGTCGCGTACTTCGCGTGCGCTGATTGCTTCGGGCACGTTTGCTAATGCAGAACTATCTGCAGTGGCAAAAGAAAATCCTGAAATGTTTAGCAATAGCTATGTACTGACAGGTACCGAACCCAAGTCTGAAAATTTTGTTAATTTTATGCTAGAACATCCAGGAATACGTATTATATTTGGCGCGTACCAAATTGCACCTTATGCAGCAGGACAGCCTGAAATTATGATCCCGTGGCCAGACGTCAAAAATATCGTGAATCCACATATCTTGGAGCGCGTGCATTCAGAGTAATTTCTTGTACACACAATGCCGTTTGTGTGTATTTCTGATTGTGGGTATACTAGAGTTGGGAAGAGCCTCATGACTGAATCTCTATTCGATAACCTGTTTAGTTTATCCTCACTACTTACGCTTAATATAATAATATGAAATCACCTATTACCATGAATACTGTCTATCGATATATTGGGTTCGTTGCACTAGCCGTGCTAAGTGCTATACCGCTGTATTCATATGCTGCTATTGTGAATGGCGCGAATGCTATAGATGCTATTGGCCAGTATGTCAATCGTGAGGGGGGTGAAGTGAGCTATACTAGCAGTAGCGAGAATGGTGGCGCTGGTGATATGACGCCGTACGGATTGAATGGGCCCGCTCAAGCCACCTTAGATGCCAGCAATCATCGTTTGTTTGTCATTGATTCAGGTAATAATAGGGTGCTGGTATTCAATCTCAATGTCTCGAATCAGCTTGTAGACAAAACTCCAGATTTTGTATTGGGTCAACAGGGTTTTTACTTGCGCGTAGAGGGTACTACACAAACGATGTTGAAGGGTCCGCAGGGAATAGCACATGATAGTGGTAATAATAGATTGTTTGTCGCTGACACCTCTAATAACCGAATACTAGTATTTGATGTTACATCTATTACCAATGGCGAGAGCGCTGTTAATGTTTTAGGGCAGGCAGATTTCACTAGCGGTACAGGCACGCTCGCTGCAGGGCGTCTGAATATTCCGTATAGACTGGCATACGATAGTGTCAATGCTCGTTTATACGTTGCAGATACAGGTAATAATCGTGCTGTGATATATAACACTACTTCTATTGTTAATGGCCAGGCTGCAGCTAATGTACTCGGGCAAGCTAATTTTACAACAAGCTCAGCTCTCGCCTCACAGAACAGGATGTTCGCCCCGCAGGGTATAGGGATCAATACATCAGGAACTCGTGCCTATGTTGCAGATACCGCAAATCATCGAGTTCTCGTATTTGACACTACAGTTATTACTGATGGAGAAAACGCTATCAATGTGCTAGGTCAACCTGATTTTGTCAGTGCTAGTGACAATATTACCCAAGATGGCATGAATCAGCCCAATGCGATCGCCCACGATGCAGCAAATAATAGATTGTATGTTGCAGAGAGCGGGGGCAGTGGTGTAAAAGTGTTTAATATAGCAACTATTACCAATGGTGAGCCTGCGGTTAATATTTTAGGTCAGCCTGATTTTGAGTCAGGATCTGGATTTGCGGACACAGGGGTTACTAGTTCCCCAGAAGGAGTATATTATGACTCTACCAATAATCGAACCTATGTATCAGACACTGGCAGTAACCGTATAATGATATTTGATACTACAGCTATTACTGATGGAGAAGATGCGATTGACGCTGTAGGGCAGTCGACTTATAATGATGGGCTAGAAGTAGATTATTATACACAAGATAGTAACGACGGTACGCAGATAAATCCTTATGGGTTGAGTCAGCCTGCAGGTCTTGCGATTGATTATACTAATCATAGACTTTTTTTGGCAGATGGTTCTCGTATTTTAGTATTTAACTTAAATTCATCAAATATCTTGGTAGACAAAACACCTGATTATGTATTAGGGCAGCAGAATTTCTGGGATACGTCCTCGGGGGGGTTCTACGGATTTTCTTATGCTGCAGGTCTCGTTTATGATTCAGGGCAGAACAGGCTGTTTGTGGCAGATGCGGACAAGCAGCGTGTTCTCGTATGGAATGTTTCCACTATAGAGAACGGAGATGCTCCTGTAAATGTTTTGGGGCAAGCAAATTTCAGCAATATTACAAGTGCTTGTTCAGCTTCAAGATTAAATAATCCTAGCTATTTATCGCTCGATCCGACGGGAAATAGATTGTTTGTTTCAGATCGGAGCAACCGCCGTATTGTTGTTTTTGATATAGCAGGTATCACCAATGGAGAGTCAGCTATCAATGTGCTCGGACAACCTGACTTTGTTACCTGCACTGTCGGTACGACACAGAGTAAGATGGACGAAGCTACAGGGGTTACGTATGACGCTATTCAGCGAAGGTTATTTGTTTCAGATGGTGGTAATGCCCGTGTTCTTGTATTTGACGTGGCAGATATCACCAATGGAGAGTCAGCTATCAATGTGCTCGGACAACCTGATTTTGTTACAGCAAACGCTAACGGAGGTCAAGCTGGTTTTGGTGGCGAGCCGAATGGGCTAAGCTATGATGAGGTGTACAGTAGATTGTTTGTCGCAGATTACTCGGCTGCCCGTGTTCTTGTATTTGACGTGGCAGATATCACCAATGGAGAGTCAGCTATCAATGTGCTCGGACAACCTAATTTTTTGAACTATAGTACCGCTGTCACGCAATCCAGTATCGTAGACCCTATTGACCTCATGATAGATTCTCAAAATAAGAGGCTTTATGTATCTGATGAGCCGGCGAATCGCACTATGATTTTCGATATAAGTGTCCCTACCATTCTCAACGTTGCTTCCGGTAATTCGGATGGCTCGTACACGAACGGTGGTACCATTAATATTCTGATTCAATTCAGTGAATCAGTAACCGTCACAGGAACACCGCAGTTGACACTAGAGACTGGTGCGACTGATGCAGTGGCTAATTATATTTCGGGATCGGGTACTGATACACTAACGTTTAATTATACTGTGGGACCAAGCGATACTTCTTCTGATCTCGATTACGCATCAGTAGGTGCCCTCAATCTGAATGGAGGCAACATAACAACCACTGCACAAACGGCTCCGGTACGTTTGTTGCTTCCATCGCCTGGTGTAGCTGGTAGTTTGAGCGCAAATAAAGCTTTGATTGTCTATACCCCAGCACCTTCTGTTTCTTCAGGAGGAGGAGGACCCTCCACCCCCAGCTGCCCCTCAACACACATCCTCACTCCAACGGGCTGCATAAAGACACCAACCTCAACAATTTTACCTCCAGCAATTACTACTACACCCATCTCAACCACCACCCCCACCGGAAAAGTAGACTGGAAATCCATCCAATCCATGCTTCGTACTCTAGGTTACAAAACAACTATCACAGGAAGACAAAACACAACAACAACCAAAGCAATCACTGATCTCCATAAGAAGAACAATATACCTGTAGAAACAAATATCCTCAGTAATCCATTCATGACAAAACTGATAGAGCTCTATAATGCAAAGAAGACTAAGAAGCCTACAACCTATGCATCAGGAGGAGAAGTATTGCCTACTTGTACCTCTGCCTACAAGGTTATAGACTCACAACTCACTCCTACACAAAGAGATCTCTATGCTACAACACCTGGTGTATCAATACTCACAGGAGCAGGAATAGACCTGCGGGGTTTCTCGAATGTATTCGACACCGAACCTACACTGCCTCTCCATTCTGATATGCTCTGCCATATACAGAAACTACCGCCTGCAGTACTGGCACAAGCCTGTGCAGCATTACCAGCCACTACCATATCGTCCTCAAGCTCAAAGACATCAATCACTAATCTTCAGAGATTCATAGCCTATGTCCTCAGAGGTGAAGTAGTCATAGACGGAGTGTATGGGAGGTCGTCCAAGGCGTATGTACGTTTGTTGCAGAAGAGGTTCAATATGGCTGAGACAGGAGCATATACCCCTACACTGAGCGCTAAGATTAAGGTGATGGTTGGGTGCCCCAAGTAACTTGTCACAAAAAGAAAATCCAGTCTAGAGTACTGGATTTTCTTCATTTTTAAGACCACATACGCTATACTATCTATATGAACTATTCCATTGATGAACTGCGAATAAAGGCACAAGAAATCCGAATCAGCATCATTGATATGTTAGAAGATGCCGGAAGTGGGCACACTTCGGGGCCACTCGATATGGCGGATGTATTTACTGCGTTGTACTTCAATATACTGAATCACAAACCGAATAATCCTGACTGGGCTGATAGAGATAGACTTGTATTGTCTAATGGTCATATATGTCCGGTGTATTACGCAACCTTGGCACACACGGGTTACTTTCCAGTAGAGGAATTGCGCACATTGCGGAAATTCGGATCACGACTACAGGGTCACCCACATCGTGAGTTTCTGTCGTGTGTGGAGACTTCATCAGGTCCGCTGGGCAGCGGGCTGTCGCAGGCTGTCGGTATGGCGTTGGCAGATCGAATAGATAATCTACGAACAAAAAAATGGTTCTATTGTTTAATGGGGGATGGAGAGTTAAACGAAGGGAATAACTGGGAGGCTATTATGTTGGCAGCAAAAGAGCGCATTGGTAACCTGATCGTAATTGTTGATAGAAATAATATTCAGATAGATGGTAATACCGAAGACGTCATGCCATTGGAGAATCTAGTCGCAAAGTGGGAGGCCTTCAACTGGCATGTAATAGAAATTGATGGGCATAATATTCAGTCCATTATAAATGCGGTGAATCTTGCAAAGACTATCACTAATAGACCAAGCGTTATTATTGCACACACTATTGCAGGAAAAGGTATTTCAGAAATAGAACGGGATTATCACTGGCATGGCAAACCACCCAACAAAGAACAGGAAATATCATGGATCAACGAATTAAAAAAGCTCTTCGCATAGTCTGATAATATTATATGAATCTAGATCCACTTTTTTTTACAGAAGAACCCACAATGACTGCAAATCGAAAAGGTTTCGGTGAGGGTTTGTTGGTAGTAGGTCAGGCAAATACACAGGTAGTTGCACTATGTGCAGATTTGACCGAATCTACACAGATGAATCTGTTCGCAGAACAATTTCCAGAGCGATTTGTGCAGGTTGGTGTTGCAGAACAAAATCTAGTCACTGTTGCCAGTGGTATGGCAGCTATGGGCAAGATTCCCTTTTGTTCGTCCTATGCCATGTTCAGTCCTGGGCGTAACTGGGAGCAAATCAGAACCACGATTGCCTATAACGATAGAAAAGTAATAATTGTTGGCAGCCATGCAGGCGTGTCGGTTGGTCCTGATGGCGGAACCCATCAGGCTATAGAGGACATCGCGCTCATGCGTGTGCTGCCTAACATGGCTGTGGTGGTGCCGTGTGATGCAATCGAGGCGAAAAAGGCAACTATCGCGCTCGCCGATTCATCATTGTGCCGCACACCAGCCTACTTGCGGCTCGCGCGTGAAAAATCCCCGGTAATGACAACTCTGGAAACACCATTTCAAATAGGGAAGTCATATCAACTCTATTCTTCGGATAATGCAGGCGACAACAGCGAATCACCTCATATCGTATTTATTGGTTGTGGACCAATTTTGGCAGAGGCTCTCTATGCTGCACACCAGTTGGATGAATCAGGTCATTCTGTAGAGGTATGGAATATGCACACCGTGAAGCCTATTGATACCCAAATGTTGGATGATGTTGTATCTCGTGCGTCATTGATTGTATCAGTCGAGGAGCACCAGGTTGCAGGTGGGCTCGGTAGTGCTATTGCGGAGTATCTATCAGAAACACGACCTATTCCTATGTTGCGTATTGGTATCCAAGATCGTTTTGGCCAGTCAGGTACCATGACAGAACTCTATCGGGAGTACGGGCTAGACCGAGATTCAATAGTTGAGCGCGTTTTGGAAAAATTACAGAATATTTAGTTTTTATGAAAGATATTTAGTTAGAAATAAAATTTAGTTTTATTTCTGCTGCGCTCGTTTCTGGGTACGTGCATATATGATTTGGCTCCCGCAGACACCGATTCCCAGCAGGCAGAAATAGAGTATGATTCCGTCTGTTATGGTAAATGGGATTTTCGATAATAGTCCCAATAGATATGATGATATCCAAGAGGTCATTGATATCGCGCCGCTTGCAAATGCGATGCGCTTTGTCGATGCAAATTTGGAAGTACGAAAATCTAGACGCTGCAGTCGTGGGGATACATAATAATGCAGGAATACACCATTCCACAGTATGATGAATACTGCTAGCATTTTTGTCATAAACTTGGAGCTTTCAATATATTTTGCTGGGTCGGATAAATAGAGTGCCACTCCTGAAAGTATAATAATGGTCAAAAATACGGGAAAGGCACGAGAGACTGTTCTGAATAACTTCGATTCTATACGTGAAATCCGATAGTCACGCAAGAACTGGAAAAATAGAAAATCGGTCGTCAGAGTGGCGCCTATTCCTATTGCTGCAGAGAAAGCATGTACAATAATGAATACAGATCGATATTCGGCAAAAAACTCCAACATATAGATAGATTGTACCATAGTGATTGAGAACTGGAATTGTAGATATTTTTGTGTATACTTTTACCTATTGCCCTTGTAGCTCAATGGTAGAGCAGCTCCCTCTTAAGGAGACGGTTGTAGGTTCGAGTCCTACCGGGGGCACAAAATAATGCATGCATTGCAGGTATAAGTATATTTTGGGTGTTTCTGGTGGACGAGGATAGGATTTTTCGGGACCTTAATGGGTAAAAATCCGTCAGGGTCACAAAATGTTGATGACGCAAAAAGAAGTATGATATAATGAATTAGTCTTCCTACTAGACAAAGTTTTGAGAACACAATTTTATAGGGAACCAACAAGTATCTCGTGGCTGTGGCCATGTCAGATCAGGTGCCCACGTGAGCTAAATCTCACACTCTTTGTCTTAGAAGGAAGATGACAAAAACAGCACACACGAGTGCTTTTTTTGTACTCAAGAAGTAAATACCTGAATACTTTTCGGTTATGTACAGATTGCTTTTGTGATATATGGTACACTTACATCGTATGAACCCTTTGTCTGACTGGAGCATAAAACGTGCGTTGGCTGTTATGGTGCCTTTGTTCGTACTAAACTGGATAGGCGTTTCGTATCACCTGTACTCAATAATTTGGTGGTGGGATGTTATGACACACTTTTTAGGTGGTATATTCATAGGGTTCTTTGTGCTGTATTTAGGCGCTCGCATTCAGTTGGTAAATCACCATGCCTGGTGGCATATATGGGGAGCAGCTGCATGTGCAGCGTTCATTGGGTGGGAAGTGTATGAAATTGTCATACATAATTTAATTCCGGTATACCGATGGGATACCATTGATATGTTCCACGATATTATTAACGATTCTTTAGGTGCACTTGTTGCTTTTAATTGGTACGTGCTGTTTTATCGACAGCCTGTATCAAAATAATTATATTTTTTACTATGAATAACCCAACGGTTACTTTTTTCAACGGAACAGAATTGGTGGCAGGAGCAGAATTCGTATACGAAACCAATGGGTTACGTATTATGATTGACTGCGGGTTAATTCAGGGGACAAAAGAACAGGAAAAATGGAATTATGAACCCTTCCCCTACGATCCTGCGTCGATAGATATCTTGTTCGTAACACACTCACATATGGATCACATTGGGCGTGTACCAAAACTGGTACGACATGGATTCCGTGGCAAGATTTATTCCAGCGAACCAACGAGAGATATCGGGTACCATATGCTCATGGACGAACTGAATTTGATGTATCACAAATTCG
The DNA here is from genome assembly GCA_964601935.1 of uncultured Candidatus Saccharibacteria bacterium. GTDB lineage: Bacteria > Patescibacteriota > Minisyncoccia > Phycocordibacterales > UBA1006 > JANPGR01. The sequence continues at coordinate 34,747 of CAZROP010000001.1, read as the reverse complement.
AAGACGAAGGCATCGAACCACTATTCACCGAAGTAGATATTACGCAGGCGATGAAAATGTGGCATCCTGCAACCTATCAGGATACTATCAGGCTATCTGATGATGTAGCATTCACTTTGTATGATGCAGGGCACATTCTGGGCTCATCGATGATACTGATTGATGATGCAGGAACTCAGACTCTGTTCACGGGAGATCTGGGTAATTCTCCATCGGTACTACTCTCGGACACGAACGAGACTCCTCGTCCACACTATATTGTCACCGAAAGTGTATATGGTGACCGCAATCATGAAGATAGAGAAGGTCGCACGCAGCAATTGAAAGACGTATATCTGCAGAATATAAAAAATCATGGAGTACTGTTGATTCCAGCTTTTTCGGTAGAGCGTACTCAGGAACTACTGATAGAACTCGATCACCTGATAGAATCAAAAGAAGTGCCGGTAGTTCCGGTATTTGTTGACTCGCCACTAGGGATCAAGGTTACTGAGGTATTCCGCAAGTATCCTGAGTACATGAAAACAGATGTTCAGAATGAAATGATGGATGATGATGTATTCAGTTTCAAGGGGCTGCGGTTTACTCGCACGGCCGAAGAATCCAAATCAATCCGAGCAGTTCAGGCTCCAAAGGTAGTTATCGCCAGCAGCGGTATGTCGGCCGGGGGGCGTATTATGTTCCATCATCAGGATTACCTGCCAGAAAAATCTACGACATTGCTATTCGTCGGATATCAGGCGCCTGGGACACTGGGTCGCAAGATCAAAGAAGGCGTCAGTCCGGTCTATATATTCGGCAAGCCAGTAGATGTACGCTGTAAAATAGAGATGATCATGGGGTACTCAGGGCACAAGGATGCACAGCATTTGCTGGACTTTGTGGGTCAGATAGGCGAACGCAGCAAGAGAGTATTCTGTGTACTAGGCGAGGCGGGATCATCAGCAACTCTGGCACAGTCTATTCGTGACACACATGGATATGACGCATTTGTGCCAGAACGAGCGCAGGCATACGAATTGCCGAGGGTATAGTTTCTAGGAAGTAGATTGTTGTTGTACCTATAATGATGTATACTTTTGTTGTATGAAAGACCTTAAGCAGCAGTATAAGAATATTAGAGAGGCCATCATGACCAATGTAAGGACAATAAGAATGCTACTCAGTCAATCCGAAGAGTTAAGAAAACTTGTTTCTGACTCTGCTGCTGTTTCGATCCCGGATGAAACTAAGCAGCTTTTGCAAATTCAGATTTCTAAGATTGAAGAATCTATAACAAACCTAGTAGAAAATACGGAGAAGCTGTTCTCTGCGTATGAGCACATAGTTGACTCGCAAAATAATAGTTAAAGACCAGAAATACTATGTCTAGAATCAGCGACGCAGAGGCAAAGTTGGCAGAATTGGCACAAAAGATAGAGGGAAGTGACGATTACAACCCTGTGAAGGATAATAATCAAACTCGATCAATACTCGCCAAGATTGTTGTAAAGGGATATTTTGCAATAGTGTGTGGCTCCATAGTTGTTTTTGTTGTTTATAATATGATTGCGAAAGCCCAGCTGGATCTTGCTGATACCGTTTTGAAGATCTCAAGTATTCCTAATGCTATAATAGGTTTTGTCTTGGGGCACTATTTCCGGGGAAGCGATAAATAGCTTGCAATATTGACACTTTTCAGTAGTATTACTATCGTGCTGTATATCAGCTCGGGTTCGGCATTTGTTGGTTGTGCTATAGACTAGGGTGCTTCATTTCATTGCCAAAAACTCATTTTAATAGAATCTAGTCTTTACACTAACCCGGGCTTGCAGACCTCTGTCTGAGTAGTCTAGGAATAGTTTAGTGCCATAATTTAAGAGTACTCGAAAGAGTATTCTCGTCACAACATGACACGATCCATCAAAAAGGGACCTTTCATTTATTGGAAGCTCTTCAAAAAAATCGCAGGCAAAGAGCCCATGCAAACTCCACCAATCAAAACCTGGTCACGTGCCAGCCAGATTGCACCGGAATTCGTAGGGTTCACTTTTGCTGTGCACAATGGCCGCAAGCATATCCCTGTATTGGTAACCGAGGATATGATCGGACATAGGTTGGGGGAATTCGCTCCGTCGAAAACATTCCATCGTCACGGTGGTAAGATGCAGAAAGAATTGGATGCAAAGCGCAAAGAGGCTGAAATAGCAGCAGCAAAGGCAGCCAAAACTTCTTCGGCATCACCAGTAAAGAAAAAATAAAGATAGAATATGAAAGCGTATCTCAAAAACTATCGTCAGTCGCCTCGTAAGGTGCGTCTCGTTACCGACGCAGTAAAAGGCAAAAGTGTTCCAGAGGCATTGGCTATTTTGGCATTCACTCCAAAACGCGCCAGCCGACAGATCGCAAATGTGATCACGTCAGCAGCATCAAATGCGGAACACAATTACAAGGTAGACCCTAATACATTGGTAGTAGATTCTATCACTGTAAACAAAGGTATCGTGTTAAAACGATCCATGCCCAGGTCGCGCGGTATGGTGAACCCAATCCACAAACACACGAGTAACGTGTCAGTAGTGTTAGCTGTAAAATAATTGTATGTCAAAAGTAGTTCATCCATATTCACTACGTTTGGTTACCATACGCCCATGGCTATCACGCTGGGTTGGAGGATCCAAACGCGAGTATCGTAATTATCTGCAGGGTGATGTATTGGTTCGTGAGTACTTGGAAAAGAAGCTTCGTACTCAATTCGTTTCCAATATTGTTATCGAACGTGATCATTCAACTATGAAGATAACAATCGCGACATCACGTCCGGGATTGGTCATAGGACGGTCAGGTGAAGGTATCACTAATATCCGTAAAGACGTTTTGGCATTTGCTGCAAAGCGAAAGCTGAACATTCCAAAGGATGTAAAGATCGATATTTCAGAAATTACTAATCCTGAATCTGATGCAAAGATTGTTGCACTACAGATTGTTCAGGAACTAGAAAAGCGTATCCAGTTCAAGCGCACCATGAAAATGAACGCAGAAAAGGTTATGCAGTCACGTGGCGTAAAAGGTGTCCGTATCGTTCTGTCTGGACGATTGGGTGGCGCAGATATGTCTCGTAAAGAAGAGGTAAAACTGGGATCAATTCCACTACAGTTTATTCGTGCTGATATCGATTACGCTCGTGAGCGCGCAAAGATGACCTACGGTGTTATCGGTATCAAGGTATGGATTAACCGTGGAGACAGTCTAGAGAATGCAAACGCAGAGTCGAACAATCAGCCAGCTCGCAGAAATGCATAATAAATTATGTTGTTTCCTAAAAAAGTAAAATACCGACGCTGGCAGGTGGGGCGCCGTAATGCAGATGTTCTCGCAAATCGCGTTGCAACACGTGGCACAGAATTGCAGTTTGGATCATACGCTGTAAAAGCAATCACTCCAGCTCGCATCACATCACGTCAGATCGAATCAGCTCGTAAGGTTGTGTCTCGTACTGTCGGAAAATTGGGCAAGTACTGGATCCGCGTATTCCCCGATCGCCCTATCACCAAAAAGGCTGCAGAAGTCCCAATGGGAAAGGGTAAGGGAGGCTTGGACGGTTACTGCGTAGAAGTAGAGCCAGGACGCATTCTGTTCGAGGTGGATAATGTTTCCGAGGCAGTTGCTCGCGAAGCTCTACGCAAGGCAGGGGCAAAATTACCAGTTAAGGTTAAGATCGTCGACAAACATACACTCGTCTAAGGGCTTCCAAATTTGGTGAATCTTTTCGTGAATTAATGTGCTTGGGTCGTCATCGTACGCTATGTATGCAATCCTCCCGCCCACACATAATTCACTTCAATCTTCATCCAAATTTGAAACCCCTCAAGTAAAAACAATTATGTCAAAGAAAACATCAAAGAAAGAAGATTTCACAGCACAATCAGCAGACGAGTTGCAAAAGTTTGTCACTGATTCTCGCAAGAAACTGGAAACATTGTCATTGTCCTTATCTAGCAAGAACCCAGCAGAAAAGCGCATGCTTCGTCGAAGTGTTGCTCGAGCATTGACCGCACTTGGTGCAAAATAATATGGATAAAGTAATAAATAAAAAACGTTTTGAAGGTGTAGTGGTTTCGGACAAAATGATGAGTACGGTAGTGGTCAAAGTTGACCGCTTCGTTAAACATCCAAAGTACGGAAAGTTCTATACTGTATCAAAGAAATACAAAGCCCATGTTGCAGGCGAAATGCCAAAGGTCGGCAGCAAAGTAGTAATCGAGGAATGTGCACCTGTAGCAAAAACAGTTGCCTTCCGCGTAGTTGTCTAATATGTTGCAAGCCGGATCAAAAGTTGTCATCGCTGACAACAGTGGTGGATCGACAGCACAGGTATTCAAAGTACCAGGTGCATCGAAACGCCGCTATGCATACATTGGGGATGTGGTAATTGTTGCAATTAAAACCGCAGAACCTAACAAGCAAGTTAAAAAAGGAACAGTACACAAAGGCGTAGTAGTTCGCCAAAAGGCGAGCTTCCGTCGTCCTGATGGGTCCTATATCCGATTCGATGAAAACGCAATCGTTCTCATTGATGGAAAGGGTGACCCTCGTGGTACCCGTGTATTCGGTCCTATTCCTCGTGAAGTGTCGGAGCGAGGCTATAACAAGATTGCGTCATTGGCACCTGAAGTCCTGTAGTCCAAATATAATCTATATGAACAAAATCAAAAAAGGAGACACAGTAGTAATACTGACTGGGTCACAGAAAAAACAAACAGGCGAAGTACTCCAGGTATTACCTACTGCAGATCGTGTTGTAGTTTCGGGCATTAATATCAAGCATGCAGTACGACGCGTAGGAAATGAGAAAAAGCTCGTTGCTCGTGAATATCCTGTCCATGTATCAAATGTGGCATTGAAAGATCCAAAGTCTGGCAAGCCGACACGTGTAGGATTTTTGGTCGAGAGTGGCAAAAAAGTCCGCGTAGCGAAAGCAAGCGGACAAGTCATAAAATAATATATGATAGTCTCAGACAAAATTAATTCGGCATACGAAGCTTTGAGGGGTAAGTTCGGATACACGAACAAGCTAGCTGCACCAAAAATAACAAAGATACTGATATCAGTTGGAACAGGCAAGCGTGCACGTTTCGATAAAACAGTTCATACATTGGTTGCAGATCGTTTGGCGCGTATTACAGGACAGAAGCCCTCTCCCCGTACTGCAAAGAAATCAATTGCAGGATTCAAAATCCGTCAGGGTGATGAAGTAGGTCAGGTAGTAACACTACGTGGTAAAAAGATGCAGGAGTTCCTAGAGAAGCTCATCCACATCACATTACCTCGTACAAAGGACTTCCGTGGACTGAACCGTACAGCGGTAGATAGTATGGGTAACCTCACTATCGGTATCCGAGAGCATTCTATTTTTCCAGAATGTGCAGAAGAAGATCTGAAAGATATATTCGGACTCGCGATCAATGTGGTTACAACCGCACGCAATCGTGATGAAGCAATGGCATTTTTCGATCATATCGGAGTACCGTTCAAAAAGTAACAAGTATTTGTTTGGTTATAGCAAAACCGTCTCTATGCCAGAGGCGGTTTTGCTATATAGGGGAATAGGAGTACACTAAGGAGTATATGACATATGACTTTCACCCTCTAGTGGTCCATTTTCCAGTTGCTCTATTGTGTATTTACTCTTTGCTGCAAATACTTCCGCTACACAGGTGGTTTCCAAAGATTGCATGGACACAAATAAAAACATTACTATTATGTATAGGTTTTCTAGGTTCTTTAGCCGGCGCGGTTACTGGCGAGGTTGCTGCTGGTTTAAATAATCCTCAGCACGATCTGCTGGAGCTCCACGAAACGTTCGCCTCCCTCGTTCAGTTATTTTATGGAATACTACTAGGTTCTGTAATTGTTGAGTATATACACAGGAGATACTCTAATTTGAACCGCTATACGGTGATTCGATTATTGTATATGATTGCAGCATTTGTCGACACTAGAATTATTACTGTTCTACTGTCGGTACTAGGTCTAGTGGCTCTTGTTGTTACAGGTGTATTCGGGGGCGTGATGGTTTATGGAGCAGCAGCTGACCCAATAGCTATCCCACTGCTTCAGTTGTTCGGAGTCTCGCCATAATCTATTTGTGTTTTTCATTTTTATATTTACGGAGGATATGTGTTAACTCTGGTTTGTGCTAGATAGTTTTGTCATACAGTGTGGACATCCATCAGTCGTGTGGTTATGGTCACAGGGTCTGGTAAGGTATATTGCCAGTAGGGTAGCGATAGGCACACATGCAACGAGCCCGATACTGCCCGATAGCGATCTGATGATCTCGAATGCAAATTGTTCTTGGTTAATCACAACGAATGTATCCAGGTTCTGAGACTGTAACAATAACAGCAGCGGTAGAGATGTTCCTGCATATGCCAGCACTAATGTATTCACCAACGCGCCTGCATGATCACGCCCTACCCGTAGCGCAGCACGATACAATTCCGTGAATGTTGAGTTAGGCTTTGATCGCTTTAATTCTTCCACTACCGCAACCTGCGTAATTGCGATATCATCTAGTACGCCGAGCATCGCAATGATAACGCCACCAATCATAATGCCGATAAAATCAAATGCGCGCACGCTCGTCGCAGCCAAAAATGTAACCTCGTCACTGGTAGCACCTGTCAGTCCTGATGCGTGAATAGCAATCATTGCAATAATAACAGCAACGATAACAGACAGTACCGTACTACCATAGGCAACAGCAGAAGATCGTTTGAATCCATGGGTGATAAATACAGCACACCCTGCAATCAGAAGCCCCATGATAATACTGGTGGTCAGAGGCGAGAAGCCAGCTAATAGTGAGGGGATATATATACCAAATATTACGAATAATGTACCAGCCAGCGCAGATAGTGCGCGCAGACCCTGACGTACGCCCAGGCTGATAACCGCACCTGCAAACACGAGAGCGAGCGCGATGAGCGGAATTATTCGGTCACGTTCGTAAATGCTGTAAACAGTTTCCGAGCTTCCGGCAGTCTCGTCATCATAATTAGGGACTTGTTCTGTTCTAACGATGACCCTGTCTCCAGGTTCCAGAATCCCGAGCTCGTTTTCTGCCTCGATGACTCCTGATTGCGTTTGGATCTGCGCACGATATATAGTATCTCCATTAATAGACTGTTCGTTGACGTCTTCTTGAGTTGAAATAATAACACCCCGTAAATATTCTATATTAGCTGATGCAGAGGTCAGGCAGGGCGTAGTTATGAGGGCCAGGGCAAATATAATAGCAATAATACGCATATTTTTAGTATAGCGTATTTCGGAAAATCTGGTATACTTTTTGCGTTGTCGAATACGGCACAGATGGAGGGATGGCCGAGTGGTTGAAGGCACCGGTCTTGAAAACCGGCAAGGGGAAACTCTTCGCGAGTTCGAATCTCGCTCCCTCCGCCAACATGATTTAGTGTTTTAGATATATCACTCGATAACACATGTCAGAATCCGCTAAAATTATCAAAGAGGACTTCGTGCAAAGGTGTGTAGTGCAGTATCTCGAAGCACAAGGCTGGAGTAAATCTTTGCAGAGTGCCGAATTGTGGGAGCATGGCGTTGACATTAAAGTAAGGAATAATAAGTTTTCTCGTTACTGGTTAATAGAAGCAAAAGGAGATCCTTCTGCTATTGTGAAAAGTCCTGGGGGTAGCAGAAGTAGTAGTTTTAATTCTGCACTTGGTCAAATAATTACCAGAATGCATCGCAAAGGCAAGCGAGCGTACAAGTATGGTTACAAATATGGAATTGCCTTTCCGGTGTCTTTTAGAAAAATGATTATTAAGAAGTTACCTTTTGATGTAATGGATAAACTAAACCTTTATCTATTCTTCGTTGATGCACAAGGAAATACAGAGGAGATTGATTGGAAAAAGATGAAGCACATAAGGTCTGAGATTCTCTAGAGGTAATCGGGTAATTTGAGATGAGTAATGATATACTAGATCTATATTACTTGTAACGCTAAATTTATATGGAAAAACTACATTTTACAATTACTATAGATGCGCCTGTCGAGACAGTATGGAACACTATGTTGGGTGACGAGACGTATCGACAATGGACTGTACCCTTTAACGAAGGATCATATTATCAGGGTGATTGGAGCCCGGGATCAAAGATTTTGTTTCTCGGACCTAATCCTGATGGTAGTGGTGAAGGTGGCATGGTGGCCAGGATCGCTGATAACCGACAGTATGAATTTATCTCTATCGAACATCTAGGTATGATAGCAAACGGGGTCGAAGACACCACCAGTGATGAAGTCAAAAAGTGGACACCAGCTTTCGAGAATTATACCTTCGTCAATAACGGTGACACAACAGAGGTGCGCATAGACATGGATTCCAACGAAGAATACTCCGTTATGTTCAGCGAAATGTGGCCACGTGCTCTGCAGAAGCTAAAGGACCTCGCAGAATCAGCAGTATAATCCTACATCCAGATACCCCTCGTAAGTATTTTTAGTAGCGCCTGGCTGCGTGCAGGTTGGGCAAAATTATGTATACTGATGGGTATACGGAGACGTGTCAGAGTGGCCGATTGTGCCTCCTTGCTAAGGAGGTGGGCGTAACAGCCCCATGGGTTCGAATCCCATCGTCTCCGCCAATAGAGCTAAGTATCGGAGTGACCCGAATACTACAAAAACACGCGGCTCCATTCTGCGTGTTTTTGTAATTTTAAAACAGCGATTGAAGACGTGACTTATTTTCTATAATAAGAAAGAATCAATTCCCCGTTCTTTACCAAGTCATCGTAAGTAATAATTTGGACATGACTCAAATTTGAATTAATCATTCTCAAAGCATCATATTCATCTGAGTCAAAATCAGCACTTCTTCCAATTATTAACTTTACTCGTGGTCGTAGCACTTTCGTACTATTTTTCTTTTCGATTGTGACTTTTTGCTCATCTAGTTTTTTTAAATAATGTAAACACTGACCTAATGCTAAAGAAAGATCTCTGGCTGGGAAAAAACTTTTATGATCAATGTCATAAGATAATATTTTGTCTGATTTTGTCCTTGGCCGTTTTAGTTCTATTAGGTCAACGTATCCATCCATTGTCTCCATTACTAAGTCAGCCTCAGAATTTTCATTAGGAGTTGAATCAATAATTCTCCAATTGTGCTTTTTATAGTATTCAATCCCAAATATCCATAAATTGGCTTCAATCCAATTCTGAAAAATTTTTTCTGGTTGACCTGCAGAATATTTATTAAGTCGTTCATCTTTTTTTACTTCTTCAACAATACTCTTTGTTTTATCCTGCTCAAAACTAATCATGCTCTTTAGATCTTCAAGGGCTGTTTTATACGCTGCTTGCTTTATTGATGCTTCAAGATGTTCAATTTCAACACTAGAAAGAGAATCAAGGATTATTTTCAGCTTTTTTTCATCTTGAATCTTTTCAAAGATCTTTTTCAACAAACTTGAATCGAATCTTTCAATGTATTGGAGCACCTCTGTATTATTTAGCCAGAATTGTTTTTGTTTCTTAATCTCTGTGTCATGTAAACTGAAATAGCTTTTGTTGCTGAAATCAATAAAGCCAAGTGAATCAATAAACTCAATAAGTTTTATAAGTGCTCCGCTATGGAAACTAAATGATTGGGAGTGAGGCATACCAGTTTCCTTTGTAAACCTCTGAATTCGTAAAGAAAAACTTCTCTCTTCTTTATCTACAATTGCTACAACTTCTTGTCTTTCTCCCTCTCTCAAAACTTTTAAGATTCCTTTGTTTTTTAAATCTTTATAGTATTCTTGAAAATCCTCGATATCAAATACTTTTGTCACATATCTCTTTTCTGAAGTAGAGCCATCTGCATTTTTTACTCTGAGCTCCTTACCAACGTATGTCTTTTCTGTTGATTTATTCTTTGAGTAATTATTGCTTTCTAGCTGTTGAGTATCCATAATATTATCTATAATAATGAAAATAGCTGGATTTACTACCCCTGACCCACTTACCTAAATTGATCCAACCAAAAGGTGCTAGAATACCCTTACAAGGATTTACCTGTGGGCACTTAACCCAGATCCTCCGCAGAGACAATTTAGTATCGGAATCAATTCACCTGCCTAACAAGGGCAGTACTTTACCTGCGTTTCCCCTTAAGGGAATAAGGGGTAGGAATATTTTTGTTAGAAAAGTGTTAAGATAAATATATGAATACATACAACTGGTATTCACAATTAATTAAACCAACATGAGCGCCACCGAGCTGGCTTTTTGGGCCGGTGTGGACGGTGTTGTATGCGATTATTGCCGTGTCTTTCGGCACTGTTTTTTACAAGGTTTTCACCAAAGAGATTTCGTGGGTGGTGGCTTTGCCTTTTATTCTCAACCTAATTTTCAACTTCGCTTTCACTCCAATTCAATTTGGTTTGAAAAATAATCTTCTCGCTGCAGTAGACATCGTGCTCGTCGTCGGAACACTCATCTGGGCACTCTCTGCAGTGTGGAACAGTGTGCCCGAACTCCGTTGGGTCGTTTACGCCAACATTCCATATCTTCTCTGGGGAACATTTGCGATGTGTCTTCAATTAACAATTACGTATCTCAATAAATAATATGTTTATAAAACTTTATGCAATCGCACTTCCAGTTTTCTTTGCCATAGACATGGTATGGCTCGGGCTTGTAGCCAATGATTTTTACCGTGGGCAGATTGGCACACTTATGAAGAGTGATGTGAACTGGACCGCAGCTATTATTTTCTATTTGATATTTATTGCAGGTCTTGTGGTATTTGTGATCTCGCCGGCTATGGAAAAAGGATCGTGGACACATGCCCTTCTTTTTGGGGCGCTGTTTGGCTTTGTTTGCTATGCGACCTATGACCTGACCAATCTGGCTGTTGCAAAGGATTGGCCGCTTTTGGTAACTATTGTTGACCTGGCTTGGGGCGCAGTAATTGCGGGTTCTGTATCAATTATTGCTTATTTCATCGCAACTAAAATCGGTTTATGAGTTATTATCTAACTCTTACTTTACTACTGTTTGCATACATGAGTCTGTGGTTTGTAGTTTCTTTGCTTAAAAAAAGGAACGACGTTGCCGATGTGGCGTGGGGATTGGGCTTTGTACTTATGGCTTGGGTATCTTATTTTATTTCCGATGATTCTGGGGTGCGAGGGTTGTTGGTTGGAACTTTAGTGAGTATTTGGGGATTGCGTCTGGCATGGCATATTCATGGACGGAATAAAGGTAGGGCAGAAGATTATCGCTATCTCGCATGGCGCAAAGAATGGGGCAAGTGGTTTTACATTCGTTCTTATTTTCAAGTATATCTTTTGCAAGGTCTGTTTTTATTTTTGATTGTTACGCCGGTGTTGCTTGTTAATAAAAGTGCAGGAGCTGAGTTCGGCATACTCGATGCTATCGGTGTAGCTGTTTGGCTTGTTGGTTTTTATTTTGAAGCTGTTGGCGACGCACAACTCGCGCGATTTATTAGAAATCCGTATAACAAGGGCAAGGTTATGCAAAGCGGGCTTTGGGCGTATACTCGTCACCCGAATTATTTTGGAGAGGTCACACAGTGGTGGGGTCTATGGCTCGTCGCTTTGTCAGTGCCAAACGGTTGGCTCGGAATTATTGGACCGATCACTATAACCTTCTTAATTTTGAAAGTATCTGGCATCCCGATGCTTGAAAAAGAGATGGAAGAGAACCCAGAATTTGCTGAATATAAGAAAAAAACCAGTGTATTTATTCCTTTGCCCAGAAATAATGTATGATTAATTTAGACTTTATTGGATTATTTATTTTTATTACCGGATTTATTATTGGTCTCGGAGCTGTGACGGTGATTGATATACATGGGTTTTTAGGACGAAAATCAAATTATTGGAGTGAAGCTACCACTCGCACCCATAAAGTAACCAAGCCTTTGATTTGGGTTGGTATCATTCTTGCGATACTCGGTGGATTTATATTTTTCAGGGATGAATCGTTTATTGGTATACCTCTGTTTCTTTCTATTATCGCAGGTGTACTTATTTTAAATGGTTTGTTTCTTTCTTTTTGTGTAAGTCCATATCTTTTGCAAAAAGAAAGGGAGGGCAAGGCCGGAGAGCTTCTACCACAATTTTGGCAGAATAAAATCATGGTAAGTCTTATTTTTTCTGATCTGGGCTGGTGGGGTGGATTGGCACTTTCGGTCTATTATCTCGTAACGCGATGAAAAAAGTAAACGACAAAATGCAAATGAGTGATTTTGCGGTAAATATTCTATCTAATGATATTGCGATCGCGACATTCAAGACAGAAAGAATTACTGATGGCAAAGATAAGGTTATTTCTCAGAGAAGTTCTCATTGGAGAAAGACTGGTGGGGGTTGGCAGATGTTTTTCCATGAAGCGACTCCAATCGGTTAGGCTTCGAAAAGTGAGGCTCAAACTTTTCTGATAGAAATGCACACATCGTTTATCAGTTCTGCGACAGTCTCTTTAAAAAGTGGATTCCTCTGCATACATACCTAATTTTGTTTGGTACTATATAGCTATATGAATCTACTTCCTCGTTTTAAATATATGAATATCAAACACTATCTTTTTGGCATTATTTTCATCACAGCATTTTTTGGCGTTAGTCACAGTGCATTTGCAGTAGCTATTACTGACTGTGCAGGATTCCAAAATATAAATTCTGGGCTTGGTCTCAGTTACGAATTATCGAACGACATCACCTGTTCGGGCGCGTTCACACGCATCGGTAATCCTGGTGCAAAATTCACGGGAACATTCGATGGTAATGGTCATAAGATTTATAATATTACTATTTCACAGCCAGGAACGTCATGGCTGGGTGTATTCGGATATATCAATGGAGCAACTATTCAGGATGTGATATTCGATAATATTACTATTACGGGTAGTCAGAATGTGGGCCTCATAGGAACAGCTGACAACAGCACTATCTCGGGAGTCGGTCTCCGCAACAGTACTATTAGCGGTGATAGTTTTGTGGGAGGCCTGATTGGTAATATTACTAACACCAATGTATCGGCATCATTTGTAGATGATCTCACAATCAGCGGAACCAATGGTGTTGTTGGAGGCTTGTTTGGTATTGTGAGTAACGTGAGTGGTCTAATTACAAATAGCTATGCGCGTAATATTAATGCTTCATCTAGTGCAGGAGGAAATGTTGCAGGGATTGCAGGAGAAGATTTCTGGACATCGGGTACGAGTACGTACACCAATGTATACAGTACGGGTAGTATAAGCGGAGGAGGTAATAGTGGTGGCTTGTTCGGCATTATTACAGGTGACCATGATGTTATTGTGAACAATGCCTTTTCGGATACGAGTGTTAATGCGAATGCTTCAAACTTTGGTTTGACGGGAGAGATTAATACGGGGAGCGGGTCAGTGTTTGCTCCTACTAATGTGTACTGGAACAATAGGCCTGATAACCCTGCGCAGTGCTATCAGACGGGTAGTACAGGGTGTACTGTTATTAATAATAGTACTTCTCACTTCTATGTTCAGGGGAATGCGCCATTATCTGCCTGGAGTTTCCCTGGTGTTTGGCATATGACCTCGACGTATCCAGAGCTCGCGTATGCTGACATCACCGAGTTTGCAACATTAACTACCCCTGCTGCAGGCAACTACAGTACGAGTATCGCCGTTAACTACGCTCTTCCTGAGACACCTCTTGCAGGGTCTATCAAGCTTGTTTTTACAGGACCTTCTACTGTTACGGCAACGTTGGCTGATGTCGCAGCGGGTAATCATACGTTTACCCTTACCACTAATAGCGCCGGTCTGATAGCGAGCAGCCCCGCGGTTACCAGCTATGTGGGAGGTGTATCAACATTGGCAGAGGGAACATATTCCGTAGAGTTGCAGTATCAGGATAGTTATGGCAGTTTACTCGCGGGTACAGGGACTAGCGGTATTATTATCGATCGTACAGTTCCTGTGATTACCTTGCTTGGCTCTCCACATTTGACAATGAATGTTGGCGACAACTATACAAATGAGGGTGCGACAGCAGTAGATAATATTGACGGTACTATCACGAGTGATATTGTTGTGGTGAATTCTATAAATACTGCCGCACCTGGTGCATATACCATAACATATAATGTTGCTGATGCGGCAGGGAATAATGCAGCTCAGGTAGTACGTACTGCAACTGTCAGCGCACAGGCAAATACTGGAGGGTCAGGTGGTGGAGGCGGAGGGGCGTACAATCCCTCTGTTGTTGCGGCGAAAACTACTCCTTTAGATACCAAAAGCAAGGCACTATCTCTGATAAAAGAAGTTGCCAAGTCAGAGTCAATTGATTTTTCACTCCTGCGCAATCGCGTAACGAGAAAAGGACAGGAAGGAAAACATGTCCGGGCATTGCAGCAATTTTTGAATACACAAAAACTTACCCCAAAACCAATGCTCGATGATGGTGGATTCGGACCCAAGACAGATCAGGTGGTACGTATGTTCCAAAAGGTACACAAACTGCGAGTAGACGGTGTTGTAGGTCCAAAGACAGTTGCTCTGATGGAAAGTTTGCAGTAAACTCTGATGGATTATGAATAAAGCCCTAGAAACATTCGATAAAAGGGTCATACTATTTTTACGAGAGTATGCAGACGAGATTTCTCGTATCGCCTTATTCATCATCTTCTTTTGGTTTGGAATATTGAAAGTGTTTCTTCTGAGTCCTGCAGGTCCGCTGGTAACAGATTTGTTGCAGTCTACATTTCTCGGTTGGGTTGACCCAGATACTTTTGTGAGACTTTTCGGCTTGTTCGAGGTTGTGATCGGTATCATGATACTGGTTCCTAGGTGGGAGCGAATTACGTTCGCTGTATTATTGTTCCATCTATTCACAACTATCATGCCGCTGTTTATGATCCCAGCAGCTGTATGGGATGGCGTATTTGTACCTAATCTGATTGGGCAGTATATTATCAAAAATGTTGCACTATTATCGTTAGGGCTCATGTTATTCGCTCGATTAAAACCCATGAGCCAAACCCATTCTATTACAGGACAAGAAGATGCGGATCGAAAATTTTAGATTATATTAGATATGGCTGTATTGCTCGATTCGAATACCGGTACTTGGGCAAAGCTATTGGCAGAAGTAAAGAACTCAGATTCTTTTCGCAAAGCCTATTCTGCTAGTATTGCAGATCGTAAAGCAGGCAAAATCATTTATCCCAAACAAGAAGATGTATTCAATGCGTTAGTATATACCCCATTCGATAGGGTCTCGGTGGTTATTTTGGGACAGGACCCGTATCATGGTCCGGGGCAGGCTGAAGGACTGTCCTTTTCCGTGCCGCGCGGCGTACCCATTCCGCCCTCTTTACAGAATATATTCAAAGAGATTCATACGGATATCGGATTGCCTATTCCAAAGATAGGACATCTGGAATCATGGGCACGTCAGGGCGTATTGCTGTTGAATACGGTTTTGACAGTAGAGCAGGGGCGACCCGCATCGCATGCAGGTAGAGGTTGGGAGCAATTTACGGACACCATTATTTCTAAAATCTCTGAGCACAAGAACAACGTAGTTTTTTTATTATGGGGTAGGCATGCGCAAGCAAAGGCATCGTTAATAGATAGTACCAGGCATACCGTACTGACCGCTGCGCACCCTTCGCCGCTATCAGCATATAATGGATTTTTTGGCTGTAAGCATTTTTCAAAAACGAATGCAGCACTGGTGCTTGCTGGCAAACAGCCAATTGATTGGGGTATTCCTGAATAAGTTTCCTTTACAGTGGAAGAGCTCTCTGGTGATGACTAATGTGCCAGAGCAACACATACAACAATACGTGCGCCAGCATCTAACAAGGCTGAACGTGCTGCTGCACAGGTGGCGCCGGTTGTAATTACGTCGTCGATGACGATAACACATGCATTATGAAGACACTGCGTAGTTGCTGGGTTGCAGTAAAACACATGTTCCATATTAGCGAATCGTTCAGATCGCGAGTGGGTCAGCGCCTGTTTTGATGCAGTCGGTCGTTTCAATAATATATCCGTCTGTAGTACAGGCTGGTAATCGTGAATATATTCTATAAATGATTGTGACAGCAATTCCGCATGATTGAATCCATATGCACGTAGTTTTTCGCGGGATCCAGGTATAGGTATGATGATTGGGTTGTGGAAGTTTTTCATTGCGACCAGATCAGCCAGGTCTTCAGCACAGCATTCGTGCATGCGTTGAGCAAGTGGCTTTCTGAGTGGTAGAGCTCTTCGTGATTTGAGGTACTGTACGATCTTCCTGGTGGAGTGCTCCTGATAGGACAGTCCTGCATAGAAGTGAGGTTCCAAAAGAGGCTGAGATATGGTCAGGTTTCTGATGCATTCGGTACACAACACATCACCATAGGATCTGCAGGATAGACAGTAGTGAGGGAACAATACGCGCAGGAGTGTATACAGCAGTTCCATAGACGTTCAATATCTAGTATACTATCAGAGAATGAGCGTATGAATATATTGACAAAAATACAAAATGTTCTAGGTTCAGCCCGTGAATCATTTGCTACTCCAGGAGACGAAGTGCTAGGTGTTGATATCGGTTCATCTTCTATAAAGATTATAGAGTTGCATCGCAAATCTGGTCGCACTGAGCTTTTTACCTATGGAGAGGTTGCCCTGGGTCCTTATGAGAAAAAGTCCATAGGTGAGATAACTCACCTAGACACTGACACATTGGCTACTGCGGTCAAGGACTTACTTTCAGCATCATCTGTCCAGACCTATGACGCTATCATCGGAGTACCTGCGACACAGAGTCTAATATTTCTATTGACCCTGCCAAACGCTGCAAAAAATAATCTGGCAGCAGTGATTCCGAACGAGGCGCGCAAGTTTATTCCTGTGTCCTTGTCCGAGGTCGTGCTGGATTGGTTGCCACTACCGTTTCCTATTACGGATCAACCCAATGTATTTCAGGTGTTAGTGGCAGCAACTCGTGCCGAGGCACTGGCAGCATTGAAAGATGTGGCACAGAAATCAGGTTTGAATGCACTCGGTTACGAACTGGAAGTATTCGCACAGATTCGTTCACTACTACAAAGCGAGATCTCATCAGTACTACTAGTAGATATCGGTGCTCTAAAAACACGTGTATCAGTAGTGCGTCAGGGTGTTGTGTATAACTCCCGCATGCTATCATTCGGTTCGGCTACGGTGACCCAGTCTATCGCGCGCGCGATGAGTATAGATTTTGTCCGTGCAGAAGATTTAAAGAAACAGTACGGAATTTCTGGCGGGGATGAAGCGGTAAAAAATACCATTATGCCTCATGTGTCACAATTAGTGCATGAATTGCAATCAGTGATACGCCAGTATGAACATGAATATACTACTAATCTAGAAAAATTGGTATTTCTGGGGGGTGGTATTCAGATGCCAGGATTATTAGACGTGATCACAGAAGGGTGTGCACCATTGGTGACTATGCGCAGTAATGCATTCCGCTCGGTGCTGAAACCGCGGTTCCTGGAGCCTGTAGTAACTGCAATCGACCCTATATTTGCAACATCTATAGGATTAGCGCAGCGACATTTTGATAGTTAGACCAGAAAAGTCACGTATAGACACCCTTATAGCGCAGCAGCAATCCTCCCAAGGTTCAAGCAGTTTCAGACTTTTAGAAACTGTACTTCAGATTGCCTGATCATGCCGTGCCGTGTAAGTTTCCTGCGTATTCGCTACAGTGCTTACCATGATCCTAGCGATCCTTTCTGTGGAATAATAATTAGTCAGTGTATGGATAGTATCGTATACTGATACATGATATCTGTATGTATACTGATACATCAAAACTCACATTCATTCCTAAGGCACCGGTGACAACGATACAGCAGCCCACATCAATTAGTGGTACGGTTTCATCTGAAAAAGTTTCTCAAGGCATAGGATTCATGGGGTGGATGGGAGTGCTGGTATTAATCGCAACCGTTGTTGCTACCGGAGGATTAGTGTTGTATGTAGGCTACTTTCAATCACAACGAACTGCAGTTATAGAGGGATTAAAGAGAAAACAGGAATCTGTGGATACAAAATTTATAGCAGACGCACAAAAACTCAGTGCACGGATTGGTTTTGCAAAAGAGTTATTGGCACGACAGGTGTACGCCACACCATTTTTCCAGGAATTGCACGAAAAAACATTAGCGTCTATACAGTATGACGGTTTCGAGCTCAAAGAAAAACAGAGTACGCCCGACAGTGCTGGTACCGCAGTGTCACAACAGTATCAGGCGGTACTCAGTGGAAAAGCGCGTTCGTATGAGGTTATCGCACAGCAATCGGATGTTTATGGTGGTAGTAGGGCGTTGGCTACCCACTTCTTTTCTGATTTCAAAGTTGATTCCGAGAAAAACCTGATCAATTTTGTACTGACTGTAGATATTCCTGATAAACTGGGACATGACCGATTTGCTGCACCCTTAGAACCGTCCCAGGTACCCGAAGATCTGGAGTCAGTTGATTCTGCGCCTGCTACTACAGATGTATCGCTCGACCCGGTTCCAACCAATGATCAATTTCCAGAAAGTAATGACAGTTTGGTAGTCCCTGTCGTTCCAACACAATAATATGAACATGAAATCTATTCAAACCTATATACTTCCGGTGGTGTGTGTTGGCATCAGTATCCTACTTGTTGTTGTCGTGATAAATCCTTCGCTTGCAAAATTAAAACTGGTACAGCAACAATTGGTAGAATTACGCCAGTCAGAACAGCGTGTTGAAGAGCTATTAGCCATCTATGATTCTTTGCGTGCTAAATACCAAGAAGTGAGTACAGAGCAAATAGCGGTATTGGAAAAGGCCTTGCCTTCTAATGTCAATAATGTACGCCTCATATTAGAACTAGAGCGTATTGCAGAATTGCAGGGATTGGGGTTCAAGGATGTAGATGTTGTTTTGAAAAAAGATAGTAGTCAGTCAGAGACAGCAACGCCTGATCAATTGCGCAAAGTAGTTGCAACCATGACCCTGGTAGGAGATTACCCATCCTTTATTCAGTACCTCAGTGATTTAGAGCAGAGTCTGCGTATTGTAACTACACGATCTATAGATTTCAAGGCGGTGCGAAGCGAAAAGGCTGCAGAACAATTTGAGTTCAAAGTGGTCATAGAGACTTACTGGTTTGTATATCCCGAAAACACGGTCCTTTCATCCACAGCTACACAGTAGTAGTAATGTCTGCGCATGATACACTAGTGGAGTAGTATATGAAAACAGGAGTATGGGTCATTATTATCGTGTTACTAACCGTTGTGGGTCTCGGCTTTTTCCAGTACAAGCAGTTAGAGAGTGGTGAAGGTGGTATTGGCAGAGAATCACTATCAGCGCTTACGAGCGTCTTTTCGGCTAGTCTATCTAGCGAAGATGCAGATATGACACAGGTAAATCAACTGCTGTCCGTACTGGACCAGGTTTCTGTGCTGTCTAGTTTCGATGCAGCATTTTTTCAGTCGCCAGCATACATATCGTTACGTGATTTTGGTGTAACTTTGTTTCCTGCAAAAGACATAGGTCGAACAAACCCATTTTTAGAAATAGGAAATGACCCTATAGCTCCTAACCAACAAGAGGTCACATCTTCTACACGCCAGAGCACAACAAGTGCTGGGGACAACACTGCATTTTTCCAGGAATTCAATGAAGCAAATACCGCGAACTCGTCGAGCGACGTGATTAATCCTACTACTAACTAAACATAGTGATATGCCATTTTTCCAATACTTGGTTGACCAGGGCATTATAACCAAATATCATTTTGAGGAAATTGTCTCATCAATGAACAAAGGAGAATTATTTTCTGCAATTGCAAAGCGATTACAGATAGATCCTATCCGTCTGCGTGCTGCGCGTGCGGGATTTTTTGGTTTTGCAGAGGCGGATTTTGATGAGTCAAAAGTTACCAAGGAAATCCTAATTAAAATACCAGAAGCAGCGGCTAGGAATTATCACATAATACCAGTTAGCATGACTGATACAGGGGTACTGCGTATTGGACTGGTAGATCCAGAAAATTCAGAATCGTTGAACGCTTTACAGTTTTTATTTTCTGATAATACACCGCATGAAGTGGTGGTGATTACCGAGGCGGATTTTGATCGAGGGCTTGCGACATATTCAAAATTGTTTGTTACGGATGGATCGGGAGGGTCGAGTGTAGAAATGGAATCACAAGACGTGACGAGTCAGGAAGATGGTTTGGATCTGGGAGGTAATGAATTAAATCTGCAAGCAGATGACGTGGGCGTTGATAAAAAAGAAACCATTGTAGTTGATGCTCCGGCGGTAAAATCATTCAACATGATCATCCAAAATGCTCTGCAGACAGGTGCGTCCGATATTCATATCGAGCCAACCCAGGATGTGTTACGGGTACGCTATCGATTAGACGGTGATCTATTTACATCATTGACACTGCCAAAGCAAATGGCGCCTGCGCTGGTTGCACGTGTGAAGATTCTTACCAAAACAATGAAGCTAGACGAAAAGAGAAAGCCTCAGGACGGGCGATTTTATGCACTTATCGGTGGTCGCAAGATAGATTTCCGTGTATCAACGATGCCTACATTCTTTGGAGAAAAGGTGGTAATTCGTATTTTAGATCCAGAGAACGGAGGGCGAGGTATTGATACGCTGGGATTGCTGCCTGATCAGTTAGAAATGATGCAAAACGCACTTACATTGCCGTATGGAATTGTCTTGGTTACTGGACCAACTGGATCGGGTAAGTCGACTACAATCTACTCTATGTTATCAGGAGTGGACAAGGAAAAGAAAAACGTAGTGTCTCTCGAAGATCCTGTCGAGTATAACATGCCAGGAATGTCTCAGTCGCAGGTTCAACCTGAAATTGGATACACGTTTGCAACAGGACTGCGTAGTATTTTGCGTCAAGACCCAGATGTCATAATGGTAGGAGAGATTCGTGACAAGGAAACAGCACAGCTGGCGATTCAGGCTGCATTGACGGGGCACTTGGTGTTTTCAACATTGCACACGAATACTGCAATCGGAGCTATTGCACGTTTGGTGGACATGGGCGTAGAGCCATACTTGCTACCACCTGTTCTGAAACTCATCATTGCGCAACGCCTTGTGCATAAGCTCAATCCTAGTGTTCCGGCACAGCCAGTCCCTATAGAGGGTAGTGTTGCTGAAATTGTTAATAATCAGTTTGCAGATCTCCCCGACGAATTCAAAACGAAATTACCGCTAGGTGGCACGCTCTATGATGCGAATCCTGATATAGAGAATGCGATGGGTGGACGTATAGCGGTATTTGAAATGTTAGAAATGAATCGCGAACTGGAAACACTTATCCTGAAAGACTCCACTGAGCCAACTATTTATAGTTGGGCTCGTAAACATGGCATGCGTACCGTAAAGGAAGACGCTATTATAAAATCCAGCCAAGGTGTGGTGCCTTGGTCAGAGGTACACGATCTGTAGTGTATATTGTGCACAACTGGTGATATGAGGCATTCTCATACGATATACTGTTACTATCTATGATAGAAATACTTTCACGTTTTATCAGCAGTCATGGTGCCTCCGACGTACATATTGCATCGGGTCGAAGACCGTTTATTCGCGTAGCAGGCGAGCTCATGGAGTTGGTTTCAGAGCCACTGTATCAAACAGAAGACGTTATTCGTTTACTGGTAGAGTTGGTAGGTGAAGAAAAAGCAAAGCGTGTAGTAAACAAACAGGAAATAGATTTTTCATTCATGCGTGAAGGGTTGCGAGTTCGCGGGCATTCATTCGTGTCTAGTGGGCGTATTTCTATTGCGATGCGTGTAGTAGAAAAGATTAGAACGCTCGAGGAGCTCATGCTACCACCAGGACTGTTGGCAATGACTGAACACAAACAGGGTTTTTTCCTGGTAGTAGGCCCCATGGGTCAGGGAAAATCAACCACGATGGCTGCGTTGATAGACTACATCAATACCAATCGTAAAGAACACATCGTGACTATTGAAAACCCTATTGAGTACGTTTTTGATTCCAAGCAATCCGTAGTAGATCAGCGAGAGATTGAAATAGATACGGTTGACTTTAACACTGCATTGCGTGCTGCGTTCCGTCAGGATGCCAATGTGATCATGGTAGGAGAAATGCGTGATCAAGAAACCATAGAAACAGCAATCACTGTTGCAGAGACAGGGCACCTTGTTTTTTCGACAATGCATACGAACTCTGCATCACAGACTATTGATCGTATCATCGATATGTTTTCTGCAGAGCGTCAGAATCAAATACGTTCCCAGCTGGCAGCATCATTGCTGGGAATATTTTCGCAACGCCTCATACCATCGATACAGGGTGGACGGCGACCTGCTTATGAACTTCTCATTAATAATTCTGCTATTGCAAACCTGATACGCGAAGGGCGTACTCATGAAATTGATACTGTCCTACAGACCCACCGTAGTGAAGGTATGATTGATATGGCAACCTGTCTGGTCGACATGCTGCGTAGTGGTACTATTACGATGGATGATGCTATGCGCTATGCACCTAATCAAAAGAGCCTTATGGCCTTGCTAAAATAGTATGATGTACAATTACGAGGCGATTACTCAACAGGGAGTAAAAACAAATGGGCAGATCGATGCAGCAAGTGAATCAGTAGCATTAGAAACACTACAAGCTCGTGGACTGGTAGTAATTGGGGTCAAGGTGGTTAAAACAACATCAAATACTACAGGGTTTTCACTATTTGGTGGGGTAAAATTGAAAGACATCGTTATTACATCACGACAGATTGCGAGCCTGTTCGATGCACAGGTATCTGCTGTACGTGTGTTCAACCTAATGGCGGAAAGTTCTAGTAATCCGGTTTTGAAATACTCACTAGAACAGGTGTCTCGTGATATTCAGGCTGGTGTGACAATCGCAGAAGCGATGCGCAAACATCCTCGGGTTTTCAGTGACTTCTATGTGAACATGGTTCGTGCGGGTGAAGAGTCGGGAAAACTTACCGATACATTCAACTTTTTGGCAGATTATCTGGAGCGTCAATATGAGCTTACCTCCAAAACACGTAATGCGATGATCTATCCTGCATTCGTTATCGCAACATTTGTCATTGTTATGATTTTGATGATGGTGTTAGTAATTCCAAAGCTGACGGCAATCATCACTGAAGCAGGTGCAGATATCCCGGTCTACACCAAAATTGTTATTGGAATTTCTAATCTGCTGGTGAACTATGGATTCATTCTACTGATATTTGTAGTACTGTTTGGATTCGTAGTGCAGTGGCAATTACGCCAGCCTGCGGGCAAGCTATTTCTGGATCGTATGAAATTGCGTATTCCTTTTGTGGGAGACCTGTATCGCAAGATGTATTTGTCTCGTATTGCGGACAACCTGTCTACCATGTTGGCTGCGGGAATTCCTGTGGTGCGTACATTGGAAATCACACAGTCTGTTGTTGGTAATCGTATTTTCGAAACAATACTGGCGGATACTATTGTAGGTGTAAAAGGTGGCGCACCTATATCAGATATGTTCGCTAAAAGCCATGAGGTACCCCAGGTATTCGTATGGATGATTCGTACAGGGGAAGAAACAGGAACCATCGCGAGCATGCTCAAGAAAATCGCGACGTATTATAAGCGTGAGGTAGAAACCGCAGTAGACACTCTGATCGGTCTCATAGAGCCTGCCATGATTGTATCGTTGGGTATGTCGGTTGCGTTCCTGTTGATGTCAGTATTGGTGCCTATTTATAATATTGCTGATAGTGTGGGGTAGGAAGACGATCGGGCGAACTTGACTTTTCTGGTTTTAGGAGTAGAAATGAGAGAACAAGTTCAACATTTTTTCGGTCACATTCAAAAAATTAAATCCATGGGACAATTGGCAAGTGGCAAAACTGTGGGCGTGGAATCCCTGGTTTGGTCAAAAATGCGCGCCCTCATAAAGGCGTACCAGAGAACCCTTACCTTTCTTGGAATTCTATTGCTGCTGCATTGGGCGTCTCCGGTTATCGGAGCGGTGCTGTCCGCCGTAAGTGACTATAGATATTTCGGATGCCTGGTCGTTTTGACTGGTCTTGTAATGGGATATATCAGGAAAAAAGAAGCGTATCGTTGGAACAGGATTGCATTTATCGGAACGGTGATCCTCGTCTGTGCGATCAACTTTCCTGTTATCCAAAATAGGAATGCAGCCTCAACGAGTATGGATTCGCAGTCCGTGACTCCAGTCGCCATGAAGATCTCCGTATCTGCAGGAGACCGGTTTCCTGACTCTGAAGTCGTCATAATAAACGACTTCTGGATAGCGTTGAACCAGGGAGAGGGAAGTTTTACGCCAGGTTTTACAGGCAAGTTCAGTGATAAGTCTCATGTGGATATATTTCTGACCTTCGTTGGAGCGAAGAAGCATCTCGTGAAGAACGGGCGCTGGACGGAGTGCAAAAACTACCTTCAAGGTCTTAAACGGGAGGATTTTCCTTCAGAAAAGGACTTACAACTGTTGAAGGCCAAGCTTGAGGCATCCGGTGTGAATTTCACAGGCTCGGGTTGAGAAGTTGAGAAAAGGATTTTGATAAAGCCTATTGTGTTACATTGTTATGTGCTACTGCATATAATAGCTCAACATAGTAGGCTTTTCTCTTTGGAAGCAGCACTTGCTATATACTAATATATGTGGTACTGTCAAGTGCAATTATTCTTCACATAAAAAATCATAAGCCATGAAAAACCTATGGGTTTCTTTGCAAAAAGCATTTACATTCTTATACGTGCTCTTGATGTTGATTAAGTTTAGCATCTATACTGTAGTTCTGGGTTGGGCTCAGAAGGGGCGAACGGAAAGAGTAATCTTGCGACGGAAATGGTACCTACAAAACGTACGGATGGAGCTGAAAAAGTACTGGAGAATGGTATTGCCTACTCTGCAATATCTTTGGAAAAATCAGAAGTTCGCCATGTTTTTGATTGTGCTAATTATCGTAGCTTTGTTTCTGCCTAGTAAACAGAAAGTAGGGGAGCCGCCTGATACCGTAACTATCGAGATTGATACTTCGGTGTTGCATAGAATCGCTGGTTCTGTTCCTGATCTCTACCGTTTTGACCTAGTTAACGATCTTGAGAGAAAGGGTACATTATCTCGCCCGGAAATGGAACGTCGCGCTATGTGGCTGACTCTTATTGGGAGTGGTGACGAGATGAAGATTGATTCGTTGGCCTTCCATGATAGTCTAGGAGTCGCACATTACTATGAGTCCTCGATTTGGTGGGATACTTTTTATGTAGTAGCTACGAATCCCTTCGAAAGGTCTCGGGAAACGCCATACGAGGCCTGGGATGAGGATTTCGAGAGATATGGCGCAGTAGGTGTAGCCACTGATACTCTACTTCTTGATTCCTTAATCAAGCTTCACGGGAAGCTCTTTGACCAGATTGCTGCAGAACGGAAAGCTAATGAACAGCGTATTGCCAAGATGCGCTTGAAGGAGCAGGAACGCAAACAGCAAATAGCGGAATCGGAAGACGATAGTCCTGCTCCTCGCCGCCGCAAGTCCAAACAGGAGCGGATTGAACAGTACGTAGAAGAGAACTGGGAGGCGGCAGTACGTACACAGCAGAGCTCGGGGATACCTGCAAGTATCACTCTAGCTCAGGCGATTATCGAAGGGAACGCAGGCTTCAGTCCTCTCGCCGTCAAATATCATAATCACTTTGGAGTGAAGTGTGGAAACCGTCATGGTAGTGAGGGATGGTGGTCCGGAGGTTGTAAAATGTATCCAGTCAAATCGGGACATTGTGTACGGAGAACAGACGATGATCACTGTGACAAGTTCCGGATATATCGGAGCAGGCAAGAGTCGTTTAACTCCCATGCGTCTCTTCTAACGCAAGGTCGCTATATTGTACTCTTTAAGAGTAAACCCCTTAGTTGGTCAGAGCTGGAGCAGAGTGGTAGAGGCAAGAACGCTGATGACGCTGATGAATGGTGGCGTGCTCGGAAAAACTGGAAGAACCCACGACTGAGGTTTGTCTATGGATTAGATGCGTTGGGTTACGCTACTGATCCTGACTATGCAGACAAGCTGCTGGGCACGATAGAGGATTATGATTTAGGGCGATACGATGAACTTTAAGAGAGATTGCCTCGATGGAGAGGCGCCGCGGAAACGAAGTTTCCGCGGCTTTTATTTATTGCCTTATGGCTATATCCATGGTAGTGTAGCGTTTGCGTCTAGGATCTGTGGCTATTCATGAGGGTGCGGGATAGGAAATACTAGTATTTCCGACAGCTTCATGAATCACTACACGATATCCGATGCATAATTTAATAACAGTCGTTTGATAATTATAGGTGAAGGTCTGTGGGGATTTCTACTGCCTCATCTAGTATTCATACATGGCAAAAACATCCGTTTTGGCACGTAATGCAAAGCGCGTACGCATGGCGTCGCAGTATGCAGAAAAACGCGCCGCAGCACGTGCTGCAAACGATCAGGAAGCGCTGCAGAAATTGCCGCGCAACTCATTGCCTGTTCGTGTTAAAAATCGCTGCTTTGCAACCGGTCGTGGCAAGGGCTACATGCGAGACTTTGGTCTATCTCGTATTAAATTTCGCGAACTTGCATCCGAAGGGAAAATCCCTGGAGTGCGCAAGTCGTCCTGGTAATTCATATGGTTCAATTAGCAAATATGCTGAACTCGATCAAAAACGCTGGACACGCTGGACGTGCCACTGTTTTGGTTCCGTATTCACAATTCAAGCATGCTGTAGCACGCGCCCTCCATACAGAGGGTTATATTGCAGGGTATGAAAAGCGCACTCGTGCACGAGGCGGAGATCTCCTCGAATTGACAGTAAAATTCTACGATGATGAGTCACCTCGCGTGAGCTCTCTACGTTGTATTTCAAAGTCATCACGCCGTGTATACGCAGGTCACACAGATTTGCATGGTGTTCGTCAGGGATATGGACATATTTTTGTCTCTACTCCAAAGGGCATTATGACATCGGTTGCTGCACGCAAAGCTCATGTCGGGGGCGAAGTATTGTTCGAAATCTGGTAACTATATGAGTAGAATTTCAAAACAACCCATCGCTATTCCAGCAGGAGTAACTATCGCTCGTTCAGGAGAAATGATTACTGTAACAGGACCAAAAGGTTCTCTTGCGCGTCAGTTTCGTAATGATGTATCTGTTGAGGTGGCTGCTGATCTAGTCACTGTATCCGATCCTACGCAGAGTATTTTTACCCGTGCTCTTGTCGGTACCTATGCTGCTCATATTAAAAACATGATACAGGGTGTTACTGCAGGCTTTACCAAAAAACTAATACTCGAAGGAGTAGGATTCAAAGTTGCTGTAAATGGTAACAATGTTGATATGGCATTAGGATTTTCTCATCCGGTAAAACTAGAAATTCCATCTGAATTGACAGTCACTGCAGAGAAAAACATAATCACTGTATCTGGTTATAACAAAGATTTGGTAGGTCAGTTTGCAGCAAAACTGCGCTCTCTGAAAAAGCCTGAACCATACAAGGGAAAGGGTATGCGTTATGAAGGTGAAATTATTCGTCGAAAAGAAGGCAAGAAAAACGCATAGTATATGAATAAACACACATACAAAGCACAGAAACGTGTGCGTCGCCATGCCGCTATTCGCAGTCGTGTATCAGGCACGGAAAGTGTTCCACGTCTCGCTGTATTTCGTTCCAACAAATTTATTTATGCTCAGCTGATTGATGATACTGCTGGCACTACCATGCTGGCTGCATCAGATATTGCGGGTATGACCGGAACCAAAACTGAGCGCGCTACCATGGTTGGTAAAACTATCGGTGAGTTGGCACAGAAAAAAGGCATTACCAAGGTCGTATTTGACCGTGGCGGATTCAAATACATGGGTCGAATCCAAGCAGTAGCAGACGGTGCACGTAGTGCAGGTCTCATATTCTAAATCATATGGAAGAAACAACAAAAACAACTCCAGTAGTAGACTCAGGGCAGACATCCACAGCACCTGCTGCAAATACAGAGGCTCGCGCACCGCGCAAGGTATCATTCGCTCGCAAACCTGCAACAGGCGGGTCATCAGCATTTCAGGGTCGTGGACCTCGTATGGGAACAGGGCCTCGCACTGGTTCTGACCGTGGTCCTCGTACAGGTGGACCTGGGGGTCGTCGTGGACCCGGAGATCGTGGACCTCGTCGCGAAGTAGTGAAGCCTGAATATGACTCGAAAACTATCAATGTTCGTCGCGTGACACGTGTTGTCGCCGGAGGTCGTCGATTTTCATTCTCTGTAGCTGTGGTTATTGGTAACCGCACAGGATCAGTAGGGGTTGGTATAGGCAAGGCAGGCGACACAGGGTTAGCGATTCAGAAAGCATTCAACGCTGCAAAAAAGGCAATGATTAAGGTGCCTCTGACAAGCTCTAAGTCAATTACTAATCAGGTTGCAGCGAAGGCCTCATCTGCTCGTGCGACCCTACAGCCAAACTTTGGAAAGGGATTAGTGGCTGGTAGTTCAATCCGTACTGTTTTGGAACTCGCTGGTATTACTGATGTTACTGCGAAGGTATTATCACCTAGTCGAAACAAGCTGAACAATGCACGTGTGGCAGTTGCAGCTCTTGCTAAGCTCCGCTCCTAATATATGAAATTAGCTCAACTAAAACGTAATACTGCAAACAAGCCTGAAACCCGAATCGGTCGTGGTGGAAAGCGTGGTAAAACCTCAGGACGTGGTACAAAAGGACAGTATGCCCATGGCGGACATGGTGTACGTGCTACTATCAAGGATGTAATTCGTAAGTTACCGAAATTGCGCGGACGTGGTTTGAACCTGAACAAGCGTGTAGGACCTGCAGCAATTGCAATCAACCTAAAAGCACTTGATTCTGTCACCAAATCTGGCGACGTGGTTACATTTGAATTTCTGAAATCGGCAGGACTCGTACCAAAAATGTGGAAGAGCTCACAAGATGTCAAAATCCTCGCTGAAGGTACCTTGACAAAGGCTATCACTGTGCAAAACATACCTGTTTCAGCTGCTGCACGTGATAAGATTACCTCTACAGGAGGTTCGGTTGCCTAATCGGCAATTCTTACATTGTTATGAAGTCATTTATTAAAAAGTTCACTCTACTATTCACCGAACGTGATATCCGTAACAAATTACTTGCTGTAGCTGGGATTATTATCCTCTACCGATTTTTTGCTGCGATACCTATTCCAGGTGTTGACCAGACGGTGCTGAACCAACTTATCTCCAGTAACCAGCTATTTAGTTTCCTTAACCTATTTTCCGGTGGAGGTCTCTCGACGTTGTCGTTAGTGATGATGGGTGTTGGTCCCTATATTACCGGTTCTATCATTATGCAGTTGCTGACTGTTCTGAACAAGAATCTGAAGTCAATGTATCATGAAGAAGGTGAGGCGGGACGCAAACGATTCAACCAAATATCACGTTTTGTAACGCTACCGATTGCTGCGTTGCAGGCGTTTAGTTTGTTGACATTATTGCAACGTCAGGGGGTGTTGGTGAATGGGGACATGTTGTCATTTATCGCGCAGATGATTTTGATCATCGCTGGTGCATATATTACTCTCTGGTTAGGTGAACGTATTTCAGAGTACGGCATTGGTAGTGGTGTCTCCATTATAATCTTTGCTGGTATCGTAGCAGGATTTCCTGCAGTTATTCGTCAGGTTAGTGTGTCGCTGACACCACAGCTGATGTTGATGTACGGTATATTGGCTGTTGTCGCAGTTATTGTTGTTGCAGGCATTGTGTTCATTAGCGAATCCGAACGCAAGGTTCCCGTAGCCTATACACGTCAGATCCGTGACGGCAATGCATATGGAGGTGTATCATCACATATACCATTCCGCCTGAATCAGGCGGGTGTTATGCCTATTATCTTTGCGGGGACATTGTTGACATTTCCGCAGTTGCTAGGCAGTTTCTTGGTCACTAGTACCTCGGAAACAGCCAAGGCGATAGGAGTGGCGTTTACCGGATTCATGTCTAATCAGTGGTGGTACGGTATTGTCTACTTTGTCCTGATTGTAGTGTTTACCTACTTCTACACATCAATCACAGTAGAACCACACACCATGGCAGAAAACCTGCATAAAAATGGCGCATTCATTCCAGGGGTTCGACCCGGCAGCCACACAGAACAATACATCGGTACTCTGGTATCCAGAATCACATTGGTAGGTGCATTATTCCTTGGGATCATTGCAGTTATACCGAATATTGTCCAAGGGCTCACAGGCTTGCAAAATATCAGTATTGGAGGAACCAGTGTTCTCATTGTTGTTTCTGTAGTTATTGATCTTGCAAAGAAATTAGATGCTCTAGTTTCAACTCGTTTGTATGAATAAACTTGCTTTTTTCGAAAAAATGTGTAATTTCAACATATACAAAGACTATGCCAACCATTAATCAACTCATCCGTCGCCCTCGCAAAACACCTGAATTAAAAGCTCGTTCAGTTGCTTTGGGTATTGGATTCGATACTCTGCACAAGCAGAAGAAATTCTATCCATCCCCATTCAAACGTGGTGTATGTACGAAGGTGACAACCACTACACCTAAAAAGCCAAACTCGGCAGTTCGAAAGATTGCTCGTGTTCGTCTGACAAATGGTTTGGAGGTTACCGCCTACATTCCAGGTATGGGGCACAAATTGCAGGAGCACTCGGTAGTGCAAATCCGCGGTGGTCGTGTAAAGGACCTCATCGGTGTACGATATACTATTGTCCGTGGTCGATTCGATGCTACTCCTGTAGACAAGCGTGCAAACTCACGTTCCAAGTACGGTGCAAAACGTCCAAAGCCAGGAGCAGTAGTAGCAGGTAAGAAGAAATAATTATATGCGACGCCCAGTAAAACGACCGCCAGCAGCAAAAGCTGACAATAAATATGGTTCAGTCCGCGTAGGACGATTGATCAACTATGTAATGTGGGATGGCAAGAAGACTCTTGCAGAATCCATTGTATACGAAGCATTCGATGCTATCGCAAAAGACACCAACCAGGATCCTCTCGAAATATTCGAGCTTGCTCTGAAAAACGCAAGTCCGATGGTAGAGGTTCGTTCTCGCCGCGTAGGTGGTGCAAACTACCAAATCCCGACCGAGGTGCGCCCAGACCGTCGTCTGCAGCGTGGATTGCGATGGATTATCGAAGCGGCACGCAAAGGAACAGGTAATGCATTCAGCGTTCGCTTGGCAAAGGAAATAGTTCAGGCCAGCAAAAACGAAGGTAGCGCCGTCAAGAAGCGTGAAGATACCCACAAAATGGCAGAAGCAAACAAAGCCTTTGCCCATCTTGCTTGGTAAATTGTGCTTGATTACACAACAAAAATACCCCAAAAGGGTATTTTTGTTTGTATATGTTATAATCCTCAACATATGGAACCATTAGCGCGGCTGTTCGGATCGACACTGAAAGTAAAGGTAATGAGACTGTTCTTGTTCCAGGAGGGCGAAGGTTATACGGTTAATGAGGTTGCGCTGCGAACCCAGGCAAAGTCCGATCTAGTGAAAAAAGAATTGAAGTCACTAGAGTTGGCCGGTTTTGTTATTTATAAAGAATTTGGCGATAGTTATGAGGAGGTATTATCAGAAACTGTAATTCCAAAACGACGTCCTAAGGTGCGGAAAACTGCTCGGCTTGTCGGATATACTATTAATGCGGAATCACCTCTCATAGATGGCTTGCGAGAGCTCCTGGTGGACACTAGCTTGATCAGTCATAAAGATTTGTTGAAGTATTTTTCCGGGTTTAGCTATATCAAACTTCTCCTGCTGTCGGGGGTATTCATGAAGTTGGATAATGCGAAGGCTGATATGATTATCGTCGGCGAAAAAGTTGACCAAAAACGCCTTTCTCAGACTATGAAGTCCATAGAGGCAGAAATTGGGAAAGAATTACGCTACTCAGTGTTTACACCAGAAGAATTCCTATATCGGATTTCTATGTATGATAAATACATCCTAGATATTCTGTCGGCGCCCCATGATCGGGTGATAGAAAAAATGCAGGTGCCGAAACCCTAGACAGGGAATCGGATGTTGTATATGCTGCACTGGAACACCTTAACGATACAGCCAAGAATGTAACTTTTCGCCTTTCCTGCTGGACTGGCCAACCAGTTCTGTAGGCTGATTAAGTAGGGTGTTTTTCTATATTTTGGACTTATAGAGGGCTAGTTTTCAAGGGTGGAACTGCGGCTTGCATAGGTCGAAAAAATATGTATAGTACTCTCTACATCCAAAGACATGAGGAAGCGGAAGCCACATGTTCCACCAGGTCAGAGTTCATTCTCTGGTATGTTGGGTACAGTTGCGACTTTAACCACTTGTTATTTGGTTGTATCGTAACTGAACAGCTAAATATCAACAAGGGTCGATCATTACATACGTGTAGTGATCCGTTTAACTGAATATACAATCGAGATTGTATATTCAGAAAACAAATTAAGGTAATAATTACTGTATTACATCAAACAGGTAAATAATATTCGTTTGTGGTTATATGAGGAATCATATATCCACGTTGCTTGAAGTAAATGAAAATACGATTTTCATTTCCAATTCAAGCTTGTGGTTATGGGACTTCCTAATGGGAAGTTCAAAAGGGCATATGGCGGATACCTAGGTATGTTAAAGCGAAGAAGGACGTGGACTATCTGCGAAAAGTCTGGGGGAGCTGATCATCAAGCGTTATATCCCAGAATCTCCGAATGGGGGAACCTAATTTCGGTAATACGAAATTGTTTCAGCAAAGAAGCTGATTCGCGCACCCGGGGAACTGAAACATCTAAGTACCCGGAGGAATAGAAAGTAAATCAACGATTCCCGTAGTAGTGGCGAGCGAAACGGGACGAGCCCAAACCGGTGTGCCTCATAGAGGGTAGAGTGGAGTGGTCTTGACGCCAAAATTTTAGCCTAGATGCTAAAGCTAGTAGCTCATTCCAACTCTCTCCTCCTTGTATGAGGCACAGCGGGGTTGTAGGATAGATACGAATTTAAATTCAAAGAGTTACCAATGATGGTTGTAATAGAATGTCCTGGAATGGACAGCCACAGAGGGTGAAAGCCCCGTACATGAAATGACTCATCACTCTTTATCTACTCCTGAGTACTTCGAGACATGAATAGCTCGAAGGAATCCACCAGAACTAACTGGTAAGGCTAAATATTTAACATGACCGATAGTGAACAAGTACCGTGAGGGAAAGGTGAAAAGAACCCTTGTAAAGGGAGTGAAATAGATTTGAAACCATATGTCTACAAAGAGTCGAAGAGGGCGTTTACGCACCTCGACGGCGTGCCTATTGAAGAATGAGCCAACGAGTTTATCAGTGCAGCAAGGTTAACCAATTTCGTTGGGAAGCCGCAGAGAAATCGAGTGTGAAAGCGCGTCAAGTTGTACTGATAAGACCCGAAACGTGATGAGCTTACCATGAGCAGGGTGAAGTTGCGGTAACACGCAATGAAGGCCCGAACCCGTACGCCGTGCAAAACGTTGGGATGACTTGTGGTAAGGAGTGAAAAGCTAATCGAATTACGTAATAGCTGGTTCTCTCCGAAATAGTTTTAGGACTAGCGTCGTGCGTTTCCTTTTGGGGTAGAGCACTGGAAGGTTTTTACTTGCTCGAAAGGGCGCTGCGTCTACCAAACTCCGAATACCAGAGGTCAAAAATGTGGGAGTGAGACTACGGGGGCGAAGCTCCGTTGGTCAAAAGGGAAACAGCCCAGATCTCCAATTAAGGCCCCTAAATCTATGCTAAGTGCACTTAAGGAGGTGATATTTCTCCGACAACCAGGATGTTGGCTTAGAAGCAGCCATCATTTAAAGAAAGCGTAATAGCTCACTGGTCAAGAGATTTCGCGCCGCAAATAATCGGGGCTCAAGCATAGTGCCGAAGTTGAGGGCTTGTGGGCTTCATAAAGAGAGGGATGTAAGTGAGTTTTGCATCTCATACGCTGATAACTGTCAGTGGTGAATGTCGTTGGAGGCGATGACATCCCTTCTCTCTTTTTATGAAGCTCATGAGCGGTAGGAGAGCGTTCCAGTCTGCAGTGAAGCTAAAGGCGTGAGCCATGGTGGAGCGTCTGGAAGTGAGAATGTTGGCACAAGTAACCACAAGGAGGGTTAAATCCCCTCCCGCCGAAAAACCAAGGTTTCCGTGGCTACGTTAATCGACCACGGGTTAGTCGGTCCTAAGCATATGGTGACAACCGTACGCGATGGCCAGCTGGTTAATATTCCAGCACTCGGTTCTATTCGATGGAGTGACGGAGTAAATAAGTATTCACGCATTATTGGATTTGCGCTTGTAGACAGAGCGAGGAGACATGGTAAATCCGGTCTCGCAATCGCGTTGTCCGCATGAAGGTCGGGGTTCGCCTCGTGCCAACGAATACGAAGAGACTTCCGAGAAAAGCTTCTAAGGTTAATTAGAATCGAACCGTACCGCAAACCGACACAGGTGGTTAGGTCGAGAAGACCAAGGCGAACGAATGAAAGGTCCTCAAGGAACTCGGCAAACAAGCAGCCGTAAGTTAGCGATAAGGCTTGCCCTGATGAAATACGCAGGGCCGCAGCGAAAGACTCCCAACCGACTGTTTACCAAAAACACAGCTCCCTGCAAACTAGCAATAGGAAGTATAGGGGGTGACACCTGACC